>JANXCQ010000009.1:86240-129441 GCA_025060195.1 Gemmatales bacterium | reverse complement strand
GGTGTAACGGCCCACTGGCTGACGTATCAGCGTTTCCGTCCTGCTCGCCCCGTGCCCATCCACCGCTTCGCGGAAGCGACGTAGTTGCGGTATAGGATCCCTAGGTGTCCGAGTAGCAATACGCTACAACAACCGGCTGCACTGATTCTCCGACTCAAGGATTCGGCGGTGAACAAAAACTCGGCCATGCTCATTAGCTTTGGCCCCCAGGAAGGATGGTGAATAATGGGCACCCTGAAACGATGCAATGCGTTCAGCATAGCAAACCATATCGGGACCGTAGTAATGCTGAACATTGCAAGCATCGTTGTTGTGGTGGGACTGCTGGTGCCGGAAGGCGCTGCTCACCCCCAGGCCTCGAAGAATAAGCCGCCTCACCTGGAGCGAATCGTAACCACTAAGGACGGAACTGGTTTTTCGCTGAGCCCCTCAGGCAGGAGGTTTATTCCCTGGGGTTTCAATTATGACCATGACGAGGAGGGTCGGCTTATCGAGGATTATTGGGACAGTGAATGGGACAAAATAACGCAGGACTTTCGCGAGATGAAACAGTTGGGGGCCAATGTTGTAAGGATTCATTTGCAGTTAAGCCGATTCCTGCCAGTGCCTGATGTGCCTAGCGGCAAAGCCTTATTGAAGTTGCGACAGTTGCTAGACTTGGCGGCAGAGACAGGGTTGTATGTGGATTTGACGGGTTTAGGCTGTTATCACCGTCGAGAAGTACCCGCATGGTATGACGCCCTCGACGAAGGACAGCGTTGGGAAATCCAGGTCCGTTTCTGGGAAGCGGTAGCCCGCTGTTGTGCGGGACACCCCGCGTTATGGTGCTATGACCTGATGAACGAACCGGTAATTCCAGGTGGGAAGGTGCGAGGAAAAAATTGGCTCGGGCCGGAATTTGGTGGCAAATGTTTCGTCCAGTTCATTACCCTGGATGCGCGAGGACGTCGTCGAGAGGAAATCGGCGAGCAGTGGGTGCGGACGCTGGTGTCGGCCATTCGTCGGCACGATCCACATACCCTGATTACTGTCGGGCTCTTGGACGGTAACATCGAGCGGCGCAAGTTTCACTCCGGCTTCGACCCACGTTCCTTAGCCTCTTATCTTGACTTCCTGTCGCTGCACATCTATCCGAAAAGCGGCGAGATTGAGGAGGCAGTAAAGCGTCTTGAAGAATACGCCGTTGGCAAGCCCATCGTCATTGAGGAGATGTTCCCCTTACACTGCCAAGCAAGTGAGCTGGAGCAGTTCATCGTCCAATCGCAGCGATATGCCAGCGGCTGGATTGGTTTTTACTGGGGAAAGACGCCAGCGGAATTACAGCGTTCCCATGAGTTGACTGACAAGTTCACTTTAGCATGGCTGGAGTTGTTCCAAAAGCTGGGCAATTCCTTGGGTAAGTGACCATAGTCAATGCTGCGCGTGTAACATCGCGACACAAGCCTCGATGTTAGCCTGGCGCGTACGGAGCTAGCGGAATATTCGAGGTGATGATTCCTGCGTATTCCGGCAACAGAGACGGGCCTAGATTCCTTGAATTGATCCAGCATACAAAACTGCTTTATAGGTATTACTTGCTGCAGCGAGGCTTATCACGCTAAAGGTGCTACAACTCAGCTAAACCCCGCGATACGAGGCTGAGGCCGGGCGCAATAAGGGGATACTGTTAGGCTCAGCGATAAGAGGCTTAGCGTCGTTTGACTGCGTCTTGGCGTTGATAGGACAGGGTTTTGGCCCAGGTCTTGAGCTGAGGCGATCTCGCTCTCGTTACCTGGTCAAGTTGCCGGACAAGGATGACCATGCTACAGATTCAATACGTGTAAAAGGCAACAATTTTCCCGGAGGCCGTGCCACTTAAGAACCTGATAATGGAGGAACCAAATGGTGCGACTGTCAGCCATTGTTACGATAGCCATACTTGGCTTCGTTGGACTCATCGCTGGTTGGTCAGAAGAGCCACCGTCCCTTCGCCGGGCTGGGGAAGTTTTCCTGGTTAATGGCAATGCCTCGGGGCTGGTACGATATGGCGACTACCTGTACATGGTGTTGAATGAGAGCACGCACCCGCTGGTGGTGTACGACGTTCGTCAGCCGGATCAGCCCCGAGTGCTCCGGCACCTACCTGCGCCGGGTTGGCCCATGCGCTGTCGTATCGTTGCGCCTGGTTGGCTTTGGACTGTGCACGGTAACGGCGAAGGCTTTTTCGATCTCAGCGAGCCGGCGCATCCGAAATTGGTGAATGATGATCGCTCTGGGCCACCGCTGCGCCATGTCAGCCGCATGGACTTCCGCGTGCATCCCAACTTCACCTATATCACCTGCGCTTGGCAAAATATTCTCTGCTATGGCACGGAAAAACAAACCACGGTAATCTATGATATATCCGATCCGAAAAATCCCAGAAGCCTTGCGGAACTGTCGGACGGTGTGCCATCGCAGTTATATCAAACATGGTTGTTTCTCTCCGGCACCGAGACACCAGTTACGATTTACGATATATCCGACCCTGCACGTCCGAAATTAGTGGGCCGGATCGTAGGGCAATCGTCCTGGCCCTTTACTCTGCGTGGCTCGGCAGTGGCCTGGGAACCAGGACGCCTTTACGTAGGGATTCGCCGCGATTTACCGAAATGGTTTGGTCGCGGGCCTTTCGAACAGGCTCAGACGGGTGTGGCGGTTTTTGAGGTGAAAGATTGGCAGCGCCCTCAGTTGTTGGGATACGCCTGGGTCGAAGATATGATTTCCGACGTGACCACGCTGGCGTGTAAGGATGGTTTTGTGTTCGCCAGCGATGCTGGTTTCGGTCTGCGAGTGTTCGACGCGCGGCAACCGGAACGCATTCGTGAAGTAGCGGCCGACCGGCAAGGTGGTGAACTCTCGGCGGCGGTCTTATTACCCAAGCGACGACTGTTGGCCTTGGGGCAGAATCTATCCGGTAGCGTGTTCCTGGTGGACGTAAGGGACCCAGCGCATCCGCGGCTATTAGGGTATTATCATCATGGCCTGCGGGTTTGGGGACAAATGGCCTGCAGTGAGGATGAGCGCTACGTGTATTTTCAGGCGGACATTTCTCGGCCACGTCCCGGGCTGAGCGCGTTGTTTACGCTGGATGTGGACAACCCGCAGCAGCCCCGGCTGGCTCACGTGATCACCGACGTGGGCCGAGCTTACGGCTTACTGCGCCTGGGGCAACACTTATACAGTAGCGATGGGGACATTTTCGACCTGAGCCAACCCCACCAGCCGAGGAAGTTGGCGTCGCGTCTGCCTGCCAGCGGTTATCAAATCGCCCATTATCAGGGACACCTTTACTTGGCTCACTTTGCGGAGAGTGGCGAACGAGGTCGGCTTTACATACTTCGTCTGGACGCACCCGAGCGAGCTGATGTGGTCGGACGGTTAGATTTGCCCTTGGGACATCGCGTCATCTCCATGGCCTTCCTGCATGGCCGCCTTTACTTGGGATGGGCCGAGCGTACGCCCGAGGGACGCCGACCTCGAGGACTGGTGATCGAAGTAGATATTTCCGACCCACGCAATCCCAAATTACTGCGTCGTTTCGATCCGGAAAAAGACCTGAATTTGACGGGTCATTATTGCCACGTGGGGACTGACGGCCAATATCTGGTGGTGGGAAGTTACCATCGTAAAGTAGGCTTGTATGACGTAAGCGATGGCAAGAAACCACCGAATTGTTTGGCGTTGGTGGATAACCTGCCTTCAGCGTGGTGGATGGTTTGCGAGAAGGATCGGATTTATCGCGTCTGCCTGGATCGCTTGCTCATTCTCGAATACCTGCCGCGTTAGAATGCCTGGCGGCGCGTGCGCAGCCAACTTCTATTGCGGGCCGCTACCCTCAGGGCGACCGAAAGGGAAAAACCGCCGCGGCGGACTAGGGGGCGGCGGGTTCGGAGTAAGCGGAGTAATCGTGGTTGGTTGGCTCGGCGTCGTGCCCAGGCTTTGGGCTAACGGTCGAAAATCAATGCGTTGCGTTTGGCCCGCTTGCACCGTGATCTCATGTTCTGTGGTGATGGGTTGACCGTTTGGCCCGGGCCAGCTGAGACGTAGCTTATAAAGATACGTTTTGCCGGGTTCTAAAGGCGGCGATTGGAATGACCGTACTGGCCCAGTCTGGGTCATACGTTGGTCTTCAATCCACAGAGTGGCCTGCGGCGGCACCTCCACGATGAGGATTGCGGGCGCGGGTTTCTGCGGTACTACAGGCGTTATTGAGGTGGTACCGGTAGCGCTCGATGGCGGTGATGCTCCGGGCGTGCTCGGCGGAGACAGCGGCTTGGGCTGATTGTCCCCGCTTTGCAAGGCAGGACTGAGCAATCCTGGCGGTGCGGATACAGAAGAGGCTGGCGGTTTTTCCGAAGGCGTCGTCGTGCCGGGAGACGAAGGTAGAGGCTGTTCCTTCGGTACGGCTGGTACTGGCGGCGCTGGGGTAGAGGGTGCTGATGGCACAGGCGCGAGACTCGGGCCGCTTGGTGATGGGGAACTTGGCGGATTTGCCTCACTGATTCCGGGGACAGGCGGCGGACTCGAAGTCACTGAGCCGGCCTTAGGCGGAACCGTCGGCGATGCCACGGGCCCCGGCGAACTAGTGGTGGGACTGGCCGACTGAGTATTCCCCGTGCCTGGCGCGGGCACTGGCGTAGTTGCCGGGGTCTTTTCGATCGGCGGCACAGTCAGTTGTTCCACGACGGGACCTTGCGGTTTACTTGGAGCAGTGGGTTTCGTGGCTGGAGCGACCGCTGGGGACGAAGGGGGCTGCAAAACAGGTCCAGGTGGCGGAGGCGGTAATGGCGCTTGCGCGAGCGTCTTCCCGAGGCTAAGCCATCCACAGATAAGCAAGCTGGAAACTACTAGCCTCTTGCCGAGCTGTCGGCCTTCCTTGTGCATGTATTCCTCCTTTTTAGTCCGTCGCAGGACGGCTTCGCATATTTTTCTACAATCGAGGACTATGTCTCGAGCAGTGGCCAGCTAACTCGCAGTATTGAAACAAAATTCGCCAGGCGTGCCAAGGTCAACTTATGCGTAGCACTAAAGCGGTATCTCCTAGGCAAAGGACTTGACGGTTTCCGGCCAACAAATTCCGGTCGGTTAGATGAGATGTCGGCATCGCCCGCCCTCAGTTGTCGCCGATGGCGTGGGTTTATATCAGCTTACTGGAAGGCACCCGCCATGCTTGAACGAAGAATGCCGTAAAATTGGTAACGTCTTCCCGCGGCGGACAGCATTCGGAGTCTAAAGGTGGCATATTGGGTCAATACTGAAGAACAGCAACGCGAAATGTTGGCGGCTCTGGGCCTGAACTCTGTGGATGAGCTGTTTGAGGTGATTCCACCCGCCGCTCGGCTCAAAGGCTTGCCGCAAGTGCCGCCCGCCCTGACCGAGCAGGAATTGACCGAGCATCTCAACGACTTAGCCTCCCGAAATCGGGTCGGCAAGCAGGCCGTGTGTTTCTTAGGTGGAGGCAGTTACGACCACTTCATCCCCGCAGTGGTGGATGCGGTGGCAAGTCGGAGCGAATTTTACACCGCTTATACGCCGTATCAGGCAGAGGCCAGCCAAGGCAGTTTACAGGTGTTTTTCGAATACCAAACGCTGATCTGCCAACTGACGGGCATGGAAGTGGCCAACGCCAGTTTATACGAAGGGGCCAGCGCCTTAGCAGAAGCGGCCATGATGGCCCTGAGCGTTACGGGACGTTATGGCCGCGTAATAGTGGCCGAGAGTGTTCATCCCCACTATAGGCAAACGCTCCGTGCCTATTTGGCGAATCTGGAGCCGCAAGTCATCACCTTGTCGACTCCCCACGGATTTCTCGAACCCGATGCGCTAGACCAGGCGCTTACCGACGATACCGCCGCAGTGTTAGTGCAGCATCCCAATTTCTTCGGCCACTTGGAAGAGGTTGAAGAATTAGCGGCGCGAACGCATCGGCGCGGTGCGTTGTTTGTAGTGAGCGTCGATCCCATCAGCCTGGGACTGCTTCGCCGTCCTGGTGAATACGACGCGGATATCGTCGTGGCGGAGGGACAGAGCCTGGGCATTCCCATGCAATTTGGTGGGCCTTATCTGGGTGTGCTGGCCTGTCGCGAAGCTTATGTGCGGAAGATGCCTGGTCGGCTCGTGGGCCAAACTGTGGATCGCCGAGGCCAGCGCTGTTGGGTACTTACCCTGCAAACGCGGGAACAACACATCCGCCGAGAGAAGGCGACCTCCAATATCTGCACGAACCAAGGCCTGATGGCGATTCGCGCGGCCGTGTATTTGGCGGCGCTTGGGCCCCAGGGGTTGCGCGAAACGGCAGAACTATGTTTGCAGAAGGCACACTATGCGGCCCAACAATTGTGCCAAATTCCCGGAGTACGTTTGGCGTTCGACCGACCGTTTTTCAAAGAGTTTACTGTTTTACTTCCGACCGACCCACCACCTGTGCTGCGACGTGTGCTGGAGCGAGGTTACTTGGGGGGTCTCGCCCTGAGGCGCTGGTATCCCCAATTGGCCAACGCGGTGAGCCTGGCCGTAACTGAAAAGCGCAGTCGCGGCGAGATTGATGGATTGGTCGCCGAGTATCGCCAAGCGCTGGCGCAGTATAATCGTCTATAACAACTACCAGGCACTACTATGATGGCGGACCTGAGGCGGGTTGAGTCCCCTGATTACCAGCAATCTGACGTCAGCCCCACGGATGCAGAACTAATCACTCGGTGGCGTCGTGGGGATCATGCGGCATTGGAGACGCTGCTAGTCCGTTACGAGAGGCCCATCTACCTGTTTGTGTTAGGGATTCTGCGGGACCCGCATCGGGCGGAAGACGCGCTACAGGAAACGTTTTACACAGCATTGACGCGTCTGGATGGCGTAGATGCCAGCCATTTTCGCGGTTGGTTGTTCACCGTGGCCTACCACCAAGCGATGCTAGAGAAACGCCGAGAGGCTCTGGCACGCCGATGGGTATCCCTCGACGACGACTTCGAACAACTGCTCCTCAGCGCCAAGACACCAGAGCCTTGGCAGGAATTGGCGCAACGTGAGCAGCGACAACAGGTGCACCGGTGGTTGCGCCGATTACCCCCGCGTCAGCAGGAAGTGGTGCGTCTGCGATTCCTAGAGGGGTTGCGCTTTCGTGACATAGCTGCCCGCCTGGGCGTGCCGCTGGGCACCGCCTTAGCCAGACTGCATCAGGCTCTGAAACGACTGATGCGTATCGCAAGAGAAGCCTATGACCACTCCTCCTGAATTCGATTTTTGGAACAAACAGGCAGTCTTGTATGCGGCAGGTGTCCTGTCGCCCGAAGAAAGTGTTGATTTTGAACGCCACTTAGCCGAGTCCCAGGAGGTGCGGGACTCACTTGTCCGCGCCATGGAACAACTGGCTCAGCGTTGGGGTGTTCCCGGACCGGCTGCCTCATGGCGCCGTAATCTGCAACGACGACTCCAGGCACACAAATCAACGACTTTCGGCTGGCCGAGCTTAGCCTTAGCGGCTTTTCTCGGAGCTATCGGCGCTACAATGGTTACGGGTTTGATTTTGAGATGGCCAACGTCAGCTCCGCCGCAGCTGTTCGGCGTCCAGACCCATTCCCACGCTGAGCAGGCAGCACCGGCATCGGAACTTGCCCCGACTCATGGCCCCGACACGCTGACCAGTGCCGACGACGCCGTTGCATTAGCATACGTGGACTTAACCAACCACGAGCAGCGTATGGCTGCCCTGCATCACTGGACTACCGAGCGACGCAGCGCTCATAAAACTCAGAGCCTCCCCATATCGCATGCGCCGCTCTTAGAATATTTCACTCAGCCTTGCGCTCAACAAAAACCTGCAGGCATGTAATGGAGGTTGTTCCCATGGTACCGTGGGTCATGTGGCCCACCTGGAAGCGGCGTTGGGTTTTCGCTGCTTTAGGTTGGCTGACCAGCATCACCTGGCTCGCAGGCGACCCAAATCTTCCCGTGTTCACCGAGGAGCGCGAGGCTGCGGCGCTCACGTTCGTGCGCCGTCATTATCCGGACTTGCTACCTTTATTGGAGCGGGTTCGCCGTTCCGATGTGAAACGCTATCAGCAAGAAATCAGCGAGATTTTTCAACTCAGCGAAGCTCTCACCGAACTGCGCCTCCATGATGAACGGCGCTATCAACTGGAACTAGAAAAGTGGAAGACGGAGAGTAAAGCGTTGGTGCTGGTAGCGCGACTGAGCACGGCGCAAGTCGCCGAGAAGGCTGATCTGCAAGCCGAATTGCGCGAATCGGCTAGGCGTTTAGTCGAGCTCGACTTAGAATTATTGCGGCTTCGTATCGAGGAGCTGGAACGCGAATTAGCGGAGGCGCGGGAAGAAATGGCCCGCGCTGAGGAACGGCGCGACGCCCGTATCCAGGAGCGTTATCAATTCTTGTTCGACCTGGCACGTCGTCGGGGCATGATGCGCTAAGAGGAAGACGCAGGCGCATTCGTAGTTGTTCCAGTTTCTGCAGAGGATGTTTCCTCGGAAGGGCCGGGTTTAGCAGGCCGTTCCGCGGCGGGCGTTCTTTCGGTCGGGGTCCGATAATAATGTTCCTCCCGCTCCAGTAGTATCAAGACCATCGAATAGTCGCCACCAAAGGGAATTTCGCGGATAGGCCGCCAGCCACGCTCGAGTAAATCAGGTAGTGCGTGTACCTTTTGCTCGGGCGCCGTTCCGTAGGAAAAGACGCGCCGCGAGCTGACGTCATGACTCGTGCCGTTCCCCGCGAGGATGACATAGCGATAACGCTTCATAGCCGAACCCCCCGTATGCTGGCCGCAAGTGTGTCATTGCTGGGATAGAGGCGGCGTTGCCGCTGCTGAAGGCGCCCAAGTTCGCGCTCGTTCCGTCACCCACACATATGCCAGGTAAAAGACCAGCCCAAAGCTCAGTGTGCTTCCTATGAACCGGAGAGAGAAAGGTAGCCCCATGAGATAACAGGTAATCAGCCCATCTAGAGTTTTGGGGTACCCCCGGAAAAACAGAAATGCGTCTGGTCGGAAGGCAAACAGCAATCGGCCCCAATAACTATCGGGCAGCTGTGGCGGAAGAGGCACGTCGCGACTCCTCAACCAGACGTTAAAGTCAACCACCAGCAGGAATAATATCCCACTGGCCAGGCAGGCGCCTAACATACGCCACGCATTCATCTTGGTTCGTAACCACCACATGCCTACGACGGCCATAGCCAAAAACAACGGATACTGCACTAGCACATGCCCGAAGCCTGGAATCGGTGCCCAACCCATTAGAGTCAGTAAGGCATCGCTGATGGCCCACACGGCCAAGGGCAAAGCCAGCGCTTGAACGCGGGAAGCAAACACTGCGCCGCCGAAGACTGTCCCCGCACCTAGCGGTGTCACGTTGAACATGTGATACGCAAGGGCTTGACCATCTAGGCCAAACAGCCTCTCTAACACTCGTGGCAAAGCATATGGGAGCAAGCGTGTCAACACCAGCAAACCCACCAACACGCCCCAGGCAACCCAGCCAAGGTATAGGCGCTGGGGAGGATTGCCCTGTGCTTTCGCTACTGTGGAAAGTGTGTCCCCATTGCGGTGATCATCTTTTTTCATAGGCAGAAAGCTGCAAGTGATGCCCATCTGACCTGGTGAACTATGGTGCCTTCGTTGTTCTTGAGACTGGCTGGAAGTCGCAGTTATCTTACAGCGCTATCTAGCACCTACAAATCAGACGCCTAGTCTGCTGCAGGCGGTTCGTCCCTCGGTGAATTTCCGGGTCGCGCTTCGACTAAGGTTACTGTAACACCTTCCTGCACGACCGCTCCATGTTGGTTGATCACTTGCCGTTGCCAGGTAATCAGACCACGTTTCCCTCGGCCTCGAGCTTCCTTCGCCAATACCTTGGAACGTACGCGCAACGTATCGCCAATAAACACTGGCTGCCGAAACTGCCAGTCTCGTATTGCCACCAGGGCTAGCGTGCGCATCGGAGGACAGTGCACGCTCAACCCACTGGCCAATGCCAAAGTCAGAAGTCCATGGGCAATGGGGCGACCAAACGGTGTGCTCTGCGCATAGTGATGATCCACATGGATGGGATTAAAGTCGCCGCTCAGGCCTGCGAAATGGAGGATGTCGGCCTCGGTTACCGTTCGCCCCGGCGACTCCCATTCCTGCCCTACTTCGACATCATCGAAATAAAGGTGGTAAAAGGTGTACATCGCCTGCTCACCGACCCAAGCGAACCGCACCTGCGATGCCTGAGGAGCGCGGCTCGTGCTGTGGTTGTTGTGTCTGGTAATCTCACAATCCCATCTATATCCCGTACCAGTGAAACAACAACCGTGCAATGCCTTAGGTGCGGACCGCGAGACCTTCCAACTGAGCAAAACTTAGCCGAAACAACATTACGGCAACTAAACGAACCATTGCCTAGTGTCGGTACCAACACCTAGTTCACCTTTTCCGCGCCTTGGCCGCGTTTCGCATGCGTTCATTGTCCCTGCGTTCATCACAAGTGCCACCGATGCGATCGTCCATAACTGCTTGATTGCAGTGTCGTCTTGGTCTTCATCCTGCTTTCACCACATGTTACGCCGAGCCGCCTGTCACTTGTGCCAACGACGTAAACGGTTCACGATAAGCTCGTGGGTGGTTAGGCGGGACAATTTATGAAATTTTTTGCTTAGGCGGCCGGGCTCGGCCTAGGGGCTGACGCGGGCCTCTTCCACTTTCAAGCCCAGACTGGTAGCACGTTCGCGTTCGGCTAAAAACTCCCAGGGCGTGTTAGGATGTTCTTTTACGATCACCTCGAGAATCTTGTCGCGCTCCTTCGCCAACTCGCGTGTTTCCTTTTGCTGGAGCCGATCTGAGGGTACAATCTTCCAACCATTATTCTTTTCAGGATTTTGTAAGGTCGGATCGCGGCGAAGGCGGTTGCCGATAACAAAATTATATTCGCGATACAAGGCCATGCGGCCAATGAAGCGGGCATACACCAAGTCGAAATTGGCCTGCCAACGGGGCGTTTCCTGGGCACGGTGCTCGGCGCGGATTTTGTCTAGTACTTCCTTGAACTCAAAGAGCTCGCGGTCTGCCAGGGCTAAGTTTTCCTGCTCGCGGAGAATCTGTTTGCGGAAGTTTTCTGGATTAGCGTCGGCGAGGAAGCTCATCCGCAGCTGGCGTTCATGTTTATCTAGCAGATCCAGGGCGTCCCAGGCCGCTTTGCGCAATGGCTTTTCGTCGAGCAGGGCGCGTAAAGCATTGAGATCGACGTAGTCGGGCTTGTATTTCTCCATGTCCTTCGCCCAGAACGGTGGCAAAGCGGCAGCTCGCAGAGGCCGGTCTTTACTGATCCGCGCACGCACTTCCTCGAGGATCAAGTCCACAAAGGCGGCTTCGACGGGCTTATCAGGCAACGGGGCGAATTTCAACGCCACAGGCTTGGGAAACGGATCGTTAGAAGCGGGTCCAGGTCCGGCCGCTAATTTGCCGAACAGTTTCGGTTCCTGTTCCAAGTTGCTTAGGTTCTTCAGGTAGAGTTTAACCTCGCTATTGATTCGCGCGTGCAGCCGCAGCATCGGCAAATCCCACTCGGGAAACGGCGGCGTTCGTTCCAAAGCTGCCCGGTTACGTCGGCCCTGTATGTCGGGTCCCATGTAGGTCATTTCGTTGAGCATGTGGAAGAAAACACTGCCCACCAAACCGTAGCCTCCGAAACCATAGGAAAATTGCTTGGCCGAACAGCTGAGCCAGACCAGCACCCCTTCAGGTACTTGGGCGATGGCTTTTTCTGCTTCTTCTTCGAGAGGCATTTCCTTACCTCGCACCACGCCTTCTTGTGGGTCAAGGTGGGCAACGTCGAGAATCACCAGTTTATGGCGTGCGCGACATTGGCCTAATTGCTGGTAAACCCACTCTAACGACACCAGTTTTTCTGGCGGGCTGTCCAGCTTGGCGTCAATCGGGGCCAGATATACCTTACCGTCACGCACCAGAACATGCCCAACATAAGTCACTAAGATGCTATCTTGCGGCCTGGACTCTTCGCAAAACAGCTTGAGCGTTTCCTCAATGCTGGCTTTCAACGGGGGATTAGGATTTTTCTCGGCTACATCGCTCAATTCGCCGATACACTCGTCGCGAAAGCCCATGCCGATCAAGCGTCTGCGGAAGGTGCGCAATCCGAGGGGGTCGAAATCCACGTGCCCGGCTAGCTGTCCTACATGTTGTTGTGCTCCCGAATTGACTGGGTTGAGGTAAAAGTAGTTTTGGATACCGATGAGCAAGGCCCGGCCGTCAAAATCTCTCTTGCTCGGGCGGTTAGGCTTGCCTAAAGGAGGTTTAGCCGGTGCCGAAGGTGTATCTGCATTCGTGCCCAGGCTCCCATTGGGCTTCTTCTCGAGAGTGGGTTTACTCGGCGTCGTCACCGAAGGACCGGCTGGAAGGCCCTCTTGGCTCCCTTGATTATGGTCCTGAGAGTCGCCGGTGCTTTGCGCTTCCTGGTTATCAGGAGCGTTGGCCCACTCCGTACTCCGTGCTTGCTCCCAGACCGCGACCAGTCGAGCCCACCATGAGGACACGGTCGGCTGTACTAATGGCCAAAACAAAGCAAGTGCTAAAGCAAACGTCGTCAGAACCATGGCCGCTACACCCAGTTTGACCCAACGGAACCGACGCCGACGCGCCAGAATTGCCTCGTAAGGAGAGGGCGGGATCGTGGTCGGTGGACTGGCTGCGGCCGAAGCCTCACGGCCTGATGCGGCGCGTTCGGCCAACTGGCCTGCGGAAGTCGGCGTTGGGGCTGGCGCAAGAGGCTCTGCGGTAGGAAGCAAAATGGCTGACGGAATCGGGACTAACGAATTGGCCTTATCTGCCCCACTAACGGCTCCCGAGGTGGAACCGGTAGCACTTAGGGCACCCAACGAACCGCTCGCAAAACCACCGTTCCCGCCGGTGCTCGGATGGGTTGGCTGAGTGTGGACCACGACACCATGGTGGGCCGGCACGTTAAGTCTCACCTCACGGAAAGTTTGTCCGCACGTCTTGCAGCGCAACAGCAAATAACGCCAATCTGCTGGGAAGAACAAGTGCGAGCGGCAATGCGGACAGGTGGCTTGACACAAGACCATGATGGCGCTCCGCGTCCTGATTTACGTGTGTTCTATTTTAAGACGAGCTGGCAGAGCAGCGGGTTCCTTCATATGGAATACGCCAACGGGGTTGTGAAGCCAGTAAAATGGGAGTTGCCGGCAGCGATTGAGTGAGGAAGGCATGATGGCGCCGCCGATTTAAGGGAATACTGCACTAAGTGGAGGCAACTTATGGGGCGAAAGCGGCAACTGTCGGGAATGAGGACGTTGGTCACGGGCGCCTCGCAGGGAATCGGTCGGGCCTTAGCTTTGGCCGCCGCCAAGCGAGGAGCCTGGGTGTTAGCTGTGGCGCGCAGTGGCGACCTACTGCAAGAGGTGCAGCGCGAAGCACAGGGCTTACCCGGCCGCCTGGAGACCTTAGTAGCGGACGTCACTTCCGCGGAGGATCGGCAGCGGATGCTTCAAGCGGCTGTGGCGTTCTTTGGCGGCCTGGACATCCTGGTCAATAATGCGGGTATCGGCGCGACCGGACATTTTAGCGATGCCAGCGAAGAGCGTTTGCGGCGAATTTTCGAGGTCAATTTTTTCGGTCCAGCCGAGTTGATTCGTTTGGCCATACCTTTGTTGCGTCAGGGACGCACGCCACTGATTGTGAACATTTCCTCCGTTGCCGGCTTACGGGCTTTTCCAGCACGTAGCGAATATTCTGCCAGTAAGTTCGCCCTTCAGGGCTTGTCAGAAGCATTGCGGGCCGAATTAGTGCGCTACGATATTGACGTTTTGGTGGTCAGCCCGGGCCTGACGGCAACGAATTTTCCCAAGAACATGCTCGAAAATAAGGCGCGTATGCCCATGGACCATAGGCGGAGCATGTCGCCCGAACAAGTCGCTGAGGCCACTCTGCGCGCTATGGAACGAGGGCGCAACAGTCTGGTATTGACCTGGGAGGGCAAATTGGTCGTTTGGTTCAACCGCCTTTTTCCGAGATTGGTGGATTGGCTCATGGCCCGCAAGGTGTACCAGCTTTATCGCGACGAAATCGAGCAACGCCGCCAGGCGGAAAATTCACCCGCACCGCTGGAAACCGTGCCCTCGAAACAATAACTTCTCCTGGTAATGAAAAAAATCACTAACGCGGCAGTGTAACTTCTATCATCCCAGCGCTTTGGTTCTCTCAATCTCCACTGGAATTCGGCCCGCACGCATACACAAGGTAAGAAAGTTGACCAACTAGTCGGAATATGTCCTTATGGCGGATCGGTAAGTTTGCCTTCCTGGACTGATCATCAGCTGCTTGATTGGACGAGCCCCCGATGGCCTGGGGCATGTGTCCACTGGTATTAACGTCGGCCGTCCGATTGACGAGCGTCTTCCCAATCCCACCAAACTTCGCCTGGCTCATAGGGGACTTGTTCCTCCTCTTCCGGAGGCCGACGCACCGCGATTCGCACCATCCATAAGCCTAATTCGTACAACAGCAACATAGGCAACCAGATAATCAACAGGCTCGCAGGGTCAACGGACGGCGTAATGAACGCTAGTGCGATCAACATAACGAACCAGGCTAATCGGCGTTTGCTGGCCATTTGTTCGGGGGTCACGATGCCGATGCGGCCCAGAACGTACATTACCAAGGGCAGTTGGAAGCACAGCCCGGTGATCACAGGCATCAGAATGGCAAAGCTGAGCCATTCGCTCAGGCGAAAGTCGGGTTCGATATTGAGCCAGAGATTGAACTCCAACAAAGCCCGGAGCGCTGCAGGAATCACCGCTAACTGACAAACCACCACACCGATGAGAAACAACCCCACGCTCGGAAAGAGCGAGTTATATACCAATCGTTTCTCATGGGGGTACAGGCCAGCGGCGATAAAGCTCCAAATGTGGTAAAAAATCCAGGGACTGCCCAGCACCAGTCCGCTGAGGATTGCCACCTTGAACCACACCATAAACGTTTCCATTGGATTCATGGCGATGAGCGTAGCCCGCCGCGTCAGTAACCCCAACGGGGCGCGAATTTCCTGGAGCAAGTCCACAGGACGCACGTTCACCTGGACAGGAATCTCCGTGGTCGCGGGATGATCAGGAGTCGGCTGTCCAACGCGGTTCACTTGTTCCGCAGAGCGAGGTTGCTGCTCGTCCGTAAGCGCTGGGTCGGGCGCGACGCTATTCAAGGAAGACCTTTGTTGGGCAAACCACTGCGGATACATTTCTCGTAAGGCCCGATCCAGGTCCTGCCGCCGCAGGGCTCCGTGCAACTGAACAGGTTGAGTAAAGGCGCGGAGCAACGCGTCGTCCTGATGCTTTGGGGTCTGCAATTCCTGCATAACTTTGTCCAGCATAGGCAATTCGCGGCCAGGATTGTTTTGGAAGTAGCGATAATGGTAGTCAATGAGCGCCTTCTCTACGGGATCCTGGATGATTCGCAGGATGTAATTGGCAAACAGGAAACTGACGAGAACGGCTATAACAAAACTCCAAATCGCCCGCCACAGATGTTGGCGTAGGTCCTCCAAGTGTTCGCCGAAGGTCATGCGCGTATCGGCGAACATGTCTTCAGGGTCAGGCAGAGGGGAGCGCGGCATGGGCATACACGCAACTCCAGTAAAGCCAGCAGACCTATCTAGAGGTCTTTGGATTATCTTACGAACGTCGTATGTTCTCGGCTCCACGATGGAAACGCTCGCGAGAAGCTAGCGACCGCTCATATCTGGTAATTCGGCACTAATTCATCGTCAGGTCGCCGAATACGCAAGGACGGTTTTTCTAATTGGACCACAGTATGAGGCGGGACGCTATGTGTAAGCCAGACATTCGAGCCAATAACGCAATGGTGGCCAATCACGGTATCGCCCCCAAGAATGGTGGCATTGGCGTAAATCACCACCTCGTCTTCGATAGTGGGATGTCGTTTTTTCCCGCGAATGAGCTTGCCATCGGTGTCGCGTGGAAAGCTCAAGGCTCCTAAAGTAACGCCTTGGTAGATCTTTACGTGATTACCAATGACGCAAGTTTCGCCGATGACGACCCCCGTGCCATGATCGATAAAAAACGAATGGCCGATCTTGGCGCCAGGGTGAATGTCAATGCCCGTTTTGGAATGGGCGTATTCTGTCATGATGCGCGGAATCAGGGGCACGCCAAGTTCGTGCAATTCATGCGCGATTCGGTAAATAGTAATCGCTTCTAAACCCGGGTAACAGAACACAATTTCGTGATAGCTCTTGGCAGCCGGGTCGCCCGCATAGGCCGCCAGCACGTCCTGCTCTAAGAGAAACCGCAGGTCAGGAATCTTGCGGAGAAATTGAAGGGCTTTCTGCTGTGCCAACGCTTCATAGTCACCTTCCTGGCCCTGTTGCGACTCATGGCGTAAGGCGCGGGCGATTTGTTGCGTGAGCTTGTCATGTAATCCATCTACCAAATCGCCCACGTGATAGATGACGTTGCCCATGTGCAAATTTTGCCGGCGATGATAGCCAGGATAGAGCAGGTCCATCAAGTCGGCGAGAATGTCAATGATGGCCTCGCGGCTGGGCAAAGGGAAATGCCCCAGATGATTGATGCGTTGGCACATCATATAACTCTCGACGATGGCCTCTGTGATTGCAGGCAAGGTTTCCTTCAAGCTGGGATTACTGGCCATTGCGTTCTTCCTCCGAGCTAGACTTGGTCATGCTCAGGAATTTCACGCCGGGAGTTTATACTTGGGTTTGGGGGATTTCCTGTCCGATAACGCGATGTAAGGACTCTGGCACGAAGGCGTACACCTAGCAGCCGGCGACCGCCGGTTCAGAACAACAACAGCAACAACAACGACATCGTGCGACTAATCGCATTTCAGCTCCTCGAGTGCCACGCTATCGTTATTATAATCGACGAAACCGACACCGCCCTTAGGAAGTTTTCATCGCCTATGCGACGTGGACCCGGAAATGGTTCATTTTTTCGGTTGGGCTTGGTTATAGACGGCCAATAACACTTGCTCAACATTTTCGAACGGCCCCAGGGGGCGTACTTTGTCTATCAATTCCCGGGCTTCGCTTGCGGTGTGTCCTAAGACGCGGAGTGCCTCGACGGCTAAATCGAAAACGTGCCGTTCGGCCTCTGATCGGCTCGGTTCCGGGCTTGGTTGACTGCCGCTGCGTAAGAGGGCAAACTTGACCGCTTTCTTCTTGAGAGCTAATACCACCTGCTCGGCTGACGCCTTGCCGAGACCAGGCAACCGGGCCAGCCATTTGACATCCTCACGGACAATAGCTTCGGCAATGTCGCGAACCGGTTCGGTAAGGGCCTTCAAGGCACGTCGCACACTGACTTTTTCAACGGTGCATAGTAGCTCAAAAAACTCCAGCTCGGCTTCGTGGAGGAAACCTAGAAGTCTCGGCACCATACGCCCCTGCAGAGGATTGCCCTCCAGAAAGTGGCTCACATGCAAGGTGACCTCCTGACCCAGTTTGTCCCCTAGGCTGTGGCGCACTATGGCGGGCACCAACACTTCATATTCCAATGCACCTACTTCCAAGCGGACACTTTCGTCTAGAACGCGGGTCAGACGGCCAGTAATTCGAGTAATCATAAAGATGGCTCCAACTGTTTCTCCGCGTAGGAATGTTCCAGTCAAGTTATGCAGCAGATTTGCAGTACCGGTCGGCTAAGGCCTCGACCATGCTTGAAATGAGAAGGCCTGAGTAGAGCCAAACCGAACTAAGGTTGCATTGCCGATCGGCCAAGGCTTCGACTTTGCTTACCAGGGTTAGTCCCGCTATTTTCTCTCGGAATCACAGATGCGCCACGGGTCAGCGCTGCCCTAAGTTTAGCTGCGTTAGCATCCTAGGAAAAAAATTGTTTCTGAGGAAAATTTTTTATCTTACCCCCTTGATTCTGCGGCGCGAGCGGCTATTCTAAGCAATCACCATTGTGGGAAAACTTCCCAATTAGGCGGCCGTAGTCGCGATAAATGTGGGGAATTATCCCCTGCTCGGCCGCTATGGAAATAGCGCTGAGCGGTACGGTACTTCGCCCGGAGAAGGAATGGAAGCCGCTATAGGCTCATTGAGGTCGCCCCGCTCGATTCACGGGCTGACCATGTATCCAGCTCGACAAAATTTAGTCGCCCAAGAGGCTTCAGCGCGAATGCTATGACACAATCGGCACCGCGGCTCATCCTGGGCGAATTTAGCCGAATTTTAGATGAGCGCTACCGTCTCAGTCTGCCTCCCGAATTGGTGGACAGCCTTTTCCCTGCGGAAGAAGAAATCGGGATGCTGGCCAAAGAGCGGGCGGGATGTCTGAGCCTCTGGCGACGAGATGTCTGGCAAGAACGTATTGCGACGGGAATTGAACTGATTCGACAAAAATTAGCGGCTCATCGCCTCGATGCACAAATTGGCCGGCTACAAAGCTTCGGCAGACTCCTCTCGACTCGTTTCAAGGAGGTGCGAATCGGCGACCGGGGCCGATTCGTTATCCCGGAGGGATTTCGCGAATTCCTCCAAGTGGAACCGGGAAACGAGGTGCTCGTCATCGGCGCCGCGGTGTGCATTGAACTGTGGCACCCCGAGGCCTGGCGTCGCTACCTTTGCCGACGTATGCCGCGGTTCCAACGCCTTTTTGAAGAACTTAGCACCTGAGAGGACAAACCGAGCTAATGCCAAGAGGCTCTCAGCTCCCAGCGCCTGGAGCCTCGCCCTCCGCGGAGAGCCGGACGGTGGAAGCACTGGCTGACCGGACCGGGTAAGTGTGCTAGGAGGGTCATCCGTGCCATTCACCGCACAAGGATGTCTTTCCGGGCCCACGGACTCGGGACTCTCCGCCGGCGGGCGCTATTAGGAGTGCTTGCTCAGGTGGAGATACCTCCGTTGAATTATAGACACAATGGGATCAAAAGTTCCATTTGCGCTCTAAAAAAAATGATTGATCTAGGAATGTGTTGCAAGAATGTATCCCAGCGGGCGTGGTTGTGGTAGCTGACCGTCATATCATGACGGCTTAGACCGTGTCGGTAACGATTTCTATTCCAGGAGAGCCAAGCTATGGCGAGCGGATCATCGAGTGCGCCATTGCTAACCAGCAGCTACGACGTAATAGTCGTCGGTGCTGGCCATAACGGGTTAGTTTGTGCGGCGTATCTCGCTCGGGCGGGCAAGCGCGTACTAGTGTTGGAAAGACGAGCCGTGGTGGGTGGCGCTTGCGTTACGGAGGAACTTTGGCCTGGGTTCCATGTTTCTGTATGCGCTTATGTGAACAGCTTGTTCCGCCCCGAAATCGTCCGCGACCTGGAACTGAAGCGGCACGGATTTCTGATGCTGCCGCGTAAGCCTTCCTCGTTTACACCGTTCCCCGACGGCCGATATCTCCTTTTGGGACCTGACAAGGATTTGAATCATCGGGAAATTAGCAAGTTCTCGCGCAAAGATGCGGACGCCTATCCCAAATATGAGCGCTGGTTGGAAGAGATCGCTGAGTTTTTGGAACCCACCTTGTTGCAAACGCCACCGGATCCGTGGTCGAATCGTTGGCGCGATTGGACCGGGGCGTTGGGACTCGGTTGGCGTTTTCGTGGCCTGGGGCGAGAAAAAGGCTTTCGCTTGGTGGAAATTCTCACTGCCCCAGCGCGACGCATCCTCGACCGCTGGTTTGAGAGTGAGGAACTGAAAGTCACGCTGGCCACCGATGCGATTATTGGCGCATTCGCCTCGCCTTCGCAACCGGGCACGGCGTACGTATTATTTCACCACGTCATGGGTGAATGCGACGGCGTGCGGGGTGTTTGGGGCTACGTGCAAGGCGGTATGGGGGCGTTGACCCAAGCCCTAGCCCGTGCGGCGCGCGAGTTGGGCGCGACCATTTTGACCAATGCCGAAGTCGTCCGCATCGTCGCCGAACGTGACCGTGCGCGCGGAGTGGTTTTGGCCGATGGCCGCGAGTTTAGCAGTCGGGTGGTCGTTTCTAATGCTGACCCCCAGGTAACGTTTCTCCGCCTGTGTGAGCCGAGTTTATTGCCGAGCGAGTTTGTGGACATGATTCGTCGCATGGATTTTTCCAGCGCTTCGATGAAAATCAACCTCGCGTTAGCCGAGTTGCCCAACTTTACCGCCCTCCCAGGAAATGACCAGGGACAGCTCCATGGTACGATTCACATCTGTCCGAGTTTCGACTACATGGAACAGGCCTACGACGATGCCAAGTATGGCCGACCATCCCAAGCGCCGATCCTCGAAATTACCGTACCTTCCACAGTAGATGCTACGATTGCTCCGCCCGGTCAGCATCTCATGTCCATCTTCGTCCAATATGCACCCTACCATTTGCGTGCAGGCCACTGGGATGAATGGAAAGAACGGTTCGCAGACCGCTGCCTGGAAATTGTCGCTCAATATGCCCCCAATGTACCTCGCGCGGTCTTACACCGCCAAGTCCTCAGTCCGCTCGACTTGGAACGAGAATTTCGCCTAACGGGCGGGAACATTTTCCACGGGGCGATGACCTTATCCCAACTGTTTTGCTTTCGTCCTGTGCCAGGGTACGCCAACTATCGCACGCCGATTCGCGGCTTGTATTTATGCGGCGCTGGGACGCATCCTGGGGGCGGCGTTATGGGGGCGTGTGGTTATAATGCGGCGCGGGAGATTCTGCGCGATGGTCTGTGGTGAGCGGTAACAAAATCCGTACTCGTGTTCCCCTTTGAGGTTCCGACTCGATCCTCAGTTCGCCGCCGTGCTGTTCCACCACAAGCTTGACGAAGGGCAAGCCCAAACCCATGCCCGTGCTCTGCCCGCGATAAGCTGCGTTATCCCGCTTGGTGGTGAAAAACAACTCCGTGCATCGGTCGCGCACCTCGGGAGTCATGCCTATGCCGTTGTCGCGAACTTCAAGGACTGCCCAGACGCGCGACCTACCAGCCGAGTCGGTTTCCTCATAGGCATAAGTGGCGAGCGAAATTTCTCCCCGCCAGGCCGCGGCTTCGATCAAGGCTTGTTTCCGCCCCTCTGTGTCGGCCAAGCGGTAGGCTCGTTCACGCAACAGGCTGCGTTTCTCGAACGTGGCATCTCGCGCATTGAAAATGAGATTTTCCACCGCTTGTATGAGCTTAGAACGGTCGGCCCAAACCCACAGTTCTTGGCTTCCGAGTTCCAAATGCCAGGTCACCTTCCAGCGTTGCTCCGCCAGCGGACGCCATTGCTTAGCAATGTCGCCAGCTAAGTCGTGGAGCGATACCAGGGCTTTTTGCACTCCCGTGGGATCGCCCCGAACCGTGCGAAGAATCTCCTGAAGCCGATCTGTCACCGTGCCTAAAGTGCTCTCGATCTCCTTCAACGCAGCATGTACTGCGTCATCCAGCGGTCGTTCCAGACATTCTCGCAACAAAGCAAACGGACGTACCAGCAAGTTCTTGATATTGTGGGCATACGTACCCGCCATGATAGCGTTGTACTCGTAGATTTGCGATTGCCACTGCAACGCCTCGCGTTCGGCCTTCTCCCGCAGTAACTTTTGCTCTAAGGCTTGGCGTTCGACCTCGGCCAGACGCCGCTGTGCTTCTGCCTCCGCGCGTTCCCGGGCCCGTTGGCGGTAAAAGTACAGGCTCACCCAGCTTACCGCTAGAACAGACACCCCTCCAATCAGCCCCACCAGCCCCCAGGTGAAACGTCGTTGTTCCGCCAGCAGACGTTGCTTGTGATGAAAAGCGTGGAGCTGATACCACGCCACGGCGCGGACTTCGCCTGCGTTATCTTGGACTAACAGGTGCTCCAAGCGTCGCACCTGCAAAGGCACGAAAGGCAAACCGCTGTCCCAGGCGATGGTTTCTACGAAGCTGAAATCTTCGACCTGCGACTGAGATGACTGGATTGATTCGCGAGCTAAATCGGCTAGCACTCCGCTCGAAGCGGCTCGCTGGCCCGCTCGGCGCTGAAAATGCAACTCCAGGCGATAGAGCGTCGGGAAGAGGGGCAGATGGGTGGTATATTGCCGTAGCGGCGCGGCCAGCGCCTGTAAATGGTCGTTCAGTTCCTGCTTGAGCACCAGGCCGTGCTCTGGACTTTGCGCTTCGAGATATTCACGACACAACTCGGGCAAGGTCTTGCGAAAGACCCGTGCTTCTTCCAGCCATTCGCGCAGGGCCCGTTCATCAGCGGCTTGTTCCGCGTAAAAGCGGTAATACACCGCATAGCCGCTGGCCAAAGCCAATAAGACGAGCACAAACAGGGGCGGTGCCAATCCGATGAACCATTCGCGCCAGCGCTGCGCTTTCATCCCGTCCGCCCTCTGCCGTGTACCATCATTCCTCGCTCGAAAGCAACCAGCGGCAGCGCAGTTGCCAGCGCCGCAAACCGTCCGCGCCGCTTTGACTGTGCCAGACTTCCAATACCGACCAGGTGGTCAAGCGATTGACCTGCCGCCAAGGTTCCAGGCAGACGACATACTCGCCCATGCCCCGACGTCGGTTGCCGCGGGGATCAAAGAAGGGCACGCCCAACTCATCGTGAAAAGTTCGTAGCCGTTCCAAAAAGGTCTGCGGTTCCGCAACTAGCCGCGCCTGCCGAGGCGCGTTCGACGCATCGGCTGGCTCGGTGCTCCACGCGGCATGCGCCACGGCCCGAAGCAGACGTGTCCACAAGGCCAAATCGTCTGTAGCAGTATGTCGGCCCACAGGCAGTCCCAGGTGTCCTGACCCATGGGGAACCATGCCTTGCAGTAAGCTAACACCTTCCAATACAGCTTGGGCCAACTCCGCGACCCGACGGGGTGATTGTCCTGTCCAGCCCACTGGATCTTCATGGGCAAGGGTCAGAATACGCATCGGCACGAGTTCCACGGGCCAAAGCAGCCGACGGTCGCGACACAAGACATTGAAGTTCACGGAATCGCCCAGGACGACCGTCAGGCGTTCACTCGTCCACGGTGCTGCCTGGTGCAGCCCGACTAATACCCGCCGCGCTATTCGTTCCGTGGTCGGTAAGACGAGAACGTGCGCTCCGGCTGACTCTTGCGCCCAAGTGGCCACCAAATCTTCCTCAATGACTTGCCGTTCTCGCACGCTGGGCAATAACGCGCTGCCTACGCCATAAGGTACCACTGATTTCCGCAGCCAGCCTACGTCGCGCTCGCGTAACGCATCGCTGATGCGATTGGCAAAGTCTTCCGAATAGGGATCGTCGCGCCAAGTGATCGCATCCCAGGTGCGATGCTTGGGTAACCATGCAGGCCGACGCGTAACGAAATCTACCAACGCTTCTGCCATCTGCCGATTTGTGAAAGAGAATCGGAACGCTCGGCCCGGATAACCTTCCAACAAATCGGTCAAGCCCGCCCCCGGAGATAATTCCATTTCGTCGGCCGTCGCAGTGGTCAACAGCAAGACTGGAGGTTGGCCTGGCCCGTGCTGCCATTCACTCAGTGCACGAATTAGCTCGGCGGCGCGGTCGCTCGTGTTGCCTCCGATAACCGCTAAGGGACGGGGCCTCCGCATCATTAATCCGCGTAACCAGTGTTGGGCCGAATACTCGCTCGTCAGCTTATACCAGCGAATCCAGAGCCTATGTCGGTCGCCCCGCCATCGGAACGCCAATTCTGGCATGTCGAGATGGCCGTGACTCCGTTCAGGCGCGCAGGCCCAAACCACGTCGAAATTGCTGTCGCGACATAACTGTGCCGCGGCCTCCACAAACCGATTCCAGGCGGGCAGACTCGTGGCAGGCATGAGCCAGGCAATTTCCTGATCCCCGCCGAGGATTACCGCGGGAGGTAGCTCGCTTTCGCTGCGATACCAGAAAGCCCACCCAGTCCAAACGATGAGCGCTAATAACAAGACGACCAGAGCCGCTAAGAACCACCGACTTGCGGACCAGCGCCAGTTCAACAGCACCACGGGGCTTGCTCTCCTGCGCGTTCAGACCATGCGGCGGATTTTGCCGATCTTCCTCGGGCATTTTACTGCCCTGGGGAGTTTGTGTGCGGCCCTGGCATGGGCAAAAAAGTGCAAGTTAGCGACCTATCGTGCCGATACCATGCAACGACTAACAAAACCGATTGTCGAGCCGTCGAATCGTCCCAGGCAAAATAGCCGGGCCACGGAGCCAACTATGGCTGCGTATCTGCGCATCTATCCACAACGCCGGGATGACCACGAGTCGGTTCAGGAACCCTGTATCCGCGTGCGTCTCGGCGATTTATTTCCCTTGCTCGTCCAAGCGCACCGCGGCAACTACCTTTGGCTCAACGACTTTGAGAACGACGAGGTCATCATCACTCCCGACCTCTACGAAGTGCTCAATGCGTTTCGCGCCTACCGTCCATCTGCATAGCTGGTCTTCCGTAACCATCACCAGCAGAGCGTTTTTGGCACGTCAGGCTATCCAGCGAAATCACGTCGATTCAGTTGAGGCATGCCGTTTATAATGCCATGGCCACGGTAGTGTTTGCGCATGCTGCTTTTTCATAAAGCATGGGCCGTAGCTGGCCCGCTACCACTTCCTCTGAAGTCGTCGCGGTATCAGGCCGAGCCGCGCTGGTTTTGGCCGCGGAGCGTTTACGTTCATGTTCCTTTTTGCGCGCATCATTGTTGTTACTGCGATTTTGCCGTGGTCACGGGCGCCGACCGCTTGGCGGACGTTTACCTCGACGCTCTCGAGCGCGAAATGGCTCTATGGTTGGCGGAGCCGATTGACGTGGAGACCATCTACATCGGCGGTGGCACACCGTCGTGGTTGTCTCCAGCACGCCTGCGCCGTCTCTTAACCATCATTCAGCAATTTTGTTCTTACCAGCGTGGTAACGTTGAATACACCTTGGAGGCCAATCCTGACGATGTCACCGAAGAGAAACTGGGCCTGCTTGTGGAGTTCGGTGTCAACCGCCTAAGTCTGGGCGTGCAGTCGTTCCATCCAGCGACCTTACGCTTCCTCGAACGCCACCACGATCCGGCCAGCATTGCCAAGGCCATTGAGCTGGCGCTGAAGCATATCTCCAATGTCTCCCTGGATTTGATCTTCGCGGTGCCGGGACAGACGTTGACCGACTGGCATAACGATCTGGCTCGTGCTTGTCAGACCGGGGCACAACATCTATCCACGTATAACCTGACCGTAGAGCCAAAAACAGCCTTGTGGGCGCGGGTGCGGCGGGGTCAGGTCTGCCCTTGCGATGAAGAGACGGAGCGTAGTCTGTACGAATACACCATTACGTACCTTGAAGACCATGGCTGGGAACACTACGAAATCTCCAATTTCGCACGGCCGGGATACGCGAGCCGACATAATCAGGTCTATTGGTCGGGGGAGGCTTATTTGGCGTTTGGTCTGGGGGCGGCTCGTTACGTGGGAGGTACTCGCTCGAGTAACACGCGCTCGCTACGCTCATACCTCAGTCAACTGCGTGCGGGTCAGCTTCCCATAGCCGAAAGCGAAACGCTCACGCCGACCGAGCGTGCTGCCGAAACCGCTGCCTTGCAGCTACGTCGTCGCCAGGGAATTCACCGCGACCGCTTTCGCCAGCAAACGGGCTTCGACCTGGACACGCTTTTAGGCTCCGCCTTACGCCGACACCGAAACCGCGGTTGGCTCGAAGACGATGGTGTCACCGTTCGCTTGTCGCGTCAAGGGATTTTTTACGCCGATCTGGTCTGCGCGGATTGCGTCGCCTCGGCCCAAAGTTCGTCTCGGTAACTAGCGAGTACCTCGGATCACTTTTGAAAGGCCTTGCGCTCTTCTAGGCGAATTAACGAAGCCCTCCAAGCTGCAGTTCTTTCGCCTAACGGCCTTCCCACCAGCTGACCAGACGAAGAAGCGGGTTCGGATTGGGGCCCGGAATCTGGGGATTTTGAGCGAGGTAATCGGCCCAGGGTTGGGCTTCCGCGGGAAAATCGCGGCCGGTGAACTCGCCCAGGCATTCCCGCACTTCATGTTGCAACGCCACCTGTCTCTGCGAAGGCGGTTTCCGCTCCTCATCGCGTAAAACTTCCACCAGCGCTTGCGCCGCCTGCATTGAAGGATAATTGCGCAGCGCTCGCACCGCATGGAGACGTACGTCAAGACTGGCGCCGAATTGCGCTGCTTTGGCCAGAATGGGTATCGCCCGCGGATCATTCAACCGACCTAAGGCTTGCAACGCGGTCATTTGCACCATCAAGTCCCGATCATAATAAAGCACGGGTTCCTTAGTGTTCTCCACGCTGAAAAAGAATTCCCGTGCCCGCGGGTCTTTGCACTCGGCCAAGCGCTCGATGGCAGCAATGCGCGCGATGGCATCCGGTTCGTGTTTCGCTCCCCAGATGAGTCCCTCAATAAACTTTTGCTGGTCCTCTTCACTGCCCCCGTAGTCGCGTGGCTCCCGCACTTGGCGATATGCACGAGCACGGAAATCTCCGTCACGACTGTGCGCCAACACTTCCAGCGGATCGGGCGGATTCAGAAGCAGGCGTAGCCGATACTTCATGTCATTGACGAAACCGCCCTCAGGACTGTGGGCGGTAATGTCCTCCCAAAAATAAGCACAACCGCTTAGAGCCACGCTCAACGTTACAACAAGCCCTAAGCAGACCCGTTTCCCCGGCCAGGCACTCGGTGCTTGCCATCTGAGTTTGGTCAAACCTCGGGGCACTCGGGAGCAAGTTCCAGCATCGCGGGAGAAAGCCCTCCGAGGGGATTCCGAACGTTCCTGCCCCTCACCTAATCCCATACGAAGCTCGCCTTGGCCACGGGCGTCTGCGGAGACCGTCATTCTCTTCTCTCCGCCCGATTGGGCCTGACAGCATGCGTGTTTCTGAGCACGTCGGGGATAAAGAAGCGGACTTTTGGTTGTGCCGTGTTGTTGCTGCCGATTAGCGGCGAGTGGCTTATAGGACAGTTTGCTATTATCGGCAAGGTCAAAATGGTCCTAGGGCAACTTGTGAGGCGCATATGATGCCTATCACGGGGAGGCCGCAGCTCATGAAAAGCGAGAAAAGTCATGGCTCAAGGGAGCGTCAAGGAAAGGTACCTAAGTGTCGAAGAAGCTCGACTGAACGAACCGGTCACCAACTGGATGCGGCGCGATTTCGCGGTGTTACACGCGGAGCAGACCGTGGCCGAGGCTATCGAGTCGCTGCGCTGCCAACGCTTGCAGAGTCGGATTATTTACCTTTATGTGCTCGACGACCAAGGCAGGCTCCGAGGTGTAGTTCCCACCCGTCGCTTATTACTCAGCCCGCCACAGACGCGCATTGCCGACATCATGGTGACCAAAGTTATTACTATCCCCGCCCAGGCGACGTTATTGGACGCCTGCGAGTTTTTCGTGCTGCATCGCTATTTGGCCTTTCCCGTGGTGGATGAGGAAGGCCATATGCTGGGCGTGGTGGACATCGAACTCTACGCGCAGGAACGCGTCGAACTGGAGCAACGCTGGGATGACTTATTCCAGCTCGTGGGAGTACATTTGGCCGCGGCGCGTCAGACAGAGCCTTGGCAAGCCTTTCGTGCCCGTTTTCCGTGGTTGACGTGCAACGTAGTCGGCGGGTTGCTCGCCGCGTGGCTGTCGGGCATCTTTCAGGAAGACATCCGGAGCGCCGTGGCTTTGGCCTTATTTATCCCGGTCGTGCTTTCGCTGGCGGAGGCCGTCAGCATGCAATCAGTGAGTTTGATTCTCCAATTGTTGCATTTGCGGAGTGTCAGTTGGTATCTATTGTTTGGCCGACTATGGCGGGAGGTCCAGACGGGAGCCTTACTCGGACTCGCAACGGGACTGCTTGTGAGTTTAGCGGCGCTCGTCTGGCCTGGACATTGGCCGGTCGCTCTCACTGTTTTAGGCGGGATCAGTCTCGGCGTGCTGCTCGGCGCCTGCTTAGGCGTTACCGTGCCGACAGTTCTGCGCTTACTCCATCTTGATCCCCGTGTGGCCGCGGGGCCTCTCGCCTTGACCATGACTGACTTAGCCACGCTCCTGGCTTATTTCAGCTTTGCTCGCACTCTGTTGACGGCTTGACGGTAAGAAGCGAGCAGACCGGGCGCGGATTCGCTAAGGCAACTCGAATTACCCGAAGGGTGGGCGACTGACTTTCCAGGGCCGTTGCTGGCTATGGCAGTTTACGTTGCTCCAGCGGAAACAGGCCTCCCTCAGGCTTCATGGCAAACTTACATCGGCTTCATAATTGAGAATCTTTGCATTCGGGACGCGAGGTGTGTAGAATTGCTGAGATGTTATCGGGTCCAAAAGGGCTATGAAATATCGCGAGAATCTGCCGCCTGCCTTAGAATCCAGCGTATTGGTGTTGAATCGTCTGTATCTGGCGATTCACGTGGTGTCGGCATATCGCGCGTTTTGTTTGTTGTCGAAGAACGTGGCGGAGGTTGTGGATGTCGAAGACGGCCAGTTTGTCAGCTATGACTTCGCGAGCTGGCAGGAGGTCAGTGAATATCGGGCCAAGCATTTTCGACAACTTCCCGATGGTGACTGGGTGCGAACGGTAAGACGGCCGATTCAGGTGCCCAGGATCATTCGGTTACTGCACTATGATCGCGTGCCGCGGACGGTGGTCAAATTCAATCGGCGCAATATCTTTGCCCGGGACAACAACACGTGCCAGTACTGTGGCCGACGTTTCCCCCCGAGCGAATTGAGCCTAGACCACGTCATACCGCGGAGCCGCGGGGGCGAGAGCACTTGGGAAAACGTCGTGTGTGCCTGCCTGGAATGCAATATCCGCAAAGGGGGACGTACCCCGAAAGAGGCGGGCATGACCTTGATCCGCAAACCGGAGAAACCAAAGCGTAGCCCTTTGCTGGCGCAGAAGCTGACCCAGGCGAAATATCAGTCGTGGAAAGCGTTCCTGAGCGAGGCGTATTGGTCGGTCGAACTGAAATGAAACCGGGTGGTGGCAATGTTGATTCTGCCCGAATGGTTGCGCTGGTCGCTCGAATGGTCGGTGATCGGCCTACCGTTGGGCGTTTATTTGACTGTATTAGGAAGCTGGCAATATCACCTGCGCCACCCCGTTTTAGTTCGTGGCAGCCGTGATCTGCTAGGCTTGTTCTTGGGTCTATCGGGCTTTTTTCTGCTCGGTCCGCCGAGTTGGTTAGTGCACCGCCTACGCGGGCAGGGCGACGCTTGGTATGGGACTGGCTACGCGATTTACGTCGTGGCACTGATCTTACTTAGTCGCTGGCTCGTAAGGCGGCGCCAAAACGTTACGGTGATTTACGCCATCCATGCGGAGGATGCCGAGGCCGCCCTGGACGATTTACTCAAGCATCTAGCCGCGCCATATCAACTGGTGCCTGGCCGTATCTGCTGGCCCGAGCATGATGCGGTGGTCGATATTCGCATCGCGCCGTTATTACACACGGTAACGCTTCATTGGCTGCGTGCCCCGGCATCTTGGCGCCAGCATGTGGAAGAAAGATTGAGCCAGTTCCTGGTGGATAAACCGCCACAGCGTGCCTTGACGCCGTTATGGCTTCTACTCGGCGCAGTTTTGATTGGCCTGGGAGTGTTCCATTTGCTCGTCTGGAGCTTGCTGACTTTCTTACGGGCGTGATGACGCCGTGTGCGTGAGGGAACTTTGGGGCGCAGAGCGCTCCTGTCGAGGCTCCAATTCGATACCCAATTCTTCGATCTTGCGATACAGCGAACTGAGAGCAACGCCCAGGCGGCGTGCTGCTTCCTTCTTGTCGGGAGTTTCGCGGAGAATTCGGAGAATATGTTGCTTCTCGAAGTGAGCCACCGCTTCCCGCAAATCATCAGTGAAGCAAACGGAAGGATCGGGAGCCAAGCCTGGCGGCAGATCTTTGGCAGTGATCAGAGGCCCCTCGCCCAAAATCACGGCGCGTTGAATGACGTTTTCTAGCTCCCGTACATTGCCTTTCCATGGCGCGGTCATAAGAATTTTCATGGCCTCGTGATCCACACCGACAAAATGTTTCTTCAACTCACGACTATGTCGAGCAACAAAAAACTCCACCAAAGCGGGGATGTCCTCGCGGCGTTCGCGTAACGGCGGCAAGTGAATCGTTACGACATTCAAGCGATAGTATAAATCCTCGCGAAACTTCCCCTGCTCCACCAGTTGAGCCAAATCCTTGTTGGTAGCGGCCAAGATTCGGGCCTGCACGCGGACAGGCTCATTGGCACCGACAGGAAGAATTTCTTTCTGCTCAATGGCCCGCAACAATTTCGGCTGCAAGGCCAGGGGCATCTCGGCGATCTCGTCAAAAAACAAAGTGCCCCGACCAGCCCGCACAAACAGTCCTTCCTGATCGCGATCAGCGCCCGTGTATGCTCCCTTCTTGTGGCCGAAAAGTTGGTTTTCTAACAAGTCGTGGGGAATGGCGGCGCAGTTAATCGCCAGGAAGCGCTCCTGCCGGTCGGGACTGTGGTAATGAATCGCCCGCGCGATGAGTTCTTTGCCCGTGCCGCTTTCGCCCTGGATCAGCACCGTGGAACGGGTCGGCGCCACTTTGCGCACCAGGGCGAATACTTGCTGCATCGCTGGGCTGTCACCAATGATTTGGTCGAAATCGTATTGCCGGTGCAGTTCCCGTCGCAGCCATTGATTTTCCAGGTGCAGCTGGCGGTAGCGCATCAGATGCCGCAGCTTAGTGAGCAGTTCTTCGAACCGGACGGGCTTCGCTAGGTAATCATGGGCACCCCGCTTAAACGCCTCGACGGCGCTATCCAAACTGCCGTAGGCCGTCAGTACCAGAACGAAGGTATCAGGGCTAAGTTGGAGGATTTTTTCCAGTAAGCGAACGCCGTCTTCATCGGGGAGCTGGAGATCGCAGAAGATGATGTCGAAATGTTCCTGGCGTACCAGTTCCAGCGCTGCCTGGCCAGTGGCGGCAGTGCTCACGGGGAAGCCTTCCTGGCTGAGAAACTCCGCGAGCGTTTGCCGTAACACGGCCTCGTCATCCACAATAAGCACCCGGGCAGTTGGCGGACTGCTGGCCTCGGGGATGGAATTCGTGAATTTCAGTCCCATGGCGTCGTTCCCAAGTGGTCAAGAGCGCAGCTTGGCCGTTCGTTGGGTCATGATTCGTGATCGCCGACAGCGGCAGGTGAATACAAAATTCGGTTTGTCCTGGCTGCGAATGAAAACTGACATGGCCCTGGTGTTCCTGCACTAACCGTTGCGTCACAAAAAGCCCTAGCCCCGTACCATGTGGCTTGGTGGTAAAGTAAGGCTGGAAGAGGCGTGCTTGGTCTTCCAGGGGAATACCTGGGCCATCATCACATACGCAGATGCGCAACTCGTCGCCCGTCACGTGCGCCCGAATGGAAATGCGCCCTCCCAGCGACGTGGCGTCAATGGCGTTGAGCACGAGGTTAAGCAGAGCTTGCACCAATTGATCCTGAACCACGTAAATGGCAGGCAAATCGGACGCCAAGTCCGTAGTGATGGTCTTACCCCGTGTTCGTTTGTAGTATTTGGCGATATTGAGGGCCTGCTGAACGATAGATTCGACCCGGGTCCACACCCGTTCGCGGCTGGCCGGGCGACTGAAATCTACCAATTCCCGCACAATGGCTTGGATACGTTGCAGTTGCTCGTTGACCAGGGCCAGTTTTTCCTGCACCTGGGTATCTTGGACGCGTCGCTGAAGCAATTGCACCAGGGAACTGATGCAGGCCAACGGGTTGCCGACTTCGTGAGCGATGCCTGCGGCGAGTAAGCCGAAGGCGGCCATCTTTTCCTGATGCAGCAGGCTGGCCTGGGCCTCCTGCAGTTGCCGCGTACGTTCCTGGACACGTGCTTCCAGGCTGCTCCGCTCTTTTTCGAGTTCGGCGTTGAGTCGCCGCAGACGTTCTCCGGTTTCCTTGAGCCATGAGGCTAAGGCATCCGCGGCCCACGCCACCCAGCCCATCAAGACCAACCCAAGCAGAAATTCTCCCGCAGGGGTCTCGCCCCATGAACGCAGCAGATAAAGCATGCCATAGCTGGCACTGTGCAGTCCGAAGGTTACGTATGTTACCAGCGGGCGGTAACGTAAGGCACAAATGATGAGCGACAATAGATAATAGTACCGAAACGGACTGCGTAAACCTGCATCATAGTAGCATAGTAGTCCGATAAAAATTGCTTCTAATAGGGAAATGATGAGCGGATAACGTTGGATTAGTTTCCAACCCCGCATCGTGGTCCAGGTATCCCAAAGGGCGTATCCCAATCCCAACAACAGGATGCCGTTTAGCGTCCAACGGTGCTCGCTGCTGGGTGCCAAGTTTACCCAGAGCAAGCCGAGCACGACGCCAATCCAACGAATTTTCAGGACGATCGTTTCTGAGCCCATATTGGAGTCGGATTCGTTCGCCAGAGATATTTCGCCAGTCGAGGGCCATCGGCGTGTCTGGCTCGCACTGGCCCTGCTAGCTCGCCGCGGCAAAACTTCCGTGGCCCAGGGCGTTCCATGCCCTATTTCGGTGCTCCTGCTATTCGACACACTCTCCTCCTCTGCGGTGCCGAGACCCGACGAGCGATTATTTGCTTCTCCTTTTTCCCTTCTCATTCTATGTATCTCTGGTGCTCCGCACCCGGCGCGGTATCGCTAAGCACAAACGAAATAGGCCGTGGGCTTACGTTCGATCAGGTCTCCTCGGCTCTAGGCCGCAGTCTCTAAACTGGACTACATAGCAGCCATCGAGGCTCACTCGTCCTCGTCTTACCCAAGGAGCGCAACGGCAAAAGACATGGCGAAAATTATCTTGGGAGTTACTGGCTCCGTGGCGGCAATTCGCACGCCCGTGCTTTTTGAAACGCTCACGCAGCGGGGTCATGAGGTTCGCGTCGTGGTCACCGAATCGGCGGAGTATTTTTGGGATGCTAGTGTGCTACCAGGTGGGAGTATCTTACGGGATGCGGACGAATGGCCCCGACGCCGACTAGGCCAAGTTTATCAACGCGACGACCCGATCTTGCACATTGAGTTGCGCCGCTGGGCCGACTTATTGCTCGTCGCTCCGCTCGACGCGCACACGTTGGCGAAGTTCGCCTTAGGATTGTGCGACAACTTATTAACGTGCATTTACCGAGCCTGGCACCGCGAACGTCCGATTGTGCTGGCGCCTGCAATGAATACGGCCATGTGGGAACATCCCGCGACCTTACGCCATCTCAGCCAGCTGCTTGCCGACCACGCCGTTTCCCCTTGGAACGACGCTTGGACAGCGGTCACAGAGGCCACCGCTCTATGCCATCACATCAATCAGGCTTGTCCGAAACTGCGGGTACTCGCGCCGGTGGTGAAACGCTTGGCCTGTGGCGACGAAGGCCTGGGTGCTATGGTGGAGGTGAGCACCATTGTGTCGGCCGTCGAAGCCGCTTTAGATAAGTAACCCGATTGCACCTGGGGACAAACTGGAAAGAACTTCGAACAACGAAGCTAGCGCCAGGGTGCATTTGACTCGGCTTTCTGTCGGAGCAGTGAGGTGCGATTCACTCGGATACGCTGGAATATTCTTCACTCTGTGAGCCAGAGCAATCCTAACGCAGCGGCGTTGTGTAAGAAGTGAATGATTATGGGCAAAGCCAATCCACCGCTTGCCAGTCGCAAGTAGCCGAGGACAAGGCCGACTAGGAAAAGATATGGCAGATGCAATGGTTGACCTAAATGGGCAATGGCGAATAACAGACTGCTGAGAAACACGGACAAATGTTGAGCCGAAGCTTTGCTATTGCTTTGAAAGGCCTGATGAAAAGCTCCCAACATCAGATAGCGGAAGAATAGCTCTTCGAAGAGAGCAGGCTGGACTGTCAACAGCACCCAGAACCACGGCCAGTGCGACAATTGTTGCATCAGTCGAATTTCGAGTTCGTCGTAACTCACCAGGTGGCGCAGGGCCAGGGAGTACACCATGTTCACCAGTAACAAAACGGGAAGAATGAGGAAGGGTCCGAGGGTCCAGGCAAGCAGGCGGTAAATCGGCTGCGGCCGCGGCACGGGGCAAAGCGAACCGACCACCGCCCAAGTCAGCAACACTACCACAGAACTCCCTATGGCCGCTAACGTCATTTGTTCCAAGGCCAGCCCTGAAAAAATATCAAAATCCCGTTCGGATAGAGTTCCCCCATCGATGTCTAAATCGAGCGCTTCCGCACGGGCTACCAGCCATACCGCAGAACCGGCGATTACCGCTAGTAGTAACAAATAGCCCACAGCCACCTTTATGAGAGCATGCCACCTCCTTTCGCGGGGCCTCAGGTTATTGGTCTCGACTGGAATTACCTCGGGAACGTTTAGCCACCGAGCACCGCACCATCGGCAATACACATCATGCCGTAGGACCCCACGGCCACAATGCGCACACCGCTGTTCAGGCGCGTTGGGCGTTTCAACGGCCGGCGGAATTACTGGCCAAACCGTTGGCACGGATGGTAACGGTACAATCGATGGGACAAGGGTAAACCCTCGTGGCTCCAAAGGCTCGACCTCGGGCACCTGAACCCACCACTCAGCGAAATCGTTAGCTACGGGCCGTTTTGGCGGAATATTCTCGGGGCCGCTCGAAGGCTTAGACATCTTAGCAAACCCGCCTTAATTGCTTTCAAATTAGGAGGCACCAAGCCCATTATAGTGGCGACTATTTGCTACTGGTAACGACAAGATGCACCTTATGTGCTATGATTTGGTAAGTGTTCAGAACTACTGGAAGGGATTAACAAAATCTGATAAACTTAATCAGTATAGAAAAGCCGGAACTCGGGTCGGGACAAACGATTGCAACTGGCAACTGACGTCCGCCTCCGAGGGGTGCGAGGCCGTAGGAGCGACGTCGGAAAGCTAAACTGCTAAGGCTCAGCTCGCGCCGGCGAGCCGACGAAACGGCGCCGGTGTCAGCATTTACTCCAGGTTGGCATCACTCCGTGCCGAGCTGTCATGAGAATACCTACGAGCCGAGGGGCCGGCTATGCGTGTCCAATTAGTGGTTAGTGAAGGAAAGTATCAGGGCACCGTCGTCGAAATCAAACGAGACCTGTTCCTGATCGGTAGCGACCCTGCTTGTCAGCTGCGTATCAACGCGCCAGGCATTTCGCGTCAGCATTGTGCCGTGATAACCCGCGCGAAAAAAGTTTTCGTGCGCAATTTGGGCACGGGAGAAGCAATCGTCAAAGTGAACGAGCAACTAGTGGGCGCTGGAGAAGAAATGCCCCTCCACGCCAATGATACCTTGATCGTGGGCCCCGCGAAGTTCAAAGTCGTCTTCAAAGAAAAACAAATATACCAACGGGATGCCGAGGAATGGGCCCTGAAAGCCTTGGATCAGGCATTCCAACACACGGAGCACGAGGCTGAAGCTGGCGACCCGTTAACTCGGGCTTTGGAGGCGCGCCCGTCATCCGCGGCTGATGCTGCCGCTCAATTATTGGCCCAGTTTGCTCTGCAACGGGGAGTGGTACGGGGCCGATTGCGGATCGGCGAGGAGAACGGCGTTACCACCATTCGCTTCAACGATATCCACTTGGTGGAAGAAGCGGAAATCCAGTCCATCAAGAGAGAATTGCTCCAGGTGATCCAAAAGCCACGCATGCGGGTTTTGCTCGATTTCAAAAACGTCGTGCGCATGTCCAGCGCTGCCGCGGAGATGATTCGCGAGGTATACCACATAGTAACGGGTAATCGCGGCCAATTGGCGTTATGCCGTATTCGGCCCGAGTTATTATCTGGCTTGGAAGAAGCTGGTCTGCTCAAGCTGATCCGACACTTCCGTGATAAGAATACCGCCGTTCAGTTGGCAGAATGGTAATCGGCCATGCTCCTGGCCGTGACCGCCGATCTGCATTACCCGAAAGCCAGTAACTTCACCTTGAGCCAGTTGGCGCAAGCTATCGAGCGACAACGTCCTGATGTGTTACTGATCGCGGGGGACTTAGGGGACTGTTCCGCGTATAGCGCAACGAGCTTGGCTTTTTTTCGCCAGTTGCCTTGCCCCAAGCTGGTGCTCGCAGGCAATCACGATCTTTATCCGCACAATGAAAATTTCTTACGCAGCCCATCGGAGCCTGTACCGGTACCGCAGCCCCATTCCACCAAGGAGCTGACCAGCGCTCAGCTTTGGCAAGGCGAATTACGCCGACAAATCCAGGCGCAGGGTGGCGTTTGGTTAGAAGATACCGTTTACGTACGCCCACCAGTGGCCATCGTCGGTACCATCGCCTGGTATGACTACTCCGCAGCGGATCCCCAATTGGGTTACGGTCCCGAAGTTTACGCCCGCGAGAAGCGTTTCTTTTCCACGGACGACCGCATCAACTGGCCCTGGTCGGACTTGGAGTTTGCCGACATGGTCAGTCGCGAATTCCTGAAGCGTCTCGATCAGGTCGTCGAGGACCCGCGGGTCGCGCACATCGTCGTGGTTACTCACGTGCCGATTCTCGAAGAGCAATTGTTGCGACGACCGGGCGACAGATACTGGGGCTTTTCCAACGCGTATTTTGGCAATCTCACCCTTGGTCGCCAGGTATTACAACGACCAAAAGTATGTCTGGTGGTAAGCGGACATACGCACATCGGTCGCCACGTCAGTTTCCTAGCTCCCAACGGCCGATTGTTGCATGCAGCGGTAGTCGGACGCCGACAACGTCAGCCGAGATTCCTGCTCTTTCGCATCCCACCCTTAGCCTTGCCGCACCTGGCAGTTCAGTGCCTCGGCGAAGACGATTCCTGCGGCGGAATCTCGCGACCGTGAGGATCACGCGTCGGCCCTAATTCGCGGGCGATTTCTTCCTGTAAGGCAGGCGTAACATAATGCTCCATGCGTTCGGCCACCTCGTGCAGATGATCCAAGGGCAGAGGGAAATGACGCTGCAACCAGCTTTCCCACAACCGATGGGAGCGCACTACTTGCCGCGCACGTTGCCGACCAGATTCTGTCAAGCGCCATTCTCCTGCCTCTCCAACCACCTGACCCCGCCAACGCAAATAAAACAAAATCGCCCTCGACCAAATGCCCACCAACCGGCGCAAGTCCTCCGCGTTTACCGTGGACTTAGCTAACCGCCCCTGCGCCGCTGCCTCTTCAACACGGAAAAACAACGCTAACACATCCTCGCAGGCAATGCGCCACAGCAGCTGCCCCCGGCGTGCTACCTGTGCCAGTAATCCTTGACGCGGCGAGATCACCACGGCTAAGGCAAATAACCCCCCCAACGCAGCGCTAATGCTACCCGCCGTGTTCCAGTTATACTGCACTGCCCACCAGCAACCTAGGCAGGAGCCTATCACCGCAATCATTACGCTCATTGTTACCATACTCCAGAGCCGCCTTGCCAACAACCACGCCGTCGCAGCAGGAACTACCAGCAGTGCCAACACCAAAATCGAGCCCACCTCCCGAAACACAGCCACGCAAACCAAAGCCACCAATCCCAACAACGCATGCAACAATTGTCGAGCGGCAAAGCCTGACGCCTGTGCCCACTCCGGGTCAAAAACTGCCAATTGGAGCTCTTTCCACAAACATATTATCACGCCAAAGACGAGCAAGTTGACGGGCAAAAGCGTTTCCCAAATGCTCGCGGGCACAAACCACCCCAGCACATTCACCTGCCGCGAGGCCGATAACTCCAACTGCCCGTAAAGCACGCATCCAGGATCGAGATCAGCATGCCAAACCCGCGCCGCGTAAGTCAGGAGGATCACGCCCAAAGCAAACAACGCCGTGAAGACCACGCCGAGACTGGCATCCTCGGCCAAGCGTCCGAAGGAACCTAGCCAGTTGGAAAGCCACACCATCAATAGCCCAAACAAGGCCGCTCCCAGCATCACGGGCCAACCGCTAAGTTGCTCCGTCAATAGGAATCCAACAGCAATGCCTGGCAGCACTGCATGACCGATAGCATCCGCCAACAAACTCATGCGACGTAGCACTAAATAATTACCCAACAGGGCGCACGGCACGGCACAGCCAACCGCCACTAGACCGAGCGACACCAGCAATTCACTCATCACTACCTCTCCCTTTGTCGTCAAGCGCGGGGAAAAGCTTCGTGGAGACGCCGGTCAGTTCGCGATGAGCCCGCCGATGCCGCACCCAACGCGCTATCAGGCCCCGCCGAGGTGCGAATATCACTGAAAGTATCAGCAACAGGGCCCCTGTCAAAATAATCGTTGGTCCCGCAGGTAAAAACGGCACCGAGGCACTGAGCAACGTGCCGCCTATGCCCATCACACAACCAACCACTCCCGCTCGAGCAACCATTTCCTGTAACCGATTCGTCCAAAAGCGAGCCACTGCCGCTGGCACGATTAACAGCGCCGACACCATCACCACGCCCACCACAGGCAAGCCAATCACCACCACCAGCACCACCAAAGTGAGCAGCAGAAAATCTAGTCCCCCTACAGGCCAACCTTGGGCCTTGGCAAACTCAGCATCAAAAGCCACCAGTTGCAGCTCCTTAAACCAAGCCACCACTGCTACCGTGCTTAGTACGGCTAACGCCGTCAACCAGTAAAGGTCACGCTCTAACATGCCCGCAGGTTTGCCAAATAAGTAAGACTCCAATCCCGCCTGACCCGCCCCAGGCACGTCTTGCACTTGACCCAGTAAAGCCATACCCACACCGAAAAACACACTCAAGACAACGCCCAAGCGAACATCGGGCCGTAGGCGTGTATATCGCCCTAACAGCCACAACGTGCCGCCCGCCAAAGCACACGCGAGACCAGCTCCAACAAGCAACGCCTCCAGGTTTTTGCTTCCCGCCCAGAGAAACGCCAAGGCTAAACCGGGTAACGTTGCATGCGCTAACACGTCTCCCAGCAGCGCCTGCCGACGCAACATGGCAAAGACGCCCACCACGCCTGCCGCAAGACCCAATAAGCTCGTGCCGAGTAAAACCAAATGCGTGTGTGTCATCTTGGATCGTAAGCAATTTTCCCGGACCCAGATAAAGCATATACGGACTCGGCACACTCCGTACCCCGTCAAGGGAATATGCAAGCCACTAATTTCCGACCCAATACACTCTTTCACCCTCAATGCGTAAGGCACCGGCTCCCCGCCGCCAGATAGATACGATCCACCGCTCCTAGGATGATTCCACTCACCAAGGGCACCGTGTCTAAAGCAGACGGTAAGCAAGCGCCCACGGTCATCAGACGGAAAAATTGCAACGCTTTCGCTGACCGGCCACGCGCCGAGCGCCGTACCGCTTACCCAGGTAACGTTTGATTTAGTACCATCGCATTGGCTTACCACACCTTTCGCGCTACACGATGGTTCACCCTTTCCCAAGGATCCCACCCCAACGCCACCACCGAACACGCGGCCCAACAAAGCCGGTTGCCTCATCGGCCAGCACAGCAACAAAGCCTAACGCGACTGACTCGACCTCCACTTCGCGCCCATCCCGACCCTTGGTTACACAAGCCGAATCGCCTCTGACTCCTAAGCGAAGAGTCACACATCTCAGCAAACGGCTAACTTCACAATCGAACTACGGAGGTCGTGGCTGTCAGTCCGTGAAAAGCTGGGGCCGAGGATCACCGCACTGAGCCGCGACACCTCACGCTCAACGAACTAATACGCACACCGACATTTCCCATGCTCGCCCATAACATTAGTCGAGAGCATCATCAAGCGCGGTACACGGATTCGTGATTCCTCTGCTTTCCGAAGCCATGGACGCAGACAGGCATCCACGCACCGCACGAGCAAACTCCTGAACCCCCGCAGGCAATGAGCCAAACGCAATCGACGCACTTGCAAGCTCGGGCAACGAAAACAGCCCCCATATTGACCAAAGAAGTGCTCCGTGCATGCCAAGAGGCAAGCGCGAAACCGGGCCAAATGGCCAAAAATAGACTCCACAATTGTGCGTCTTACTCGTCGAACAAGCCCCCCGAAGCGGCCAATGCTGTGCCCGCCTTTCGATTCCGCGTCAGACCGAAGCGATTAGCAGCTCCTAAGTTGACTCTGGAACAGCCTTCGACCCCGATGGAAATGAAACCGAAATTACCAATGCGGCACTCAAGAGAACGGCTGCCCGGAAAAACCTCACCACGCCCAATCTGAGCCACACCCGCATCACCGACGCAGGACTAACAACGCCGGCCACGCCGCACAACCTCACCCTATTGGATCTGAGATGGCCGCGCATCACCGACCCAGGACTAAGCCGCAGAACAGCCTGGAAAAATCCCACCCTGCTCAGCTGGCCATATCCCCAAATCACCGACGCAGGCTAAAAGAGTTGGTACGGTTACAAAAACTGAAAACTGACGTCACCGGCCTGGGACGCCCACCGTATCACCGATGGTTCCTGAGCAATTCCTTGGGAAGCAGATCTGCTACACGTATCGAGTCGCGCTGCAGCACGAAATTATCGATGCCCAGCAATGCTACCGAAGTGACCAGTCTCGACCCGTCGGGCACGCGCGTCACTACTGTGGGCCTGAAAGAGTTGCCGGCGTTGCAAAAGCCCACCGCATGCGACCTAAGCGTCACCTAAATCACCGATGCGGGGCGAACAGGCGGCTGTCTAGAGTGTCGCATCGCTAAATCTGGGCTGGGGCAAATGGGCCAAGCCCTTTTGTGCTAAAAGACACACGCCACAACTCGTCGTGCCTTCGCTCTGCGCCAAAAATCCAGCACTCGAGAGCATTCTTGTGTGAGGAAACACACGGCAAATCCTGCAGTGCCTTCCCTCTATGTCGCAGATCCGGCACTCGAGGGCCTTCTTATGTGAGGAAACATGGCATGCCTCGCACTTCCGTGTGATGACCGGGGAAACCGAAGCCCTTGGACTTATTTGTCGAGGCTGGCGAAACCCAAGACCTCGCACTTACGTGTGGGGACCGGCGAAACAGAAGGCCTCTGCTTCTTTGTGGAGATTGGCGAAACCGAAGGCCTCGCACTTCCGTATGATGACCGGCGAAACCGAGGATTGCTGAGAAAATCGGATGAGACTCGCCATGCTTCCACGAAATCGAGGCAATGGCGGCACAGAGCGAAACCGAGGCTCGCCGAGAAAATCGGAGGAGACGCTTGTACGTCTCAGTGGCCGCTCTAGTTCGTTAATTGCTGCGTCATGTCCGTCGGCGCAGACGCATTGGCCAATGGGCGGGCTGGTGTATCGGCTAATCCCGCGGGGCACTAGTGGCGTTTGCCATACTCTTACCATCTGGCCGCGGTAACAAACAGAATCCAACAGAATCCAGAGGATGAGATCATGGATTTGTTCACTGCCTTTTTGGTGTTACTACTTTTCCTAATCCTTGGCGGTGCAATCTACTGGAAAGAGTTAGCGCCCCATCCAACAAGAGAGCCTCCGCCGTTTCCTGAACACATCGTCCGTGCCTGGCAGGATGCCGGCGCAGAAGTCGGTTGGATCGGCAGGAATAGCCGTCTGGTATTTACCTACTTCAACACCTTCAAAGACCCGGATATGGTTGACGCCGTACCAGCATTCAGCATCGGGGGGTGGCGAGCCGGGCTCTTGGCTCAGTTACCTGATCCTGGCATACCTTTTGGTCTCGACCTGAGCTGGAGCCGCATCACCGACGCGGGGCTAAAGGAGTTGGCCGCGTTGAAAAACCTCAGCTCACTCGACCTAGGCGGCACCCCAATCACCGATGCGGGCCTGAAGCAGTTAACCGGATTGAAAGAACTGACTACACTGTCTTTAGACGACCACCAGATCAACGATGGTATCCTGGCGAGCCTTCGGGAAGCAGGTCTGTTACACGCATTGAGTATCGCTTGGGCACGGAGTAATCAACGTCCCCGCAATGCTAACGAAGTGACCAGTTTAGACCTCTCGAACACGCTTGTCATTGGTCCAGGGCTGAAAGAGTTGGCGGCGTTGAAAAACCTGACCGCACTGGACCTAAGCCACACTCACATCACGGATGCAGGGCTGAAGGAAATGGCCGCATTGAAAAACCTCACTACACTTAACCTGAGCTTCACCCAAATAACCAATGCGGGGTTGAAGGAACTGGCTGGATTGAAAAACCTTACTACGCTCAAGCTGTACCAAACTAAGATAACCGACGCTGGGCTCAACGAGTTAGTAGCGTTGAAAAACCTTACTGTGCTCGGCCTGAGCGAGTACCAAATCACGGATCGTACTTTGATGGTTCTTCGGGAAGCGGGTCTGTTACACACGCTAAGTTGCGCCTGGGGTCAGAATATCCTCCAACGTCCTAGGAATGCTGAGGAAGTGACCGAGCTCAAGCTCTCCCGCACGGGCGTCACCGATGTAGGGCTGAGGGAGCTGGCGGCGTTTAAGAGCCTTACCACCGTCGACCTGAGCGGCACCAAGATAACCGATGCCGGCCTGAAGCACTTGGCCGCGTTGAAACAGCTCACCACACTCAACCTTCAAGGTACCCAAATCAGCGATACAGGGTTGAAAGACGTGGCTGCGTTGAAAAACCTCACCACGCTCGCCCTCGGCGGCACCAAGATAACTAATGCGGGCCTGAAGGAATTGGCCGCCTTGAAAAGCCTCACTAGCCTTGACCTAAGCGCTACGGCAATTACCGATACGGGGCTGAAGGAGTTGGCCGTGTTGCAAAACCTTACTGCACTCGACCTTCGTGGCACCCAGATCACTGATGCTGGGCTGAAGGAGTTAGCCGCGCTGAAAAACCTCACCGCACTCAACCTTCGAGGCACGCCAATCACCGATGCCGGGCTAAAAGAGTTGGCCCGATTTAAAAGCCTGCGTAGACTCGACGTGCTGGACACCAAAGGGACGAAATGGGGCATTGCCGAACTGCGGAAAGCCTTGCCTCATTGCGACGTCTATTGGTCGGATCTATTTAGAAGTCCATTCTGAAGATCTAGCTTTCTGTGATGGGATAGTGCTATGGGAGCCACCATTTTGAACGGCGCTTCTCGCTCCCTTCGAATGCTGGAAGAATGAAGATCGTGCTGTTGGCCTGTAGAAAATCCTTTCGCGCCGCGGAGTTGTGGACACGTGGGCCAGGAGGCAGGTCGAGAACCGTAGCTATGTGGGAAAGAAAATGCTTCGAGCAGTTGCTTTGAGCTGACAGTGAGCGGCAGGGGGGCGATCAGTTCAGGTGGTTTCACCGAGGCTGTGACTTTCAGTTAGGCTGCGTGTTACAGAAGTGGGTGTCAGTGCGGGTGTTTTTCGTCGTGGCGGGTAGCTGCGTTGCCATAAATCATGCTGCGGTTTGTCCGAGGATGAAG
>JANXCQ010000009.1:0-86141 GCA_025060195.1 Gemmatales bacterium | reverse complement strand
ATGTCAGTGCGGGTGTTTTTCGTCGTGGCGGGTAGCTGCGTTGCCATAAATCATGCTGCGGTTTGTCCGAGGATGAAGGCAGGGTGGTACCGCCTACGGTCTCAGCGCAAAGCGCGATTGAGCGAGAGTCCGCCAAGTTGTGGGCGGGACAGCTGTCCAGTCACCGTGCAGATAGTGCCAATGCTCAGTAGAATCTGCCCGAACCTTGCTGCAAAGCAAATAGAGCTACCTCCCAACTGTGTTACCAGCGCGTGGCGAAACTGATGACGGATATGTCAATGAATCGCTTGGACGAATCCTCCCTCGCGGGGTCTTGACAGAGGAAGACGAATCCTTCGCGAGGCAATATTATCCACGCTGGTGGCCGATGTGTTGTGGGAAGGGGCTAAGGTAAACCAAAAGGGGACACGCATCAGCGTGTCCCCTGGGTGCATACTAGTGTTTAGCGGCGAATGAGGTCAATGGTGTTGCTAGCGTGGAGCGACGGGCGGATTATTTTTCGCGGACGGTGATTTCCACGGGTTTCGACTCCGCACGGTGGGCGGGTGTGTAATATTCGTAGGCCACCGTGCTGGGGGTCTTGGCGCGAATCGGATACTTCGGTTTGAGCGTGTACTCGAAGGTTTTTACGTCGCCCGGCTTGACGTCGCCGAGATAGAGCGTGACCACCCGGGGCGTGATGGTGAAGCGTTCGATTTTCTTTTGAGCGACCATTTCTGCGAAGTCGCCTGCTTCGACGTTGAAGCCCGGTGGGATGCCCAGGTCCACGATGACCATGTAGGTGGGCACTTCGCCATGATACCGCAGCGTGGCCTTGGCCCGCAGGATATCTGCGGTGGTCAGCTCGGTACGGTCGTAGGTTACCGAGACGTCAATGACCGGCTTCTTCGCTTCGGGCCGCTGCGTCCACGGGCGATAGTAGCGCGCGACGATTTGGTACATCATGGCCGTTTCGCCGCTGACGCGAAGACGCACATCGTTGGCTCCGGTGCGGAGCTTTTCTTTGGGCACGTCGAAGAGCTGCATAACGTCGGCGTTTTCTTTGTTGACCTCGCCGGTGAAGAGTTTTTCGCCGTTGACAAAGATGTCGAAGGTGACCTTTTCCGCGGGCGCGATGCCGCTATAGCTGGCGACGATCGCTTTCAGGGCGAGGATCGTGGCCTGGGTGCTGCCCCAGGTGCCGCCAGGGCCTTTCGATTTCACCAGGTAGGTCAAACCCTGATTGATGCTGTTCTGGAATTGACCGGCTTTCATCATAGCGAGCACGGCCAGGGCCGTGGTTTCGACGGCCAGGCTGTTCCCGTGTGCGTAGCTCAGACTCATGCCGCGTTCCACGGGGAAGTGGATGGCGTTCCATTCGGGCACAGCCTTTTGGAGTTTATCAAGCGTTTGCAGGACTTCGAGAGTGGTTTCGTGCTTCGGGTCGTAGCTGGCGAGGGCGTTAGCGATCAGGGCCAGAATGTAGGCGTTATCGCCTGCTTCGTTGCGATGCTCACGGATATACGCGATCGCTTTGTCGACTTCCTTGCCGCGGTAACCGCTTTCCAGGAGCGCCCAGGTCACGTAGCTGGTGAGTAACAGCTTGGGATTGCCCATGCGTTCGATGGTTTCGCCGTGGGTCGCTCCGATGTTCGACCAGGTGCCGTCGGCCTCTTGTTTCCGGAGCAGGAACTGTTGGGTGCGGGTGATGATGGCGGTATCAATTGGATATACCTTGGCCATGTCGGCGAACTGCATCAGACCGTAGGCACTGAGCCAAACGAGCGGTTCGCCTTTGCCCCACCAATCGAATCCGCCGCCAGGTCGCTCGAAGGTGAGCAGTTTCTGGTAGCCGATATTGAGGAATTGCTCCGCCTTCATGAGGATTTGCGGATTGGCCACACGGGCCTTCTTGACGTAGTCCGCGACCAGGATGTTGGGATAGGTCACGGACGACGTCTGCTCGAATCACCCAAACGGCATGCGGAGCAGGCCCTCGACACCTTCTAAGACCTGGCTCATGACGCCAGGGTAGATCTTGACCAGAATCTTGGCAGAATCGGGCACGATGCCTTCGGGGATTTCCATCTGGTGGATGGCTTCGCCCACGAGGCGGTCAGTTACGGCGTGTTCGATCTTTTCCCCGTCGGGCAGGACTTCAATAAGTCGTTTCATGGCGTCGCTCATGTGCGTGCCCCGGGCCGTAACTGTGAGGGGTAGGTCCCCAACTTTCTTGGCCCGGATACGGAACTTGACCGACGTGACTTCGTTCGGCTTGAGGTCAATTTTGCGTTCGTAGCCTAAGCCGTCGGTCAACTCGAACCAGTCTTCGGGCTTCAGACTGAGTACAACCGTTTGCGGTTCTTTGAGATAGTTGTAAATGGCCACTGGGAAAGCAATCTCGTCGTTCTGGGTGAGCGTGCGTGGCAGGTCGAGGTCCACGAAGAAGTCCTGGAAGACGCGAATGGGCGCCGTGGTTCCGCCCAGCAGGCCGCCTTTGGAGGAAGCGGAAGCGGTCAAACGCCACGTAGTGATCGAGTCAGCCAGTTGGAGCGGTAAATGGGCGACGCCTTTGTCATCGGTGATCAGCTGCGGCTGCCAGAGCAAGGTTTCCGGGAAGTATTCGCGGACGTAGATTTGAGGCTGAGCAGCCCCTTCTGCAACGGGACCACCACCGACACCGGGAGAGTGAGCGGCATCGGCCGCTGCTGCCCCCGCCCGAGGTACTGCCAGTCCAGGCGCTGCTTGCGGAAGAGCAACGCCTCGGTCAGCGCGCAACAGCAATTCGGGTCCGCCGCGAGCGGCGTCCTTCATATTTCGTCGGAACAACCACTCGCGACCCGGCTGCTGCATCGCAAGCCAAGCGTTACGCTCTTTTGCGTCGAGCCACCAGAGCTCGGCTCTGCTGGCAACCTCAGGGCTATTTAGGACGATGTCATCGGCAGTGCCAAATTTCCCGTCGGGACCGGCGGAAACCAGCGCATGCTCCGCGAATATGAGGACTACGGGGTCGTCGTACTTACCTTCCACGCGCTGCTTTTTCTCCACGCGCACCAGACGAATAGGCCGACCCCAGGCGTCCTTGAGCTGACGTTCAATCTGCTGCTGTTGCTCCGCGTTGGGTTTGCGCACCTGCCCACCGGGCTCGATGCCGATTTGCTGAGCGGTTACCGCTTCCACGAGGAAGTTTTCCGGGAAGTGCCAACGACCGCCCTTGAACAATTGCTCTCGACGCGTATGGCTGAAATTGATGAGGGCCCAATAGAGACGGAGCATCTGATTCTGCGTGAATGCTGAGGCCAAGTTCTCGGCTGTTAATCCTGGGTGTAATACTGAGGAGAGATTCGATTCCGTGATAGGCTCGCCAAATGGCCCCGTGAGCAGCTTTTGCAGGGTTTCCTTGTCTATACGACCAAAGAACCGCTGCACGGCTCGCTTCAACGTGCCCGCTGGGAATTGGACTTTTCCGTCCGCGTCTACTACAAAGCAATCAGGATTTGAATAAGCATAGTTCCAGAGAATTTGACCGAGCTGCCAGACTTGTTCCATGAGTCGATCGCGCCGCTCGATGGCCGGGTTGACCTCCCAACGTTGAGGCGGTTTCGGACGAATTGGAGCTAAAAGCGCTTGAGCGATCTGCTGCTTATCTGCGGGCATGACATCAATCGGCTGACGCACGATGGCATCGAGAGGTACCCCAGGTCGAACGATCTGCACCTTCGGCTTGAGCAGTTCTTCCTGGAGCGTGAAGTAAATTTTCTCCAGGCCGGGCTGCATCTCCTGGAGGGCATACACTGCCTCATCCACGATGATAACCCCTAACGCCGAGGGCACTGGTCTGCCCTGCGCATCGGTAACCTGGAAGCGAATGCTCGTCACCTCGCCCGGGCGGAAAACGTCCTTTTCCTTTTCCACGTGAATTTTGAGTTCCTCGCGGGGTTGGATGTAAATGACGCGGCTGTCGCGAATGATCTGGCCATCGGCCAACATCTGGTAGGCATGGACTTCCAGACTGCCGAACAGCGTGGGCGGGATGTCGAGCTTGTGCGTAGCCTGGCCTGCTTTGACGTCGAGCCACTGACTCAGCAACAGTTGGCCTGATTTGATAATGTCGAGGTACACCGTAGGCAGACCGGCCGAGCTGCGGATGTCCACCAGCATCGAGTCGCCGGCGCGGTAAATGGCTTTGTCGAGCCGCAATAAGACGTTTTCTCCCAACGGCTCGCAGCTAACGACCGCCTTGGCTTCGGCTTTGCTGCCTTGCTTGTCTTGGGCCTCGGCTATCAAGTCGCAAACCATGCGCGGACCGTGGACGGGAACAATGCGACCGCCGAGTAATTCAATAGTCTGCTCTTCGATCGCATTCGGCTGGGGCGCGCCGATACCTCGTCCCGGTCGGATTGGCCTTACCTCGGGTGGCAAGAAATCTCCATCAAATCTGGGTCCGGTAAATGCCTGCCGCAGGTGTTCCTTTTGGGGTACGAAAGTGAACTCGGCCAAACCGGCGGCGTTGGTTTTGAGGATGGCCACGGGTTGGCCTTTCTTCTCCTGACCCAGCCAGACGCGTACAGTGCACTCGCCGGCTGGGCTACCGTCGGGATAGACCGTGGCCACGAAGATGCGGTTTTCCAATTCAGGCACCAAGCGACCACCTTCGGGAATCAGGCCGACGCGGATGCCCTGATCGCTCACTGGATAAGTGCGGGTAATCGTTTCGCTGTGGTCGGCGGTGTCGGTAACCGTAACGTCGAACTTAACTAAAGCATCGCCCTTCTGCAGCGGTTGGCCGACGAAATAATCAGGCAGCTTTATCTCGAATTTGGCATGGCCGTTGGCATCGGTTTTGCCTTCCCAACGGGCGAACTCTTTGAACTCAACGTCAAACGTGCTGGCGGAAACTTTCACCGTTGCCCCAGCCACAGGCTTGCCAAAGAAGTAGTCGCACTGCAATTCGGCCTTCACAGTCTCTTTCGGCAGATAAAACTTCTTATCCGCGGTCAGCTCTACCTTGAATTTAGGCAACACGTACTTCTTCACGCTGACCGTCTTTTTCGACTCGTGCTGACCCAGGGCCGCGCGAATTTGGTAATCGCCCAGGTTGACCTCGTCGGCCAACTGGAAGTCCACCGACGCGATGCCATATTCTGAAGTTTTCACCGTGCGCTTGAAGACCTTGTTGCCCTTGGGGTCCTGGATCTCGAAGAGGATCTCGCTATCCGCGACGGGCTTTAGGTCGAACGGTCGCAAGACCAACGCCCGCAGGTGAATCACTTGGCCCGGCTGATACAGTGGTTTATCGCTTACCAGCAAGATTTTCGCGTCCGACTTGATATTGACGGTCTGTTCCAGTTTCTCCTCGCCAAGCTGACTCCGCGTGTGAATTTCCACCTTATATTGGCCGGGAGGCAGATCAGGGACTTGCACAGCCAACGTCGCAGCGCCCTTAGCATCGGTGCGGCCCTTCTCCAACGGGATTTTCTTGCCGTCCTGATTGACCAAACAAACACAATACTCCGCAGCTACAGGTACCGTTTCGGTGAGAGATTTCACGCCCTGGACTTGTAACCGAATTGCCGCTCGGCTACCCTGATGCCAGTCGCGACTGGCCAACACGGCGGTTTCGTGCGCCTTGACCAACAAGACCTTGGCCAGCGGCACCTCGAGTTGTTCCTTACCAAACTCGATGCGCAGCTGCAACTCATGGGGCGGGGCCTGGGGCTTTTCGAATTCAAACCGATAACTTTCTGCGAACTCCTTCTGGTTGATGGCACTTTGCCGCGTGGCTACAATTTGGCCGGCCTTATCGACTAGACTCACCTTCAGCGTTCCGCTCAGGGGCGCACCATCTTTTCCCGATTGCGGATGTTCCAGGGTTACAGCGATAAGCAATTTGTCGGCGGTTTGGTAAGCCACCGCACTGTCATTCACCAAAATCCCCGCATGCACAGGCGATGACCGCATTAGCCATAGACCCCCTGCCATCACCAAGCCTAAAAGCGCTAACACGGTTCCGATGCGTGCAGCAAGCACCGTTCGGTTGGAACCCGACGACATGATTTCCTCCTCCCGCATTGTGTTCATCTTTTCGCACCTGTCAAATCTGAAGGCCGTGGGTGTGGTCGATTCCACGTTCAATAGGAGCCGGGCGGGACAATAGCTAGTCGGCTCCCCAGATAAGACGAAAAGCCCCTCGCTTCGGATTTACCAAAGTGGGTATACCGGGCCCTGCCGACATAGCCCATTGTACTTGCCCCCGTTGAAAATACCACTTCCCTTGATAGAAAATTCGTAGCTGGCTGGCGAAGCCCTCATCAATGACCATCCCGTCCCCCTAATATCCGGTACCCGCCATTGCAGGTAAGGGTCAACCATGCCCCGAAAATTACCCTCCCTTGGCAGACGTTGGTGCGTTGCAGGGTCTAAAGGAGGTCGCTCCTGCCTATGGGCCTATCGAACATGTCCGGCGTGGAACCGTGTGGTCGTGGCGTTGACGATTTTTTCCGTGATGACTTGGCCTGTCGGTGCGACGGCCCAGGAAGCGATATCCTTTGACCGCGACGTGATGGCTGTACTGTCGCGGGCAGGGTGCAATCAAGGTGTCTGCCACGGTAACCAGAACGGCAAGGGCGGTTTCAAACTGTCGCTCCGCGGTGAATCGCCCGACTGGGATTATTTAGCTCTCACACGTGACAGCCTAGGCCGACGCGTCAATTTACTCGCCCCGGAGCAGAGTTTGCTTCTGCTCAAAGCAACGGGGGCCGTTCCCCACGAAGGCGGTCAACGTTTTGCACGCGATTCGGACTACTACCTCATTCTCCACCGCTGGATTGCTGCGGGCCTGCCACGGCAATTCTCTCGGGAAGCGCCATTGAGTCGTCTGGAGCTATCAGCCAATGAGTTATTTATTCCCTGGAGCCAGGTGAGCGGAACGGCCTCGGAAAGGCCCAACCGCCCCCGAATCCAGGTGCGCGCAGTCTTCGCCGGCAGTCCTAGTCGGGATGTGACGTCGCTCGCGGTCTTTGAACCGAGCGATCCGCGGGTGCGGGTCTTATCCGACGGTTCGATCCTGGCCGATACCGACCCCTCCGAATTGGTCGAAACGGTAATCTTGGTGCGGTACTTACACGCCCAGTCCACGGTGCGGGTCGCTTTTGTGCCCGACACAACGAGTAGTTGGCCTGACGATTGGCGTAACGTGGAGCATCCGATAGACCGCTTGGCAGCGCCACGTTGGCAACGTCTAAACCTGGTTCCCTCCGAAATCTGCGACGACACCGCCTTCCTTCGGCGGGCTTATCTCGACCTCATCGGTCAATTGCCTGCGCCAGAGGAAGCACGTGCTTTTCTCAGTGATACCTCATCCGGTAAGCGCGCTCGGCTAGTCGATCACCTGGTCCAGCGGCCGGAGTTTGCCGAATTCTGGGCCATGAAATGGGCCGACGTGCTTCGCGTCGAAGAGAAGACGCTGGATCGCAAGGGGGTTCAACTCTTCCATCGTTGGCTCCGCCAAGGTCTGGAAGACGGCATGCCGCTGAATGAACTGGCGCGGCAAATTGTCGCCGCGCAGGGCAGCAGCTATGACGTGCCTCCCGCCAATTTCTATCGCGCTCTCCGCGACCCCATGAACCGAGCCGAGGCTGTGGCTCAGGTTTTTCTCGGCATCCGCTTGCAGTGTGCCCGTTGCCACAATCATCCCTTCGACCGATGGACTCAGGACGACTACCACGCCTTTACAGCATTCTTTGCCCGCATTCAATATCGCATCCTGGAAAACAATCGCCGCGACCGCTTCGACCAGCACGAATTCAACGGCGAACAAATCATCTGGCAAGACCGGCAAACGCAATGGACCCATCCGCGGACGGGCCAAGTCGTGCTGCCTCGGTTACTCGGCACGGTTTCGCCGCTGACAGATCCCGACAGCGATCGGCTCAGGGTGCTGGCCGATTGGATCGCCCATCCAAGTAACCCCTATTTTGCCCGTGCTCAGGTGAACCGCGTTTGGTACCACCTCTTCGGCCGCGGACTAGTCGAGCCGCTCGACGATTTCCGCCTGTCCAACCCAGTCAGTCTGCCCGAAGTGCTTGATTGGCTGGCCCGCGACTTTGCGGAGCACAATTTCGACCTCCGCCACCTGCTCCGCACGATCATGACCTCCAAGCTGTACCAACTAACCAGCCGACCAAATCCTACCAATGCTAAAGATGATCGGTACTTCTCCCGCACGATGGAACGGCCACTTCAGGCAGAGCAATTATTAGACTCGCTGGCTCAGGTGATCGGCATCGAAGTGCGCTTCCCTAATTACCCCGACGCCCGCCGTGCCCGTCAGCTTCCCGCTCCGCCGAACCCGCGTCGTCGCGACGGCGGCCCAGGCATGCTTGAAGCCTTCTTAGAAGTTTTTGGCAAACCGTCGCGTCTGCTCACCTGTGAATGCGAACGCACCAGCGGACCAACGCTATCCCAAGCCTTGCAAATGCTCAGCGGGCCGATGCTCCAACAATGGCTTGCCGACCCGAATAACCGCTTAGGCGTGTTACTCGCCTCGGGCAAGTCGGACGCCGAGATCCTCGACGAATTATACCTCGCGGCCTTGTCCCGCTATCCCACGACTCAGGAACGCCAGCAACTTCTAGCCTGGCTTGCGTCTCACTCCAATCGCCGTAACGCTTGGGAAGACTTACTTTGGAGCTTAGTCAACTCCAAGGAATTCCTCCTTCGTTATTAACTAGCCCGACAAATACCTCCAACTTCGCTGCTCCTTGACTTAGCAGCAACTATTCGTCTCTGGTGTCTCTAACGTATCGTTTAGCTATCCTACATTATAAGACAGCAGCTACGGGTATTTACCACGTTCCGCTTGTTCGCTGTCTTATCGGCCTCTTATATACATAAATTGCAGGCGTGCCATTGAACACAGCGTCTACGTTGAACCAGTAGCTTCGAATGTGTTATGGGGTACCCCAGCAAATCTTTTTCTATAGCGTCATACTCAGATAAGCTAAGCTTGTCACTTATCTGAAGCAATGTTTATCTTTTTCCTCGATGAAGAAGCCACACCCATCATTTGCAAAAAATAAGGCGATTGAGTTTTTTGGAAGGAAAACCGGGGAATAATCACGGTGGCCGCATTCGACCTAAGCGACCATGAAAAAATTGGAGTAGAGGATGATTTCCTGCTCCATGGAACATCATGATGGCTGAAGACCGAATTTGTAAGCAAGATCTCTTCGCGAGGATGTGGTAGTGACGCTGACCTAACCATAGATACTATCGATTATCTTGGTCAACGAAGCGTAACACTCGACTATGGTCGGGGACGGTACTCGTGGAAGGAAGCCAACAGTGGGAAAGTACAAGCTTCCATCCAAGAAGCCTGCTATCGGCATGTGGGGCACTTACTAACATACGAATACCATTTGATGAGAACCTTAGAATGCATCGATTGGCCGCACACCATAAATACCATGTACATATGCGAACCAATCATTAGTTTATCTTTATCAGAGCTTAGTTGAACCTATGCTTCCTTACCTTGGTACTTTGAGGCGGCGTACCAAAGGCTGGAAGCAGCTTGCCCACGGACGAAACAACATGCTAAGCGAATCGCCCATTTTAGTGAAAGGCTCGAAAAAATCCTGGGAAACGTGAAGAAGTTGGCGAGTAATGTCTAAGTTGTTAGTCATCGTCGCGGCCACAGAATGGCAATAGAAATAACCAAATGAGAATACCGCTAGGACCAAAGCAAAGCAGCAAGCCGACCAGTAATAGAAAAGCTCCCATGGTTTCTCCCTCTAACTCCATTTCTGCCCTAGTGTAGAGCTAAGGCCTTTTCCTAAGCGTTTAACGCTTGAGCCAGGGAACTGATGACAACTCTTGGCTCAGACCACTCCGCGGTCAGGAACCTTCTAAGAGTTGATAAAAAGTTTTAGGCGACCCGCAATATCAGGTTCGCTCGAACAACCAGTTATTGAGGAGAGCAACCAAGGCGGCCTTCTGGCCCTCGGTCTGGGCGGTGCTTTCGACTCGAAACATAACTGTGTAAGTCCCATTAGAGAAGATGCCGATGACGTCCCCGCGACTCAGGCGGAAACGAGTGCGTTCCGGTAGGTCCGGGTTGAAATAAAAAGTGGTGCACTGCACGACAGGAGCAATATCGCGGGTAATGTTTTCTAAGAACTGGCGTATTTCTGGATGCCGTCCACTCCAACCCGCGGCTTCTAAGCGGGGCGGATGTTTCTGTAATGCAGGCGGAGGCACCACTAGGTCTCGCTGGCTGCGAAAGCGTTCCTTAAAGGTCTCATGGAAGATTTGGCCCGTCGCCGATAAGTCAAGGTAGGGCTTACCGTCTATCGTAACACGTTCCACCAGGCTTTCGTAACGTTCGTCCCAATCCTCGGCATATAGTTCGAAGGGCACAGGCTCGGTGCTGGTTTCGAGGTGATAAAGCATGCCGCTCACGCGCATCCATAGCTCAAAGTCTAAGGCAACCGGCATGGGTGGGAACGCAATGATTTCGCTGAAACGCTCATGCATGTAATACACAGGAACTCCAATCGCTTGGCCGAGGATAACGCCGATGGCAATTTGTGCTTTGTAACCACCAGTGGCATTGATGGCGCAGGCTTTGGGAGAGTGTTGACGGATGATCTGGCATATGAGACGAGCCAGGTTACGTAAGCCGCGGGTGCGAAACCGTTTCGGGTCCTCGTCTTGTAAATCGGGAACACAAATCGCCTGCACCGGATGATGTTTTTTCAGACGGAAGTAATGGGCGAGCACCTCGCCTGTATGGCGGCCATCCGCGGTATCAGAATGAAGAAAGTACAACGCACAGTCAGGCGATACGTAGCCCTGAGAAACCATGCTCGCAATGGAGTTGATTTCGGCCCCGCATAAGCGCTCGGTAGGCGCAACCTGGAGCAGAGCCTGTGCTAGGGCGTGCCAGTTTTGTTGCGCGTAGGCTTCGGCCAGGGGACGAAGGTTTTCCGATAAGGTTCCTTCCTGCCATTTGGCGCGAAGTCCATCTAAGTTGGGGCGAAACAGGCTCGTTCCCACTGTGCACAACAAGACATTCTTGGCAGACATCAATTATCTCCTTCATCCTTGGTTTCCTTCGCCTGGTGTCCATGCAATCCTGCGTACCAGTCCGCGTTCCGAACGGAAAACTTACCTAAGCCCATCACTGTCCCTTTGCCCACGTGGACGTATTGGCCGATAGCAAGCAGCGGGAAGAACGTGGCCATCATTTCACGGCAGGGAGCTTCATAAGTAGCATGGCCGACGACACCGCCAAGCAGGATCCGCTGACTTTGCCTGGTCGAGAATCGTGCCTGGTCCTGCCAGGAGAATTCCTTGGCCGTCATTTCCACCAATCGCGATTCCTCCACTAAGCGGCGATAATCTAACTGCAATTCGAAGCCGCAATGAAAATAGCATAAGCTCGATAAGCGCCGCAGTAACCCGCGAATCAGATCAGTGAAAGTAATCTCCTCGCACACCTCCTCGCCATGCTCCAAGCGCGTGGGAGTTTCAAAATGGATGGTAACGCGCCTGGGGGCCTCTTCCCACTGATTCAAGATCTCTTGACCGGTGGTAATAAACAAGTCATTGCCGCACAAGCCATAACGCCAATGATATACTAGAGGGTATTTGCGACCGCGATTTTCACCCGATAGGCACACGGCCCGGACTTCGGCTACACGAAACTTACCGCGCTCCGGGCCCAGACCGCGTCGGCCTAGACGTGTGAAGGCCAAGGGCAGTAGCGGAAACCATAACGCGGCCCGACCGATGAGGATCACTTCGCATTCGAACCAATCGCCTTCGCGGAACGTTCGGCCGAGACTGGCGTTCTCGTCGGCGATTTCCTCTTCGGTTTCGGGGGGCAACCAAGAGTTGCGCCGTTGGTGCCCGTTAGGGAAAGTTAGCAAATAGGGACGGGGCAGCTGTTCAAAGTTGCGGAGTTTCGTCGCGCCTGGGACGGGCCTGCTTTCAAACAGGCAGCCATAGCCACAGTTCCTGACATAGCGGCAACGCCCACAATCACCGGGCGGCCAGATGCAGACGTTTTTCTTCAATGCATATCCCAAACCGCCCCGAAGCGTGGCTGCGGCGAACTCAGGCAGATGCAACTGTTTTGTAACCTCAAAGAGAAACCGATAACGCCCAAAGCTGAAGCGGTTCAGGGGATGACGCCACGACCTCGCGCTGCCGTCTCCTCTTGGTTCTCGTTGTTCCAGGCTCATGCTAATTAACTCCGACGTTCCACCTTAACCTCTAGAAAGTCGCTCTTCAAGTCATTAACGTAAGACCTCCAGAGGTAGTGACAAAACCTTATTTCAACGATTTGCCCGAGGGCCACGTATCTCCCTGGATTTACTACGTCCCTGCAATCATCGACAACCTGGCCAACTTTGCCTGAGCCCACCGGAGATGTGCGATGCGATTATTGCTTGGCTTAGCAATCGCAGTGGTCGTATTGGCGAGTTTATTGGCCTGGCTATGGTTTGTTCCTAGCGATCCGAACAGCCAACCATCAGGGACAAATCCCGTCGTCGTTATCGAAACGTCCCTCGGAACAATTCGCGTGGAATTGTATATGGACAAGGCCCCGATCACTGTAAAAAATTTCTTGCAATATGTGGACGAAGGCTTTTACGACGGCTTGGTTTTCCATCGGGTCATAAAGGACTTCATGATTCAAGGTGGTGGCTTCGAACCAGGAATGAAGCCAAGAAAAACTCGGCCGCCAATCAAGAACGAATCGGCCAACGGTCTGTCCAACCGTCGGGGGACTATTGCCATGGCCCGCACGCCCGACCCGGACAGCGCGACTTCCCAATTTTTCATCAACGTCCGTGACAACACGTTTTTAGATCGCGAGCAAGCTAAAGACGGCATCGGTTATTGCGTATTTGGTCGGGTAATCGAAGGTATGGAGGTGGTTGATAAAATCAGCTTAGTCAAGACCACCCGCCGAGCAGGCCATGATGACGTGCCTGTGGAAGATGTCCTAATAAAGTCCATTCGTCGAGAGAAATAAAGATACTATGCTGCTACGCTTGCGCTGGGTAATGATTATTGGCCCAGCTACGTTTTGTTTCGCGATGGCTCAGCAGGAGAACTGGCCGGTAATCCAACCGGACCAGGCCCGTCTGGTCCTAACGCTGGGTAACTTAGGGCAACCCACTTTAGGAGTCCAGGCATTTCCTGAACGCGGCATCGTCCTCACGCTTACAGAGCGAGGGAGCTTGCAACAATGGACAGCTGCTCAGTTATATGGTGTCCACGTGAGCGAAACTAATCCTGCCTGGTACTTAGATATCCCGTCTCAACTTACTGCTGCCAAGCCATGTCCTGATTATCAAGTTATTCTAGGTGCCATAGACGGGAAACTATATATCGTAAGACTTAGTGAGGGAAAAATTCTTGGCAGCTCGGAGGGGCATCCGAGCCCAATTCGTGCTCTCAGTAATTGCGGTTCCCCCTGGATTGCGAGTGGCGGCGAGGATGGCCAGGTGGTTGTTTGGGACTGGACTTCGCTGAAGCCGAGAGCTAAGTGGGCAGCTCACCGTGATTGGATTAGTGCGTTGGCCTTGGATGAACGTGCTAAGCAGTTGGCCAGTGCTGGTTATGACGGGACTATATGTCTGTGGCACTTGGAAAATGGACAAAAATTGCGGGAATTTCCCCTCTATCCAGCTCAAAAAAGTCCTCCTTCCGATGCAGTGGTAACACCGCCCATTGTTGTATGCTTAGCCTTTAGTCCTGATGGCAAACTGTTAGCAGGGGGATCCCTTGATGGAAATATTCGTCTTTGGGATGTAACCAGTGGTGGACTGCTCCACATCTTAACGGGCCATAGTTCGCAGGTAACCAGCCTAGTGTTTCATCCCGCAGGGCAAATATTAGTCACCGCCAGCCGCGATCGAACGATTCGTTTATGGAACGTTGTCAACGGCCAGTTACTTCGTGTCTTAGACGGACATCAGTCCTGGGTAATGGCATTAGCCTTGGTTGAGCGAGGTACACGCTTAGTATCTGCGAGTATGGATGGAACGCTACGTATTTGGGATTTGCGGGCTCCGCCTAAATAGACCATAGCATTCTAGTCTAACATGCGGCAACCATTGCCTCAGTGGAATGCCATTTATCAAGGAGACTGCTTGGAGATTTTACGCTGCTGGCCTGATGCTTTTGTAGATCTCATTTACATTGACCCACCCTTCAATACCGGTCAACGCCGACGTTTGCAGTCCATTAAGTTAGGATTCGGACGGCAGCAACGTCGTGGCTTTGGAGGCAAAACTTATAACTATGAGATCATGTCAGACATAAGTTATGCCGACAACATGCCGTTCGACGCTTACTTGGAATTCCTATATCAGCGGATTCAGGAAGGTTGGCGTATTCTCAAGCCGACGGGAAGTTTCTTTCTTCACGTAGATCCGCGCATAGTACACTATGCTCGGCTGATCCTGGATGACATTTTTGGTGCAGATCACTTCATCAATGAAATTATCTGGGCCTATGATTATGGTGGCCGCCCTCGCGACCGTTTTCCCTGGAAACACGATAACATCCTATGGTACACGAAATCTGAAGTATGGACGTTTAACCTCGATGAAGTGGAACGCATCCCTTACATGGCGCCGGAATTAGTAGGCCCGGAAAAAGCAGCGCGGGGAAAGTTGCCCACGGATGTTTGGTGGATTACTATCGTGCCTACCAACAGTAAGGAACGCACAGGCTACCCTACGCAGAAGCCAGAGAAGCTCCTGGAGCGCATTATTCGTGCGGCGAGCCGACCCGGCGATTTAGTGGTAGATTACTTCGCCGGCAGCGGTACCACAGGTGCAGTGGCGCAGCGTTTGGGCCGTCGCTGGATATTAGTGGATAATCACTCTGCCGCTATTTCAATTATGCAGCAACGCCTGGGCTGTCTTGCTCTTCCTAACGTTACCAGTGTGATTTAGTTTAGCGACTTGGGCTCATGCCTCGGAGTTCGCGCAAGGTTGTTATAGGATCTTCTGAGCGCATTAGGGTTTCTCCAATCAACACCGCCTTGACTCCCGCTTGCTCAAGCTTAAGCACGTCGTCGCGACAACGGATGCCACTCTCACTCACCAAGCAAACATGAGGTGGAAGAGATGGGGCTAGCTCTAGAGTATGTTCGATACAGGTCTCAAATGTACGCAGATTGCGGTTATTAATACCTACTAAGTCAGCACCTAAATCCAAAACTCGGGGCAGATTTTCGGGTAAGTAAAACTCCACTAAAGCGTCTAGACCCCATCGAGCGGTCTGTTCAAATAAGGTTTTTAGCTGATGGTCATCTAAAATTTCGGCGATGAGAAGGACTGCGTCGGCACCTGCAGCACGTGCTTCGACGACCTGGTAAACATCAATAACGAAGTCCTTCCTAAGCACTGGCAACTGCACGGCATGGTGGACAGCCTGTAAGTCGCTAAGAGAACCGTGGAAATATTGCTCGTCTGTCAAAACGCTAAGACAGGCAGCTCCGCCTTGGGCGTAAAGTCGTGCCTGGGCGACCGCATCGGCGTGAGGCCGAATCGCCCCTGCGGACGGAGAAGCGCGCTTGATTTCGGCGATAATTTGTATGCCGGGTGGTTCAGCTAATGCGCGCCGAAATCCTCGAGCGGGGGGCATTAGCTCGGCTTGGCGGACTAAATGAGACCAAGGGACGATCGCGCGGCGGTTCGCGACTTCCTTATATTTGTGCGCGACGATGTGTTGCAAAATGTCAGCCATTAGGTTCTCTCTATCCCAGAAAGCAGACTAAGGGGGATGGCCACAGAATCCTAGTTTTTAAGGAGGTCGCTGTATCGTTGAGCGTTCTAGAGCAAGTAGGGCACGTTTCAAGTTGACATCCCCAGGCGCGGAGTAGCCCCCCAGGTTGCCGTCCTGGCGAGTCACGCGGTGACAGGGAACAATAATAGCCCAAGGATTGGCCTTCAATGCCTGCCCGACAGCTCGAACTGCTCTTGGACGCCCGATGCGTCGTGCTAAGTCACTGTAAGAAACCGTCATACCATACGGAACACGTCGACAGGCTTGCAAAACCTGGCGTCGGAAAGGACTCACCGCTGTCCAATCGAGACGCACGCCGTGAAACTGTGTCGGTTGGCCACTAAAGTAGCGGCGTAACAAGGCGATGGTCCTGTCTAACCAACTGGGCCAAGGCAGGACTGTAACCGAGCGCGTGCGCTCAGACGTGCACCAGGCTACAGACCGTAAGCCACGTCCTGTCCAGCTCAGTTGGAGTAAACCAAAGCGGTTAGGCAGAAAATAACGGAATAGTCTCACGGGCACAGCGTCTTTACTCGAATATCTCCTCACACGCTCTGCCCGACTCCAACTGTTTTGCACGAAAGCGACTCCCCCAAAGGTGAATAGTAGCTTGCGCTAACTATGATAATACGGAGCGCAGCTACGGAGCCTAGCAGGTATGGCTAAGCAAAAAGCCTCTATGAGCCTCGATGAATTCGGCCGCATAGTCAAAAAAGTAGTCCTATCGCTGCCTGAGAGGATTCGCCGTTATTTAGACAATGTCATCGTAGATGTTGAAGAAGCTCCGAACGAGGAAGTGCTGCGTGCGGTGGGCTTGACAGAGCAGGAGATAGCCAGAGGCGAGACGATTTATGGCCTGTTCGAGCCGATGTTCCCAGGTGCGTGGAGCGATGCCCTCGATTTTCATACGATGCCACACCGCATTGTCATTTATAAGCAACCCTTAGAGCGCGACTTCCCCGACCGTCGTCAGTTATGTATTGAGATACGCAAAACGGTGATTCACGAGTTAGCGCACCATTTCGGTTGGACGGACCGTGATCTCGAGAGCTTCGATGAGCATCCCGATCCGTTTGAGGATGACTGGCTAGGCTGGGGAAAGGGCGAGAAGATGGCCCCAAGCGCTGACGTCCATGCTAAGCGCGCAAACACTAGTGAGTCGAATGGCGACTAAGTTAGATTGCCAAGTGTTATATGAAGATAATCATTTGCTCGTGGTGGCTAAGCCGCCCGGCTTGGCGGTGATGACAGGCACGAGAACTTGGCAGAGCGTTCATCGGTGGGCGCAACAATATCTTCGCGAAAAATACCGCAAACCAGGACGCGTCTATGTCGGAATCGTTCACCGCTTGGATAAGCCGGTTTCGGGGGTGTTGGTGCTTGCGCGGACGAGTAAGGCAGCGCGGCGACTGACAGAGCAATTCAGAGTGGGCAGCGTGGATAAAGTCTATTGGGCCGTTGTGGAAGGTATCTTCCCACAGCGGCACGGAGAGTTACGCGATTGGGTTAAGAAAGAGCCAAACTCTGGGCGAGTCCGCGTTTTTACGGATCCACAACCAGGCAGCCGATTAGCCGTGTTGGAGTTCGAGCGAAAGGCTATGGGCCGAGGGCTTAGCTGGCTGGAGTTGCGGCCACGCACGGGACGTACCCACCAGCTTCGGGCACAATTGGCTCATCTGGGACACCCGATTTATGGGGACAAGAAATACGGCTCACGCTACGTCTTCCCCGGAGCCATTGCATTGCATGCGTATCGTCTGAGCCTGGAACATCCCGTGCGACGGGAGCGGCTGACGTTTAGCGCGGCTCCACCAACCGCATGGCGACTTTTCGCCCCGTTAGGGGTACCCGTGAATTCGGTCTAATAGCACCGCAGCGTCAGCTTCTCATGCCGCTTGAGCCAGAAGGTTAGGGGATGGGAGTTCGTTGAGAAAGCAAGCGGCCAGACGCTCAATGTCGCCAAGTAGTGATGCATTTTGCTCACGTAGCGTCAAATAGTCGTGCTGGATGTTTTCGTGAAGCACCTGATCGCGAAGGCGCGATGCCCACTGGCAGTAATCTTGCCATTGCTCGGCGAGGTGTCGCTCGCACCAGTGGCGGCGAGCGGATTCCAGTTGTTGCTGCAGGTGCATTACTTGTGTAACGAGTTTTTGAAACTCTTGCCAACGCTGAGCCAGTTGCCGCTCACGGGCCTCCAGTCGCTGCTGCCAGTCTTCTAGTCGCTTCGCAAGACGGGCTTCACACTGGCGCAAGAGCGCCTCGGCCGCTGGTGTGTCGGAAGTTTGTGTAATCCAAAGCTGTACGGCCATTTCTAAGGCCTGCTGTTTTTGCCAGAGCTGATAGCGAGCCGATTCAATGGGCCCCAGCTGTTGCTGTAACTGCTCGGCTAGCTGCGTAGAGCGGATCACCCAGTGGGCGGCTTGCTGATGAAGGTCCTGCCAACGCTCAAGTTCTTGCCGTGTCCGCGTGCGCCATTCGTCGAAGAGGCATTGCAAACGGAGTTCGCGTTGACGTAGTGCCCGAGCCGCGCTGCGCCAACGGGCCTTGAGTTGAGTAAAGGCCTGCAACAAGGCGCGATGACGTGCTTCGCAACGTGCTTGTGACGCTTCGAGACGCAGTTCCTGGCAACGTAAGGCTTGCTGGCGTGCTTTCAGCTCAGCCTCGCCTCGTTCGATTTGCTCTTGACGATGTGCTAATTCGTCCTGCCACTGACTGAGGCGCTGAGCATGCTCAGACAAACCATGCTCAGCGCTTTGCCATGCTTTCCACCATTGGCTGCGTAGCTCCGCTAACTTTTTGGCCAATTCCTGAAGTTCGCCGACGCGGTCTAACAAGGCTTCGGTTATTTGGGCCAACGTTTCCACCGGCTCGGGGTGAAGGCGGAACCATAGAGGTAACATCGAAGCGTCCGATTTTGCCCGAGCACTACACTGCTCCGCGTCCGCGGGTCCAGCGGAAGACGGAGGAGCTTCGGCGTTAGTCACTGGGAGTGCCACGTGAGGGGTATTGCTATTCGCACCAGTTTCTGATTCTTTCCGGGCGAGTTCCAATTTGGCGCGAAGGCGTTCGTATTCTTCCGAGAGATTGAGAAGCCTGCGGCGAGCGTTGCGAATTCGTTGTTCGAGATGAGCAAGTTCCTCCAAGCCCGGACGAGTTGTGCCCTGCCTTGGCTCTTCACGCTCTGTCAATTCCCGCTCACGTCGAGCCAGCATCTCCTCGCGGCGCTGCAGGTCTTCTTCCCAAGCACGAAGACGAGCCAGTTCCGCCGCGACATCGCGGTATTCCGCTGCCTCACACGCAACCATTGTGTCGTTCATAGCCAGTGGCCCGAGGTTCAACATGGTTCGCCCAACTGGTTTATCGTCCGCAGCTCTGCGACAGACGCAACGGAAATAGCCCACGCGCACGCCAACCAAGCGCAGTTGTGATAAACGGTAACGATCTTATGGGCGGAGATTATAGCATAACAAGTAATCCTGCTCGCGGAGATAAAGCTTACCGTTGCAAATGACAGGATGCGACCAGCTCTGTCGGGAGGCATGAGGGATTTTGAAAGTGCTGATTTCGCGGTATCCCTTGGGCGAGGCTTCAACCAGGGCCATGATGCCGTTGTCGTAACGAATGTAGAGTTTGCCGTCCGCGTAAATGATCGCAGCGGAACCCTCTCCAGGCCCGCGGGTGGTCTTCTGCCACATAATCTTGCCCGTCTCAAACTCTGCGCACCAGGGGAAGCCACTATTATCGCGGTCGCCGTAAAGATAGCCATCTACGAGCACAACCCCACCATGGCGGTTATTGAGCCGACGGTCGAAATACACTTCTTCGACGTCGCAGCCCTTGGGCTTGGGAATCAAGCGTAGCAAAGCACCTCCTCGACCGTAGCCCGCAGTAACAAAAACCTTATCACCGTGCACGATAGGCGTGGGGATGTTGGCGGTGTTAGGAGCGATCTTCCCCTGCCCCCATTGCCATAACAGAGTCCCATCGTCGGCCCGCACGGAGACGACGCCATCCGCTGTCAGTTGCACATATTGCCGAACACCTGTCTCTGCAATGACGATAGAGGAATGCCCCGCGCGGACCCCGTTGGGAATCTTGGCCTTCCAAAGCACGGCGCCCGTGCGCTTGTTCAAAGCCACTAACGGCGCTTCTTCCCCGCCCGGCGTGCATACTAGCTGCTCGCCGTCTATGAGCACGGATTCGCTGTAATGCCACGCGTCGCCCTTGCGCCCCTTGAAGTCGGTCTGAAAATTCTTCCGCCAAACTTCTTTACCATCCTGGACACGCAAACACACCAGGTCGCCGAACTGTCCCAGCGCGTAAACGTGCTCGCCATCCACAGTCGGTGTGGAGCGGGGTCCCGGGTAGCTGCCTCCGACCTTGCCGATACGGGCGGCCCACAATTCCTTACCTGTATTTGCATCCAAACAAATGGCATAGCAAGCATCGCTGCGATCGCCCATAGTGAAAAGTCGCCCCGCTTCGACCGACACGCTGGAATAACCTCGTCCCAACCCCTTCGCCTCCCAAAGCAGAGGCGGGCCTTCTTTCGGCCATTGGGGTAGCAAACCCGTCTCTGGGCTGATCCCGTTGCGGAAAGGGCCACGCCATTGGGGCCAACTGTTCGTCGGCGCCGCCTGGGCTATCTGTGTTGCCCTCGGTGGCGTAGCCTTCGCACAGGCCATCATGCTTACGACACCGGTCAGGCCGAATACGCCGAGCACCAGATATATCGCACGCATAATCATCCCTTCGCCAATGAGAGTTAGCCTAAAGTGGACGCTCAGGCCACACGCAGTGTCTCGTCATCAAGTCTTAGCCCAGCCATCAGGCTAGGATGGGAACGACGGAAATGACACGTCTGGCACGCATAGCGTGGCGGGCTTAGTTTCAACCATCTTAAACACCGAATAAGCTTTCAGGTACCAATCCTCCGCTAACAAGAATTAATCCACACTGCCGACGCGGAACGAGACCCCTTCTCACTTCGAATTCTTTTGGAGATGGTGCTCGTCGCTTGACGCCAATTGAGCCCTCGCGATGACTGAGGTCAGTATTTGGCGGCTTCAGCCTTGCGTTGACCGAGGAACGGTTGCAGAGCCAGTTCAGCACCATCAAGCATCATGCGGAGTTCGCTGCCGATGGCGACGAATTGCCAACCTTGGCGGACACGCAACTGGGCCTCCTCCGCTGACATGCAATGAATCCCGGGAGCGACTCGATGGCGACGGCACGCGGCGAGGATCTGTTCTAAAGCTTCCTCGAAAGCCTCAGCAGATGGCGGCTTACCATCGGGGCTACGCATACTGGCCGCGAGGTCATTCGGCCCAACGAAGATCGCGTCAATGCCCGGCACGGAAAATATCTCATCGGCACGACGCACCGCCTCGATATGTTCGCATTGGAGCACGACGAGGATTTCATCATTGGCTCGCTGGTAGTATTCCGAAGCGGTGGTAGCGAAGTTCAAAGCATGGACGCTGCCGCCGACACTGCGCACACCCACGGGAGGATATTTCGCCGCGGCCACGGCCTCTAACGCCTCTTGGCGCGAATTGACCATAGGGACGACGATGCCGAAAGCGCCGTTATCGAGCACACGTTTGATATGATCCAGTCGGTTCATGGGTACGCGCCCCAACGGGACACAGCCTGCGTCAGCAATGGCCGCGAACATATGCGTTGCTGTCTCCCAATCCACCAGACTGTGCTCGATGTCCACGGTCAACCAATCGAACCCAACCCGCGCCATAAATCGGCTGGCCACGATGCTACCCAGCGACAACCACGTGCCCAAGCTCGGTTGACCCGCGCTGAGCTTGCGTTTGACGGTATTGATGCGCATGACTGGCTTCCTCCCACGGTTTGCAGGGCCATATCGCGCCGGCCCGAGGACGGTGCTCGGTATGCCACCGCCGCGTCGGCATCTGCCATTAAACGTTTTTTCCACGCCATGGGCAGAGCAATTTCGCCGAACGCTCGCCCAACCACTACCGAAATGCCTACTACGCGCGAACGGCGCAGCGCCCGACGTGCCTAGCGCGTTATTGGCACGAGGAGACGTCTCGAATGGCGCAAACCGTGGCGCGGCAAGTTATGAGCACCCCACGGCAAAATTGCGGATCGTGCAAAAATGGTACCTAGGGGGCGATCGCCTGGGATCGGGTGCGATTTCTTCCGAGAGCTATTGACATAAGTATTTACTGGGAAATCACTTACGACTTTTCACTCCGGGCGAACCTTGCGGTGGGCATTTCTCAATTTTTCCACGAAAAACCCACGGCAAATTTCAATTTTTTTGCGTTTTACCGCAGGCCGTCACCCTTGATACATCTGCGACCTTTTTTGTAATATTATCAACTTAGGGATATTTGCTAAATCGCGAAGATTATATCACTTTGATCATCTCAATTATCGTATAATGCTTCCTCGTGCCTCACCGTTGCGGGTTCGGCTCCCATGCTTTTGGTACTTTTTCACTCTAAAAAGCACGCTACTGGCGTGACGCCCCGGCCATCCCCGAAAAAGCCGCGCGAAACGCTAAGACTCTCCTAAGTGCCTTTATTCAGCCATGCTTGGTAAAACTCCAATGACGGTATTTTCCAACTTGTGCCAACTTATCATTCCAATATTTTTACCGGCATGCGACAACACGCCATGGCACGCGGCAACACGCCGTCTTAGTCATCAGAGAATAGTCATCGCAGCCGTTGCAGACCGGTTTGTTGCTGTACACTACCCGACCTTCGCAAATCACCGCGATGATGTGGATGGTCCCATCGCGGAACCTTGAAGACCTCATGGGCAAGCAACTAGCCCGCAACCAGTGGGACTAACCCTAATGCTGAGTTCGGCTGCATTTTGGCAGACTGACCATCCAAGTGGGCTCATTTTGCGGTGAGTTCGGCCTTTCCTTGCGTTGACTCTCGGATGACACTGCGGTAACTTGGCAAGGCCACGCAACCATGATTACGTTCTACCTTGGCCGGCGCTGGGCGATAGCCCGTCTGCACACGCGAAGTTTCCCAAGTCGCTCGCGATGCTCGCGTGATATGCCGCGCCTGCTATGAAACCGACCTATGCTTGTGAAAACGCAAACTTTCTCGCATGGATTTGCCCTGATCGCCTGGTCTGGTGGGCTCTAGATGAAACCGACCTATTTGTCTGATAACGCAAAATCTTCCGCAGGGATTTGCCCTGGTCGCCTGGTAGGACGCGTCGCGAAGGAAACGCGCCTATCCGTCGCAAAACGCTAGTTTCCCGGCATGGACTGCTAGGGTCGCCCAGTATGGTTCGCTGCGGTGGGGAGGGGACTATCTGCCTGAAAACGCAAATCCTGGTGACGGTGGAAATGGCGAAAGCCACAATTGTGGTCGAAAAATCTGAAAACGCCAATTTCCCGCCCTTGGTTGCGCTGGTCGTCTGATATTGAGTGCCATGAAACGGGACTATCCGTCGGAAAGCGCGACTTTCCAGACCTTGCTTGCTAGGGACGTAGTTCGTCCCATCGCCAGGAACCAGGCCGGCACGTTAGTGGCCACGGTTTTGCAACGTCCTCAGGCGGCTGAATCGGTCGCCAGGGCGCGCCAAAGCGCAGTTGGATGAGAAGCGTAAGGCTGGCGCATAGCCCTTCAAAACCTTCGGAGATGGGTGGCGAAGGGGAAGCTCGGTTAGACAAGAGCGTGGCTTTGGCTCGCAGCGCTGCAAAAACTTTTCGTTGTCGGAACCGCCAGGCGAGGCGAGGTTCGGTTTGGCAAAGGCTGTGGTGCTGGCCCACCACCATCAAAAACTTTCAGCACATGTGGAGTGCATGGAGGCCTAGTTTGGTGAGAGCGGTGAGGCTGGCCCAGATCGCGCCGGAGACTTTCGGCAAACGTGTGGCAAGGTGAAGCTCAGTTTACTAGGAGTGTGATGCTGGCCTCCAGGCCTCCGAATACTTTCGGGAAATGTGGGGCGAGCTCAATTCAATCTAGCCTCAATCGCGAGGGGGCTGCGTGGGGCTTAGAAGTGGTAGATTTGACAGCTGGGCAAGGATTTTTCCAGTGGGGCGGCGCCCTGTTCCGTAACCTTGGTCTTGTACAGAACCACGTACAAGAGCATCTTCCATTTGGCCAAGTCGGGAAGCCCGGCATCGGTGACGGCGGTCTCTGGCAGGTCCAGTAAGGTGAGGTTTCCCAGTGCGGTCAACTCCTTGAGTCCGGCGTCGGTGATGGGAGTACCGGAGAGACAAAGTTCGGTCAGTTGCTGCAACGGGGTCGATGCGTGAAGTCCCTTATCGGTAATCCGGGTAGCGCGGAAGTCTCGCTTGGTGAGGTGGGTCAATGCGGCCAAGTGCTCCAGTCCTGCGTCGGTGATCTGGGTACGCGCTAGGCCGAGAGTTGGGAGGTTTTTCAGGTGGGCCAACGCGCGTTAGCCCGCGTCGCTGCTGCGCGTGTCTGTCAAGTTGAGCGTGGTAAGGTTCGGCAGCGACGTCAACGCTGGTAGCCCCGCTTCGGTAATCGCCGTGTCTTCGAGGGCAAGCTCGGTGAGGTTTTTCAGGGTGGATAATTTCTGGAGCCCTGCATCGGTGACTCGAGTACGGGACTGGTTGAGTCAAGTGAGATGAGTCAGTTGAGCCAATACTCTTAGCCCTGCGTCGGTAATCCTGGTTTCGCAGAGGTTGAGCGATGTGAGATTCTTCCGCTTGGTGCATTCGGTTAGACCTGCATCGGTGATATCGGTCAACCCTAAGTCGAGGGAGACGAAGGTTTTGAACGCCGGCAACTCTTTCAGCCCCGCGTCGTCTCGTGGGATTGCGCCTAGGTCGAGTCCGAAGGGGACGCCCGGATCGGGCAGATGGACGAGCACGCCCGCTTCCCAAGTGTTGAAGCGAAATGCGGGCTCCGCCTCGAACATCTCTTCCGTCCAGCGGTTGTTGAAGAAGACGAAACCTCCGTCGGATTATTGCATCCAGCCTCCTTCTGCACCCGCTTCACGCCCAGCGCGTAAGACCTGTTCGGGCAGGTGCGGAGTTGCCGGCGACGCGGAACTGGGTCTGTGAGTCCTGGGCTCCATGATGCGATCCTGGCCAACGGGGGTCGCGTCTACCCCGTGCGACGCGGCGTTTCTGCGGAGGCTGCGACGTCCGGGCACGCACATCAGGATTTGTCATAATCATGCTACGGTGCGGGCACGGCTTGGTCTTCCGGGTCGCCTGGTTGTTCACCTGACCGGAGAATACACGGACTGACGCACAGCAATATTCGGCCGTGGATCTTGTTAACGATGCGGGGAGTCAAGGCGGATGGGGAAAGAGCGCACTACGGATGATTGAAGACGGTCAGGCCTGGGGGCGATGTCCAGCCTGAGGGCAGGGGGGAGTCGGAGCCAAGAGGCGGATTCGGGGGACCAAAATCGAGCACCGAACCGGCAGCCACGAGCATGCTCGCACTGCCCCAGTTGTTCAGCACCTGGTCGGTGCCGTTTCCAAGATTGACAGTTAGTTGCGCGAACTGAGCACGCTGAATACCGATACGGTCATTGTCGTTACCCATTTCAATTGTAGTCGGATTCGAGCCGCCGCCGAGGTCCACACTGGGACCGGTCCCGGAGCCAGACCCGAATCTGATCAAGTCGGCACCGTTGCCAGTCTTAATCGTCGTGCTGCCGGAGACGCGCAGCGTATGCGGTGCCGTGGCGCTGGCGGCATGGTCTACTAGAACCGAGTCGCCACCGTCTCCCATGGCGGCCGAAGTATCAATCGATAGGTTGCCTTTGATCCAACTTTGACCAGGTACGAAGCGAATCCGGTCGCTGCCCGCACCGGTGAGCAGTGTCAAGTCGCTGTCGAAGATGGTGCCGGTGCCGGCGATGAGAATACTGTCATTCCCAGCGCCCAAACTGATCTGGGACGGGTCGCGCGCAGAAACAGCATCCAGTTGGACGACATCGTTGCCGAGGTTATCGCGGATGAGCAGGGCCTTGGCCGTGGCGTCGCCGCCGAGCCGCACGGTATCGTTGCCATCGCCCGGCATGATCAGAATGTTGCCGTTGGCCTGAACCAATCCCTGCAATCCGAAGACGCCCACCTGATCGTCGCCTGCTTTCAAATCAAGGACCAGTTGGCCTAAAAGAGGCGTGGTTGTTGGCTGCAAAACGACTTGGGTTGGGCTGCTTGACACGACCCAAGCTGCGGGAATCGTGCCTAAGGATAAGGTGGTAGTGCCTTGGGCATTGATCTGAATGCTGTTGGATGACCCGATAATTTCGATCTCGTTGCCTTGGGCATCGCCAACTACGTTGAGATTGCCGGCGCCCCAGCCGCTGATGGTTACTGTCCCCGCGGGGACAGAACGGTCCTCGAGGCGTTCCACGGACAGCAATAGCTTTTGGTTCATGAATCCTCCTTGTGCCTGCCTTGTGGGAATGCGAGTCCTTAGGCTATGCTAACTAATTGGTAACTCCGCGCCAACAACGGTGCTCGGCCCCCTCGCCAAAGCGTCAGGAGAGAATGGACGCGGCTCCTCGATGTCCTGATGGTGTACGTCGGACTTCAGCGTTGGCTTGCTCATGCCTGGGTGCGGCACGCGTAACATCACGAAGCGCAGTGCGTTCCTCTGCGCTCAACGGCGTAATCCGCGGCTTATTTTTCATCAAGCCAAGCTAAGGACGAATGCGGCTCTAGCAGTCGTAGCTGAGCGGGCTGTTGGCATTTTGTTCTTCCAGTTGCCGTTAGCCTAACTTGGTTACACGCTGCACTGGGAATCCAGTGGCAGACTACCGAAAGGCGGGCCGACGCTTGCTTCAGGGGCACAGTTCGCTCATCTGGCTGATAGCCAAACTAGTTTTCTCGATGATGCAATGTAGTTGCCATGAACGGCAGGAAAAATAGTTACCCCCTGGAGTTATAGGTAGAATAGACTCGGAAACGGTAGCGTGGGAGGGCATTTTCATGAGTGTTGGCCAGGGCGACGGGCGCAACCAAGGGTCAGACGCTGCTAACGCGACGCAGGAAAATGCGGGCTGTCGTTCCGATTCTGCCGAGTTGTCGTTGGCCTCTGCGTTGGGAGACACTCCGGGGCAGGCCATCGCGTCTAGCCAAGTAGATTCCGATGACGCCGCTCGAGTATCGGCTCCACGTGAGAGCGGGGTTGGCAGCGCGGTCGGGCCGACGCCTCCAGCAGCGCGAACCGTGGCGGATGCCCCCAAGGCAGACGTATCGCAAGATTCGCATCCCGAGGTGGGCGCAACGCGGTCTGCTGCGTCAGTGGCGATGCCGGGGCAGGAAATGCCCCAAGGGCCGCCTTCCCAGGAGAAGGGGGAAGGCGACCAGGCAGCGATGCAACCGCGAAACCTCCAAAGAAGTGGCGTTGGTGGTGGTTCGCTGCCTTGTCCATCCTCGCCTTGGCCTTGTCCCTCACGGCTGGGCCACTCGTCTTTATCTGGCTCCAGGGCAAAGCTGACCTGGCACGGGCGCTTGCGGAGACCGATGCGCTCGATCCCGGTTGGCGTTGGGAGGATTTAGTAGCACAGGTACCACAGGTGCCCCCGGACCAGAACGGCTGGCCTGTGTTGGAACGCTTTCATCGCGATTACTTCAATGATTATCACAGTTGGCACCAGGATGTGCGTTTTGATACTACGAGACTCGCTGGGACCAGGGCCAATGAGCGGTTGCCGCCGGAATGGGTGCAGCGCTTGGAGTTATTGCCTGGCTTAGTACCAGACGCTCTGGGGACTTTAGAGCAAGCCACTCGCTCTCGCGCCATTCACCCACCCTTGCATGGGCCGTTTCGATCCTGGAACGACTATGAGGCAAATTATGCTTTCCCCACACCTGCGAGTGTTTATCGGATGGTTTGCGAAGTGCTCGGGTATCATGCGTTGCTCTTTGCGGAAAAGGGCCAAATCGAGGAACTGGAAAGGTGCTTACTGGTACATGCCCATCTGGCGGAGCAGATGGCTCCCTACCAGTTGCTACCTTCGTTCCCCCATGGCCTATTCCATTCCCTGGAACCCGTGAATCTGCTATTGACAGTTCGTTGCTCTCTCAATCGCGCCGTCCTGTCCGAGAGGACTTTAGCGCGTGTCCAAAGCGTGCTGGAAAGGTTTGACTTTGACTCACTCAGCCTCCAACTGATCCGTTCAGAACGAGCGCGCTTTCACCAACTGCTCACGCTTCTGGAAACTGACGCTGAAGCCTGGCGGCAGTGGCTCAAACGCAGGGACAGACATCATATAGACCTAGAGATGTTGTTCGCTCGGCTCTTTTTTGAAGGAGATTGGCGCAGCTTCCTCGACGGCTGCGGTTCTCGCCTCGAGGAGCAAGTTTCGCAGTATCGGATTGCCATCTACGGTTGGCACGCAGAGTGCCTCAGGCTTCAGAACGAATGGTACCAGTTGCAGCAATTATCGCCGCGCGAGCGCTTAGCCAAGTTGGGGCCCACTCCCGTCGTGGACGAGCGTCTCCTGAAGTTGGCAAGGCGTTGGGGTGTCAGTAGGCTGCCTTACCCGGATGGGGATTATTTGCTGCGAATCAGCTTATCCTGGCAGGCGCGGTTGGCGAGCGTCGTGGCAGCGCTGGCTGCGGAACGGTATCGCTTGCGCCACGGCGTTTGGCCCAGGGATTGGTCGGATTTAGTTCCTCACTTCCTGCGGGAAGCGCCCCGTGATCCCTACGATTGGCCGAACCCACTCAAATTGTCGCACCACGCGGATGGCATCACAATTTATTCGATCGGAAAGGACCTGAAAGACGACGGCGGCCACCATGACCGCGACAGCTCCGTCCAGCTGTATAACCCGTCCCAACGTAACATATCTCGTCCCTGAATTGCGGCCCAGCGGGGCCTAGGGTTATTTACGCGGCACTGTCGGAGCTGAGCCTGGCTCTAACGGTAGGCCCGCTTCCTTCCAACCGCGATAGCCGCCCCACATGGACCAGACGTTCGTGTAGCCCATTTTCTGCAAGTTGTCGGCGGCGAGGGCCGAGCGATAACCGCCCCCGCAATAGAGCACGATTTCCGCATCGCAATCAGGAATTAGCCGTTCGATATCCCGTTCGATGACACCTTTGCTGAGATGAATTGCCCCTGGGATATGGTCGCGGGCGTATTCGCTTTCTTCGCGCACGTCAATGAGATAAAAACGGTCGCCCCGCCGCAGTTTTTCGCACACTTGCTCGATGGTCAGCTCCCGAATCCGTTGCCGTGCTTCGGCGACCAGTTGCAGGAATCGCGGCGAATGCTGTTTCATGACTCGACCTCAGGTGCTCCGGACAATCGCAGTCGGCTGCCGTCGTTTCGCATTGTATGCAGACGAGGTGATGCCACTGAGCCGAAGATCTTGTCTTCCTTAAATGACCACCTCAATCGGCGGCGTGGTGCGGGGTTTGGAGATATAGAGCAAAAACGTCGGATTCTCGGCATCGAAGCGCAAGGAGTCGAACTGCTGAACGCCTTTGGCGATCTGAATAAGCATCACCTCAACGGGCGGGCCAAAGCGGCGGAGCGTCTCATACATGCGCGTCAAGGTATCCAGCGTGGCCACGTTGATGACCAACCGACCCCCCGGCAATAATGCCTCCCAAGCAGCTTCAAGAAGTCGGCTTACTTCTTTCCCCGTGCCGCCCACGAATATCGCATCGGGTCGAGGCAACTCGCGAAAGATAGCAGGAGCCGTACCGTGAATGGCCCGCACATTCCGCACACCGAAACGCTCACAATTGGCCAGGATGAGATGGTAATCGGCCGCGTCTTGTTCGATGGCGAAGACAAGCCCATGCTCAGCCAACTGCGCCGCTTCGATGGCGACCGAGCCCGAACCGGCCCCGATGTCCCAGACCGTGCTGGTCGGCTGAAGATCCAACAAAGCCAGGGCGATAGCCCGCACCTCCGCCTTGGTGATCAGCGACGTCTTCAGTTGGCTTTGTGCAAAGGCCGATTCGGGATTGCCGAAACGACGAAACCCTGCAACCCGATGTGGCGCCGGCACAGGATGGGGCTTACGTTTGAGAATAAGCACATTAAGCGGAGCAAACTCCATCTCAGCAATTTCGTGAAGCTCGCCCTGAGTAACGCGTTCGTTTGGCATACCCAAATTTTCACACACCGCGGCCGTGAAATAATCCATGCCCCGCTCCAACAGCGCCCGTGCCACCACCGACGGATTACACTGCTCCGTGGTGAAAAGGCCCACGGTCTCGGCAGTGCGGATGCGCTCGAGCACCTCTTCCAACGGATGCGTTGCCAAATTGGTCAGATAAGCGTCCTCCCAGCTTTCCTTGATCCGTGCAAAGGCTAATTGCATGGTGCTGACGTGAGGCACAATCTCAAACCGCTCCTTACCCAAGCGGTCGCACAAATACTTAGCCACACCATAAAACAACGGATCCCCACTAGTCAGCACCACAGTCCTCCGCGACTCATGCTGTTGCACCAGTTGAACGAGCCGGACCAAATCGTTGCCTACCGTTATCGTCTCAGCCGACAACCGTGGTAATAAGGGCAAGACGTTATCCGAGGCGAGGATCACTTCCGCTTCTTCGAGCAAACGTCGGGCATGGGCCGTCAGCCCGGCCCAACCATCCGCACCGACACCAACAATATACACCTTATCCCACACGCCCGCCGACACCGCTCGGTTCCTCCCGTATCCAAAGCGCCTCGCTAGCGCGCATCGGAGACAGCTAAGACGATACGCTTCCACGACGCCCGTCAGGATTCAGGATTATGATACAATGGGCAAGTAAAAAATAAGACAGCCCTTCACCACCGACGCAGCGCCGAGCACAAACCGCTTCGCCACACAGTGCCGCTCGAAGATGGGTGCCCCGTTGATGACCTGGTCAAAACCGCGGATGAGCGAACCTCTGGATGCGCCGCTGCCGGACATCGTCGGCACCAGCCCCGCGATGCGGCAAGTCTATCGCCTGGTACGACTGGTCGCACCGACCAAAGCCACCGTCCTCATCGTGGGCGAAACCGGCACAGGCAAAGAGCTGATCGCTAAAGCGATTCACCAACTCAGCCCCCGCGCCGACGGTCCCTATATCCGCGTCAATTGCGGCGCCCTCACGGAAACGCTGCTGGAAAGCGAACTGTTCGGCCACGTCAAAGGCGCGTTTACTGGAGCCGTGGACAACAAAACCGGCCGCTTCGAAGCTGCGCACACCGGCACCATCTTCCTCGACGAAATCTCCAGCATGAGTCCGAAGTTACAGGTCAAACTGCTCCGCGTGTTGCAGGACCAGGAATTCGAACGCGTCGGCGACAGTCGCACCATTCGCGTGGACACCCGAGTAATCGCCGCCACCAACGTCCAATTGGAAGCAGAAGTCGAAGCAGGCCGCTTCCGCGACGATTTATATTACCGCCTCAACGTCGTGCCGATTTACCTGCCGCCCCTGCGAGAACGTAAGGACGACATCCCCGCCCTGGCCGAGTTTTTCCTTCGACGTTACTGCCAGGAGAACCAGAAAGAAATCCGCGGGTTCGAGCCGGAGGCGCTGGAATTGCTCATGCAGCACGATTGGCCCGGCAATGTCCGCGAACTGGAAAACGACATCGAGCGCGCAGTGGTGCTCTGCCAGGGCGACCAAATCACCGCCGAAATGATTCGCGAGCAATTACACACGCCATATCGCCTCCGCCGTCCACGGAACCATCGCGAATCCGTAAGCGAACTAATCACGCGGCTGGTAGAGGCAGGGTTACGCGAGCACGAAGCAAGCTCCGGCAAGCTCTATGACTGGCTCGTCGGCGGTCTGGAACGCGAACTAATCCACCAGGTACTCCGCGAATGTCACTACACCCAAATCAAAGCCGCCGCCCGACTCGGCATCAACCGCAACACGCTATATAAGAAAATGACCGAGTACGGCCTACACCGCCCCGACCCCGATTCAAATGATTAATCACGCAATATACGCCCTAACACATCAGCTTGCTGTAATATCTCTATATTTGCCTATGACACTGCCCCGATTTATGGCATGAACAATTAGACAAACACCTCAATAAATCGGTGCACAACCATCGCTCTGGATTGGCGTAAGATGCGCCCTGCTTGGACAAGAGTAATTCTACATCAGCCACACGGCCATTCGGTTCAGAATGAACTTTCGATGTTTATCTCGCATACCGTCCCGACGAGTACTAATCACTAATTCCCGTAGTCACACCTGCCCGAACTCTAAGGGTACTTACCTCAGCGGGATGACCGACGAGTATTAGTCGTTACTTCACTTAGTCACACTCCCACAGACATGGCTAATCCGCCGCCTTCAACTGCCTGTCACTTATCTGCGATACCTGGCCGATGGACGTAAGCCTTAGTGAAATAGGCCCCCAACAAACTGGCTGCACCGCTATCACTCTGCGTCGGCCTAAGATACCATCTCCCTGGACATGGTTGATGCTCAATAGTCCACTCCGCCAATCGGTTAGGAACATTCTCTCGACATTTGGGGCCCATACCGCTCCAACGTGGATATGAGTCATCGAAGATGCCCATGAGCTCATTTCGTCGGTTTGACTATTTGCGTGCTTCGTGGTGAGCAGCGGGCGTAGTGGTCACTTTTCGCGTTCCTCTTACCAGGCCTGGGAGTGGGGCCAGGGGGGCCGTGGTTGGTTCCGGGCGTAGCGGTCCTTTTTCACGGTGGCGGCGGGCGTGTTTAGTTGGCGGCAGGGTCAGCGCACGTTTTATAATGCTCTAAACGATGCTGTGGCCGGGGGCGAGCTGCGTTCGGAGTGTCCATGACGACGCGCTATTACGGTCCGCTGGAACCATGCAGTTATTTGCCGGAGCAGACTTGGCGTCTCGAATATGAGTTGGTGAGCCGCCTGACGCCTGCGGAGTACCAGCGTCGTTTGGAGGAGGGCTGGCGGCGTTTTGGCCACTCGTTGTTTCGCAATCGCTGTCCAAAGTGTTTTGCCTGCCAGTCGCTGCGGGTGCTGGTCGAGGAATTTCGGCCCAATCGGAGCCAACGGCGTTGCGCCAAGGCCAATCAGGGACTGACTGAACGCAGAATCACCCTGCCGAGTTTTTCCCGGGAGAAATGGGAACTCTACCAGCGCTTTCATGCTTTCCAGGCGGAGCATAAGGGTTGGCCTGAGGCCGAGGGATATAGCCGATTTGCTTACATCGCTTCCTTTGTGGATAATCCGCTGCCCACGGAAGAGTGGCAGTATTACCGCGATGGTCGGCTCGTGGGCGTGGGTTACGTGGACGTGGTGCCGCATGGTCTATCGGCCATTTACTTCTTTTACGACCCGGATTATCGCCGATATTCCCTGGGAACTTGGAACATCCTGAGTTTGATCGAGGAGGCGCGACGACGCGGCATGCAATATGTTTATCTCGGTTTTTATGTGCGGGGTTGCCGGTCGCTGGAATACAAGGCGAATTTTCGGCCTTGCGAGGTGCGTCGCCCGGGGGGTTATTGGGAGCGGCTCGAGGAGTGCTCCTAGTGAGGCTGCGCGAGGACGATAAGCCAGTCGCCTTGACCGAACCACGGACTGGTGCTGGTAAGCCAGGCCTGATTGAGCCAACTGGTGCGCCACCATAACCGAAGGCGATTCCAGTTCCGTCGATGCGGAGCGCACTCCTGCCAGGTACGCTGGGCGGATTGGCGTAGCCATGGGGCACAGGCTAAGGTGCGGATTCGGCGTATGTGCCAACCCGTCTGCACTAAGAATTGGCTCAGAGTACCTGCGCGAAAGTGGACGCGGCGATGCGGCAAATCCAACCCACGCCACAGGCTGCCGAACGTGAGGAAACCGGCGCTGTCGAGGTTCGGCACGGCGAGCAGGAGCCAACCGTTAGGATGCAGTAATGTATGCCAATGCTCGAGAATCTGCCGGAGTAGCTCCTGGCGCTCGAACCAATCGTAGGCCGTGATCGCGGCGATCTGGTGGCGGCAACTTGGGGCCAACTCATCCAGCGCGCCGAACACAGCTAGGCCTCCGTGAGCGTACCAGGCCGATGGTATTTCTGACGATCGTTCCCTCCAGGCCACGACTTGCCAGCCGCGTTGGCGCATTTGGGTCAGCCAGGCTGTATTTAACGGACCGAAGTGTAGTAACCAGTTGCCGGCTGCAGGAGGTCGTGGCAAGGTGTAAGCGAGCTGGGCATGGAACGGGTCTGGCTTCCCTGCAATGGTGATTTCGGGCGATTGGCCGTGGTTCTGTGGCAATGGATTCGTGTACCACGTGGCACAGGCTCGACATTGCACGACGGCGTAGAGGCGTGGTTCCGATTCGTGCCAACTCGGTGCCTGTAAGACAATATCGGCTTGGTCGTTGCCACAAACGGGGCAGGGTACGTCGTACCAGGTCGGCAGCGCGATCGGCGTTGTTAAGCTTTCTCGTCGCGCCAGGGCCTCATAACGTGCGATCATGGGCATCATCCATGCCTTTGTTAACTCGATCTGCTGCCGCAATGCAGGCTGCTATAACTTCGGAGTATGTTCTCGGTCAAGACAATCCCCGGCGTGCCTGAATCGGTTCCGCCTGCTATGATATGTGCATGCTTCACGAAACCGCGAACCATCGGGAAAAGTGGCTGGTTACAGGCGCGACGGGCTTCATTGGCAGCCATGTCGTCGAGGCGCTGGTGCAACGGAATCAGGCTGTGGTGGCATTGGCGCGGCCAGCGAGCGACGTTTCGGCCCTGGAAGCGCGGGGAGTGGAAATCGTCCGCGGCGATCTGTGCGACGTTGCCGCATTGGAGCAGGCGTGCAGGGACGTGCAGCTGATCGTGCACTGTGCGGCGCGTGTTGGGGATTGGGGGCCTGTAGACGACTACCGTCGCGTCAATGTAGAAGGCTTGCGCCAGTTGCTCGAAGCGGCGCGACGTCAGCCCATTCGTCGTTTCATTCATATAAGTAGTTTGGGCGTCTATGCGGCTCGTGATCATTACGGTACCGATGAAAGCGAACCGTTGCCGGAACGGCACATTGACGGCTATACGCAAACGAAGGTTGAAGCCGAACGTTTAGCGTGGCAATATCTGGAACAATACGCGGTGCCGATCGTAATTTTGCGTCCCGGTTTTGTGTATGGGGCACGTGATCGCACTGTTTTGCCGCGATTGCTCGAGGCGTTGGCTAAGGGAGAGGTGCGTTACCTGGGGAGCGGTGAGCAGGCGATGAATACGATTTACGTCGGTAACTTGGTGCAAGCGATTTTGTTGGCCGCGGAAGTGCCTCAGGCCATCGGGCAAGTGTACAACCTGACCGACGGCGAATATGTGAGTAAACGTCGTTTCTTTGAAACCCTGGCGCGTGTGGCTGAGTTGCCGCCGCCGTCGCGCCGTGTGCCCCGCTGGTTAGCGTGGCTTGTGGCTTACGCCATGGAGGCGTGGGCTCGTTGGCGTGGCAGTCCTGAGCCGCCGCGTTTGACTCGAGCGCGGGTTAAGTTCCTGGGACTCCATCTCGATTTTTCCATCGAAAAAGCGCGGCGTGAATTGGGCTACCAACCGGAGTCGGCTCTGGAAAAGGGGCTGCGGGAGGCGGTGGCTTGGTATCGCCGACAGCAGGCGGCCGCCGCTCAAAAACCAGCGGTCGCGCCGCCGCTGACTGCCACTACTTCCTGATTCGGAACCTCCACGGTTTCTTGCCAGCGGAGACGCACCCATGAGCGACAAATACACCCCTAAGAAGACCGACAAATTTGCCTTCGGCATCTGGTGCATCCAGAACCGTGGCCGCGATCCCTTTGGCGATGTAACCCGTCCTGAACGAAGTGTCCGGGAATGCCTCGAGGGCTTGGCGAAACGCAATGTCTATGCCTTTGAGTTTCACGATAACGACATCATCCCCTTTGGGGCCTCTGCTGCAGAACGTGACCGTTGTATCCGAGAACTGCGTAAGCTCATGGACGACCTGGGTATCAAAGCTACGGTCATCACCACTAACCTGTTCTACCATCCGATCTTCAAGGACGGTGCGTTTACTAGCACGGATCCCGCGATTCGTGCTTTTGCTACGCAGAAGGTGATGCAGTGTTTGGACGTGGGCCATGAGGTCGGCGCTGAAGTCTATGTCTTCTGGGGCGGGCGTGAAGGTACCGAAGTGGACGCCAGCAAAGACCCGATCACGGCCAACGGCTATTTCCGCGATGCCGTGAACTTTTTGTGTGAGTACGTGCTAGACAACGGCTACAACATCAAGTTTTCTATCGAGCCGAAGCCGAACGAACCGCGGGGCGACTTGTATTTGCCGACCGTGGGCAGCGTGTTAGCTTTCATTCAGACGCTCGATCATCCCGAAATGGTCGGCACCAATCCCGAAGTCGCCCACATCAAAATGGCTGGGCTCAACGTTTATCACGAGTTCGCTCAGGCGCTTGACGCCGGCAAACTCCTCGACGTGCACCTCAACGATCAGAAGCCGCTCCGTTACGATCAGGACTTGACTTTTGCCAGCGAAAATCTCAAGGAAGCCTTCTTCCTCGTGAAACTGCTGGTGGATCACAATTACGATCGCACCATCGGTTTCGACGCCCATCCGTATCGCACCGAGGCTGATCCTTGGGACTTCGTCGAACGCAACATGCGCAACTACCTGATCCTCAAGGAGAAAGTGCAACGCTTCAACGAGGACCGCGAAGTTCAGGATTTGCTCCGCGAAATCCACGGGGTGCACCCCGAATGGGTCGGTGCGTTTACGAAATACAGTAAGGATGCTGCCCAACGGCTGAAGCAGGCTCAGTTCGATGTGGAAGCACTCACCAACCGCCGACTTCCTTACGAGCGCCTCGACCAACTGCTGACGGAAATCCTCCTGGGCGTGCGTTGATGCGAATCGTTGCGGTGCTCGACGTTCTAGACGGCCAGGTCGTCCACGCCGTCGCCGGCCAACGGCAGCAGTACCGCCCCCTGATCAGTCGCTGGACGAACTCTACGTCACCAGTGGAAGTTGCGCGCGCCCTGAGCGAAGCCTACGGCTTGCGCGAATTCTATGTCGCCGATCTGGACGCCATCATGCGCCGTCGTCCGAATTGGTCCGCCCTGGAATCTCTGGGTCGCTGGTCGGAAGGAAGGGCAAGCATCTGGCTCGACGCCGGGTTTCGCCACCGCGAAGAGCTGATGGAGGTCGTAAATCGATTACCCATCTATCCCGTGGTCGGCCTGGAAACCTGGCAGGAAATGGACGCCGTCGAACCAGAGCCAGAACGAGCATCGCGGTGGCCTCAAGAGCTGACGGCGATGTTCTCTCTCGACGCCCGCGCAGGCCGCTGGCTTACTTCCGTCCGTAGCGGACCGCCGCAAAGTCCCGCACAAATTGCCGCGTGGGCCTGGCGCCTGGGTTTCCGCCATTTGCTCGCGCTCGACCTCGCCGCAGTCGGCACCGGCCAGATTCATTGGACTATCGAGCTCCTGCAAGCGGCTCGCTCGGGTGCTCCCGAGGCGTGCTGGTATGTCGGTGGCGGCGTCAGTTCGCCCCACGACCTCGAACAATTGCGAAACCTGGGCGTTACTGGCGTCCTGATAGCCAGTGCCTTCCACTCTGGTCGGCTCCTGCCTCATCACTTAGCCGACTTTGTCCAGGTATAGATCGCGGTCTGCCCGGGAGCTTCCTCGACTTCCACGCATAACACTTCGGGGAAGTAATTCTGCTCGGCCAAGCGCTCCCGAATTCGGCGGGCCAGGTATTGGGCCAACAACTCCGCAGTGGTATTGCTGATCGGCAACAACACACAATCCTCCCGCGGAAAACGCCACCATCGTTCCCGATAGCGCAGCACCACCTCCCGCTCGTCGGCCTCGAGTCGAAAATACGGATTGTGCATCGGCACCAGCATGCGATGATCCAGTTCATCCGTCAGCGCCCGCACCAGATGTTTCAGCGCGATGAAATCGAACACGTAGGCATTCTCGTCCAGCGGCCCCGTTACCTCCACGGCCACGCGATAATTGTGCCCATGCAGCCGTTCGCACTTATCTCCTTCATAGGTGATGAAATGGGCTGCACAAAAGATAAATTGCTCTTTCTCCACACGTACCCGAAAGCACTCACCCACGGCTCGCTCCCTGAACGTGTCTTTAGTCACTATAGCGGGCCTTCCATGCCTGGTCGGCCCTGATAAGGCAGGGGGACGTAACCATCGCGAAACGCCACAAACAATGTGGCCACGACCAAGTCGGCGGTCGCCCCGGGATTGTATCCCATCTGCCGCAGCCAGGCATCACACGCCTCAAAGCGACGCCTCGCCGCCTCACGCTCCGGCCAGCCCGCCTGCAAAATCTCAGCCGCACGCTGCGCCAACTCCCGACTCGCAGCCATGCCATGCTTGCGTGCCACGTGCGAATCCCCCAACTCCGCCAGGAGCCGCAGGTGACACGCCACCACCGCCTGCACCCAACTCTGACCACCCTCCAGCGCGGCCAGCAAACTTTCCAAGCCCCGCTCGAAAACGTCTGCATAATTGAAGGCGTACTGCCGCGCCACCAGGTCGCGCTCCGCCGCCAACGTCATCACCGCCTGCAAGGGCAACGTCGGCTCTTCAAAAACATCTTGTTCGCTGACTCGTCCCAAGCCCCCAGGCCCCGCCCAGCGAATCGCCTCGAACACGAGCCGACTATCCGCTACGGTGAGTCGCGCTAACACCTCGGCAATGCCTTCCCGCAACCGCTGCTCCTCTGGCACCGCAGCCAACGGCACCAGGAGTAAAACTATGCCCAGATTCGTATTGCTCTTGGCCACACGCCTGGTCCGCCGAACCGCTTCCAGAATACTCTGCCCCACGCCAAGCTCGCCCACCCGGTCGAGCAACGGAGCAACCGCTGCCGCACTCGCCAGGTAATCCATCACATCGGCATCGGCAAACCCGCGCTGCACATGTACATTGCCCAGCTTCGGCACCAACACGTCCCAAGTGCAGGCCAAATACCCCGCTAACGACGCCGAGACCGTCGGCCCGCGTGGTAGCATCATTCCGTCTCCTTCCGCGCTCGCCGATCCAAATAACGCAACACATGCCATGCTACATCGCAGCCGGTCACCCGCGTCAACGCGCGCCAACCCGGCACGGCGTTCACCTCCAGGACATATAGCCGACCATCCCGTCCCGGCAACAAATCCACGCCGGCAATCTCGGCCTCCACGGCCCGCGCCGCGCGCAACGCCGCCGCGACTTCCTCGGCGCCAAGCACCACCGCCTCCGCCTCGCCCCCTTGTGCTACGTTACTTCGCAAGCCGTCTCGCACATAACGCCTCATCCCTGCCAACACCTCATCTCCCAACACAAACGCCCGCACATCGTAGCCCTCATGAGCGACATATTTCTGCAAGTATAAGACCGCCCCCAGCCGCTCCAAGGTCACCAACACCCGCCACGCCAACTCCCGCTCCGTCAATCGAAATATGCCCCGTCCTTCCGAACCGAAAATCGGCTTGACCACGACATCGCCCCCCAACTGCTCAAACGCCGCTAACGCCGACTCCGCATCCTGACCCACCCAGGTATCAGGAACGGTCAAGCCCGCCGCCACGAGCCGTGCCGTCGTGTGGTATTTGTCAATGCTAATCTCCAACGCCCGCGGCGAATTAAACACGGCGACCCCGTTCCTCACCCACCGATGTAACACATCCATGCGAAAAACCACTTGCTCCAGACTTCCCGGCGGCATCGTCCGCACCAGCACCAAATCAGTCTGCGGCAACCTCTCTCGCGAACCAAACACCCCCGCATTCAACCGACGGAAATCCTCCCACACCACCTCCCAACCCAGCAACGCCGCCGCCCTCTGTAAATCCCGCACATGCCAACCCTGACCGCTCGCCAGTAGGGTTAACCGACGCATCGCCGCTCCTGAGTCCGCTGTCTGAGCCTTGCAATCGGCCGCTCACCGTGGTCCGGTTCGGCATCTGTTGCATTCCAGGATTTCTCACATCGCTCGCCAGGTACACCCTTATGACCCCGCATCATACTGGCTACCGTCACGCCTCCAACGACCGTAACAAAATATCGGGACGCACTTGACCAAAACGGAACGACCTTCCCGACCGCAAATTGCAGAAATGCACCTCCGCGGGACTGAAGAGCATCGGATCGATGCGATAAAAGTCGCCGCCTGCTTCCTTCAGAATCTCGACGAAAGGCCGACCGAACGCACTCGATGCACACGAGGGGACTCGAGGTCCCACTTCCGCTAACCGCTCATCCTCACTCCGCACCCACAGCCACACCCGCGCCCCGTAGAGCACCGCATCATTCGACCGACCTATCGCCGCTAAAGTCCCTTTCGCCACAGGCAACAGCGGCGCCACGCCCCACCCAGATACGATTTCCGACAAAGGATATCCCAATTCATGCAATTTATGCAAGGCCGTCTCCACCGACCGCGCCGCCACCTGGATCATCCCCGCCAGGCTCGCGGTCGCCGCCGCCAACAACCGCAAACCTCCCGCAGGCACGCCCAACTTCTCGACGAGAAATGCAATGACTTCCTCCCCCGGCAGCTTATCACATTCCAGGACCCCAACCGCCACCGCCGCACTCTCCCGATAACCCAACTCCTCAAACAGCTTTTCCCGCGCATACATCGCTCGCATTGGCCCCGACCCCATCGCAAAAAACTTACCCACCTGTATCTGCCAACCCGCATACTGACTCAACAAACATGCCACCACCGGCTGGTCGGTATGCACGATCACGCCAGGCCACGGCCCATCTCCCCATAAGCCCAGCTGCACCTGCGCCATATCGGCCAGACACACTCGCGCCAACAATAAACCCGCCTCGATGCCTCCTTCCGCTTCCACCCCAGCATCCACCACCCACGCCTGCCCACCGCTGCCGGCGCTTGCCTGATGCCTCGGCTGAACCGACCCCGCTACCTTAGCACCTGCCGGATGACAACGCACTCGCCACCGCTCACCACCCTCCGCCAACGCTTCTCGAAGGATCTGCTCCGCTCGTTCATTCAGCCGCCAATTCTCCATATGTGCCCCTCCGCTGCTGCTCATTAGCCATCGCACCTTCGCGTCAACCCCATCGCGGAAGGTATATACGAACCGCACCAGAAGGCACCACCCCGACTCCGTTTCCCCGGTTGACCTCAGACGAAAAGTACTTTGTCCAGCCCCGTCTTGATCATTCCAGAATCTGGTCATATGATGCTTGGCTCAACCGTAGTCCCACCTTATGCCAAGCCCTCTTACTTTCTTTCTCCAAATGATTAGTCATAATTGGAGTGAATCGCCATGACTCAAATCAAAGCAACCAACATCACCTGGCACGAAGGGCACGTTACCCGACAAGAACGCGAACGCCTGCTCCGCCAACGCGGTTGCACCATCTGGTTCACTGGTCTCAGCGGCTCCGGCAAAAGCACCCTCGCATTCACTCTGGAACACGCTCTCATCCAACGAGGCCACTTGGCCTACGTCCTTGACGGCGACAACATCCGCCACGGACTCAACAAAAACCTCGGCTTCTCTCCCGAAGACCGCGAAGAAAACATCCGCCGCATCAGCGAAGTAGCCAAGCTTTTTGCCGACGCCGGTCTCATCGTCATGACCAGCTTTATCTCTCCCTACCGTAAAGACCGCGACAACGCGCGCCGTCTCCACGAACAAGCAGGGCTACCTTTTATCGAAGTGTATCTCGCCACGCCTCTGGAAGTCTGCGAAAAGCGCGATCCTAAGGGCTTATATAAAAAGGCTCGGGCCGGCGCAATCAAGCAGTTCACCGGCATTGACGACCCGTATGAGCCGCCCCTTCAGCCGGAATTAGTCTTCGACGCTGCCGAAATCTCTCCCCAACAAGCCGCCGCCGACCTACTCAATTATCTCATCCAACGCGGCATCCTGCCCGCCGAAGAATAAATTCACCTGACTCAATCACTTACCATGACTTAGCTTTCCCGTAGTGCTGCTTCTCAGCATCTATAGTTCTGACTATCACCGCTTTTTTCCATCACAAGCTAAGTCGTGATAAGCTTTACGTTACGACTAACCTTGTATATCGAAGATCCGCCTAAGTTTCACTCCATCCGATAATCGGCTCCGCAGGTTCCGTAATAAATCTCGACTTGATGAACTTCGCTCATTGTTCCCCCTAGAAACCTATCCTATTGAATCTATCTTGCGCACCGAACGCTATTTCATTTTCTTTATTTGATTGCTCGCTGTATTTTTCCTTATCCACGCGCATTTGTGTTTGTCTCAGTGATCTCTGGGTTATCGCACTCGAACTCCTCACTCTGATCCTAGGAGCGTGCCGACGCTATACTTCTGTGCATTCATCTAAATAGTCTACAGTTGACCTCAGCCCGATTCGCACCAGTCCACCCGCCGAAGACCGCAGCGATTTGAGCCCCCACCCTGGGCAACCTCCGCCATCTCCATATAATCCCACCATCCCCGCAGTTCCTAATCATCGAGGGCCCCAGACATGCCTCCCCCTATCATCTCCCGCCTACATTCGTTAAGCAATCCTCACGTCTCTAAATTCTTCTTATGTTCACTAATAGTCGGCCTGTCCGCGCTAACTTGGCAAGATAGTGCCAGCCAACAAGCACCAACCAATGGTCTGCCACGCAATTTTCCTCCCCCCAAATCGCCGCAGGAAACTTTAGCCTCTATTGTCGTTCCCCCAGGCCTCCGCGTCGAAGTGGTAGCTGCCGAGCCAGACGTCGTTGACCCCGTCGCTTTCACCTGGGATGCGCAAGGACGCCTTTATGTCGTCGAAATGAACGACTATCCCACAGGCCCCACCGGCGGACGCATCAAACTCCTACAGGGCATCCGTGGGAACGCCCGCATCGAGCGCGTCTCGATATTCGCCGACGGCTTACCTTATCCCGATGGCATATTTCCCTGGCGCCGAGGTGTCCTGGTTAGCGCCGCCCCTAACATCTGGTATCTCGAGGACACCGATGGCGATGGTCGCGCGGATATTAGAAAAATCATTCTCACAGGCTTTCATGAAGGTAATCCCCAACATCGCGTCAACGGCCTAATCTGGGGGCTGGATAACTGGATATACGGCTGCAATGGCGATAGCGGGGGCACCATCTACGCCCCCGACCATCCGCATCATCCTAAGCTCGAAATCCGCGGCCGCGATTTCCGCTTCCGTCCTGACACTGGCCAGGTTGAACCCGTCAGCGGACAATCCCAATTCGGACACACCTTCGATGCCTGGGGCCGACGTTTCTTCTGTAATAATCGCATCCACATCCGGTTCGCCCCCATACCGGACCACTATCTTCGTCGCGCGCCCCAGCTTGCGGTGCCTAATATTCTCAATATCGCTGACTATGGCGCCATTGGAGCATCTATATTCCCCCTTACCCCTCCGAGTGAACGCTTCAACGACTATACTCACACAGGCCACTTTACCTCCGCCTGCGGCATACACATCTATTTAGGTGACTTACTCCCTGCAGATTATCAAGGTTGCGCCTATGTTTGCGATCCTGTTCATAACTTAGTACACCGCTGCCGCCTAGTTCCCCAGGGAGCGATCTTCGTAGCCCAACGAGTCGACCAAAAGTCTGAATTCTTTGCCTCGCGCGATCCCTGGTGCCGACCCGTTTTTTTAGGCACCGGCCCCGACGGCGCCCTCTATATCGCCGACTTCTACCGTGCTGTGGTTGAGCATCCTCAATGGATTCCTGCCGATGTGCAAAAACGTCTTGACCTCCGCGCCGGTCACGATCGCGGCCGCATCTACCGCATCGTCCCCGAACACTCTAGTGCCGCCCAATATCCGAACTTAGAGCAAGCCTCCAGCGCCGCATTGGTGCGTGAACTGAGCCACACAAACGTCTGGCGTCGCGACACCGCTCAACGCCTCCTCGTGGAAAGACAAGACAAGTCCATCGTTCCCGCTTTAGAACATCTAGCAAGCAATCACCCCGACGCCCAAGCTCGGCTACGCGCCCTGTGGACCTTAGAGGGGCTTCACGCCCTCTCAGACGAACTCATTGCTCGGGCACTTAGTCATCCCGAACCCGGCCTGCGCGAAAATGCATTAATCCTGGCCGAGAAACGACTAAATAAGTCCCCGTATCTCCAGGAACGAATGCTGACATTAGCACCGGATAAAAATCCGCGCGTCCGCTTCCAACTGGCCCTGACACTTAGCATGCTTCCTGCCGAAAAATCTTATCCCGTCCTCGCCCAATTGGCGCAACACGACGCACAAGACCCGTGGATTCGCCAAGCAATTGTTATTGCCACCGCGGAAAATCCTTTAGCATTCCTCCAAACTCTCGCCGCTAAAACTTCATTGCTAGATAAGCCACAGCCAGGCCAGCTAATAATGATCACCCAACTCGCCCGACTCATCGGCCAACGTCGTCACGACGCGGAAACTGTCACATTCCTGGAGCTAGCAATCTCTCCCAAATGGCGATTCCAAGATCAACTCGCCGTCATCACCGCAGTGTTAGAAGGTCGGGCTCGGGCTCAACCACTTAGTTTTCTCAAGGGGCTTAGTCCGACGATGCGCACGCAACTTGAACGCCTTAGTCGGCAGGCCACTCATATTCTACAACGGGAAGACAGCGACCTGAACGAGCTAATCTCCGCACTGCGGTACCTCACCATTATATCTCCAAACGAAGCCCGGCAACTCGCTGAGAAGTATCTGCATGCACGTTATCCTCCCGATTTACAACTAGTGGCCTTGCAGGCCTATAGTGATCACTTAGACGAGGGCCATGCTAATAGGCTCATCGCGCGGCTAGCGGAACTAAGTCCCGGGGTGCGCGCCGAAGCATTAGAACGGTTATTACGCAATAAGGAGGCAGCTCCCTGGTTGCTGAACGCTTTAGAGAACGGAATCATACAACCTGGCGACCTAGATAGCCGGCGAAGACAACAACTCCTCGACGCATTACCTCAGGAGCTCCGAGTTCGTGCGGAAAAAACTTTAGGTCGGCTTAGTCCCCGCCAGGAGGTTTTTCGTGCCTATCGCGACGCTTTGCAACTGAAACCGAACCCTAATCGCGGCTCGGAACTATTTGCCCAGCATTGCGCTCAATGTCATCAACGCAATGGCCAGGGTATCGCTGTGGGTCCTAATCTAGATGACGCCCGGGGACGCACCCCTGAGCAATTATTAGAGGATATCCTACATCCGAACGCCGCTGTCGCGCCGAATTATATGACTTACATCGCAGAGACCAAGAACGGTCAGATTTTCACGGGGATTCTTATAAGCGAAAACGAACATTATATCGTTTTGCTTCGCGCCCAGGGCGTTCGCGAAGAGATACGCCGACACGATTTGGTGGAAATTCGCGCCCTGCCAGTTTCCCTCATGCCCGAGAACTGGGAACAAAGTCTCTCGAAACAGGATTTGGCCGACCTGATTGCATGGTTGCGCCAACCATAATTCCAGGGGTGATAATTAAGGGGAAGCCTATGCAGCGACGAATCAAGATGCTATCAAGGACATGGTGTCTAGCGGTCAGTTTGTTTTCCATCTATTTGGTGTATACTAAGTCCTTGGACAAGCCGAATGCGTTGAGTTACGCTCAACAGGAAAAAGTCGAGTCATTTGATATAGTTATCTATGGCGGGACAAGTGGAGGGATTGTTGCTGCAGTAGCGGCAGCGCGGGAAAAACGGAATGTGGTGATCTTAGAGCCAAGCGGGCACCTGGGAGGTATGACTACAGGGGGTCTGGGGAACACAGACGTCGGCAATCCCGGAGCGATTGGCGGATATAGTCGTGAATTCTATCAGCGCGTTTTCGATTATTACGTGCGGCATTACGGCAAGGATTCGCCACAGGTACGGGATTGTCGCACAGGCTTTCGATTTGAACCTCACGTCGCCAGCCGCATATTTCGGGACTTGATTGAGGAATGCGGAATCAAGGTCTATACTCACGAGCCGCTCCGAGCCATACGTAAGGAGGGGAATCGCATCAGCGAAATCAGAACGGGAAAGGGAAAAATTTGGCGTGCCCAGATATATATAGATGCCACTTACGAAGGCGACCTATTGGCCCAGGCTGGGGTCAGTTACGTGGTGGGGCGAGAGGGGCGTAAGGATTTTGGGGAATCTTTAGCAGGGGTGCAGGAATTTAGTAAAGCTCATCAATGGTATGTCAAAGTGTCGCCTTTCGATGCTCAAGGACGATTACTTCCCCTCGTGCAACCAGGACCTCTCGATCCGCCGGGCACCGGCGATAAGAAGGTGCAGGCTTATAACTTTCGCCTTTGTCTGACGCAACGGGATGATCTTCGCGTCCCCTGGCCGAAGCCCCAGAATTACGATCCCGGGCGTTATGAGTTATTAGCCCGTTATCTCAAGGCGCGACCGGACGTGAAGTTCTCGGAGCTGTGCAATCCCGTGCCGATCCCGAATGGTAAGACTGATACGAACAATAATGGGCCGATTTCGACCGATCATATAGGTGCCAATTGGGATTATCCGGAAGGGAATGCCGAGGTTCGGCAGCGAATTTGGCAGGATCACAAGGACTATATTCAGGGTTTTTTCTATTTCTTAGCCCACGACGAGCGGGTGCCCGCGAAATTACAGGCCGAGGTGCGTTCCTGGGGCTTAGCGAAAGACGAGTTTACTGACACTAATAACTGGCCCCCTCAACTCTATGTGCGGGAGGCCCGACGTATGCGGGGGGTTTATGTGATGACTCAGCATGATATCGAAAAAGATCGCTGGAAATCCGATGCTGTCGGGCTCGGTTCTTATAATATGGATTCGCACCATGTGCAGCGGGTTCCTACTCCCGATGGGGGCGTCATTAACGAAGGTGACTTTCAGGTGCGTGTGCAACCTTATAGTATTCCTTATAGATCTATCCTTCCGAAGCCTGAGGAATGCAGCAATTTGTTAGTGCCCGTATGTGTCTCGGCCACGCATGTGGCGTACGGCAGTATCAGGATGGAACCCGTGTTTATGGTATTAGGGCAGGCCAGCGGGATAGCTGCCCACCTCGCACTGGAACATCGGTGCTCCGTTCAGGAAATTCCCGTGGAGAAGTTGACTCAGAAACTGCGGGAGCAGAAGGCGGTCTTAAATCCTGATGAAGTCCCCGCGAAAACTCCTGCAAAAAAATTACCCGCCAAGGAAGAATAACTTTGCATGAGCGTATGTCTGACTCAAGGGTGCGGACACTGTGCTTATTCCTGTAAAGGGGCGAATCCGTGGCGCATGGTATTTTCGGTTATGGTGCGTGGGAGTAGGAACTGTAATAAGTAATCTGGTCCGCCAGCTTTAGAACCTATACCAGAGAGTTTGAATCCGCCAAAGGGTTGGCGGTCAACTAGAGCGCCGACTATAGGCCGATTAATATAGAGGTTACCGACACGAAACTCGCGACGTACCCGGGCAATGTGGGCGGGACTGCGGGAGTAAAATCCGCCGGTTAAGGCGTAACTCACTCCGTTAGCGAGTGTCAGGGCCTCATCGAGGGAATCGGCTTTCATGACTGCGAGGACAGGCCCAAAGATTTCCTCTTGGGCTAAGGGACAATGTGGCGGCACGTTGATAAAGATGTGAGGGGCTACATAATATCCTTCATCAACCAGGGCGCCGACCGAGCCGGCATATGCTAGTTCCGCGTCATGGTATGCTTGTTTAATCGCTTCCAGGATACGACTTTGTGCTTCAGCACTAATCACGGGACCTAAGTCGCAACTAGGATCCTCGGCGGGGGCAATGCGCAGGCTTTTAGTAGCGTCCACTAAGCGTTCCAGGAACCGCTTATAGATATCATGGAGGACAATCAGTCGGGAACAGGCGGAGCATTTTTGACCTTGGTAACCAAAGGCACTATAAATCACGCCGTCTATCGCCTCGTCTAAGTCGGCGTCGTCGTCAATGATAATCGCGTTTTTTCCGCCCATTTCGGCAATGACTCGCTTAACGTGATGCTGACCGGGCGGGGTTTGCGCCGCTAATTGATTAATAGCTAAACCGACAGCTCGGGAACCGGTAAAGGCGATGATGTGAACATCACGATGGCTTACTAAATAAGGACCTATAAGTTCGCCTTGCCCAGGCAGATAGTGAACAACGCCTGGTGGGAAACCAACTTCCTGCAAGCCGGTCATGAGCCACGAGGCCACGATACTGGATTGCTCGGCGGGCTTCATGATGACGGTGTTGCCGGTCACTAAGGCAGCGGTCGTCATGCCGGTGAGGATGGCGAGGGGGAAATTCCATGGCGCGATCACTACGCATACGCCTCGCGGTTCGTAAAAATACTCGTTCAGTTCACCGGGCACATCGCGACGTCGCGGTTGACTCAGGCGTTCCATCTCGAGCGCATAATAGCGGCAAAAGTCGATGGCCTCGGTAACATCGGCATCGGCTTCGCGCCAGGGTTTGCCGCATTCATACACTTGCCAGGCGGCTAATAAATAGCGGCGTTGCGCAAACCAATCGGCTAAGCGGCGTAGCAGAGTGGCGCGGTGGTGGACTGGTGTGTCGCGCCATTTCGGAAAAGCCCCGACCGCTGCCTGGATAGCTTGCTCCGCTTCCGATATAGAGGCGAAGTGAACTATACCTAACAGTTGGCGTTTATGGGAGGGATTATAGATTTCGGTGCGTTGATTAGTGAAAACGGGCTTGCCATTAATTATTGGAGGATATTCGCGTCCTAATTGATGGTTCACCTGGGCGAGAGCGTCGAACATGGCCTGGCGTGCTTCGGCGCGGGAGAAGTCGGAGTGAGGTTCGTTGCGAAAGGTTACTTCCAGGGCAGGTGGACTAACCATGTCGAGCGGGGCTTGCTTCGGGGGAGCGGTGGATGTCAACATGGCCAGTTCCTCAGGGCTGGTAAGTAATTCTTCGGGGTGAAGTTGTTCTACCAGGGTGGCGCGAAGGAAAGATTGATTTGAGGTGTTTTCTAAAAGACGACGTACTAAGTAAGCGACACCGGGTAAGAGTTCGCCGAAAGGGGTATAGACACGGACGCGTTGATCTAAGCGAACTAAACAATCGGCAATGGGGTCGCCCATGCCATAGAGAACTTGAAATTCGATAAAGTGAGCGGGCACCTGATAATATTCCGCGGCTGCCAGGGCGTGAGCCAAACTGCGGAGATTGTGGCTGGCGATGGCAGGTCGAAGCAGGCGCGACTGAAGCAGACGTTCAGTAAGTTGTTCAAACTGAGCGTCAGTTTGCCATTTATTGAGCCAAACAGGGACTGGCCAGTTTTTCTGAGCGGCGACGATGACCTCATAGTCCCAGTAAGCGCCCTTAACTAAGCGTATCCAGATCGGCGTGCCACGTTGAGAGACCCATTGCGTGAGGCGCTCTAAGTCTTGGGGAGTGTCGCGTAGATAGGCTTGTAAAGCAATGCCGACGTGGGGCCAATCTCGGAAGGGGCTTTGTGATAGCAGCGAGGTAAACAGATCGAGGGTCAGGTCTTTATAAGCATATTGTTCCATGTCGAAATAGATAAATGCCCGCAACCGGTATGCGGTTTCTAACAGAGGACGGAGACGGGCTTCGACTTCCTGTATGGTGGTGACTGGGTCAATGGGGTCAAAACGACTATAGAAGGATGATAGTTTGATAGAAAGGTTGATGCGAGGGAAGGGTGAGTCGTCGAAGTCCCGGTCGATGAGATTTATCTCAGGCCAGGTAGGAGCGTATTGTGACAGTTGTTCTAAGAGGCAAATGTTTCGTTTTAGATACTGTTCGGCCTCAGATTCCGTAAGAACGGCTTCACCTAACAGGTCGAGGGTGAAGGCGAGTTGGCGTTGTCGCAGGCGGGAGATGGCTTGGAGGGCTTCGGCGACGGTTTCCCCAGCGATGAATTGTCGTGCGGTGTGGCGGGCTTGGAAGCGGGTGAATCGGGCGATGAGCCGCGCGAAAAAGCCTGATTCGGGAAGGGCTTCGATCAGAAATCGCAAGGGCTGAGGAAGGTGGTCGGCGGCCTCTAAGAAATACTCCCGAAGGTGGCGGACGATGGCCTGGTCGGTGTGGAGTGTCGGAAGAACGTCGAGGAGTCGAAACAGCTGCGTTTTGACGTTGGGTTCGTGAATGAGCCAACGGAGGAACAGGTCGTGCCACCAGGGCGGTGTCAACAGAAGGGGTCGGGGAACTTCCAGGAGGTCGAATAAAACTCGGCCATAATGTTGGGTCAGGTCTTCGAGGGCGCGTGGGGAAGATGGCATGGCCAGAGATCGGACTCGATCCGTGCGGCGACTGCCTGAGCAATTTGCTGGGCACAGTTATCATAGTCGCTGGCGTCGCCGCCGAGAGGGTCGTGGATGTCGTGGCCGTCAGGGTGGAGTAAGGCCACTTTCGCGTCGGAGTCGCCCAGACGTTGGCGAACCGTGTCGAGATGGTTGTGGGTCATGGTGTAGATGAAATCGGCTTGGGCGAGGAGGGATTGGGTGAGCGGTTGGGACAGATGGTCGGAGAGGTCGGCGCCGAGACGACTGGCCGCGGCGACAGCTTCCGGGGTGGCCCGCTGGCCCGGAAGTGCCGACGTTCCCGCCGACAGGATGAGAAAGCCGTGTTGCGCTAACTGGTCGGCGGAGCAACCAAGTTTTTCGGTGAGGAATTTGCGACACAATGCGGCCGCTAAGGGGCTACGACAGGTGTTGCCGCTGCAAACAAAAAGCACGATGCAACCGGTCAGGCGTTGGAGCATTTCGGCCGAGACAGCGCCGGGGCGCAAGATACGGAGTTGTTGGCCGTCCACTTCGACTACTGTGGAGGCTTCACGGAATCGGCAGGGGCCGTCGTCGATGACGATATCCACGGTTTGGCCGAGGGCCTCGTGAGCATCGCTGCCGGTGACCGTGGCCGGTTCGCCGCTGCGGTTAGCGCTAGTGAGGACTAACGGGCCGGGCAGACGAGATAACACTTGGCGAATCGCCTCGTGGTCGGGAATGCGGATGCCGAGCGTGGGCCCGGGCGCGATGTAGCGCCGCACGGTTTCGGGCAGGCGGGTGATCAGGCCAGTTTGCCAGCCTTCGCGGAAGACGATAGTCACCGGCCCCGGCCAGCATCGTCGCATCAGTCGCCGCGCAAGCAGACTCATCTCGGGCACCCAATCCCGACTGGCCGAGGGGCGAGCTAAGGCCAAGGCTAGAGGTTTATCTTCTGGGCGGCCCTTGCAGTGGATGAGGCGTTCGACCGCTTGAGCGTCCAGCGCGTGAGCTGCTACACCATAGACGGTTTCGGTTGGAAAAATCACCAAGCCCCCCTGCTCGAGGGTGCGCACTGCTGTTTCGATAATGGGGCGTTGTGCTTGCGGGGTGTTCCAGCGATAGACTTGAGCCACGGTTTAACCTTCCCTTGTCGGCGACCTACGTTTCCAGGTCGAGGGGATAAAGGCCCGTGCGATTCATGAGGAATCGTACGCGGCAGCGGTCGGTGCGCAGGTGCAGGTAAAAGCTGCCCGGACCTTTGAGAGCGACGGCAATTTCTTGAAGGGTTTGCCCTGATAAGGCCTCGAACGCGCGGTTGGCTTCCTCCAGTCGCGCACGAGTTTGTAAACCTTGCGGTGTTAGGGCAAACAGCCGTTCGGCTTGCATTTCGATGTGGGGCCCGTAGAGGCGGCGCATGCGACCGGATTCCAGCGAGACCGTCAGCACATGGCCCAGGTGCTCCAGGTGGTGGTCGTTTAGTTCTCCACTGGCCACGGCCTGTTCGAGTTGTTGACAAATGGTACGAGCCTGCTCATCGGAAATATGCTGTGCGTAGGCGCGGATTTCCCGGAGCAAGGCTTGGCGTAGTTCGTCGCTCAGATCCATACTCAATCTTTATCGAGTTGAGCCGCCTCGCCAAGAATCGCAGCGACTTCGTGTTCGAAGCCGCCCGTTTCGATGGGACAGTGCATGCCACATTCTTTCGGCGCGTTGGTTTCCCACCACCAGCGTCCTGCGCGGCTATCTTCGCCCGGCAGCACAGGACGGGTACAGGGCGCGCAACCGATGCTTTTGTAGCCCTGACTATAAAGTTTATGAATGGGCACGTCGTGAACGCGGGCATATTCCCAAACTTCTTCTTCCGTCCAGTCGGCCAAGGGATTGAGCTTGAGGATCCCGCCATGGTCGTGATCAATCTCGACCTTACGAATGTTGGCCCGCGTGGCCCATTGGTCGCGGCGTAGTCCTGTGATCCAGGCGTCCAGTTGTTGCAGTGCGCGAGTCAGGGGCACGACCTTGCGAACATGGCAGCAGAGTAGCCGAAGTTCAACGCTCTTGCGGAACAGATTCACACCGTGCTTCCGCACCATTTTCTCAACATGGGCCGCTTCGGGAAACAAAACCTCGACTGTGATGCCGTATTTGTCGCGTACGGTGTCCATCAGTTCGTAAGTTTCCTGGGGTAACCGACCCGTGTCCACGGTGATCACGCGCACTTGCGGGTTGATGCGCCAGGCCATGTCGAGGAGCACGAGAGTATCGATTTGAAAGCTGGTAACAATGGCTAGGCGGGGATGGAAACGTTCGAAGGCCCAAGACAGCAAATCCTCGGGCGGACGGTCATCAAAATAGACCGCCCATTCGCCTGCTTCCTGGTCGTCCATCAACTCCGTCCGCCGCATTGGCAGTTCGCCGTTAAGACTCATACGATTTCGCCTCCCCTGTCGTGAGTGATGATTCGTCCCTGGGTGCGACGCAGGCAGTTAGTATGGCACCGCATAATCAGGCGACACTCCCAAAATCCAGGCCGCGGCTACGCGGAAACGGCTGCGACTTCCCCGCGAGCCAGAGCGGCGATTTGTTCGTCGCTGAGCCGACTGAAAAACGCCTGCACGGTTTCGCCGTCTTGACGCTGTGCGAGCCAGCCGCGGAGTAGTCTCTCTATCGTATATTTCACTTCCGTGCTTGGCACCCGGCGCAGCACAGCTTTTCCAATGGCCGCCGATGGACCCAGACCACCCCGCAGCAGAATATCGTAAGCCTCCACCTTACCTTGCGGCGTGGTGAGCGTGGTGGCTTGGACGCCAAGGTCGCCCACCCAATGTTGGCCACAAGCGTGCGGGCAACCGTCTAAATGAATGTGCAAATCGGCCACCGCGGCACCAAACTGCTGTTCCAAATGTTCGACAATTTCGACCAGTTTTGTCTTCGTCTCCCCCACAGAGAAGTTGCAGTACGGTTCGCCCGTGCAGGCAATGCTGTGCCCCCGCACGGGATTCACCTCCAGGTCCAGATGCGCCTGGTCCCGCAATCGCTGCAAGGTTTCTTCGACCCGAGCTTCGGGAACGTTGATCAAGATGAGATTCTGCTCCCGAGTCAGGCGGATCAACGCGCCCAGGTCTTCGGCCAAGCTAGCGATGGCCAACATCTGGTCGGCGGTCAAAATGCCGGGGAACACAGGCACCCCAATATAAACCAATCCGGGTTGCTTCTGCGGATGAACCCCCAAATGACTGGTACGCCCCTTAGGACGGGGATTTTCCCTCAGGTCAGTGAGCTTACGTCCCAAGTGGTGCTCGATCATTTCCCGTAACTTTGCCGGCCCATAATCATCCACCATGAACTTGAACCGGGCCTTGGCGCGGGACATGCGGTATTTCAGGTCGTTGCTCCAGATTTCGAGCACAGCCCGCGGCACGTCGAGCGCTTCCTCCAGCGTAACAAAGACACCTAGCGGCTTGGCAATCCGCGGCACGGTGGAGAGTCCGCCGCCGACCCACACGGCAAAACCGGGCACGCCCTCCTGAAACGTGCCCACCAGCGCCACGTCGTGAATTTCCGGGGCGTTGCAGTGATACGGACACGCTGAGATCGTCCACTTATGTTTTCGCGGTAAATTGCCGTACTGCGGATTACCGCTGAACTGCCGATGGGCTTCCATCACGACCGCCGTGGCGTCGAACAACTCCTCAGCATCTACACCCGCCACGGGGCACCCCGTGATATTACGCAACGTATCGCCGCAAGCTCCTTTAGTCGTCAGCCCTGCCGACTCCAGACGGGGGAATATCCGGGGCAGTTCGCTGATGCGAATCCAGTGTAACTGGATATCCTGCCTCGTCGTGATTTCGCCATAGCCACGGCCAAAATCACGCGACAGCTCGCCGATAGCCCGTAACTTCGCAGGCGTCAACGCCCCGTTCGGCAACTTGATTCGCATCATCATGAACCCCACCTTCGGCTTATCGTGGTACAAACCCCACCACTGAAACCGCAGCATATCCTCTTCAGGGATCGCCTCGTAAGGCGTGGCCGCCAGTTGCTCAAACTCCGCAGCTAAATCATAAGGAAACTTCTCAAACTTGATGCGCTCAACATAATTTCGCTTCCGCACCTCTTCCCACGTGATGGGCCGCTCCGCTCGCCCCGGCGTCGCTTCCCTCGCGGCAGCAGCACTGGCCGCAGTTACCTTAGGCTCCGTGGACATGTGTCCGCTCCGTTGCTAGTTCACTCGCCTAAACGATAGACAGTTAGCGCTGCGCTCGTCAGCTTGGACGTTTACGCCACTCCCACCATCATTATCGGCATATGCCACAATCCTTTGCACTGGTTCTTTCAATACATTCCTATATTAGGTAAGTTACTGGTAATAGTCAAGTATTAGAGCATGCCCTTCGCTAGCCCTAGTGAGGGGCTAATCGCAGGCGATAGCACTCTGCAATGTAACTTCTAATGCTGCGAATCGTTGCGAACGGAACGCCAGAAATTTCCCTGGCACCTTGATTCCTTCGCGAAAGGAAACCTGTTCCAAGGCACGTTTTTCCAGGCCAGGGCTCAATTTTCCTCGGACATTAGTCCCTCCGGCTTAAGGTTGATGCGCACACAGGTACAAACGCTGTCGTCCTCAAGCCCAGAACCACGCTGACCTCTAAGCTCTTCTGACGTCAATCCAGCTCGCATAGTGCTGTCACCGCGGTAGGTCGCCGATGTACCACACGCGCACGGTTCCGTCCTCGATTCCGGCCGATGTAGCTGGGTTCCGCACCCGTGTACCGTGGGTCTCGGCTGAGCTCAAACGGTTGGCCTAGTAGCTGTTTGCGGCTTGCGCGTGTGCGGGGGCAAGCCGGTTGCCGTGCCGTGAATCTTGTAGCTGGGTATACCGTCTTTATGTGCCGCTGACACTAGCTAAAAGCCGGTTACGTGTAGACTAGTCCATCGTGCCGTAGCTGTGTAGTCAAGACGATGGGATACACGCGTGCTACATGTTTGATACGGTGCTTCGGGCCGTTCGCCCGATGCGTGGCTTGGTCGTGTAGTTGAGTACTAAGTCAGGTAAACGGCAGACGCGATGCTGCATTGTGCTGGAGTTCACGGCCTGTGGTGCGTGCGGGTAGTATGCCTTAGTCATTCGTTGGTCTGACAGCGGGAAGGACAGACATGAGGTGCCGTCGTATCGCGTGGCGACGACGCAATGGTGCGGCATCGGCCTGGGGTCGGCCAGACCCTTATCTAAGTGCCAACGAGTGCGGTGGAAAAACGTGGTCAGGCCTTCAGACGGAAGAGGGCGACATCGATACTTAATCGTGCGCCTCAAGAGACCCACGACCTGATACATCGGTGGTAAGAAAAGCAGTCCAGGACTTTTTGCTATGGGTCGCGGCTAACTCGCATCAGTGACTAATAGCGACTTGCCGATTGACGACTCATGTTTCGACAATAGCGGTTAGCCCGTGGTCTGGTCAACAGATTGCGCATTGGTTCAACGATTGCTAGTTTCATTCTCGGGAGGGGACTGACGACGCCCCAAGGCAGTTAGCCGACTTAGATCAGCTTATGCCGTTTGCCGCGGTCGCTCGCATGCTTGTTTCTTGCAACTTCGCATTGCTTGCCACTTTGAGCACTACACCCGCGGACCGCGATTCTGCCTGTTCGGTCATTCGGTCGAACCAACGATGTTAGCCAAGCGGCGTTCAAGGCACATTCCCCTTGCGATATGCCAGTCGTGTAGTTCGGAGGAGCCGATCGTGTTTACGTCAGGCACTGCCGTCCGCACATGGCAGGATTTCTTGAACCCGTCGGTGATGGACTCTTAGCAGTTACGCGACTAGCAGCGCCCGGGGTTTGGGCAACCGATGGGTCTGCCCGCTGCAGTGGAGGGGACTTTTGGCAGCTACGCGACTAGCAGCAACGAGGACGGATGACCGAGACGCTAACGCAGTCGTCCTGCGACCCGCTGGTCATGGTGGGGATGACCGGTGAGACGGAAGAAGCAAATGAAAGAGCCGTGGCCCTTAGCTCCCGTGCGGCCCGCGGAGCACATGGGTATGATTAGTAAGCCATCTCGCATTGAGGAAGGGAGCCAGACGCGCCTAGCGTATTTTGGCATTATTTTGGTGGCGTTACTCATGTGAGAACGAGATGACCACGGTGCTTCTGAGCGCGGTGCGGGAACAGGTCCGCAAGTTGCTGGACGATTCCCGTATTTGCCGAATCTTGTGACGCCTAGCGGGAGCATGGTTACGCCGCGGCGGCTCCCGATAGCATCCGCTCACGGCCGAAGCGAAGTGGTGTGAATCAGTCAAGCGCCCTTGGACTACGAGACGGAAAGGCCGGATAGCATCCGCCAACGGCCGCAGTGGCGTAAATCAGCCAAGCGCTCCTGGATTACGAGAGGGCAACACCGCATAGCATCCGCCATCGCTCTAATTAGCTGTTGGGCCGGGCGCAATTGGTACCGGCGGTGGATAATTGGATTCGCTGGAACAGGTTGGTGAGCGACGCAGCGTACAATTCGGCGGGGTTGCGGCGGTTGCACGTCCGGGCGGAGGTTGCGTCGCGGAGCTGCTTACGGCAGTTGTACATACTGCAGACTGAAAGTGACTCAGGGCATGGAGCGGCGTCTGTGGGCTGATCCGAAATAGCGGTGGTCACGGCGTCGCTTCGCATGGCAGACGCAGGGGCCGTAGACACAACGGACGAATGCATGGCGGGAGTCAGTGGCGGGCCGACTTGACTAATCCGTGGCGGCGATGCCGCGCCACGGCCCACTGACGATAGTTTCGACATAATGTAGTTATCAGCCGACCTCGCGGGCATGCATCATGGCGGCGATGGATGATGCGTCTTGTGGTGTCTAAAGATTGCGGCCGTCGGGAAAAGGTTACTTGCGGACTGTGGAACCGTCGCGTCGGGCGTTGCATCAGAGATGTTTGTGGCAGTTAGTGCCCGTGAATGGGGGATAGTGGGGCTTGGTACCTGAGCAAAGCGGCAGGCTTCGGCAAGTACCGTAACTGCAATTTACTCGCTCGCACTGGAAACGCCACTGCGACCGAATCACAACTAGCGCTGCAGGGGACCGGCTTTGATGGGCAGCGTAGTAAACAACACAATCAATTCCGCACAGGATAAATGGTAGGTCTGCCGCTGTCCGGATCATGTCAAGAGCGAGGCAACCAACTGGTGTCATGGCCGCTGGGAACGGCCAATCCAGGAGCGTGAGAAGCCTGGTTAATTCGAGGGAGGATTGGCTTCGGGCGATGGCGTGTGATACAAGGGCAGACGCGTCAGGTCGGCGCCGACCTCATTGATTTGGTGCGGGAGTTGTCCTGGCGGAATTTGGAACTCCTGAGGCTCAACCTGCCAGGTGGGTTTTTGGCCCACCCGATATCCGACCCAGCGCCATGGCCTTATGAAACGAACTTCCTCGGAATTCGTGCCCCAGAAGTTGCTCCACTCGGTACGGTCAGCCGCGACTGCGGACATCATGCGTTGTTGTCCCACGGGCCGCCACACTAAAGCCGATCCTTCGACGCTGAGAACGTTGGGCTTGTCTGCCTGACCTGTCCAACTGAGCCATGTGCGGCGGATCTCGGATTCGGTGTTTGGCCCTTCTAAACGCAGTAAGGCTGGTTCATTAGTTCCCTGCACCACAAAGAGCGAGCTCACGGCGTGCCAGCGCACAGGTACGGGTTGGGAGTTTTCTTTCGTGGCCAACAAGTAAATCAGGGGCTCGGTGCTGCACACGCTTACCCGTTCGAGATGACAAACCATCTCGCCGGTCGGGAGCATACTGCTGTCTGGGCGAGAGGTTTCCACGCGCATGAGCGGCGCTTCCAGCACTGCCAAAGTGTGTTGGAGCTGGACGCGCACAGGTCGGCTTTCTGCTACGTACAATCCGACGCCGCGACCTCGTAAGAAACAAGTGTCCAAGTTCACCAGAGGCGTTTCGGCGGTGCGGTTCGGTTTTCCCGCTGGTGCCATCATGCCTGGAGGGTCGGTCAAGGCGACGAGAGCCAGTTGTGGCTCGTCCCCCTCATTGGCGAAGGTCACATAACACTGTCGCAGGGTGCAACTCCCTGAACCCGTCAGGTTCACTACCGCTTGCCAGCGTACGCTTCCCGTAGCTAACGGAGTTAATCGGAAGCCAATCTGCTCCAGTACCAGTTGACCGTCATGCACGCGAAACAGCGAGGTGATATTGCTGGACTCCGGCACGCGTTCGCTGTGAAAACTCAGCTCAGGACGGAAGCCTTCGGCAGCGCGGATCGTGATTTGGCGATTCCCTACGATGTCCAACAGCGAACGAATAGGCAGGGCCCCGTGAACGCGCAAGGTGATAACGACGCGCCCCTCGCCTTCTGCGGCTGCGGAGTTCAAGGCGCTTGATAAACTGTCGAACGTGTGGGGCTTACCGCCCACGCCGTCCACAATCAATTCCCGCACTGGCGTTCGGTTCAGCGAGACGAGTTGGCTCGGGAGGGAGGGATATAACGATTGGCCCAGCAAGCGCCGCACTCCTAAAACCACTTCGGGTTGATCGCGACGTCGCAATTCCACCGCATCGGCGCGGGCCCGAAAAGCTTCAAGAAGACGTGCCTGTTCCAGGGCAAGCAAGGGGTCTTGGCTGGCCCACGGTGGGGCTTCCACGCTGACGCATCCACTCTCACTGAGGCTCAGAAGGTTGGAGCGCCAAGTTCGCAAGCTGGACAGTAAGACCTCGCCAGCTTCCCCTTCGACCACTCGGGCGACGACAGGCTCGAGCCGATGCACGACGCAGTTATCCAGGTGCTTGGTCAATTCCGGACTGGTGCTCAGAGGCTCTTCCCGCAACTCGACCAGGCTGGAAGTCCGCTCCGGCCGCAGTCGAGCCAAAATGCAGTGGTGCCAGTGCAACCGCAGCGCCGAACCTGAAGAAACAACTATGCCCGGCCCACGTTCCAGCCACCAAGTGCAATGACGCCACGATAGGCTCGCAAGATTGCGGGTTTTGTCTTCCCCTTGGGATGACTCCGAAGCCCCTTCACCGACGGCTTCGCTGCCGGTCTGCCGCTGGGTTCGCGCCACTATCAACCCTGCTTGCGTGCTTAGGCCACAATCTTCCAGAATCACTTCGGCACTACCCTCACAAAGAAATACTGGCACCGCGCTACGCACCACACATTGCTGCAAGGAAACGCGGCAGCGCGCGGGATCGGTGCCCGCCAACTGGAACACTGATGCTCCCGGGTGCTCTGAGGTGGATTCGACGACAATCTCGCAACTCTCCAGCAACAATAGGCCACTTCGCAGACGCAGCAACGTTATCGTCTCACCGGCCGGGGGCAGACGCATGACCAGACGTACTTGGCGTAAGGTTACGATGCCCCCCTGCAAGTTCAGAAGGCTCAACCGCGCTTCCGGTACCTCGCCGGCTGCGAGATCGAAGTATAACGTCGCCGGGCCAGGGCTACGCGGTTCGACCACTACCTGCCCCGCTCTCAGACTGAGCAAGCTACTTTCGGACACAGGCAAATTATTCAAATGGTAATCAGTTTCCTCCAGGTAAACGATGGCTGATTTTCCTGCTTCCTCTACTTCCTGAAACGCTCGACGCAGTTCCAACGGAGTCTTGACATGGTACACTGCCGGGGTAGCTGCGGGAGGCACTTGGCTGTCTGTCCCGGCGGCAAATGGGGGCAGGGAACTCTTACTATTGTCGTTGACGCTCACTTGATTCGCCTCGAGGCCAGGACTCGGGACAGTTTCCCCACTGGGACGCTGGGCTTCCAACCAACTGAGCACGGTAATTGTGCACAAAGCCAATATCGCCAGGACCAGAGCCCACCGTCCTCGGTAACGTTGGGGCGACAGGCGATACAAAGTATCCCGAGGCTGCACGCGGTTCCGTTGGCGTTTCCATTGGGCCAAGACCAACTCCAAGTCCGCAATCAATTCCCGTGGATGCTGATAACGCCGCTCTGGTTCTTTCGCCAACATCCGCCCCAGAATCAAGATCAGCTCCCGCGGAATCTCAGGATTGTAATAACGTGGGTCTACTGGACGCTCTGCTTGGTGGAAGTGTAACTTCCGTGCGGCAGTTCCCTCGGGTGTCGGCGGACGTCCCGTCAGCATGTGATAAAACGTGCAACCCAACGAATAAATATCACTGCGCACGTCGGCCAATCGCGGATCCAGCGCTTGCTCGGGCGAGATATAATCGAAGGTACCTAAAGTGACCCCCGAATGAGTCAATTCGCCGGCGCTGCCTCCCTGCGTTCGCGCTAAGCCCATGTCAATCAGCTTGGCTACACCTTGGGCGGTAATCACAATGTTAGATGGCTTGATATCTCGATGCACTACTCCGCGGTCCGCCGCATGCTCCAGACCGCGGGCCACTTGTAAGACATACTGGGTCGCCTCGACGATTGGGATCCGTCCGCGCCGCGCAATCCTGTCCCGCAGATTCTCGCCCTCCACGTATTCGAAGGCGATGAAATGGAGTCCCTGGTCTTCCCCGCAGTAATACACGCGGGCGATATTCTCATGGTCCAAGCGTGCTGCAGCGCGCGCTTCCTGCTCAAAGCGCTTGACCTGCTCGGGATCACTGGCGGACTCAGGGGGCAGAATTTTCAACGCCACCCATCGATCTAACTGGGTATCGCGGGCACGAATCACCGCGGCCATGCCACCGACGCCAATCGGCTCCTCCAACTCGAAATGCGCCAAGCGCCGACCGCGAACCGTTACTGCACTTGCGCTCCGCTGGGGCGAACCACTGCCGGCTGCGGCAGGTTTGGAAATGATCGTAGGGGCATCATCCCCAGGCCAATCGGCTTCCTCGGATTGCTGGCTTTGATTGGTTTCTCGGCGCTCAGCAGGTAAATCTTCTTTGCCGGTCAGCGTCGGCGGGCTGGTTGCAAGTTCCCCGTCCGCCCGGACCAGCGAATCTAAGCCTTCCTGGCTTCGCTCAGGTTCGTGCCGTGCCGACGACTCGTTCATCGCGGTGATCCTCGCAGGGTACGCTTCCGTTCCCAGCAGCCAGGTACCCCCGCTCAGCCGCTACCACCACCTCTTCGTGGTTCTCGCTCCATTGTACTATGCCTCCAGCCTTCGCTATAGCCTGATTAATTAGACGACTTTACCTCAGCAAAAACTCCCCAACCAGTGCGCCGCACAGATGAGCATGCTCCATGGAGCCTCCGGGCGTAACTTCCCGTTACGACCAATAACTTGTTGCCTCTCAAACGCCCCACGAACACTCTCTGAGCCTAAGCCAACTCGCTTCACTCCTGGCCCAAGCGGAGACTCAAACGCGAACTGGCCTGGGCTTGGTCTTGGCGCTGTTGCATCTGCCTCCATGTCTCCTCCAATTTCCTTCGTCCTCGCTCGATATCTTGGCGAATCTTTTGCGCATCAATCTCAATCTCCAGCCGATACTTTCCCGGAGAACTGGATAAATCCTGGATACGATACCAATCCAGAAACCACCCAATCACTAAAAAGCCACACAGCGCTAAAAACAGCACATATATCAGGGTCTTCACCTTCGTCTCCTCAATTTCCATCTGCCTGCTCGGCTGGATCGCGTTTTTCGCTCCCCCTGGTAGCTTATACTTCTTGCATCTAACTTGTCTAGTCGGAACGATTGTTAGTGTCGGTCACCTTTTGTTCGTGCAGACAACTTGCAGGTTTCATAGCGATTGCGCTGACTGTGCCAACTTTAACGAAGATATTGCTGGCGAAGTCTGATGCTCAGCGACTTTTATGATCTTAGGCAATCCCACCGCGACTCCTGCATTTAGGTGAGTGCTGTGCGAATATGACGCAAGCGCCAGCAACAGTAGCAAAGTCCTCTCCCGCTCAATCATCTGCTAACTCGACACTAGTCGGTTCTAACAGTAACATCCTCGACCTATACACTCCCGTCCATTGGGGCATAAACGTATTAGTCCGTTAGATTACTTCCTTCTATAGATTTAGAAAGTAAGAAAAATTAGCGCAAGGCCGTTTAGTTTTCTTCCCACCATTCACTTTTTTCCTTGCACCAAATTTGGTTTTACGACAAATTTTAGACGGAGACTCAAAGTGATTTCCCGTTGGCAGGAAGCCAAACTCATCGGGCACAGGCTGGTGGTCACGGAAGATACTAGTTTGTACGCACCTTCCAACATGCCCACCAAGGAGCTGAACAATGAATCTCTGGAGACGGATTGCTTGCAGCGCACTGTTAACTCTTAGCTTCCCTATTGCAGGTTACGCTAGCCATTGTGGCGCGGCGACCAGCGCCAGCGACCACCCAACGGTTACCGTATCTTATCCTCGCGTCCGCTATAAGTCATGCTATATCACCGTCGTCGAAGAAATACCTAAGATCACCTATCAAACAGTGCAGAAGACCGTTTGGCAAGAATGCAAATATAAAGTGCAGAAACCCATCTATGAAACGGTCTGGCAAGAATGCCGCTATAAGGTTTGTAAACCTGTCATCGAGGAATACGATCGGGAAGAAAAATATATAGTCCACGTTCCCGTCCAGGAAACACATTACCGCGAATGCCGGGAATTGGTGCAAAAACCCGTTTGGGAAGAACACTTAGTCGCCTGTAAGTACACGGTACATAAGCCGGTATATGAAACTTATTATCGAGACGTGGTGCACACCACTTATCAGACGGTGGTCGAAACCCACTATCGCGATTGTTTACGCACGGTGTGCCAGCCCGTAACCGTGCGCCAGCCGGTATGTCGCGTCGTTTGTGAACCGCGTGTCGAGCAATATACCGTGCCCGGCCCCATTTATACAAAGGCCGTGCAAGAACCAGGGCAATGCTACATCGATCCGCAAACGGGGCACACCTGCTATAAGCATCCGACCACTCGCTTTATAACCTGCCAAGCGCCGCCGCAAGTGTGTTATCGCACGATTATGGTGCCACGCACCGTCGTAGATTATGTGCCCGCCACTTATTATGTTCAACAGCACTATGTAGAGAAAGTACCTTATCAAGTCTGCCGGCAAGTGCCTGTGCAGGTCGTGAAAAAAGTGCCTTATACAGTTTGTAAAATGGTGGCGGAACCACACGTACGCTATATTCCCGTGCGTCGTTGCCGCATCGTCTGTGAGGAGCGCGTCCGCCATGTACCTTATACCGTGTGCAAGATGGTGCCGCAAGAACGCGTTCGCTTCGTCAAGTGCCAACGTACCCGCCTGATAGAGGAGGAGCAGGTGACTAAGATCCCCGTGCAAGTTTGCCGTATGGTGGAGCAAGAATGTATCCAGTTAGTGCCGGTCACGGTGTGTGAGAAAGTACCTGTGTGCACGGTGGAGCGGAAATGCAAGCGCGTTCGCGTCTGCGTTCCCGTGGTCGAGTGCGAGGAGCCAGGCTTATTAGAGCGGCTGCGCGATTGGCTCCGGGATTGCCTGTCCGCGGCCTCTGGGTCCATTCGCCCGTCGCAGGTGCACTAAGTCGCCTGAATGCTTCCCCAACTCCGACCAGAAGTGTTACCGAGGCTAGGATGCCTCGGTTTGTTTTTTTAGTTCGCCAACTGATGGAGGTAGCCTAAAGGCGGTAACCCCTGAAGCTCGCCCGTAGCCGTCCTAATATAAACACCCTGCGCGATACATTCTCCTATATGATAGAGCGTGGTACCTAAGTCTTGAAGGGGTTGTTGTTCTAACAAATGTTGGCCATCTGGCTGGGCTACGGCCAATAGAAGTTCGAAGTCCTCGCCATCGCTTAGCGCATGTTCCAGGGGTGACCGACCATCCTGTAACTGATAAGCTGCTGCACTAACTGGAATCTTAGTCGAATCGAGGATAGCACCGCAACGGCTAGCCTCACAGAGATGATGTAAGTCGCGGGCAAGACCATCGCTAATATCGATCATGGCATGAATGGTTACTAAGTTGAGTAAGCGTCGCGCTTCGCGTACTCGCGGCGTAAAGTTAAGATGCTTACCTAAGATGCTCCCGCCTAACGGGCCGGTGACGAACAGCCAATCGCCCGGTTGTGCTCCTTGTCGAAGAACGGCACGGTGGCGCTCAATGGCCCCGACTAGCGTTACGTTGACCGCTAACGGGCCAGTCCACGTGTTCGTATCGCCTCCTACGAGCGCTACGCCGAATTCTTGGGCTAACTGAATCATGCCCTCATAAATTTCCTGTACTTGACTTAGTGACATGGATCGGGGTATTGCTAAACTCACGACGGCTGCTACGGGTTCGGCGGCCATAGCGGCTAAGTCACTTAGATTAATGGCCAGGGCTTTGCGTCCGATGCGGCGCAGGCCGTGTTCTATTAGGAAACAACTGCCCTCTAATATCATGTCTGTGGTGATAACAAAGTCGCGGTCGTCGGGGCAACGCAGTACGGCGGCATCGTCGCCGAGACCTACGTGGATAAGCGGGCCATAGCTCTTGCCTAAGCGTTGCTGGAGCCAACGAATGAGGTCTAATTCGCTCATGTTGAGTCGGTCTATGTTTGTTAGCTAGAGTTACCTACATGCGACGAACTTTCCCTAAGTTTTCGCTAGTTTCGCTCCGTAACTTCGCGGATGGCGTTGAACAGGGTATCGCAGAGGAAGTCCAGTTCGGCGGCAGAAATGACGAGGGGAGGGAAGATAACCAAGACGTTGCCGAGAGGACGCAAAAGCACGCCACGTTCACGAGCCTGCCGGCAGACGGCTTGGCCCATTTGCCAATCGTAAGGATACGGTTCGCGGGTGAGCTTATCGCGGACCAGTTCGATTCCCGCGAGTAGGCCTTTTTGTCGGACGTCGCCCACGTGGGAAAGCTGGCGGAACCGTTCGCACCATTGGGCCAGTTGCTGGATGCGCTCGGGCAGTCGCTCCAAGATACGTTCTTTTTCAAAGAGCGCAAGCGTGGCGAGGGCCGCGGCGGCGCCGAGTGGGTTACCGCTATAGGTGTGTCCGTGGAAAAAGGTACGGCGTTGGGCGACAGTCCCCAGGAAAGCACGGTAAATACGCTCCGTGGTCATAGTCACCGCCAGGGGTAGATAGCCTCCCGTTAGGCCCTTCGCTAAGCAGAGGAAATCAGGGGCGACTTCTTCGTGTTCACAAGCAAACATTTTGCCCGTGCGCCCTAGGCCCACGGCCACTTCATCGGCAATCAATAGGACGTCGTACCGCCGCGTGGCTTCGCGGACGTGGCGCAGGAAACCCTCGGGAGCAACAATCATGCCAGCGGCACCTTGTACCAGGGGCTCGATGACCACCGCAGCGATCTCCTCCTGATGTTGGTCGAGGATACGTTCACAGGCTAATGCGCAGTCCAGGACGCAACTTTCCCGGCGGAGTCCTAACGGGCAGCGATAGCAGTATGGCTGGGGGGCGCGGTAAGTTTCGAACAGCAGCGGCTGGAAAACCCGGTGGAAAAGCTCTACGCCGCCGACGCTGACATCGCCCAAGGTGTCGCCGTGATAAGCGCCGCCAAAACTGACGAATTTTGTTTTCCTGGGTCGCGGGCCCCCTTGATCTTCCGGGCGTTGCTGCCAGTATTGGAAAGCCATTTTGATGGCCACTTCAACGGCGGTAGCGCCGTCATCTGAGAAAAAGACACGGGTGAGAGGTTCGCCAAAACGAGCGAGCGGCGCGGCCAGTTCCACTAGTTTACGCGCTAGCCGAATCGCAGGAACGTGGCTAATGCCTAACAAGGTGCTATGGGCCACCTGATCGAGTTGTTCGCGGATCGCCTGATCGATCTCCGCTCGCCGATGGCCGAAAAGGTTGCACCAGATCGAGGCCACGCCGTCCAAATAGCGGCGTCCGTCCACGTCCTCGAGCCAACAACCTTCGGCGCGGGCGATGATTAGCGGTTCAGTCTGCGCATACTGGGCCATTTGCGTGAACGGATGCCAAACATGCGCTAGGTCCCAAAGTTGGAGTTGACGTTTTTGTTCCCAGGAAAGCATAGTAGTCCACCGTCGAGACTTTCAGACCGCTCTTAACTCATACTGCGCTGGCAAGATCTAAACGAGTAGCCGGCCGTTCCAGGCTTGTGTCATAATACGCCTAACATCGTTCCCAGTGTCGAATCTCCGCTTGACCGCGACGCCAACCGCGTGCGTACAAGTGGTCCCCACGTGCTGGCTAAGGCTTTTTCAGCGAGCTAGGGCGATCGTTTGCTGGGTGCAAACGTATTTGAGCGGGCTAGTGCGAGGATCGAGCCGCGGCTGTCGCACTGGCCATGCTCGGGGCACTTTTCCCTGTATCAGCCGCGGTATAGTTAATAGGCTCGGAAGCGCTGTGCGTTCGTGCCTTGGTTGCATTGGAACGCGGCAGCACAAGCCTTAATGGTCTTTGTAGCTCCCTATTACTTCCCATCAAGAAGCTGGCCTGTCGGCCTGCACGGTCTGCATCCGATTCACCCCCTCAGACTTAGGAGTGACGCGCGATGCCAAACGCCAACCAAGCGGAAATCGTGAAACTGCTCAGCCTGGGACTGACGCCAGGAAAGTTCCGAGGCTTGCAACGCATCAGCAATCCCAATGGCACGCTCACCATGGTCGCCACCGATCAGAACAACTCCATGATCAACATGTTCAGGGAAGCGTTCAAAAAACAAGGTCAGGAACGCGAACCGACTTACGAGGAAATGGTCGAGGCCAAGATTGACCTAGCGCGGATTCTGGGGCCTGAATGTAGCGGGTTGCTGGTAGATGCCTATTATGGCGCGTGGAACGTGTTAGCGAGTGGCAGTTTGCCGCGGAACACCGGACTTTTGGTGCGTCTGGAGAAAAGCGGCGGTACCAAGACTCCGTCGGGCGCCATTGTCACGGAAATCGAACCAGGCTGGAGCGTCGCCAAGATTAAACGCATGGGCGCTGATGCCGTTAAGCTCCTGGTGTACTTTGAACCTGAGGAGCCCGAAAGTGCCGAGAAACAGTTTCTTACCGTCGAGAAGGTTTATCGCGAGTGTCAGCGCCACGACATTTTGCTGGTACTGGAGACAGTGAGCTTCCCTTATGGAGGCGAAACTAAAAAGAGCGACAGCTACCTGAACCGTAAGCCGCGGACGGTGATCGAAACGGCGAGACTCATGAGCCACCTGTGCGACGTGTATAAGGCCGAGTTTCCGGGTACTCTGGGCCGCGAATCCGAGGGGCAATTGCGCGAGAACTTGCATCAGCTCAACGAGGCTTGTCGGCGCCCGTGGGTGCTACTGAGCGCAGGCGTGGATTATCCCGAATATAAACAGCAGATGGAATTAGCGCTGCGTTGCGGAGCCAGTGGCTGTCTGGGCGGACGCGCCTTCTGGAAAGAATACTTTACTTACACCGACCCTGACCAACGTCGTCAATGGTTGCGTACCGAGGCAGCTAAGCGGGTGCGCGAAATTCACGACATGGTCCAGCGCCAGGGGACGCCCTGGTTCCGCCGTTATGGTTTGACCGAAGGACAAATCGCCTCCATCCGCTGCCTGGAAGGCTGGCACTTCCGATATGCGGAAACGGAGAGGCCCGGTGCCAGCGGCCGCGATCCCGTCAGCCCTGATGATGTGTACTAACGGGAACGGCTCGTGCGCTCCAAGTCTGGGAGGGCAGTTGCCACTTCCTCAGCATCGCCTGCCTTGGCCGAATACGGAGTTAGTACGACGCCTCTATTGAAGGCCTTGGGGCCGGGGAGCGATCGCCCAGCTCGAATACGATGAGAGGTTGTCGCGAATCGGGGACAAGTTTGGTGCCCGTTCCTGTTTCCCGCACCTCAACCCTCAGCAACTTCTTACCTAAAATGTTATGCCTAACAAAATGATGCCCCCCGCCCCCGGACTGGGCTTGCGACCGATGAGGCAACTTCCCAGCGGACGCCGATTTGGCACGAGCAATAGTCTAACTTGCGAGGAGACCTATGTCAGCAGTCGCCACACCTAGTGGGATCTTGCGGCGCCGTTACGGCGAAACCATGCGGCGCGACGCGTGGTGGCTCGGCCCAGCGCTGACGGTCGTAGGACTCACCGCATTCGTCCTCTACGCCACTTTCATCGTGCTGGCCGTGCCTGGATATTTTGAGATTCGCCTCAATAAACAAGATTTTTTCGCACCGAATAATCCTGCGGTGGCTCCGTACTTAGCGCCGTTTCATGCGCCGCTGTTGTTCGACGAGCAAAGTCCGCATGCCTGGTTCCAACAGGCGCGGCCGAGTTGGTGGCCCACCTGGCTGCCGTTCAATGCCGCCTTGCTCATTCTGATCTTTCCCGCAGGCTTCCGCTTCACCTGTTATTATTACCGTAAGGCCTATTACCGGGCGTTTTGGCAAGACCCGCCCGCGTGTGCCGTCGGCGAACCGCGCACGAGTTATTGGGGAGAAAATCACTGGCCCTTGTTGATTCAGAATGTCCATCGCTATTTTCTGTATGCCGCGATTGTTTTCTTGGTGTTCCTCTGGCACGATGCGCTGCTCGCGTTCCGTTGGCCTGTGCTCGACCAGAACACGGGCGTCCCCACAGGAAGCTATACCTTTGGCATCGGCCTGGGCACGATTATCATGCTGATTAACGTATATTTACTCACGAGCTACACGCTGGGCTGTCACTCGTTTCGGCACCTGATCGGAGGACGCAAGAATTGCTTCAGCTGTCCCGTGAACGGCATGCTCAAGCCGACGGTCAGTTATCGGCTCTGGCGTTTTAGCACTCACTTGAACGAACGGCATCAACTCTGGGCTTGGCTGTCTTTATTTAGCGTGGGCTTTACCGACTTATACATCCGGCTGTGCGCGGCAGGTATCTGGCACGACCTTCGTATCTGGTGAGCTAAACCTTGAGGAAAAGCAACTCATGGGCAGGTATCGCACCTTGGACTGAGGAAGACTATGGACTACCCGATTTACGAGCATGACGTGCTGGTCATTGGTGCGGGAGGTGCCGGACTGCGCGCGGCGATTGAAGCGTCCGCGATGGGGTGCCGCGTCGGTTTGGTGTGTAAATCGCTTTTGGGCAAAGCGCACACCGTGATGGCGGAAGGTGGTATCGCCGCGGCCTTGGGGAACGTGGATGCCCGCGACAATTGGGAGGTGCATTTCGCCGATACCATGCGCGGCGGGCAGTATCTCAATAATTGGCGCATGGCCGAGATTCATGCCAAGGAAGCCCCCGAGCGCGTTCGGGAACTGGAAGCCTGGGGCGCTGTTTTCGACCGCACCAAAGACGGCCGCATCCTGCAACGCCACTTTGGGGGACACAAATATCCGCGTTTGGCCCACGTAGGCGACCGTACCGGCCTGGAGATGATTCGCACGCTTCAGGATCACGGCATCCATCAGGGCATCGACGTACACATGGAGTGTACGATCATTCGCCTGCTCAAAGACGGCGACCGCGTGGTCGGGGCGTTTGGTTATTACCGGGAACGGGGCCAATTTGTTGTGTTTCACGCTAAGGCTATAGTTCTGGCCACCGGAGGAATTGGCAAGGCGTACAAGATCACTAGTAACAGTTGGGAGTACACCGGTGACGGCCATGCACTCGCTTACGAAGCCGGTGCCGAACTGGTGGACATGGAATTCGTGCAATTCCACCCCACGGGCATGGTTTGGCCGCCGAGCGTTCGCGGCATTCTGGTAACGGAAGGGGTGCGCGGCGAAGGGGGTGTACTGCGCAATGCCCTCGGCAAACGCTTCATGTTTGATGACATCCCGGAAGCCTATCGCAACAGTACCGCGGATAATGAGGAGGAAGGCTTCCTGTATGTCATTGGGGAGAAATATCAGGGCCGTGATGCGCGCCGACCGCCGGAACTGTTGACCCGCGATCACGTGGCGCGGTGCATCGTCCGCGAGATTCGGGAGGGTCGGGGCAGTCCGCACGGGGGCGTCTTTCTGGAACTGCAGACCTTCTGCGACTGGCTGGAGCGGCGGCGACCCGGTCTGAACAAGGCCGAATATATCAAGAAAAAACTCCCCAGCATGTACCATCAGTTCAAGCAACTGGGCGGGATTGACATTACCAAACAGCCAATGGAAGTAGGCCCCACGGTGCACTACATCATGGGCGGGGTTCGCGTGGATGGGGACACGCAAATGTCCACGGTGCCCGGGTTATTTGCGGCCGGGGAAGTGGCCGGCGGCTTGCACGGCGCCAATCGGCTCGGTGGCAACTCGCTGTCGGATTTACTCGTCTTCGGTAAGCGGGCAGGGGAATATGCCGCCCGGTTTGCCAAAGAGCACGCCGCCGGACAGTTGCCGCGCGACCAGATCGAAGAGACGGCCCGCTGGGCCTTGAGTTTTATTGACCATCCCCAAGGGGACGAAAATCCCTTCCAGGTGCAGTACGACCTGCAGGAAACCATGCAGAATCTCGTGGGCATTGTCCGTCGCGAAGAGGACATGCTCCGCGCGCTGGAAGCGCTGGAGCGGCTGCGCGAACGCTATCGCCGCGTTCGCGTGGTGGGCAATCGGGAATACAATCCCGGTTGGCACACCGCGATGGATTTGCGCAACCTGCTCATCGTGGCCGAGGCCATCACCCGATCCGCCCTCGAACGCAGGGAAAGTCGCGGCGCACAATTCCGTGAAGATTACCCCAACAAAAGCGAGGAATTTGGGAAGGTCAACATTGTAGTGTGCAAAGGGCCGGACGGCTCGATGCGGGTGCGGCGGGAGCCGATTCCGGAAATGCCCGATTATTTGAAGCGGGTTATTGAACAAAATAAATAGGCTTCCAAGGTCGCAAAGACGGTAACAACCGTCCACAAGCCAGGACTAACGCACTATGGGCAAGACAATCTTTCGCATTTGGCGGGGGGATAAAACGGGCGGCCAATTTCGCGAATACCAGGCCGAGGTCTCCGAAGGTATGGTCGTGCTCGACGTGGTGCACCAAATCCAAGCCACGCAAGCGCCCGACCTAGCCTGCCGATGGAATTGCAAAGCCGGGAAATGCGGCTCGTGTTCCGCAGAAATCAACGGCCAACCCCGACTCATGTGTATGACCCGCATGGACAGCCTGCCGCCCGGACCAGTGACCCTCGAACCTATGCGGGCCTTTCCGATCATCAAGGACCTGGTTACCGACGTCTCCTGGAACTATCGCATTAATAAGTTGATTCCGCCCTTCAAGCCGCGTCCCCCCGATTTTCCCGACGGTACTTGGCGCCTGGCTCAGGAAGAAGTGGATCGCGTTCAGGAATTTCGCAAGTGCATTGAATGTTTCCTCTGTCAGAACGTCTGCCACGTTCTCCGCGATCATCAGATGAAGGAGCCGCCCGAAATCTTCGGCGGTCCCCGGTTCATGATCCGCGTGGCCGCTTTAGAAATGCACCCCCTGGACACCGTCGACCGCTTGCCCTTGCTCAAGGATGTTCTCAACATCGGCCTATGCAACATCACGAAATGCTGCACGGAGGTCTGCCCCGAGGAAATTCACATCACCGATAATGGCATTATCCCTCTCAAAGAGCGCGTCGTGGACGCCTATTATGATCCCCTTCTCTGGCTCGCACGCAAAGTCGGCAACCTGTTAGGCCTCCGCAAGAACAAGAAAATCCCCCTCCCTACCTTGCAAAAAAACCCTACTTCGGAAGCTTAGATGTTGCACTATAAGCGACCTCTAGAAAGGAGCCGCTTACTAACCAGGTTGCAGTGAGTAATATACGGCGCTGATTATAGTTCAATCTTGCTGTTCTTCGTCGATCTAATAGAGTCATCTTAGCTAAGGTAACTAATGCTTACCTTAAGTCCACGTGAACAGAATAACCTAGCTAGACCGATTGATGAAGTTTACTAAGGAGTGTCTAAGCGGTGTCTCAGGAAACGATATTACGGTTGCTCGGGGAAACTAAGATCGTGGCCATCGTTCGTTCTCCTACCAGTGCGGAATTAGTTCGTGTCGCCCGTGCTTTATTAGAGGGAGGCATCCGTGCCATAGAAGTTACATTTACCGTACCCGATGCTATCAACGTTCTCCGAGACATAGCTCGAGAATTGGGCGAAGAAGTTTTGTTAGGTGCGGGAACGGTACTCGACGAGGTCACGGCAAGGTCAGCGATCTTAGCCGGGGCGCAATTTATCGTGGCGCCGAATACTAACCTGGAAGTGATTCGCACCTGTCGGCGGTATGCGAAGGTGGCGATTCCCGGGGCATTCACCCCCACCGAGATCGTACACGCCTGGGAAGCGGGAGCCGATATTGTCAAAGTGTTCCCTGCCGAGGTGGGCGGTCCGAGCTACATCCGCGCCGTGCGCGCCCCTCTGCCCCACATTCGCCTCATGCCCACGGGCGGCGTCAACTTACAGACCGTAGGTGAATTTCTGAAGGCGGGGGCCTATTGTTTAGGCGTAGGGGCTCAGTTAGTCGAACCCCGGGCCCTTGCGGATGGAAACTTTTCCCGCATTACCGAACTGGCCCGCCAATATGTAAGCCTTGTCAAACAATATAGCGATGCGACTGCTTCCTTATAGCAAGTTTCCCTCCTTGCATGATACTTAGAGCTTCTCCTGCCAAATGGGCAGCATTATAAATCGGACGATAGAGGATAAGAACGATTCCACAAAATGCGGTGAGGGTAAATCTCGATGACTAAGGCTGTGATTACGTTTGGCGAAGCGATGCTACGACTCAGTCCGCCGGCGTTTCATCGCTTAGAGCAAGCACGGAGTTTCGAGGTCAAAGTGGGCGGTGCCGAACTGAATACCGCAGTGGCTCTGGTTCGTTTGGGCCGACGCGCTTACTGGGTATCCCGAGTAACGGACAACCCGTTAGGGCGATTATTAGCCTGTCACGTGCGCGAGGCAGGCGTGGGCACGGATTATATCCTTTGGACGAATGAAGATCGTATAGGTCTATACTTTCTCGAATTCGGGGCGGCACCACGGGCTTCTAGTGTCTTATACGATCGCAAGGGTTCTGCCCTGGCCGCAATTCGGCCCGGGATGGTGCCTTGGAAAGCTATATTCGCGGAGGCATGCTGGTTTCATGTGACAGGCATTACGCCGGCTCTGAGTCTGAGCGCCGCGGAAGCCACTGAGGAGGCTCTGGCCGCAGCCGCTGCCGCGGGCGTGCCCATCAGCATTGACCTCAACTATCGGGCGAAACTATGGAGCACGGAGGAGGCCTATCGCTGGATGCATAAGTTTGTGCAACAGGCCCAGGTACTCATCACCACGGAAGAAGACGCTAATAAAGTCCTGCGGATCGAAGGCACCGACTATGCAGCGGTTGCTCGCCGTTTGGCCGAAACCTACCCGAATCTTCAGGTGGTGGCTATTACTTTGCGGGAGAATCCCTCGGTCTGGCGCAATAGTTGGACAGCTATTGCCTATGCCGGTGGTAAGATCTATCAGACCCGCACCTATGAGGTGGAAATTGTGGACCGCTTAGGGGCTGGAGATGCGTTTGCCGCGGGATTGATTCACGGATTATTAGATCAGGACGTACAGAAAGGGCTGGATTGGGGCGTGGCGATTAGCGCGATCAAACACTCGATACCAGGGGATTTCGCGTGGGTAACAGCTTCTGAAGTAGAAAGCTTACTTTGCTCGCCTCAATTACGTATCAGCCGTTAGTCAGCCGCTAATTATTTATGCGAATAACTACGCTAGGCATACATATATATGTGCAACTATAGTAAAATGCACGGGCAGGCGAATTTCTTCTCTTAGGTTAATGACTCGGCTCATGAGGGTGTGTCTAGTAGCCAGGGCCGAACATGTTAGTTCATAGCCTGGCCGTGGTTTGGTCTTGTCGGCGGAGGGTGGAATGGTTGCAGCGTATCTAAGGCGAAAGGGCGTTGGGCTTGGTAGAATCCGCGGGGATGGCGGGTGTGGCTCGGGCTAAGTCAATCTCCTGAACCCCAGGCTTCGGGGGACGCACGAAAGTATCGCCGACGTTATTCGGTTGCAACACGTTCACCTGCGCTCCGTCTAATTTCAGGGCGATTTCCAGTTTTTCCATGGGGCAGCGCACCTTGATTTTGCGGGGCACGACATAGGGGCCGACGTCGCGATGATATTCGCTGATTTCTGCAGACCAGAGCTCCGTTCCCTGGGGCGTGCGCAGACTCATGGCAGTGATGCGACCGGCCAAGGTTCCGCGAGTGGCCACGCTCAAGGTCTTCACCAGTGGTTGACCCTGAGGCGAAGTAGTTTGTGTGCTGAAAACCATGGAGTCGTTCTGTTCCAGGATGCGATATTGATGAGCAGGTCCGATTTCCTGGACACACAAGGCTTGGGCCAGCCAATCGGGATGGATGGGAATGCGCAGGCTTCGAACGTGCGGAAGATCTTCGTACGCGCAGCGGTAAATGGCGTTGTTCTTATCATGGCGGAACCAGAACCAGAACTCGCGGTCATTGGAGCCGATGTCGGCCTGGTCTTGCAGTCCCGCGTGGGCCACTAGGCGAAAGTTACGCGGTTTCATGTAGGCGAGCATGCCCGTGGCCCCAAACGCCTGAGCTCCTTGCTGAATATGAATGTCCACATTGGTGCAACGCAGGGATTGGATTTTGCGTGCTTGGCTGTCGAGATAGGTTACCAGTTGTTCAGCGGTGGGGCGGAGACTACCCCATGGCAAGGCGGGTTCCCGGTGCCCCGTCCAGGAACTGCAACCGCACAGACCGGCCCAGCCTACGAGGCAGCAATAACTCAGCAGGCTCAGACAACGGCCTACTAACGGGATGATTTTTCCCGGTGCCATGATGGTGTTTCGCTCCATAGCAGACATGCTAAGCCAGACCCACGAGTTGGTATATCTGTTGCTCGATCGGTTTGAGTTCGTTCTCCGCCAGGCCAGGGTTGGGTACCTGATACTCTTGTCGAGTGCGGGGACATTGTAGACGCAAGATTTCCAGGCCGTCGATCGTATCTACGCTAATCAGGCGCAGTCGTCGGCGGCGCAGGAGCAAAAGCGCTAAGACATAGCGCAGAGCCAGGCCCTGCGGGTCGGTGCGTGACTCTAGTTGCAGGAAGCAGTCCCAGAGGGCCTCCTCGTTATAAACAACCCGCTTGGGTCGTTCCTGCGGAGGAACCCGGCCGCGCCAGAAGCAAAACGCGTCGGGGGGCGGACCGGACCAGGCTTCGGGGGAATAATCTTCGCGTACCCACTGACCATCCCGCTCATAGAGCACACTGTAGCATATCTCGCCGGGCCGCAGTTCCCGACCGGTTCGGGCACAGCGCCGTGTGCTTTCCTGAATTTGATAGGGCGTTGCGAGCATAGCTAAGTCACTGAGCTTTGCAAGCTTTCAGCCGCAGGACACGGATGGCCATTCGATACTATCGGATCGGTGTGGAAGTTTGCAAGGGCAGCCTTGTGGCCTGGGCGGCGCTCAATATGCAGTAATTGCAGACAGTATCGGATTTCTCGGATGAACGAACTGCGGAAGAAGAACGGTTGGCCTACCAACCAGCGGTATCAATACCGCGCGTGGTGCGTCTTATGGTTCACTCGCGTGGGCAGATGCGTTTGAGATCGCGCAGAAGGATTCGCGGGATTTCTGGCCCCCATCCAGTGTATTGTCCTTGAACGACTCCTTGGCCATCGATCAACACGAGTCGGGGCGTTGCCTCGACCCGATAACTCGCACGCAAGGCTTGACCTTGCAGTACTGGATATTCCCAGGCGCGGCGTAAGAGCAGGTCTTCGGCAGCTTGACGATCCTCGTCCATGAAGGCAATGGCCGGCACGAGGTCCCATTCGGGATGTTGAAGCATAAGCCGGCGAACTTGGAGTAAGATTTCGCCGTTCAAAGGAGAGCGAGTTTGCAAAAATAACAGCAACACCGGCCGGCCGCGGAACTGGCGCAACGATACGTTCTGCTGGTTACGCCAGTCAGGGACCAGGAAGTCTGGGGCGGCTTGGCCTACTTCCAGGGCAGGAACTGCTTCGTGCCCCGCCCCCGGAGCTATTTCTCCGCGTGCTGCCGCCTGCGCCGACTGAACTAATCGTTGCAGCGCCGAGCGATACGGCGTGGCCGGTCCGACGCTTGCTTCCTCTGCGCGACGAGCCAACTGCAGAAACTCCTCGGGTTGAGCTTTGCGCCCTGGCACGAGCAAATCAGAGAGCTGCGCTTGCAATTGCGCGGTGATCCGAATTTCTCGTCGGCAATCTTCCAGGAGCCTGGGCTCGTATTGGAGCGAACTGACTAGTTCGTAGCGGGTGATGATACTGCCTGTTGCCTGAAGGTGGGCAGGTTCCCGCCGGGAAATCTCGCGTTCGACACGCTGAGCGACTCCTAAGCGTGGGTCGAGCCAGATGACCTCTTTGCGATACCACGCTCGCTGATCGGCCCGAGGCTTTTCCCAATCGGGGCTTTTCTGAGTGCGCAGCAACTTGAGGCAGGTTGTTCCCGCCAGGTTCTCAGTGCCAGCGACGCGCCACTCTTCGGGAGGCTGACCAGGCTCCTGGTGGATCCAAGTTTGGCCTGTTTTCCAGGAGTCCTTGGGCAAAGGCACGACGAAACCGCATTCCCAACTGGTCGGGCCGTCGCGCGCGACCGTGGGCGGCGCCCGATTAGGTGCCACCACTTCCCCTTGGGCCGTTACCCAAGCCAGTTCCAATCGCACTGAAGCATGGGCGGGTGCAGCCGCGGCGGCGATTTTTGGCCGCAGTGTCGTTAGAAACGCCACTTCCAGGTCGCTGCCACGTTGCGCCAGCGCTAGCGACCGGACTTCCAACTCATATTCTCTCCGAAAGTGCACGCCTCGACCGTTGGCTAGCTCATGTACCTCACCCCGATAAACCAACTCTTGGCCCGGCACCCATTGCAGGCGAACTTGCCACTCCGTCGCGGTCAGCGACAACACCGCGATACTTAGCGTCCATCCGAGAATAGCGGCCCGCTTGAGATTTCGCTGCCTAGTTTGCATTGATCTTTTGCAACTGACAGCCCAGTGCCATGAGCAGAGAGTGAGCGCAAATGTGGCCGCATTATAAGCGTTTGACAGTTCTATGCAATGGCACTTTAGTGGCCGATTCGCCCAAGGGGATCAGCCTGACTAACTGCGTTGCCAGCAAACTAAGCGTTCGGTGCCCAAAACGGGACGGCCTTCTTGCTGATGGCTGTCGAGGTAAACCATCCAACTTCCCCTCGGCGCTGCGCTGTACAAGTGCAGCGACATAAGCTTTTTGCCAGGCGTCAGATCTACTAGCACTTTGTCCGCCGGATAAACCTGCCAAACAGGCAGCCGCAGGAAGTCTTCGGCCATCTGGTTCATCCGAAAAGGAATTTCCATCATTTGCTCAACCTGAGTACATTGCTGCAGATAATTGCGCACTTCCGCCACATGGGCAGCGATGCGGGCATCGTCGCTGGTGTAAAGCAGTGCACACTGGCGCACGCCAAATACGCGGGCCATCAGGGGCACCAAATTCCAACTGGGACTGACCACTGTTACCAACACCTCTGGTTGGTACAGGGGATGCTCTTGGCGAAATTGTTGTCGTAACTTCTCAGCGAGATAAGGAAGTAAGTAATGGCAATAGAAGTGGCAATGTTCCAGGGGGCGGAGTTGGCGCATGTACCAGGCGGCGCAGTGGCGAAATGACGCTTCATCGCAGGCGGGTTGGGCGGGACGAACGTCGAGCGCACTTAGGTAGGTCGCCAAGACGTCGCGGAGTCGATTGCTGCCCTGAGGAAGTTTGCAGATCATAGGCAGGTAACATTGTGGCACCTCGTTTTCCTGTTCATCAGGAATGAAAAACGATCGAACTTGGAACTGTGCGGCCAAGGCCAGTTTTTCTTCTAAGTGTCCGACTCGTTGAATGCCACGCTGTGGACACCACCGTGCCGAGACCCAGACATGTTCATCAGGTTGGCCATTGTGCTGCGCCAGATACAACCCCCCTGCTAACGCTACCCAGCCCGACTCGAAACTTAGACGGTCGTCGAGCGAACGAAAACTCAGTGTGGCATCAGGCGGGGCGAAATAAGGGTGTAGGTGCAAGTTCCATTCACGATACTCGGGCTCACCGAAAGCAATGGCTAACTCGGTGCGCACCCTTTGCGACAGCTCGTGCAACCTTGCAGGAAGGCGAGGATCTCCTTGTTCTGTTTTGAGCCATTGCAACGGGATGACAAAAGCTGGCCGTAGTAGCGGATAGTCTTCGGGATGAACCGTGGCCATGACAATCCAGCACGAACCTCGATCCTGAGGCAACTGGACCATGGGGAAGCGGATCCTGACTTCCTTCTCGATTCGGCGCACGGCTTCGTCGTGAAGCACAAGGGGTGCCAGATTACCGAGCAAACGGTACAGTTCTATCCATTCCAGGGGAGTTACTTGGTCGGGGCGTTTACGGAGTAAATTCAACAGGAGTAGCGCATCCTCCACCATATATGATTCTCCTTTTGCCCCCAGCACCAAGGGCCGAAACTTGGCACCAAGCACTCTCGACTGGCCGCTGAGTCAAGTATTATCGGAGTCAGAATGGGTCGGCTAGTCAGCGTGGTGTGCACACGCTCACCGCAAGCCTGACGCGGTTGATATGATAAAGTCAGTGACGGCTCGGTCTCAGATTCAGCATACCTGCCAAACAACAACCCGCCCTTGCAGCGAATGCTTGCCATGCGTCAGCGAACTTGGTTTTGCATCGTAGGAATAGTCATCGGCTTAGGCCTTTCCGCCATCTGGTTGGGAGGGGTGCGCGGCTGGTGGGATAGTTGGGCGCGCAGTGGTGAACACAGCCCGAGCGAGTCGGCATGGGACGTTTTACGCGATCCGCCTTTGGCCAAGGTCGAAAGACGGCCCTGGCCGCGAATACTCAACATCCAGGGCAACCTAGTGGAAGCTGAGGAAGCCCTCGTCGGGACGCAAGTGGCGGGCCGCGTCGAGCGGGTGTATGTGGACATTGGCAGCCGTGTACAGCAAGATGAGGTATTGGTCGAACTCGATGCCGAAGATTACCGTTTGCAGGAGCGTCTGGCTGAGGCTCAGGTGCAGGCTATCCGCGCACGACTTGGGTTGCAACCCGATCAATCAGAAAGCTCGCTCCGGCCGGAAAACGCCCCGCCTGTCGTGCAAGAAAAAGCGCTAGTCGAGGAGGCGCGTCTAGCTTTGGAACGGGCTACCGTGTTGCATCGGCTGAACCGCACTGCCATCTCGCCCGAGGAGTTGGATCGCCTGCAGGTCTCGCTCAAAGTGGCCGAGGCACGTTATTTGTCGGCCCTGAACCAAACACGTGAGCAGCTGGCCTTGCTTCAGTTGCGAAAGGTGGAACTGGAACAGGCACGCAAACAAATCCGCGATGCCACGATCCGCGCACCGTTTGCCGGCATTGTGCAAACACGTCCCCCCGCGCCCGGTTCCTATTTGCGTGTCGGTGACCCAGTGGTACGTCTAGTACGCTTGGACACGTTACGCTTCCGAGGCAAAGTGCCCGATCGCTACACCCTCCAGCTTCACACGGGAATGGAAATTCGCATCTTGGTCGAGGGCATGGGCGAACCATTCCACACACGTGTCCAGCGCATCGAACCCGCGCTCGACCCCGCAACCTTGATGCGCATCATCGAAGCCGATATTCCCAACCCGCAAGGCCAACTTCCCGCCAATACTTTTGCCGAAGCCGAATTGGTGCTTGATCCGCAGGCCACGGCCCTGGTGTTGCCGCGTACCGCGCTATGGGAGTTTGCGGGAGTCGAGCGCGTGTGGAAAATCGAAGCCGAGCGCCTTGTCGAACACCGTGTTCGCATAGGCGAGATCCGCGGAGAGTGGGTGGAAATCCTGGAGGGTTTGTCCGAAGGGGAATGCGTCTTAGCAGACGCCCGTCAAGGTCGAATGGGACGTAAACTCGTCTTCAGCCAGCCATGAAACCGATTTATCTCGACTATAACGCCACAACTCCTGTGGCCCCGAGTGTGCTCGAGGCCATGCTGCCGTATTTGCGCGAAGAGTTCGGCAATCCGTCCAGCGCCCACGTCTACGGTCAAGCTGCCCACGCCGCGGTCGAACAAGCGCGCCACCAAGTTGCAGCGCTCCTTGGGGCCCAAGCTCAGGAAATTGTCTTCACGGGCGGCGGGACCGAGGCCAACAACTTGGCCATTAAAGGCATCGTGTTCCCGCTGCTCTTTGGCGCCACACCGACGGAATGCGTCTTCGCGGCGAACCGCTACTTCTCGGCATGGTGGCGCTGGTGGCGCCGTTTCAAGCCGCGGAAAATCCACGTCATCACCAGCGCCATCGAGCATCCCGCCACACTCCGTCCGTGTGCGTTCCTCCAACATCTTGGGGTACGGGTATCCGTGTTACCGGTGGACCGTTTCGGAGTGGTGGACTTGGAGGCGCTCCGCCGGGCACTGCGTCAGCCGACCGCTTTGGTAACCATCATGCACGCCAACAACGAAGTTGGCACCCTTCAGCCGATTCGCGAGATTGCGCGGTTGGCTCATGAACACGGCGCGCTAGTGCATACCGACGCCGCACAGTCTGTAGGAAAGCTCGCGTTTACCGTCCGGGAACTCGAAGTGGACTTGCTCACGCTCGCGGGACACAAGCTATATGCGCCCAAGGGCATCGGTGCGCTTTATGTCCGCGAGGGCATTGCCCTTGAGCCGTTGCTCCACGGCGCGGGCCAGGAAGCAGGACGTCGCGCGGGCACCGAAAATGTGCCATCTATCGTCGGCCTAGGCGCAGCCTGTGCGCTGGCCCAGCAAGACCTGCCCGAGTTAAGCCAGCGGCTCCAACGACTGCGCGATCGTTTCTGGCACCGGCTCATGACCGCACTCGGCACAAGCGTTGCCCTCCACGGCCATCCAGAATTACGTTTGCCAAACACGCTGAATGTCGGCTTTCTCGGCTGTGTCGGCGCGGAGTTGCTCCAGGCCACGCCGCAAATCGCCGCCTCCACGGGTTCCGCCTGCCACGAAGGGGAAGTGCACATTTCGCCTGTACTCCGTGCCATGGGGGTTCCCGAAGCCTCCGCCCGCGGGGCAGTCCGGCTCAGCGTGGGACGATTTACCACTGAGGAAGAAGTGGACTTGGCCGCGGAGGCACTCATTCAAGCCGCCCGGAGGTTTCACCAAACTGTACCAACTGTGCTGGCAACGGTTCCCGCACACAAATCGTGAGGACACCGTGCAAGTTGTCGCCTTGGTCACACGCTTGTGACAAAGCGATGTCAAGACATGGGCGAGCCGATCCGTCGCATCTATCTGCTGGGTCTGCGAGGTACAGGGAAAAGCACCGTCGCCCCGCTGGTAGCCCAGCACCTCGCCTGGAATTGGTGCGACATGGACGCCGAACTGGAACAGCGCTACGGCCAATCGGTGCGGGAAATGTTTGGCACCCTTGGCGAGGCCGGCTTTCGGCAGCGAGAGTCCTCCCTGCTTCGCGAAATCGCCACGTGGGATAAAGTTGTGGTAGCGACGGGAGGTGGCGTCGTGCTAACTGAAGAAAATCGCCAACTGCTCCGCTCCAATGGTATATGCATCTGGTTACGAGCCAGGGTACCCGTGCTCGTAGCAAGGCTGCAAAACGACCCACGCTCGCCCAGCTTACGCCCCACGCTCACGGGCTTACCCTTGGCCGAGGAGTTGTCGCTCCTGTTGGCCCAGCGCGAGCCGTTTTATCAATCTTGCGCCCACTTCAGCGTGGACACAGATTTCCTCACACCTGCCACCGTCGCCAACTTCATCGTCGAGCACCTTTCCCACCTCTCTCGACCACTAACAGAAGGCTAAACCCAGGTCAATGCGCTGGGCCTGCTAAAGGGTACGGTTTTCCAAGAAACGGCGGGGCAGCTCGACACTCATAGAGTGCACCAGACGAAAGCCGACGCCGCAATCTCGACCTTCCAACTTTCCACCGTCGTCCGTTCTGTCAGCGCCGACTGAGTAGATGACCAGCCCTTCAGGAACCGCCCTGATAGACAGTGGCTGACCATCAAAGGGGTCGAGCAACTTTTCAGGCAGGAATTCAGGAACGATGTCGTCCCAAGTCGCGGGCAAACAGCGCATAACGCAAGCGATACTTTCCCGCGGCTAAGGGCCACACGAATTGCACTTCGATGTGTCTGATAGCACAAGGATGCGTTCCAATAATTCGAGTAAAGCTGAGCGAACCAACCGCGATCGATCGAAACGCCCACTTTTTCGCGTTCCACTCCCGGTCCAGGAACGCCGTAAAGGCGCCCACAATAACCCGTCTGGTGAAACTTCTTCCATAGTACGGCAAAAAATCGGAACCTTGACGAACTTGCCGGAAAACGGCAGCAAGGCAAATTTTTTTACTTCGGAAAAGCGACGCAACGAAAACACGTGCTCAAGGTGTTGTTTACGATAAGCCATATGCTGACGCAGAAAATAAGCCAGTTCCCGAGCTAAAAATATCTCATAGTAGGCCACCATCCCTCGTCCTGCAACGTTAGTGGTGTTTAGATGAGGAAGGTGGCGAGACAAGAAACTAGTGCCAATCGGTCGTGCTGTCCGCCAAATGGAGGAATCTTTCGTGCTGGTCGTAACGCTCAGCACGGAGGCGATACAGGGACGGATTATGTTCCATCCGACTCAACTAGCACTTTTTCCAGTTGTTCGAGCATCGCAGGGGCAACCTCACGCAAGGCCAATTGACGCACAATTTCCACCGCCAACTCATACAAGCCATATTCAGCGCGATCGCCTCGTCGGGCATGCATCGAAGCTAAAGCGCGACCGAGCGATAGCTAGTAAGGTTTCTTTTCGCTGCTGGAATGTCGGATCGGGCTAAGAAGCATTCGTGGCAAAACACCAACGTCTTCACGGTATTCTGACAAGGGGAAACTTCTAGAATGGAGCTTTGGATCTTCCTTGTCCCAATCACTTGCAGGGACTTGAGTCACGGTGTGCTGAGCCAAGGCATGAACCGTGGCCAGCAGGTCGCGACTCCGGGTCAAAACCGTTGTAAACGTTGGAGCATGTCTCCTGGCAAGCGCTGATACAAGAAATCGCGCCGATGGAAATCAATCTGCTCGAAAAGAGAGTTTACCTCATCTCCATATTTGTTCCCTAGATGCTTGACTGAGGGCCAACCTGATCCTCAGGCGGCTTCTGCATGGCCTGTGCCAGGAAGTCGTCGTGGCGCCCATGCGGATACAACGCGTCAGTTTCGGCGATGAGGTGGGCTAACTCCGCTTGCCCCGTACGCTAAGCGTACAAACCCCAGGTGAAAACCGATTCCACCGTCAGACCGAGCAATGACAATCTAACAATCGCAACCACGAGCCAGCTTCGTCTCGTGGGCTCGGACGCAGAAGGGGGCACTTAGTCACGAGCAGCATAGGCACTGTGAACCTGGTTCACGCGCCACGTTCCCCTCTGTCATAACGCGCGCCGCGCTGAGATGTGTTCTTATCCGAGTATCGTGGCCGCGAATCCAGTGAGAAAGCAGTGGATGTGCGGTACAGTTATCCGACATACAGACACCACAAGCCGACACACTGGCGCACCGGGGTGCCAGCAATGGCTCGCTCGAAGGAACCTATTTGACCCATTACTGGGACTTTTCCCGCAGACACCAGAGGTGCGTCCAAGTGCGAATGAGCACCATATCGTCCACAATAACGGGCGTGGCGTGTGTCGTGGCGCCATCCAGTTCGTTCTTGGCCAAGAGCTCGAATTTGGCCGCAGGTTTGAGCACGTACGTTACCGCACGTCTGTCGGTTACATAGAGTCGGTCTGCAGCATAAACCATACTGCCCCAGAATGCATCACCTAGACGTTCATTCCAGAGCACCTTCCCCGTGCGCCACTCCAGACAATGCACTGAACCTGCTGGCCCCGCGTTTGGTTGGAAGAAGTAATCACCGAGCAAAATACCGCTGCCGATGCGTTGGGGATTGCGTTCCTCAGTCCGCCAAAGCCGATGGCTCTTCGTGACGTCCCCCTGACCCTCGGGGCGTACTGCCAAAGCGGGCCCCCCGTATCCGCAACTGATAACCACTACCTCCGGCGACACCACCGGCGAAGTGTACACGAGCCGGCCTAGCCCGGTACACCGCCAAACTTCCTTACCCGTTTTGGGCTCGTAAGCCGCCAGAAATTCGGGCCAACTAGCTACGAGCAGGTCACGGTGGCCCACTCGCACGATCGCCGGGGTGCTCCAAGCGCCGAGCCAATCCGAAGGCTTTTCGCCAAATTTGCCCCCCGGAATGTCCACTTTCCACACTTCTCTGCCAGTAGCCAAATCGAGCGCGACCAGAAACGTCCGCTCGCCTGGGCCACAGTTGAGAAACACCATACCGTCATGGATGATCGGCGAAGCGGCGTTGCCCCAGATATGATGGATTTTACCCGTAGCATAGTGCCAAAGCTGATTGCCTTGCAAATCGTAGCAATAGATCCCTGCCGAACCGTAAGAAACGACTACTCGCTGACCATCCGTGGCGGGAGACGCAGAACACGCAGGATTATCGCGATGAGTCGGCTCGTCTTCCTCGTAACGGACGACCCGACGCCACAGTTCTTTACCGGTACGACGGTCGAGGCACAACAACGCGCGCTGATGCCGCTGTTTGTCGAGGGCCTGCGTCAGGAAGATGCGTTCGTTCCAGACCGCGGGCGTGGAATTGCCCGGCCCTGGCAATTCAACCTTCCAGGCGACGTTTTCCTGGGCCGACCAACGTAAAGGCGGCTGGGCCTGCGGGGAAGCATGGCCGTTGCCCGTCGGCCCGCGAAAGCTCGGCCAATTAGCCCAGACCCAGCTGAATGCTAATAGCGCAACGATGCAGGTGAGCGTGCAAGTACGCAATATCATGGCAGGCTCCTCGCTTTGGCAGGCGTCGCGGTGGGATTACTTTTTCGCCTCCGCTTCGGAGGCAGGATGGACTTGCTCTTTCGGCATTTCCTTGCGGCCCCAAGCGAGCCAGGCGTTATAAATCGCGCGACGAAACTGCTCATATTCCTTAACGCCTCGCAACACCATGACGACTTGGCCACCAGATCGCACTTCCAGGTCAGCCGCCTGGTAGAAATCCTGCACCGACCCTTCAACAACACGCACGGCCACCTCGGGGAAGTCACCTCCCGGCACCGCATCAATTCCCGTAAGAGGCAGTTCTTGCACCACGCGTCCCGACCAACCCTTGAGCACTTTCAACGCCTTATTCGTCAGGACGTAACGCGTCGCCGTGATGGGCATAATCCGCGCAAAGAAAAGCGGGCCGAGCATGAGCCAGGCGGCCAAGGCAATCAGCGTCGCCATGGGCACAGCAACCAACATAGCCAGGATACTCAGGCCCGTGGGCAGTCGTAAGGCCGCGCGGATCAGACCCCGGGCGAATAATTGCATCTGTGCCCCCAAACGGGCTGGCGCGCCGCCAAAGTATGCAGTAACCGACGGCCAGCGCTCCGCCAGTTTCGCCTCCGCGATTTGGGGCTGAATCACGCCCAGGATCGCTTCCGACCGCATATCGCGCAGCACGGGCCGATTCTCATGCGCCATGCAGATATTTCCTCCCTTCGTCGTCGCGTTGAACCAGACTTAGGCCGCGATAGTATTGCTCCCTGGCCCCGTTGCGGGGCAGATGTTCAGACCGACCGTGGGCACGCCATGGTCTAGGATTTCCCTTCCGCTCCATGGCGGAAAATGCGTCCCAGGTTTGCATACATCCTATTGCCATCATGGCGCGTGAAAATAGTGTCTGAGGCGAAACTATCTTAGATACTTGCGGAGTGGGCGAAATTCAGGTATAAGAAGAGAAGAGTCGGGTTAATCGAAAAATCTGGGGCAAAGGTCTGCTTGTGTGCCCCTAAGTAAGGAGAACCTCTATGGCGCAGAATAGAGTCAATCACCTCAGTTTAGGGCTCACGCTGGCTGTCGTCGCAGGATTCGCAGTAACGTTTACCATAGCCCAGGCCCAGTTCAAACCAATTAAGCCAGGGCTCGGGAAACCCGAGGATAAGAAATCCGAGAAACCCGAAAAACCCGAGAAACCTGCAGCCCCAGTCGCTGCTGGGAAGGAACCGGGTTCTTTACAGAAATTAATAGAAAACTTACACAAGATCGGCCCGAATCCTGTAGACCCCGAGGCGCCTGACATCGGCTTAGCTGAGGCTAGCCGCCGAGCCGATGTCAAAAAGCTCGGCGACCAGTTTGTCGCGGACCTTGTTGAGAGCTTTAACGATCTCCATGCCGACCTGAGTGGCTCTGGACGGCCTGCAGTGATTGGGAAGTTCCGTTTAGGTCCTCCTATACGTCCAATTGAATACCGAGAGCGTCTCAAGAAGTTGTTTTTATCCGCAAAACCCGAAGAATATCAGTGGTATCGGCGCCGTGCGTTACACGTGGTAGTCGCTGAATTGGACGAATTACTTCGGAACCCGCCTAAGCCCGCTAACGTTACACATCACTACTATCGCACGCTTTTT
>JANXCQ010000099.1 GCA_025060195.1 Gemmatales bacterium | reverse complement strand
GTCCCGCGTGCCACAAGATGTGGTTGCTTGTGCCTTCGGGAGCCCAGGTGAGCCATTCCGTTCGTGCGGCAGCCAAGATGTCCCGAGTTCGGCCACGTACTTGGCGCGCTAATTCTTTGAGCATCTCCCGGCCCGCCATGTTACATTTTCTCCACTGGCAAGTGTTATCTAGTCAAGCATGACGCAGAGCCATATGGTTGTTATGGCGTCGAGACCCTTGGACAATATGTCGTCGTCGCGATGACACTCATTGCTATCCTATGAGCTAACATCGCGAGAATGACGTCAACCAGAATGACGTCAACCATTGAGGAGATTATGCATATGGGCCGCGATCCCAGAATCTTAGGCTTAGTTATCACCGCAGCGCTGGTCGGTTGTGCGAGCAAACCCGAAACTCAGAAACCTGATGCTCAGAAAGCTATGGCTAATAAGGCGATGCAGCCGGCGCAGGGTCAGGCGGATAAGAGTACAGCACCCGGCGAGGCAGGTGCGAATAAATTTTCCCTCCGCAGTCCCGCGTTTGGCCATATGCAAATCATTCCCGCCGAATTTCGCCATGGCGATGTGGGTGGCAAGAACGAATCGCCGCCCCTGGAATGGACCGAGCCACCTCCTGGAACTCAGTCGTTCGTATTGCTGT
>JANXCQ010000098.1 GCA_025060195.1 Gemmatales bacterium | reverse complement strand
TTGCACAAGTATCGCAGGCCTACCGGACATCTCAACTTAGACCCCAACCACTAGGGGATTGAAACCGCCGGGCGTCCCAGCGACCACCACGGTCGCATTCTCCATCTCAACTTAGACCCCAACCACTAGGGGATTGAAACATGGGGTCGGTGGGCATGGCCCACCTCCTTTCCTTTACATCTCAACTTAGACCCCAACCACTAGGGGATTGAAACCGGTGTGACGGCCCGTTAGCTGGCCGGGTGTTAGCGGCATCTCAACTTAGACCCCAACCACTAGGGGATTGAAACTCGGCGGCCCAGACCTCCCCAAACGGACCGCCGACCACATCTCAACTTAGACCCCAACCACTAGGGGATTGAAACCATCGCCTCCACCTGACGCTTTGCACGCCCCGTCAGGTATCTCAACTTAGACCCCAACCACTAGGGGATTGAAACGTTGGACCGCGCTGATGCACTGCAACGCCGCCTCCTCATCTCAACTTAGACCCCAACCACTAGGGGATTGAAACTCGAGCCCGGCCTCTTTTATCTCCAGGCCGTCAATGTCATCTCAACTTAGACCCCAACCACTAGGGGATTGAAACAAACTAGGGCCTGGAGCAGCCGTTCATCCATTCTTTCTATCTCAACTTAGACCCCAACCACTAGGGGATT
>JANXCQ010000097.1 GCA_025060195.1 Gemmatales bacterium | reverse complement strand
AATCCCCTAGTGGTTGGGGTCTAAGTTGAGATACAAGAAGCGTTAAACTTCGTCGCCGCGCTCAAGGCGGCCGTTTCAATCCCCTAGTGGTTGGGGTCTAAGTTGAGATTTACGCCGGTTCTGGCGCGAGGTAGAGGGATAAAAAAGTTTCAATCCCCTAGTGGTTGGGGTCTAAGTTGAGATGCCGCCTTAATCGTGAGCATGTTCTCTCACGAGTTCGGTTTCAATCCCCTAGTGGTTGGGGTCTAAGTTGAGATACCCGGCGATGGTTGCGGCAGTCGCCGGGCGGGTAGAGGTTTCAATCCCCTAGTGGTTGGGGTCTAAGTTGAGATTCGAGGGCACGCCCGAGGGGCGTGTCACGGTCAAGTTCCGGTTTCAATCCCCTTGTGGTTGGGGTCTAAGTTGAGATTGAGTCCTCACCGTCGTTACAGGAAGCGTTAAACTTCGTTTCAATCCCCTAGTGGTTGGGGTCTAAGTTGAGATAGAGAGGGATCTCCGGGCCCTGGGGTAGTACCCCAGAGTTTCAATCCCCTAGTGGTTGGGGTCTAAGTTGAGATCGCCTTAATCGTGGGCATGTTTGCCCACGAGTTCATCGCGTTTCAATCCCCTAGTGGTTGGGGTCTAAGTTGAGATCTCGGCCGACGACGTTAAACTGTTGG
>JANXCQ010000096.1 GCA_025060195.1 Gemmatales bacterium | reverse complement strand
CCTGATCGCCCTCTACCACTTGTTCCGGCATCCCCAGGAGGCCCAGGATTCGGAGCTGGGCCGGGAGGCCCTTCGCGCGGCGGGGGTGGCGGAGATCCCCGCGGCGCGGGTGGTGACCTTCGTGGGCACCGCCGCCGATCCGCTCCGCGGCCGGACCCCGTGGGGGGAGCTGGCGGCGCAGCTGGGCCGCTACGAGCTTCTCGCTGAGCACGACCAGCAGCGCCGGGCGCCCGGGAAGGACCGGCTCCACCAGGTGATCGGCGAGGCGCCTACCCTCATCCTGATGGACGAGATCGCTGAGTATGCAGTCAAAGCCCGGGATTTCCTGGACCAAGTGGTGGCCTTCTTCCAGGAGCTGACCGAGACGGTGCGGGTGCTCGAGCGGAGCGCCTTAGTGGCCACCCTGCCCTCCAGCGCCCCCTATGGGGAGGAGGGGGAGCGCGTCCTGCACCAGCTCCAGCAGATCTTCGGGCGGATGGAGGCCATCTACACGCCGGTGGACGGCGAGGAGATCTACGAGGTCATCCGCCGTCGGCTGTTCGAGGAGATCCGCCCCGACGAGGCACGGCGCACTGCCGACGCCTACTGGGAGATGTATCAGCGCCTGGGCGAGGACATCCCCCGGGAGGCGCGGGAGCCCGCCTACCGCGATCGGCTGCGC
>JANXCQ010000095.1 GCA_025060195.1 Gemmatales bacterium | reverse complement strand
TACCGGTTCATCGAAACGAACCAGAAAATCGAGCGCTTGCCCGGTGAAATAAGCACCAGGCGCTGGGAGCACGATCTGTACCACTCGTGGCGCCACTGCGTCTATTTGGATGGACGGCAGAGCTATCGGGGCAAAGGATGGGGAGGCGTGGTTGCCCGCAAGGTCCCTGATCGAAGAAAGCGAGGGTCGCAGGATGGGAGAAAGAATCTCCACGCCATTGGTGTCTCGCTCGCCCGCTTGTACGACGTAACGGAAAAGTAAAGTGTCCGCTGCGGACTGACCTGCAAAGACCGCGTGGCGAATAGCGTTTCCGATGCGAAGACGGAGGTAGGGTCGCGCTGCGCCGGAAAAATCCACACGCACGGCTTCGCTGAAGCGGACGCTAATCGTCAGCGCCTGACCTGCACGATAAAGGCCTGGAGCGGGGCCACTTACGCGTACTATGCTGGGCGCTACGCCGTCCACCATGACCTGGGTCAAGTCAGGCGGCGTGAAATGGAGGTCTGCAGATACGCTCGACAAATTCTGAATGGTGCCGCCGTTCAGCTCGATGGGTGTGCTCAGGGTGATTCCGTTTCCATCGAAATCGTCCACTTGCACGGTGGTCACAAACCGGAGCCGGTCGGTTCCGTGACCGCCAACATAAGTGGCATGGCGTGTCTGGGAGCCAATCGTCAGCA
>JANXCQ010000094.1 GCA_025060195.1 Gemmatales bacterium | reverse complement strand
GGCCCGGGTCATCTCAACTTAGACCCCAACCACTAGGGGATTGAAACAGCGGCTGATCCTGCAGACATCAACGTATCTCTCAAAATCTCAACTTAGACCCCAACCACTAGGGGATTGAAACGAGGGGAGACGAGGGGAGCCTGGAGCGGAGAGCGCCGAATCTCAACTTAGACCCCAACCACTAGGGGATTGAAACCCAGGCTTATAGGCGTCGCCAACTACGACGCCCTCTACTCATCTCAACTTAGACCCCAACCACTAGGGGATTGAAACTCGTGGTCAAGTCCGGATATGATAACTTCCTGGAGACCATCTCAACTTAGACCCCAACCACTAGGGGATTGAAACAGAGAAGGACGGTGGGTCCGCGCTGCGACTGCAACGCCATCTCAACTTAGACCCCAACCACTAGGGGATTGAAACGGGCGTCGCCAACCGCGACGCCTTCCACTCGCCCGGCGAAATCTCAACTTAGACCCCAACCACTAGGGGATTGAAACGACTTTCAGAAGTCTCATCCGTGAGAGGGCTGGGTTCATCTCAACTTAGACCCCAACCACTAGGGGATTGAAACGTATCCTTAACGCACCCATACTTCTGGCTATCCGGAATCGGTGGAGCTTGATTTCCAGGTGCAACACGCCCATGCCGTTCATCAGGGTCTGCCCGGTATCCTTATCGACAC
>JANXCQ010000093.1 GCA_025060195.1 Gemmatales bacterium | reverse complement strand
ATCTGGATTGAAACGCCTGGGATGACTCGTTGGCCACAACATCACCCGTGATCTCAACTTAGACCCCAACCACTAGGGGATTGAAACCGCTGGCCCCCTCAGGGAGCCAGATCACCCTGGGGGCATCTCAACTTAGACCCCAACCACTAGGGGATTGAAACTCTTGAGGTCAGCAATCATACGGTTAAGGGCTTGTTCAATCTCAACTTAGACCCCAACCACTAGGGGATTGAAACAACCTTTGTATATCCCGTTCCCCGTCGCCTTGCGGAGAATCTCAACTTAGACCCCAACGACTAGGAGATTGAAACCATGGCACAGAATGGTACATTGGGACACCTCCTTCTTAATCTCAACTTAGACCCCAACCACTAGGGGATTGAAACCTCCTCGCTGAGGCTGTAATCAACACCTTCAACCGCAAATCTCAACTTAGACCCCAACCACTAGGGGATTGAAACGAGTAGCCCCTCGATGCTGGACGCGAGTAGCCCCTCGAAATCTCAACTTAGACCCCAACCACTAGGGGATTGAAACTCCGGCACCGGGCCCTCATCGAACGTGGCCGAGTGCCATCTCAACTTAGACCCCAACCACTAGGGGATTGAAACAGGCACCGCATATGAGGTGGCTGCTTTCGCAGTCCCTGCATCTCAACTTAGACCCCAACCACTAGGGGATTGAAACACG
>JANXCQ010000092.1 GCA_025060195.1 Gemmatales bacterium | reverse complement strand
GCCAGGGCTGGTTTTTCAGGCGCAGTTTTCTCCGATGGTTTCGACTCCGGCTTCACCTCGCGAGGCTGCGCGGGAATCGTTTCCACCTGCCGACTCGGCGGTGTGTAATACGAACCCGGCGGGGTGGTACCATAGCATCCGTGGCACCCGAAACACGTCGCGAACGGTCCCCCATAGCAGCCGTAGCAAGCATACACCACTGGCGCCGCAGGGACGTAATAAACGCCGTGGCAATAACCGGCACACCAGCCGCTGCACCAACCCGAACACCAGCCACTGCACCATCCGGCACAATAGCCGTGACACCAACCGTGACAGGCAAACCACCGATGATGCCAGAGCCAGGTCGCAGTGTTCGCCTGCGTGGTCGCCATCGCGGTCAGTAATACCACACTATACATGCTGTCTCCTCCTGTTGCTGGGACTGCTTGATTCAGTCGTTGCTCACTCCCGCTCGTCAAGTGCATTTTAGCTTGGGAAAACTGCGCGTCAATCGGAGAATTAGTGAACTTGCCCAATTCGCGGCCTACATTACTAATAACGCTGACTTTTTCGTTTTTTCCTGCGATTTCTGAATCCTTCACTGTCTCCCCCTCTCCCAAGGGGATGCTTTTCCGGCCCTCCCTAAACATCACACGCTACTCGTGGCGCGAATCATAGACCTTCGGAACAGCGATCTCGGTTAGTCCGGCAATC
>JANXCQ010000091.1 GCA_025060195.1 Gemmatales bacterium | reverse complement strand
CCCCCGACGCCCAATCACCCCCCCCCCACCCCCCCACCCCGACCCCCACCACTAGGGGATAGAAACCGCCGCGAGTGGGACTCGGGGAACTCGCTCTCTAGGGCTATCTCAACTTAGACCCCAACCACTAGGGGATTGAAACATCTCCAGGTCGACGGCACTTTCCTGGCCGCCGACCGCAATCTCAACTTAGACCCCAACCACTAGGGGATTGAAACAAGTAACCGTCCCCACCTAACACCTGCAACGCCACATCATCTCAACTTAGACCCCAACCACTAGGGGATTGAAACAAGATAACCCGCGGGATGTTTATCGGCACGCACTTGCTATCTCAACTTAGACCCCAACCACTAGGGGATTGAAACTTCCTCATTGACGTTGGCAAACGCCAAACGTTCAATGAGATCTCAACTTAGACCCCAACCACTAGGGGATTGAAACACCCCTGACCTGGGGTTTCTATCCGGAACTTGACCGTATCTCAACTTAGACCCCAACCACTAGGGGATTGAAACATTTGGTCTGGCCACTTGCTGATGACCTTGCCCAGAAATCTCAACTTAGACCCCAACCACTAGGGGATTGAAACCGCTCCAGTGCCTCCAGGACGCTCTCCAGGTCCTGGGCATCTCAACTTAGACCCCAACCACTAGGGGATTGAAACTCAACCTGCCGGCAAAAACCGGCCGGTTGTTA
>JANXCQ010000090.1 GCA_025060195.1 Gemmatales bacterium | reverse complement strand
ATACTATCTTGACATGATGCCGAAGAAATAAGAGAGAATAACGGTACCCCATACCCGTCGCCTCCGACGCCTACTATACCATCCTGCATGACACTGAACTAACAGGCCAGGTGTACGGCTACGATCCCGACGGCGACGCGATTACCGCGCAACTCGTCAGCGGCCCGTCGCACGGCAGTCTCACGTTCCATGCGAATGGCAGCTTCACCTACACGCCGAACCAGCGCTTTGTCGGCAGTGATAGTTTCACCTTCACCTGGACCGACGGTTTAGTCAGTGATACTGTGGCGCATGTTTGGATCGAAGTATATAACCATGCTCCCATAGCCTGGGGAGAAGAGTATGTCATTGCCGCGAACGCAGCGTGGCAATTAGAAGCTCCTGGTTTGTTGGCAAACGATTGGGATTGGGATGGAGACTCCTTGAGTGTGCTCTTAGATCAGACTGCGGGCATTCGCTTAGACCCTGCACCTGAGCCAAGTGCTTCCTGGTCTGTTGAGCTGCAACCGCATGGCTTAGTTGTAGTCGCGCCCCCGCCGGATTGGGAGGGCACCATGGAGATTCCGTACCATGTCACGGATGGCGTGCATACGAGTGGCCCTGCGATCCTGCGATTACGGGTTAACTCCGGCCCCTTGCCGAGAGATGATGTTTATATAGTTCCAGAGGATGAAGACTTAGTTATTGCCGACCCTGCTCAGGGAGTGTTGGCGAAT
>JANXCQ010000008.1 GCA_025060195.1 Gemmatales bacterium | reverse complement strand
ATCGACAATCCTCAGTTCAGCAATTGTTTCAATCCCCTAGTGGTTGGGGTCTAAGTTGAGATCGTCGATGGCGTTCGTTTGAGCGACGCCTATCGGCCGGGGTTTCAATCCCCTAGTGGTTGGGGTCTAAGTTGAGATACGAAGGGTCCCTGAACGTTCGAGGTGACAAGGTTAATGTTTCAATCCCCTAGTGGTTGGGGTCTAAGTTGAGATGCCGCGTGGCGGAAGTAACGGCCGAGCGAGATGTTGGGACGGGAAAAAGCCTGCCCGAGTCGGGCATGCTGTTTGTTGGCAATTGAGACATAATCTCGATAGGAAATCATAGGACGTAACTATGGACTCACTAAGGAGTTAGGTCACTGCCTGATGCCCCTATTAGGGAGGCATCATGGACCGGTTCAGGCAACCGCAACGCCCAAGATTTCATGATCGAAAGGCAAAGGTCGAGGCAATTTTCCAAAGAGCGGCCGATATTAGCGCAACTATAGTGTTGCTCCCAAGATCCGATAATACGGGGGAAAACGTCGGGAAGCAATCGTACACCGTCCTGGGTATGTTGGAATTGCTGAGGTTGGATGCGATGTTGATTACATAGGGTAAGAACCCAGCGGTCTACGGCAGGGACGCGCAGAGGCTCGACTAAGTCGCAAGCGAGGGAAGCTCGTCCGGGTCGGAAGTCATGCAGCGCCCCAACAGCCACCTCCAGACCGCGCGCTTCGGCGGCAACCTCAGCTCGGCGAAATAGGAGCGTATAACCTAAGCTGAGCAAGGCGTTGACTGGATCCGTTGGAGGTCGACGCTGACGTGCTTGAAAACTCCATGGGGGTACTAGAAGCTGGGAGAAAAGTTCGTACCAAAGGGCAGAGGCTTGTCCCTCAAAACCGCGGAGGCTGTCCAGGTTAGCCGCGGAGGCCACCGCTTTGAGAATGGCCTGCAACTGTGGGAGGAAATTGCCGGCGATGGCAACACCCTGGCGTTGATAATGTCTGGCAGCTTTTAGCTGCGACTCTATCTTGGCAGCTACTATGGCCTTAGCTAATTCCAAACGAGCAGGCGGATATGCTAAGACACGATGCTGTAGGATGCGCAGGGCCACCGAGCTTGAGTCATACCGAACAACCCTGCCATAACATTGGTTACCTGAGGGCGTCATCCAGACTAGGTCTATGTTGTGCTGGAGGATCATTTGCATGGCTTCGTCAGTGAAACCAACGGGGCCGTAGCAATAGATAGAACGAAGTGAGTTAAGGTCGAGGCGGATGGGAGCACCGTCCCCCGTGGTAAAGGCAAGTCGGCCATTGATGACCTTAAGTTTGCCAGGGCCGACAACATAGGCCGTTGGCGTTTGAATGTAAGTGATTCGCTTGGCCATGGAACTTACCTCTGTGCTCGGAAAGGTGCGTCAGGTACTACGGGCCTGCGCGGGAGTTGTTATTGTTGGCAATCGCAGGCGGCTCATGACTGGCACTGGAGTTAGAAATGGGATGGGCGGGTGGCGGCAAGCCACTTAGCTCAGAAGTGGCCGTGACTGAGCTGGTAGGCGCCTGAAGCTGAGGAGGTTGGGTAATTGGAGGAATTGGTCGCATCCACTTCGGGCGTTGAGCAATGCGTTTGGGCCTGCGAGGTGGTTCGGCGGAGAGAACCAAAAGTTGTCGACCGTCCACCTGCCAAGTGCGAAAACCGCGAGGAAGGCATATCAGGTAGGTCGCTCGAAGATAGTGACGCCCCCTGCCGGTGACCGCTTGTAGAACCTCTTCAAAGCGGTTGAAAACCAGCTCGTCAAGAGTGCGCGCGACTTCGTAAATGTTATCGGCATACTGAAAGCTCTGGTACCAGCCACGAAGTTGTGCGTTGAGCGAAAGGATCCATTGGCCGAGGTCGAATGTCTGCTCGGAGAGTTTGGAACTGGGAGGTGTGGTCATCTCGATGAGGCGTTCGATCATCTCAAGCACAGTGGCATCCGGAATGACATAGCCTGATTCCAAATGCTTCGTCCAGCGGTTGACCGTAACACGTAAGCGAACGCCGAGCCAGTCCACTCCGTCGAAAAGGGAGACGATAGGGGGCTTGCGCGCGCTGAAGCATTGGCGTTGTTCAGCCAAGACATCCGAGGCACACTCGAAGGCCTGTTTAGCCAAGTCTTTGCTGCGGGCCAAAATGAGCACATCGTCGGCGTAGCGGTAATAGGTGATGCCCCCCTGGGAAGCATTGCGCAGCCTTCGCATAGTGAGGTCGAGGCGGTGCAGAGCGAGATTACAAAGCAGCGGAGAGAGCGGAGAACCTTGTAATAGTCCGACCTGGCGCGTGCGGAACCAGCGGCGGACAGTGTGCCCACTAGCGCGAAGGAGTTGGCGGATCAAAGCCAAAACCTGCTTATCCGCGACGTGCTCGGATAAGTTGGCCATAAGATACTCATGGTCGATGGTGTCGAAACAATCCGCGATGTCCAAGTGCATAGCGTAAGGGAAAACGAGCTGGCCATCCTTTCCCAACCTCATCCAATTAACTGCAGCATGCAAGGCGCCAGCGACGTCGCGGCCTGGCCGAAACCCGAAACTGCTGGGGAGAAAGATTGGCTCGAGAATGGGTTCGAGAACATTTTTCAGAGCGGCATGCAGGATGCGGTCACGTACGGTCAGAATGCCCAGGCGTCGAGTGCCGCCTGAAGGTTTGGGTACTTCGATCCAGCGAGGGGGCTGGGGCTGGTAGCGCTGTCCAAGAATATCTTGGCTTAGTTGCTGGAGGAGGTGGGTAATGGCATCGGCGCGCCCACTGGATTGTTCCAGGGCTTTACAAGTCATACCATCCACGCCCGGAGTATCGGCACCTTCGTTGGAGCGTACGAACCGCCAGGCGGCATATAGGTTGCGGCGGTCGAGTAAGGCGGTTAAGAGTTGTGCAACGGGTCGTCCTTGAACGCGTACTTCGTTATAAAGCTCGGCTTGCAGGTCCTCTAAGGCGTCGAGTGGTCGGGGGATAATGTTGAAGGCCCGCGGGAGCACTTCAGTGATAGGCTGCGCTGAAGGTTGGGTCATGGCTGGTATCCTTTCCAGTTGGCATGGGACTCGGAAAATCCAGTCCTAGGAGTGAATACGATGGAGAAGACGAATTCGTGACAAAAATGCGACGAAACCTAACAGAAACCACGCCATCCTTTGCGATAAAATTTTGCCGCAAGGGTCACCCGTGCCGAAAACACGGGAGCACTAGCGATTTCTGAGACGGATGAAACGGTTATTCCACGCGGTGCCCAGGTTTTTCGACCAGGACCACGCGATTCGAGCTGAGAATGCAGCCGGCAGGGTCGAGCGGCATAGGTCGACCACGATACCAGCCTTTCAGGGGCTGTCCCTTGGCCAACTGCCAAACTTGCACGATGTCCGCTTGCACATCAAGAAGCCGCACCACTTCGTTCAACATTTGTTCGACACCTCGCAGGTCTCCCTGATACAAGAAAACGGACTTCTGAAAACGTAAGGCACGACGCTCCATGAAGCGGGCGACACGTTGTAACCGCCTTGGGTCGGCAATGTCGTATGCGACGAGGTAATACATAGAGGCTAGCCTCCTGCTCCGCTGATCTAGAGAGCCAGGGATAGTCCGTTAGAAAATGCGGACTGCGGACGCTAGACCAGCTCCCTAACAATAAACGCAGGAAGGTTGCCCTACGTGACAGATTTTTGCGGATGAGTTCAGAACACATGCCTGGGATTGTAAAGAATGATCTGCCTGAAGTAGTTCGAAGTTTGGCAACGGCCTGACAACAGCTACAGCACTGGGAAAAGGGCGTCCGTTGCGTCTAAATGACTGCCCAGTCGGGCCTTCTAAAAAGTGGCCCCGCTTCTAGCGTCTGCCGCGAAGCAGCGGGGTCCGACGCGGCTTAGGAGCGGCGCCAATGTTTGAGAGATCGTCTTGCTCTGCTCCGAAGCAACTCATTGGGGGGATACCATTGGTGATTTTGGCGGGAAAGGTTCGCACGTACAGGTCGGGGCAGGAAGAAGGCTCAGCAGTTGCCCGTGAGTGGGGCTATGATGTTGTTGGTAGCGCGTCCCCCTAAGCTGCCAGTGAGCAACATTCCGAGTATTCGAAGTGCAGGAATGGTGGGGTCATGGACGAAAGCACAGGTTTAGCTGAGGGTATTTGGTCGGTTGGAGCGCGGATGAATCCTGGGATGGTACTGCGGTCTGTGAACCAACGGAAGTAGGCCATTGCGTTGTCGCGCAATTACTACGGGACCGGCACCACGATTTGGAACCTGTACCCATCTTTGATTGGGTATGTGTCGGCGACAAAAAGTGATTGGTTGCTGTTCCTTCCTGGGCCAGACAAAATATCGGCAACGAGCACCTGGCTCGCTGTAGCTCGGATTACATTAGGGACTTGACCAATCAGTAGGTGAATTCTCCTATGAGCCGATATTCGGTGTATGATCCGATGTTCAGTGATGAGAACGGAGTCGGGGTCTTCGAACTAGTAAGCCCGTTTTGGATAGCCGTAGCGCGTCGCCTTGACCAGCACACGCAACGTGTGCACGTCCTAATTCGCTCATCGCTAGCATGGAGCCCTTTAGCGGAGAGTCAGGCTCAACATGATGCCGCTCGAACTTAGAGGCGGGTTACTGTAGATATACCAGTTCGCCCAGCGACAAGTAGGTAGGATTCTAAAGCATCGGGCGATAAACCGTGTCCGCCGATGTTCACTGCAGGGGATACGTCGCGCCTAAAGCAAGTGCCATAGCAGCATCTACAGTATTGCTTAAGCCCGGAATATTCCAACCTCGACCTGAGTTGCTGGCACGGAAATACTTACGACTAGCTTACTTTGCCCGTACTATTCACGAGGCACAAGCGTCTGCGCTGACGACGGGAATACTTGGTCGATACCGCCATCCCAGGTCAATCCGGCCGCACTCATCAAGAAATCACGGCGCGTGCACAATTACTGCTTTCTGAACTTGAGTTGTTCAATAATACACTCCGGCGGGCGCAGCTAACTTCAAACCTACCGTTCCGCCGACCGCATGCCATCCCCCTGATTATACTAACACTACTGGAATACCACACACAGGAGAGGAACTCATGGCCGACAGTTTTCACGCTCGCCGACGCTTACGTGTGCAAAACCGAGAATATGAGTATTACAGCTTATCCGCAGTGGCGCGCATTTACCCTGAGGTCAATAGTTTGCCGTTTAGCCTGAAAATCTTGCTGGAAAACTTGTTGCGCCAGGAAGACGGCGTAACGGTGCGTCCGGAGGACATAGCGGCTTTGGCACAATGGAATGCCCAGGCCGAGCCAGAGCGCGAAATTGCCTTCACGCCAGCACGAGTGCTGCTACAGGATTTCACGGGCGTGCCTGCACTGGTGGATTTGGCAGCGATGCGTGAGGCGATTCAGCGATTCGGCGGTGATCCGCGTCGGGTGAATCCGCTCCAGCCGGCTGAATTGGTTATTGACCACTCGGTGCAGGTAGATGCGTTTGGTCAGCCAGAAGCGTGGCAAATCAACTCCGAACTGGAGTATCAGCGAAACCGTGAACGTTACGTCTTTCTTCGCTGGGGTCAACAAGCATTTGATAATTTCCGGGTGGTGCCGCCCCAGACAGGTATTGTGCACCAGGTGAATTTGGAGTACTTAGCCCGCGTGGTTTTTGTTCGGGAACGCGCTGGTGTTTGGGAAGCCTATCCCGACACTTTAGTGGGCACCGATTCGCACACCACCATGGTGAATGGCCTGGGCGTCTTAGGTTGGGGAGTCGGCGGCATCGAGGCAGAAGCGGCGCTGCTCGGCCAGCCAATTTCTATGTTGGTGCCCCAAGTCGTGGGTTTTCGTCTTACAGGCCGATTGCGTGCAGGTGCCACGGCCACGGACTTAGTCTTGACCATTACTCAAATCCTACGACGCCACGGCGTGGTCGGGAAATTCGTGGAGTTTTTTGGGGACGGAGTAGCAGCATTACCTGTGGCTGATCGGGCGACCATAGCCAATATGGCGCCTGAATATGGAGCCACGTGCGGCTTTTTCCCGATAGATGGGGAAACTCTGCGTTATTTACGCCTCACGGGTCGACCAGAGACGCTCATTGCTCTGGTCGAGGCTTACGCTAAGGAACAGGGGCTTTTCTACACGCCCGACCAACATCCGGCACGCTATTCGGCCGTGCTGGAGCTAGACTTGTCCACGGTTGAGTCGAGCGTAGCGGGACCTAGCCGACCTCAAGACCGTGTGCCCTTGAGCCAAGCTGCTGCTTCTTTCCGCCAAGCGCTCCCGACCCTGCTCAGTGCGGCCAAGAAAAAACCATCTGGACAAACCAACCCAAATGCTGGCAACGGACAGCTGTCTCATGGGGCCGTGGTTATCGCGGCGATTACCAGTTGCACCAATACCTCTAACCCCTCCGTGATGATTGCCGCGGGTTTGTTGGCTAAGAAGGCCGTTGAGCGGGGTCTGCGTGTACCCGCTTGGGTCAAAACCAGCCTAGCCCCAGGATCAAAGGTGGTTACCGAGTATCTCCGTGCCTCGGGGCTGCTAGCCTATTTAGAACAATTGAGATTCCATTTAGTTGGCTATGGATGTACCACTTGCATCGGGAATAGTGGCCCATTGCCAGAGGAAGTAGCTCAAGAAATCGAAAGCAAGGGTTTAGTGGCCGTGGCTGTGCTGAGTGGCAATCGCAATTTCGAGGGGCGCATTCATCCTCTGGTGCGGGCCAACTACCTGATGTCGCCACCGTTAGTGGTGGCTTATGCCCTGGCAGGACGTCTGGACATTGACCTGACTCAGGAGCCTCTTGGCCAAGATCCGCATGGACAGCCAGTGTATTTGCGCGATATCTGGCCCGAGCCCGAGGAAATTCAGGCAGTGCTGGAGCACTACCATCGCCGCGAACTTTACGAACAGCAGTATCGCCACGTCTTTGAGGGAGATGAACGTTGGCAAGCGCTGCCCGCACCCCAAGGAGAATTGTTCGCCTGGGACGAGCAGTCCACGTATGTGAGACGGCCGCCTTACTTCGACGGTTTGCCCTTAACCCCACCGCCCGTGGAGGACCTGCGCGGCCTGCGGGTCTTGTGTTTTCTCGGCGACAGCATAACGACCGATCACATCTCGCCAGCCGGTTCCATCGCGGTAGATAGTCCTGCAGGACGCTATTTGATTGCGCGAGGCGTCCCACCTCAAGAGTTCAATTCCTATGGCGCCCGACGTGGCAATCATGAAGTCATGGTGCGTGGCACGTTTGCTAATGTTCGGTTGAAGAATCGCCTTGTCCCCGGCCAGGAAGGCGGATGGACACGTTATTTTCCTGAAGGCACGGTCATGACCATCTTCGAGGCGGCGGAGAAGTATCAGGCAGCCGGCGTGCCCTTGCTCGTCATCGCGGGCAAGGAATACGGCTCCGGCTCTTCCCGCGATTGGGCGGCCAAAGGGCCACGTCTGTTAGGCGTTCGCGTTGTACTAGCGGAGAGCTTTGAGCGGATTCACCGCAGTAATCTTGTGGGCATGGGCATCCTACCGTTGCAGTTCTTGCCTAACCAGAATGCCGATAGCCTGGGTCTGACTGGCAATGAAATTTATGACATCCTCGGTTTGCCCCAAGCATTACAAGAACCCTTTTCGCCCGGTCGAACGTGCACCATCGCGGCACGTCATCCGGATGGCCGGCAAACGCAATTTCACGCTGTGGTGCGCATTGATACGCCCCGCGAGGCCCAGTATTACCAGCACGGGGGCATTCTGCCTTATGTGCTTCGCCAACTGCTCCAAGCATCGTGAGCGCTGACTTGTGCAAGACCACCGGCTTAACGGGCCAACGTTTGCAACCAGGCCAATAAATCGGCGAGGTCTTGAGGCGTAAATTGTTTTTCGAAGCCGTCAGGCATCAAAGATTTTCCTGTAGCTTGGATTTGCTCAATTTCGCTACGTAGCAACGTGTCCTCGGCGCCTTCAGCGCGGCGGAGCGTAATGGCTGTGGCAGTCTCTGCAATGATGATACCCGTATATACACGTCCCGACCGATCCAGGACAAGGTAATTGAGATAGCGATTATCTACTTCGCGGCTGGGATCGAGAATGTCGATCATTAGACCCTCAGCGGTTTTAGTCTTGAGCGTGGCCAACAAGTCGGGGCCGACTTCTGCGCCGGTCTGTCCGATACGATGGCAGATTGCACAATGCTTAACAAAGAGCTCCCGCCCACGCTCAACGTTGCCCCGAAGCTGCAGGGCCGTCCTGTATTCGTTTATCACGCGAGCACGATCTTCATTTGCGAAGCTACGAAGCAATCGCTGGGCACGGCTACGCAGTTCCGTGTTGGGATGTTGAAGCAATTGCTGACGATAGACCAGATCGAGATCTTGAGGGCGGAAGTCACCCTTTTCGATGGCATCCAGCAACGCGGTTAGCCGATCAGGCCGTGTAAACAAGGTTTCCTGAGCGACGCGGCGCACTTGTGGACTGAAGCCAGGCCACTGCCGTAGCACGATAGCAGCCACTTGCGGCGAAGGTAACTGAGCCAAAGATCGTAAACTGGCAATTTGAATCTCAGCCGGTTGAGAGGCTTCCAGCAAACCTGTAAGGATGGGAATCACAGAGGCTGGCTCATCGTAGGCCAACAAGCGAATGGCGGCCAATCGTTCGGCTAGGAGATTGTCCGTTTGTCCTACCGCTTGACGTGCCGAGTGGAGCAATTGCATCCATGTTCGCCTTGCGGCGGAATCGGTGGGCAGCAAATTGGCTAACGATTGGCCCTGCCGTGCTAAACCTTGGGCCAAAGCTACCGCCAGTTGATATTGCTCTAGACGACCAGCTTGGACTTCGCCGAAGCGTTTTAAGACCAGACGAGCTAACGCTTCGGTGTCGTGCTGGGCTGCAACCATTCCTGCCAAGCTCACGATAACATCCTGGGGCACTTTCGATTCCTTGCTTAGCCCATCTAACAGATGTGCAGCGTGAGGCAGGGCTGAGCTAAGAATGGCCATCTGCATCCATCGGTTATTTCCATCGCGACGGAGAAGCGTCAGCAGGGTGTCGCTGACCTGGGTAGCAGAAACATATCCCAGGGCGAACGCCAGCTGGAACCGCACCCGCTCGTCCGGGTCGTGAGCGAGCTTGAGAATGGACCGTATCACCGTCGGCTCGCCCTGCTTGAGAAACGGTTCGGCCAGGACTAATGCTTGTTCCCGAACACGGGGCGAATGGTCGCATAGTGCCTCGCACACGTCTTCAATATGCAGTTGTTCCAGACCTGCCAGGGTCCATAGAGCATGGATCCGTGCGATATCCCGCTTGCTTTGCCGCGCTACGTGCAAGAGCAATTCGCGGAGCTCTGGGCCAGGTCGTCTCTCGATAAGCAAGCGCTGCGCAGTCAGACGATACCATGCATTCGCATGTTCGAGATAACGCACCAACTCCTCATTCTTGGCCCGGCTTAGTTGAGGGCAAGGTGGACGCTGACCGTCGGCCGGTGCGATGCGCCAAATCCGACCGCGACCGCGACTTTCCAGGTTATAACGGCGCTTGATCTCTTCAGGCAAAGAAAGCGGCGTCTCAATAACTTCGCGGTAAAAATCGGCTACATACAGGGCGCCATCGGGCCCTTGGCATAGGAACACCGGGCGGAACCAAGTGTCGGTAGAGGCAAGGAATTCGCAGTCTTTATCAAGTCGCTTAGCGATGAAGGTTACCCCATGAGGCACGAGCACATCCCGATGAATGACGTTGTTAGCGGGGTCGCAAACGTAAACCAAACCTGCATGAGGCGAGGAAAACCGACCACCTCGCTCGACGAGAATACCACAAGCGCTGGTCACATATCCACCCGGCACTAACTCGGTCTTCGCAAAACGGGAAGCGTCGGGGCCCTCCCGGCGCATTTGGGTGCGTTCCAAACGCCATGGTTCGAACGGGCTGATTCGATAGACTCGTGCTGCCGACGTGTGTTCATCCGTTCCATCGGGAATATCTACCACAACTGTTGTCGTCCGTAAATATGGGTTACGACGCAGATAGACGTCGGGCAGCACGATGTGGCGGATATGCTGACTGTTGGTACAGGTGAACCATTGGCCGTAATCATCACAACTCAGGCCATACTGACCTCCGCCCGAAGTCGGTTCGAGTTTACCGGGCTCGTCAGGACGCAGGCGAAAGTGCCGTGCACCAATCGCGATCACTGATTTTGACAACACTAGTTTGCCAGTGCAATCCTGAACGGGGCGCACCTCGGAATCTGACGCGGCATTACATCCGTAAATCCAGTTATCGAAGTGAAACTGTAGGCTATTGACTAATTGCTGAATGTTGCGGATGCCAAATCCCGTGTATAGAACACTGCGAAAGTCTGCTCGGCCGTCGCGGTTGGTGTCGCGGCAATAAATTAGGTCAGGTGCGTTAGCGACAATCAATCCACCCCGCCAGACGGTTATGCCCGTGGGGAAGCGAAGATCATCGGCGAAGATTCGGCTCGTTTCATAGTAACCGTCGCCATCGCAGTCTTCGAGTTGGCGGACGCGACCAGCCACTCGAGGTTGACCGATAGCCACGCCTTCATTGGGATAGCCTGGCATTTCGACGACAAACAAGCGGCCGTCTTCGTCAAATGTCATGGCTACGGGGTCAATGACATCAGGTTCCGCAGCCACCAATTCGATGCGAAAACCGGGCACAAGGGCAAACGTGGCCAAGGCTTCTCGCGGCGATAACGGGCCGATGGGCTTATCCGGCTTCGTCGGTTTGTTACACCATGCTCCGGCCCAAGTGAGCCAAACCGCCGTTACAGCGCCGCACATCTGCCAAGCCAGGTTCAGTTGTTTCGCCGGCACTGTGAATTCCCCGAATGACGCCGCGAGGATTCGATGGTAACTGGACATGGTAGTTTACGTATTCGGCAATCATTCGGCACGACAACAAATAGCGGACGCAGCGGACCAACCAACTCCAAGACTGGGGGTAATCTTGCCCTATCGTGAACACCTCTCAGAGACCAGTGCGGTTAGCGCCAGCGTTGATAATAAAAGGTTATTCCTGGTGGGCCAATGTAAAAGCCTGTTACGCGTCTAGGATAATAAACGGGTAAAGGGGCAGGATACCAAGGATCCACAATTATTACGGGAGGCGATGCGACGACTGGCACAAACGGGTCGTACACGACCATGGGGGCGGGATAGACGACGGTCGGCGTGGCTACGCTGAACGATAAACCGACTACGGTCCCCCGCGGACGGACGATCCAGGGGTTAGCTTCCGCCGCACTTGTCGCTGACAATATTCCCACGATAATGGCGAAGCCCGAGAGCCCGTGGCGAATTTTTCGCGCCATAGTTCACCTCCTAATTAGGTCGCATGGTTGGGATGAGTTCAGGTTGTCAGGTTCCTGGGGTGTAGCTAGGCCATAGCCGAGGCCGAGTCAAGTCCCGTGTCGCTACAGCGGTTCTCGGCGATCGTCCTAATCCAATATAGAGACGCGGGAGATTGCCTGGGTTGCGCGCAGTTACGGTTGGCTACCAAGAAATTCGGCGATTCTTTGCCAAATCTCATCGCGTACGCGGCGGAAGACTGCCAACTGCTCCTCTTCTCCTCCGGGAAAAGCAGGTGGATCGTCGAAGGGCCAATGAAGCCGACGAAAATTCCCAGGCAGATATGGGCAACTATCCCGCGCGGAGTCGCACACGGTAACGAGCAGATCAATTTTCGAGGTATCGATTTCCCTGACGTGTTTACTGCGAAGTCCGTCCGTGGGTACGCCGCGTTCGGCCAGAACTCGTAACGTCAACGGATGGATTCCCTTAGGTTGGGTGCCTGCACTTTGCACGACATAGCGGTCTCCCGCCAGATGGCGCCAAATCGCCTCCGCCAAGATGCTGCGGCACGAGTTCCCCGTGCACAAAATCAAGACGTGCATCCTATCCGCCGGCATATTCGGCATCTTCGATGAATCCGCCTGAAGCCTATTTAATAAACTACGGCTAAGGACCCACGCCATCCCAAGCGCTAGACCGATCACGGCCAAGACGATGAAATATCGTAACGACATTGCCTCAACTCCATCAAGGCAGGGCCAGGATCTGACGCAAGAAGTAACCGACAAGATAAGCCACAACAGCGGCAATACCGCCCACGGTCAAGGTTACCATTCCCGTGCGATACCAAGGTTCGTGAATAAACCAACTTTTGAGAGCGCCGACTCCAAAGAACGTCATTGCAGTCAGGACGCAGGACATGTGGAATTCCGAGGTAATCAAGCCCGGCCAAAGCGCGTTCAGGAAATACGATAGCAATGGTACCAGACCCACGAGCACAAAGGCAAGAAATGTTGTTAGTGCGGCACGCCAGGGTGATGGACTGGTCAACCGTAGGCCTAGCTCCTCCGTCAACATCGTCTGCACCCAGCGTTCTTCATCGGCGGTAATGACTTCGACGATACGTTCCAGCGTCTCGCCGCTGAAACCTTTCTTGGCGAACACTTGGCGAATTTCCTCTCGCTCCCCTTCAGGGAAGCGGGCAATGTGTTCGCGTTCGGTATGGCGAGCTTTTTCTAGCTCAAGGCGCTCCGTACGCGTGGCGAGAAAATTACTGGCGGCCATGCTGAAACCATCGGCCAGTAAGTTGACCGTGCCGAGGATGCACACCACCGGAGCCGCTAATGCTGCCCCCTCCACGCCCGCTACGATCGCAAACGTGGTTACCGTGCCATCGATGGCACCATATACGAAGTCACTCAGGTAACTGTGAGAGGGTCCACCGGCCAATCGCGCGCAGATCGCCGCGGGCGTGTGCTCCATCACATGTTTCCGGAAGCTATGGTCGCTCATAACCGGCCTCGCTACCCTGAGAAAATCCGTGCCATTGTATCGCTATCCAAGTTGCCTGCCTATGCGTAAAAAACTTTCAGAGGGCCTCATCAAGTTCCGTTGGCTAAGGGAACATGTGCATGACCCGTCCAATTCGCCATTTACCAGTCCTTCAAAACTGGGACTGTCATCAATGCGGTAACTGTTGCACCGACTATTGGGTCCCCGTTACGCCTGAGGAACGCCGACGCATTGAGGCGCAAGGGTGGTCGCAACTTCCTGAGTTCCAGGGGATTCCTTTGTTTGTCCCCTACGGGCCGTTCTGGCGCCGCAAATGGCGTGTCAATCAGCGCGAGGGCGACCGCTGCATTTTTCTCGATGAGCACGGCCTATGTCGCATCCACGCCAAATTCGGCCCCGAGGCTAAGCCGTTCGCCTGCCGTTTATATCCATATGTTCTGGTTCCGGTGGGCGATCATTACCGCGTGAGTTTGCGGTTTGCTTGTCCTTCGGCAACGGCGAACAAAGGGCGTCCCCTGACAGCGCAGCGCGACGAACTGAAAGAGTATGCCCAAGGCTTCGAACGTTGGCACCGCGAAATGAATCCCCAAGCACACGCTGGTAGCGTCGACCAACTCTTACCCCTGGGTCAAGGCGATTGGCTGGATTGGGACGAGATTGTCCTGTTTAGCGATGAGTTTGTCAGGATTCTGCGGAGTCGGGAATGGCCGTTGGTGCGCCGCTGGTTGCAAATCCTCTACGTAGCACGTACTTGCTGGGAAGCTCGGTTCGATAAGGTCCGCGGTAGCCGCCTTCGCGAATTCCTGCAATTGCTCGCTGATGCCGCTCGACTAGAACTTTCCGAACGGCCCATGCCGGTGATACGTCCCAGTTGGGTCGGTCGAATTTTATTCCGTAACTTCCTGGCCATATCGTTGCGCAAGGATCAAGGGGTGCGCCGCGGCGACGCTTCGCGCAATCGCCTGCGATTGATGGCGGCGATGTGGCGAATGTTGCGAGGCCGCGGGAAATTGCCCCCTTTGCAAAAAGGCTTGCCGGAGGTGACTTTCGCCGACATGGAAAAACCGTTGCCTGAATTACCCGCCGCGGCTTGGGAACTGTTAGAACGTTATTACCTGGTCAAAATGCAGTCGTTGCAATTTTTCGGTCCTGCATTCATGAATTACCCGTTTCTGATTGGTCTGGAGATGCTGGCGTTGACGCTGCCCATGATTCTTTGGCTGACGCGAGGCTACCTCGACCGCGGCGGTGCCGCAGCGGTCGAAAAAGCGGTGCAAGTCATTGACGAAAACTTCGGCTACAGCCCATTCCTGGAATCATCGCGACAACGCCTAGCGCTGCGAATTTTGGCCATGCGTCAGGAGACCGAACGACTAATCCTTTGGTACGCCCGCTCGTAGATCAGTCTTATTCGGAGAGCGACTAACCCAGGCCTGGCCCTAAAAGACCGAGGAGACATTCCTGGCCTTATGTACAGCAGTTATTTGCTAGCGTCCAATTCTCGGAACCGAATGTTCCTGAACGTTACTTCCATGGGTCCGCCTGAATGTAATTGCCAAGCGATGATGCCTTTGTCGGGCATTTTCGGAAAGTCGCCATCCACCGTTGTCATGCCGTTGATCTTGATGGTAACACGTTTGCCGACACAGCGGATGGAATAGTCATTGAACTCGGCCGGCTTCACGACTTTGGTGATCAATTCCTTAGGAGCCGCTTGCATCATACCACCGAAATGTTCACCGTATAAGCTGCCCCAATAGTGCTGGCCTATATCGCATTGGGGGCCACGCACCACGAACTTGTCCTTATCGAGGATCTCACTGCGGATTTGCACGCCGCTGTTACCTTGACCCCCTTTGAGGCGAACTTGAAAACTCAACTCGAAGTCCCCATATTCCCGTTCGCTGCACAGGAAGGTATTGAATTTCAATCCGGTTGGTTCTGTGGAGCCAACAATAGCACCATCTACAACTTTCCAATACTGCATCAGCCCACGCCAGCCGGTCAGGTCTTTTCCGTTGAAAAAGACCGGCCTCTCTTGGCCGGGCACTTGCGACTGCCTCGCCAGTCCCACAAGCACGATACTAGCTGTAGCGAATAATACCCATGGCCGCATGCTTCACCTCCTTTGCTCATCCGAAGCTATTATGTGGTAAGTCATACCATAGCTCCCTCTGGCTCCAGTTCTTCTCAGCGTATGGCGTTTATCTTAAACAACCAAGCCCGCCGGCCTAAGTAAGGACATTCCAGTACGAGCATGACCCATGCGAAGCAGTTGCTGGGAAAGCGTTACTGAGACAGTTACCTGGTAAGGCTTCCTCTTAGGGTCGGCCCGCAACTCCAGAACCTTACCCCGCAAAATCATCTATCCCTGAAAGGCCAGAAAACATATACTTTTAGCCAGATATCTTGACCGGGCATTGACGTTTTGTGCTGAAGTCCCGGATGCAGTGAGGTCTGAGGAAAACATTGCCAAGGTCATGAATACGCAGCATGATGGGGCCTTAATCAGTGTGCGTCCGCCCTGCCGTGCGTTGCCCGGAGTACGGGTCATTGCTACGGGCAGCTACGTACCCGACGGGGTGATCACGAACGAATATCTTGGACAACATTACGGCTGCGATCCTGATTGGATCATTCGCCGGACGGGAATCCTCGAACGGCGCCACGCTTTGCCGCACCAAGCCACCAGCGATTTATGTTATGAGGCCGCAGAAATATGCCTGCAACGCGCAGGCGTGTCGCGCCAGGAAGTGGATTTGCTTATTTGCGCCACTTATACGCCCGATATGTCGTTTCCCTCGACCGCTTGTCTGTTGCAAGACCGACTGGGCTTGAATTGTGCCGCGTTCGATCTGCAAGCGGCTTGCGCTGGGTTTGTTTACGCACTAATAAGTGCGGCGGCCTACGTCGTCGCCGGGGTGAGTCGCTTGGCGCTGGTCGTCGCGGGTGACACCAACTCGCGAGTCGTCAATCCTCGCGATCAGAAGACCTTTCCCTTGTTTGGCGACGGTGCCGGGGCAGTGTTGCTTACGGCGGCGCCAAAGGAATATGGAATTTTGGCCTATAGCCTAGGCTCCGATGGACGCGGCGGTTATTTGCTGAGCCGACCCGCGTGCGGTAGCCGCTTACCTCCAAGCCCTGAGCTGCTGGCGCAAGGTCTTCAGTATATGTACATGGATGGACGTGCAGTCTTCCGCTGGGCGGTAAACATTTTGTGCGACACGGTGCGCGACGTGTTGCAGCACGTCGGTTTGGATATTGACGATGTAGACTTGTTTATCCCACACCAGGCGAACATCCGCATTATCAACGCCGCTCTAGACGTCTTACGTATCCCGCGCGACAAAGTGTATTGCAATTTGCACAAATATGGTAACACCTCAGCCGCATCGGTTCCCATCGCTTTAGACGAGGCCGTCCAAGAGGGCCGTATTCGCGAAGGCAGTTTGGTAGTCATGAGCGGTTTCGGCGCGGGTTTGGCCTGGGGAACGTTAGTCATGCGCTGGTGATACTACCTGCAGCGGGCATAACGCCTAGAAAATGCGATTCAACTTCTGTTCTCTGTACCCTAGGAAGTGCATGGGGCCTTCGCGGCTATCGTAAATTGGTGCGCTACGAAGTTAGTCCACGCCCAACCTCAGCTTCGAGGCACATTATTTGGTTCCGACAACAGTGGAGTTACTTCCGTCTGGGGAAGCCCACCAGTAACATGCACCATGCCGTGCCAATCCACGAAGACATTTACTTCGCTGCGAATGCCGAAATCCTCCAGGTAGATGCCCGGTTCTACCGAGAAACAAGTTCCTGGCAAGATTCGGCGGGCATCGTGAGTTTCGAGATTGTCGAGATTGGCTCCGTTTCCGTGAACCTCGCGACCAATGTTATGCCCCGTGCGATGAACGAAAAACTCGCCATAGCCTGCATTAGCGATGATTCCACGCGCTACCTCGTCCAGTTGCCAGCCTTGAATCATCTCGCCGTCGCGGAAGGCTTGCTGAATGCGGTCGATCACAGCGTCTCGGGCGCGGGCCACGATACTAAAGATTTCCTTCACTCGCGCCGGCACCTTGGGGCCTGTCCACGCCACGCGGGTTAAGTCACTATAGACGGCTTCAGGGTGATTTACCTTCGCCCACAAATCAATGAGCACAAGTTGTTCCGTTGTGATTACGGAATCGCTGTGCGGCGTGATCGTATAATGGGGGTCGCCGCTATGAGGCCCAACGGCGACAATTGGCAGATGGTCGGTTACCAGTCCTCGTTGCGCAAAATAATCCATAATCCTGGCTTGGACGTCGCTTTCACGGACGGTTCGCCCTGCACGTAGTTGGTCAGCCAGGAAGCTCCAAGCCACAGCGAACGCGGCGTCAGTGTGTTGTGCTGCTTGCAAGTGTAATTCCCATTGCTGAGGTGTCCAAACGGCCTCGAATTGCTGTACTAAGTCAGCGGAAGATACCAATTCCGCACCCAAGCTCCGTAGCCAGTCCGCTGTGCCGGCATCGACGCAACAGATATAAGGAATCTGATTATTCGGTGAATATTCCAGGGCGATTCGCTTACCGGCTACCACGCGCCGCAGCGCCGCTTCTAAGTCTTGCCAACGGAGATAGACCTGTTTCGCGCCAGGCAAATTATCCAGGACCGAAGATTCAATGCGATGCACTATCTTGGTTGGCAAGCCGATAGCGGGGATGAAATAATACCATCGGCGTGTCGTGAGCAGAGTCGCAGGCAGACCGAGAATCCGCCGGGCCAGAGGATTATTTCCCCGAAAATCGCACAGTAACCAACCGTCCCACTGCGCTTGACGTAACGCGGATTGTATAGCCTCGAGGTTCATCTCCTTCTCCTCGCTGTGCGAGCGACCGCGATGCTGCTAGTGTATCCGAGGGCGCATGTCAGGCACATGCTGGGAGATTCAACTATGTATCGCGAATTCGACCACATCGGCATCATTACCACGGAGCCACATCCGGGGGAGAGCTGGGTACCGCAAACCCGGGTATGGGTTACTAATCCACGTCTGCATCCGCAACGTATCGAATATATTCGCCCTTTGGAAATACCCAAGATTGACCCAAAGCAAGTAGGGCTCTGGAAGCTTTGGCACCTGCCCCACGTTGCATATCGGGTCGAAAATCTCGACGAGGCGATTCAAGGCGAAGAAGTTGTCCTCGGTCCCTTCCAACCTGCGGAATTCGGTCGTGTGGCATTTATTCATAAGGACGGGGCGATCATCGAATACATCGAATACACAACGCTAGAAACCTGGTTCGGTCAGCCGACTCCCTGGCGTCCCGCTGGACCTGAACCTGAACATGGCAGCTCCAGTTGATAAGGCCTGGGAAATTAGGCGTGAGGATAACTATGCATGACTGGCGGGAAGAACGACGACGGGCTTTAGAAAAACAGTTACGTCGGCACTTCGAAGGAGAGCTGCGCTTCGACGTGGCCAGCCGCAAAATCTACAGCACCGACGCTAGCATCTACCAAATCGAACCGCTGGGAGTTGTGATTCCGAAGCATTTGCGGGATGTGCACACCGCTTTAGCCATAGCGGCGGAGCACCGCGTGCCCATTGTTCCGCGCGGCGGCGGCACCAGTTTATCGGGACAAAGCATTGGGCCGGGCTTAATCATCGACTGCAGCAAGCACCTCAACCGGATTCTGGAACTCAATCTAGCAAGCGAGACCGTGCGCCTTCAACCCGGCGTAGTGTTGGAGCAATTGAACCGTTATCTGGCGCCCCATGGCTATCAATTCGGCCCCGAAGTTTCGACGCACCACCAAGCGACCCTCGGCGGCATGATCGGTAACAATTCCGCAGGTTCACGTTCCATCGTCTATGGGAAAACGATAGATCACGTGGTACGTCTGCAACTGGCATTGGGCGATGGGACTGCGCTCGTGGCGGAGCCTCTGTCACATTGGGAATGGAGAAGGCGCTGCGAAGCGCAAACTCGTGAGGGAGAAATTTACCGTACCGTCCACCAGCTGGTTACCCGCCATGCCTCGGAGATTCATCGCCGCTTTCCCCGCATTAATCGCCGAGTCAGCGGCTATAACTTAGACGTCTTTGCCGACCGCCTCGCTCCCGCGAACGGCTTTCCTGCCGACGACACGATTAACTTGGCTTGGTTAATAGTCGGGAGCGAGGGTACTCTAGGTTTTGTTACCGAGGCGGAGGTAAAAATCGTCAGACGGCCTCGTGTCCGCATGCTAGCCGTGCCGCATTTTGGCACCCTCGCCGCTTCGCTCGACGCCCTGGCGACCTGTCTAGAGTTCTCTCCTTCCGCAGTAGAGCTGCTCGACCAGTTGATTGTTGAATTGGCCGAACAAAACATCGCCCTGCGCCGAGAAAAACGCCTCATAGTCGGCCGCCCTGCCGCTGTGCTGCTCGTGGAATTACAGGGAGAGGACCGCCGTGAAGTCGAAGATCGTTTGCACCGCTTAGTCAACCGGCTGAATCAGTTACCAGGCGTGCAAACCGTGCTTTCGGCTAAAGAACCCCATGAATATACGCCTTTATGGAATCTTCGCACCGCAGGCTTACCCGTGCTCTTGAGCATGCCAGGCGACCGCAAACCGACCACGTTTGTCGAAGACGCCGCCGTCAGCCCTGAGCGGCTCCCTGAATTCGCCCAGCGTTTCCGTGAAATCTTGAGACGCCATGGTACAGACGGAGCCTTTTACGGACATGCCAGTGTCGGTTGCCTGCATATTCGACCCATTTTGAATCTGAAAAAAGCCGAAGATGTCGAGCGCATGCGGAAAATCACCGCTGAGGTCGTGGATTTGGTACTTGAATTTAATGGTGCCCTAAGTGGCGAACACGGGGACGGCCTGGCACGGAGTGAATGGAACCGTAAACTGTTCGGCGATGTGGTGTACGAGACGTTTCGCCAAATCAAACGAGTGTTCGATCCGTTAGGACAAATGAACCCGGGCAAAGTGGTAGATGCCCCACCCATGACGGAAAATCTTCGCTATGGGCCCACCTATCTACCCTACGTTCCCGACCATGTGTTCGACTACCGCCGTCAAGGAGGGTTCCTTGCCGCCATCGAACTATGCAACGGCTCTGGGTTATGTCGCAAGACGCATAGCGGCATCATGTGTCCCTCGTACCGTGCGACTCGCGACGAAAAAGATACCACGCGTGCCCGGGCCAATGCACTTCGTTTGGCCCTGACGGGAGAGCAACCGCTTCGCGATTTCACCTCACCTTGGGTTTATGAAGTCCTCGACTTATGTCTCATGTGTAAGGCCTGTAAGGCCGAATGCCCGAGTAATGTGGACCTGGCTAAACTGAAGGCTGAGTTCCTGCGACACTACTATCGTGTTCATCCCCGCCCGTTACGTGATTGGCTATTGGCCCATTGGCGCCGCTGGATCCCCTGGGCCGCTCGCTTCGCTCCTCTAAGTCAATGGCTGACTCACAGACGCACCGTACGCTGGCTTTTGGAAAAACTCGCAAGCTTGGACCGACGGCGCTCACTGCCACAACTCACATCCTGTGATTTGCTTCGCTGGTTCCGTAAACATACGCCGCCACCGCAAGCAGGCCAATGCGGACGGGTCCTCTTCCTTGCTGACTGCTTCACCACTTGGAGCGAACCCGAAATCGGTCGCGCTGCCATTCGGCTACTTGAACAAGCTGGTTACCGTGTAGAGATTTGGCCCGAACTCTGTTGTGGACGCATCCTAATAAGCAAAGGTTTTCTCGACGAGGCCCAGAACTTGGTGGCGCGTCAAGCGCTGCAGCTCGCCAGGTACTTGAGACGGTGCCAAGCGATCGTGGGCGTTGAGCCAAGCTGCCTGTTGACCTTGCTGGACGAATGGCCTGAACTCTACCCCCATCCGGCTACCGAAATAGTTGCACGCCACGCTCACCTCATAGAGGCTTGGCTCTTCGAGCAACATCGGTCTGGCGTTCTCCCGTTGGAATTCGCTTCGCCCACCGCACACTTGGTTGTTCATACCCATTGTCATCAAAAGGCCGTAATCGGCAGTGAGCCCACCGTGGATGCCTTGCGCCTGCTTCCTCAAGCTCCGGTGGATTTGCTCGATACCACTTGTTGCGGTATGGCCGGTTCTTTCGGTTATGAACATTATGATGTGAGTGTGGCCATCGCGCGACTCTCTCTGCTGCCCGAACTGGAAAAACGTCCGCAAGCAGTCATCGTGGCCAGTGGCAGCTCCTGCCGACATCAAATCCATGACCTCACGGGGCGGCGGGCTTACCATCCCGTCGAAATCCTGGCTCAGCACGCCCGATCTTTAGGCCTATCCCAGGCCTCGCCAAACACTCCGGTCACTAACAAGTCATGATCGAACCATCCATGCGAATCCGATTAGCTGTGCTCGGTTTACTTCTGCTCGCGGTCGCAGCCCTCAGCGTTTGGTTGAGCACTAGCGGTACTTCGAATTCACCTATAACGAAGCCAGACGCTGCCTCGGAAATGACCAATCCCGTAGCAGATTACATGGCCCAGCGAATCGTCGAAGCTACACTCACCATGCCAGGACGACTCTTCCAAGGGCCTCGTGCTCTGCAATATCTCCGAGACATTTGCGCCCTCGGCCCACGAATCAGCGGCTCGCCTGGCATGAAGAAGCAACAAGAATTGTTACGTAAACACTTCGAGCGGTACGGGGCGACTGTCGAACTGCAACGTTTTCGCGCGCAACAGCGCAGCCGTAAAGAACCCGTCGAGATGGTCAATCTCATAGCGCGGTGGCACCCCGACCGAAGCCGGCGAATTATCTTGTGCACTCATTATGACACTCGTCCTATCGCAGATCAGGAACCGGATGAACGTCTGTGGACGAAACCGTTTCTCGGCGCCAACGACGGTGGCTCAGGCGTTGCCCTCATGATGGAACTCGCCCCCATCATGCCACGACTGCCTCTTCAGGTCGGCGTAGATTTCGTCTGCTTTGACGGCGAGGAATACATCTTTGATCCTAGGCCGAGCGAACTCGGTGGCGACCGCTACTTCTTTGGCTCCGAGTATTTCGCCCAACACTATGCGAAACAACGCCAACAAATGCGCAGCACGCCGATCTATATCGAAGCCGTGCTCGTGGACATGATCGCGGGCAAGAACGCCCGTTTTTACATTGAACAATACTCTTTCGTCCAAGCTGGCCCATTGGTCGAAAAAATTTGGGACTTCGCTCGTCTCCTGGATTGCCCTGCTTTCATTCGCCAGGTGAAACATGCTGTCTTAGACGACCACTTGGAACTCCTCAAAGTCGGTATTCCCGCTGTGGACATCATTGACTTTGATTACCCCCACTGGCACCGTCTCAGCGATACCCCTGAAAACTGTGCTGCCGAGGGTCTGGAACAAGTCGCTCGTGTCGTCTTACTCTGGATGCTCCGTGCCCGTTGACAGGGCCAGCTGCCGGTTCCGACGGTAGCTCGTCACATCGGAACACAATCCCTAACCCGCGGAACGCGCGTAACCAAGTTTAACCTTATCGGTAAGTTTAGAAGCGTTGATCTAACGAAGGGCCAGGACGTCGACGCGATTCGCTCTAGGATTGGCTCAATGGCATCAGAATCGTAACTATACTGCAAGTCAGATACCCTAAGGATTCAGCAACCGCAGGTTGAAAGGAGCCAGCATGAAACGCGCGCTCGTCGGGCTGTCACTTTGCCTGATGCTCGGGGTCTCGCTAGCGGCACCGCCGCTCGACAAAGGCAAGACCATATCGCGGATTGCCTTCGGCTCCTGTGCCCATCAGGACAAACCACAACCGATTTGGGATGCCGTCCTCGCGCAAAAGCCTGACCTATTCATCTTTCTCGGTGACAACATCTATGCCGACACCGAGGACATGGAGGTAATGAAAGCGAAATATGAAAAGTTGGCTGCCGTCCCTGGTTTCCAGCGGCTGCGTCAAATTTGTCCGATTCTCGCCACATGGGACGACCACGACTATGGCAAAGACGATGCGGGCACTGAATACCCGAAAAAACGAGAGTCGCAGCAAATCTTCCTGGACTTTTTCGGCGAACCCGCAGATTCGCCCCGCCGTAAGCAGGAAGGCGTTTATGACGCCGTCATTCTCGGCCCCGAAGGACGACGGGTACAAATCATCTTGCTCGACACTCGCTACTTCCGCAGTCCGCTCAAACGGAAGCCCGAAAAGCCAAAAAGTCGCGAGGGGCCATATTTGCCTAACCCCGATCCTCAGGCAACGATCTTAGGAGAAACCCAGTGGCGCTGGCTGGAAACACAACTCCGGCAGCCTGCCGAACTACGCATCATTGCCTCCAGCATCCAAGTCATCCCGGAAGATCATCACTGGGAAAAATGGGCTAACTTTCCGCACGAGCGGCAGCGGCTGTTCCAGCTAATTCGAGACACCCGAGCGGCGGGCGTCATCTTCATCAGCGGCGACAGACACTTGGCCGAGCTCTCGATGATGGATGGCGGCGTCGGTTACCCCTTGTATGACCTGACTTCCAGTGGTCTCACTCAAGCCGATAAGACCTTCGGACGCTGGGAGCTCAACCGCCATCGCATTGGTACCATGTTCTGGGGCAACAACTTCGGCATGATTGTCATCGAGTGGGACAAAAAGGACCCCCAGCTCCGTCTGCAAATCCGCGACGAAGAAGGCGACCTATTCCTACAACAGAAAATCCCCCTGAGTTGGCTCGAGCCAGGTGTCCTCAAATCTTTGCTTACGAAGTGATACGGAGAACCAGATCAGCATCATCGTAACGTAGAATAAATTGGACGGAATGGAGAAGGGGTGTCCCCGATAGTGCCTGCCCAAGCGGGTCACGTCGGTCCACGTAGGAACTGAGTGTTTGGACTTGCAGGCAAATACCACAGGCCAATAAGATAGCGGCTTTGCCGCCCGGAATTTAGCGCCGTAGCCCTGCTAGGCGCGCGACGGGAGCGCACTTAGCTGCCTTGTCTGGGGAGATTTTTGGGCGGCGCTTGGCCCTAACATCGATCGGTTGCGTTCGGGAGTAAAGACTACTTATGGGAGAACCAGCGATGCGGCGAACTTGGCGCAGACGCGACTGGGTTATCCCGAGTGCGATTGTGATGGTCGCGTTGAGCGCGGTGTCAGCAACGTTGTTTGGAGCACGACGCACTGGGGACTACTGGGCCGTGGAAGACATCAAAGCTGGGATGAAAGGTTATGGTCTGAGCGTCTTTCGGGGCAATCGTTGTGAAAAATTCGAGGTGGAAATTCTGGGCGTACTGCGGCATGTTAGTCCTGGGCGGGATCTGATTTTGGCACGTTTATCGGGGGCAGAGCTAGAGCAAACAGGAGTGATCGCGGGCATGAGTGGTAGTCCGGTGTACGTGGACAACAAGTTAGTGGGCGCGATCAGTTATGCCTGGACCTTTGCCAAAGAGCCGATCGCGGGGATCACGCCCTTCGCCCAGATGGTGGAGTTTGTCGAATCCTTCGAGCGTCGCGAAGGCATGGCGAAACTGAAGCGTGTTCCCTTGACTGAACCAGTGCGTGTTGGTGAACGGGTTTGGACGGAAGTGTGGCTAAACCCGTGGTCGGCGTCGTCGCCGGCACAAGATAGCCCAACCCCTGCCAATGGGCTTTACTTGGAGCCATTACGCTTGCCCCTAGCAGGTATCGGATTTACCAGACACTCCTTGGACCTATTGGAGCAACGCTTAGCACCCCATGGCATGCTTGTAGTGCAGGGGGGTGCAGCGGGGAGCATCAAACCGACTGATGCGGCTAGTGAGGTGACGCCTGGCTCCGCGCTGGTCGTGGCTTTGGTGGTGGGCGACCTAAGCCTGTATTCATTGGGCACGGTAACGCATGTCGAAGGAGATCGGATCTATGCCTTCGGCCACCCCTTCCTGGGTCTAGGGCGCTGCGAGTTTCCGTTGTTCACGGGCTACGTACACACGGTGTGTCCGCGGCAAAACCTCAGTTTCAAGCTGGGTTCGCCATTAGAGGCGGTGGGCGTGTTGCATGCGGACGTGAGCACGGGAATCTCGGGGTGGCTCAAGCGGCAAGCAGACATGCTGCCCGTGGAAGTAACTGTGCGTTTCGGCAAAGAAGGCCCGTCGCGCACTTACCGTTGCCGGGTAGCGCGTCATCGGAATTTGACGCATCAATTGGTCTTTTCCGTGCTCACGAATGCCGTGGATGCAGAGGGAGAGTTGCCCGACGAGCTGACTGCTGAGTTAGTGGTGCAGCTGGAGCTGGAGGGTCAGCGACCCATAGTGTTTCGTGATTTATTTTCGGGTAGCAGCGTCGGAGGGAATCGTGCGCCGCCCAGTTTGTATCAGCCCGTTGCGAATCTGGTACAGTTGCTCCACACCAATCCTGTGGCGCACCTGCGGTTGAACCGCCTCACTTGCGACACCACGCTCAGTCCGGGGCGGATAAGTGCTGAAATCGATGGAGCTTATCTAGAGAATGAAGTATACGCGCCAGGCGAGACGTTGGTGATGTACGTCTGGCTCAAGCCTTACCGTCAGCCCCGTCAACGTGTGCGCATCGAGTTGCCGTTACCTGCGGATTTGCCTGAAGGAAATTACACCGCCCAGGTGATGGACGACTTGACCAATGCCCGTTATGAGCTGCGGGATTCGCCGCAGTTGAGTAATCCCACGACGGTGGAGCAACTAATGCAGGCGCTGGCAGTGCAAACTGGGGCTAAGCGAACGCGGATTGCTGTTCGCGTTGTGCTGCCCAGCTCGGGCGTCGTTGTCGAGGGAAAGGCGTTACCCGACTTGCCGCCTAGTATGGCGGCGGTGCTAAGTCAATCGCGGCACACGATAGTGGGAACGCTAGGCAGTGCCTTAGTTGTCCGAGAGGATGTGCCTTGGGTCGTGCAAGGACAGCAGTCCGTGGCGTTTCGCGTAGCGCGTCATAAACCATTCCTAATCGAGAAACCTGCCGGGCGAACCGCGCCTTAGTGCAGGTTTCGGCACGCGTCTTTACCCAAGGGCTGCTATGGCTCCGTGCCTAGGAAGGAACATTTCCATGCGCTGGCTTCGGCTGTTTCCGGGGACAGGAATTCTAACACTGTTTGTGTGCTTAGTGCCTTCTTATGCGGGGAAGATGCGCTTTTTCCAACAATACCAGGCCGGGCATTATGAGAAAGCGCAACTGCAGGGCGTGGTAGTAGCTCACGACGGCAGCATCCGATTAGGCAGGCCGATTCAGCCTTGGGTCACGCTCGAGGCTTCTCACATTTGGAGCCTGGTCGAAGATAAACAAGGGCGGTTGCTGGTAGCCACGGGAAACGAAGGCAAGGTTTATCGGGTGGACGCAGATGGAAACGCCCATTTGCTCTATCGGGCGGAAGACCCACAAGTATTCTCTCTGGCAGCCACTCCTGATGGGCGGATTTTCGCAGGCACGGGCCCCAATGGTCTGATACTTGAAATCACCGCGGAGGGGAAAGGGCGAGTCATCGCCAAGACTGGGGAATCGTACGTCTGGTCGCTGGTTTACGATAGCGCCCACGATGTCCTGTACGCAGGGACTGGGCCACGCGGCAAAATCCTGCGGCTTTCTCGCACGGGGCAGGTGGAGACCTTCTACGCGACGAAGCAGGAACACGTGCAGGCGTTAGTATTGGCCGAAGGGCGATTATATGCCTCAACTGCTAAGCGCGGCATAGTGTATCGGTTCGATCTGAAAAATGGGCAGGGGCAAGCGTTGTTCGAGACGCCCCACAATGACATTCGCACCTTAGCACTTCAGGGGGAGGTCATCCTCGCAGGAACCGCAGTTCCTCTCGGTAAGACTGGTACTGCGACTTCCCCTCCGGCAGGCACAGCTGGAGTTAAGGAAAACGTTGTTTACGCCATACATTCGGATGGCTCAGTACGGGAAGCCCTCCGCGAACGGGCCATGATCATGGCCTTGGTCCCGTGGGACAACCGATCGCTGATTGTAGCAACGGCTGGCCAAGGCCAAGTATTTGAATTGGACTCAGCCCATCAATCACGCTGGGAATTAGTTCGGCTAGAGTATCCGCAGGTAACGGCAGCGTGCCGGCGTCGAGACGGCTCAGTGGTGTTCGCCTGCGGTGAACCAGGCCGCTTGTTTTTGATGCAACCAGGATACCTGAGAGAAGGCACGCTGGTATCCGATATTCTCGATATGCGGCAGGTCAGCCGTCTGCGTCGCGTATCTTGGACTGCGACTTTGCCGCAGGGCACGTGCTTGCGTTTAGCCCTGCGCACTGGAAACACGACGATTCCCGATGAAACCTGGACGGCGTGGTCGTCCGAAATAACCGACCCTGATCGGCCGTTGCCTGAGATCGCCCCGGGACGTTTCGCGCAATACCGTTTGACTTTGACCACTGAAGTCCCTTATCGAACGCCCATCGTTCACCGCATATCATTGGGCTATAAGAACGTTAATCTGGCTCCAGAACTGACCGCCTTGGAAGTCCCAGACTGGGAGAACCCATCCGCCGATGCCACAAAAGGAGAGACCTCTCGAAAATTACGCTTTAGATGGAGCGCCAACGACCCGAACGAAGATACGTTAGTCTTCGACGTTTACTTCCGTAAGGAAGGTTGGCCGCACTGGGTCGAATTAGCGCGCGATTTGGAAAAACCCGAATTGGAGTGGGATACCAGTACGGTGCCGTCAGGGGTGTACCGACTAAAAGTGATTGCCAGCGATCGTAGGGACAATTCTGAAACCGAGGCACGTGAAGCCGAGCGCATCAGTACCCCTTTTGTAGTAGACAATCAACCGCCTCAAGTCTCTGTGCGGCTGGAAAAGTGGGACGGAGATTTCGCCTGGTTGAGCGTGCAAGCGAGCGACCAATGGACGCGGTTGATTCAGGCTAGCTATTCCCTCAACGGGGGAAAATGGCAAGCACTGTTTCCGAGCGACGGTATTTTCGACCAACGTAGCGAATCGTTCCGCTTCCGCGTTGGACCGTTGCGAAAAGGAACGCATGTTGTGGTAGTTCGTATTTCCGATGCCGCAGGCAATCTCGGCGCGATGGACCTGGTTTTCGAAAAAGAATAACTGACGGGCGATTGGCCAGTTGACAAAAACGCACCATAATACCATGCGTTACCAAATCGCGCCCTTGCCAACCTACTTTCAAGGGCGTATAAGGCATAGGCAAGGCTTTGCACGACAGGGCGAAAGGCAGCGTAGGGCCACTTAGTATTGGCCTCAGGTAATGGGAGAGGAAGCTCCCAAGTGAAAAAGTCTTCCAAACAGAAGTGCGGTTGGAGCTGCTACCGCTAAGGCCCCCAGTCGGCAAGGCTAAACAGTAGGAAAACTCGTGCCGGAGGGACGTTTGTCCCACCGACCTTTGACTTTCTCTCCACGCACTTGGAGGGATCTTATACGAATCGATTACTAAGGTAGTGCGTCCGGAGCATCTGCGGCTTACTAAGCCAATCACGAGGGTCATGGCCATGACAATACGATTTTGGCAATGGTTAGCTTCCTTCGGTGTTGAAGGTGACCTAGCCAATGAGGGGCATTCGAGACCGCAGCGCTTTCGCGGTGCTTTCGACGGTCCCCGCGGTGGCAGACGACGCGCTTACGACGAAGACGATGAGGAGGATGAGGAAGAGGAATTCGAAGAAGATGAATTTGATGAAGAGGAAGATTTTGAAGAGGAAGATTTTGACGAAGATGAAGATTTAGACGAAGATTGGGAAGAAGAAGATTGGGAAGATGAAGACGATGAAGATTGGGAAGAAGATTTTGAAGATGAAGAAGAATTTGACGAAGAGAATGAATATGACGAAGATGAGGATGATGATTGGGAAGACGAAGACGAGGACTAATCGTCTATCAAGCATGGGCGGACAACATAACCCAGTGTTTATGCAGAAGGAACCTTGATTGACCGTATTTTAGGTCAGCCGAATGGTCCTGCGTGTAAAGAAGTCAGGCTCTGCCGAAACACCATTGGACTTGGCGCTGAGCCGAAGAACTTCCAAACGTAAAAGTAACTTGGCTTACTGGGTAGGACGAGCTTGGGCTTATTGGCGCTACGCACGCCATGTTGAACCGCAATGGTTGGAAGCACGCCAATTGCAGTTAGTGTTGGCGAACTGGCCAAAAGCCTTGCACGGGTTGCGCATTGTTCATCTGAGCGACTTTCATCTTAGTCGCAGGGTGCCTTTGTCGCTAGTAGTGGAAGCAGTCGAACTAGCCAACTGCTATCAGCCCCATATAGTGGCTCTCACGGGCGACTTTGTCCATTCGGGATCCAAGTATGTGGAACAGCTCGCCGATACGCTGGCTCGCTTGCGGGCGCAGATCGGTATCGCCGCAGTCCTCGGCAATCATGATTTTGCTGTGCGCATACGCCTGGGCTGGTCGCGCCCAAGCCTGTCAATATTGGTCGAGTCAGCTCTGCGCCAACGGGGTGTACGTGTGTTGCGCAATCAGGCTTGGCCCATCGAAAAAAACGGCACCTTGCTTTACGTCGTAGGTGTGGATGATCTTTGGAGCGGACTTTGCGATCCCCAAGCGGCCTTTGGCAACGTTCCCAACGACGCCCCCTGTTTGCTTTTAGCACATCATCCGCAAACCATCGAGCAATTGAAGGGGCGTCGGGCCGTGCTCACCCTAAGCGGCCATACTCACGGCGGCCAAGTCAATTGGCCCGGCCTTGGTCCTGTTTTCCTGAGCGGCAAAATGCGGCGTTGGGCCAGCGGCCTCTATAGCCATCGCAACGGGTTACTCTATGTCAATCGCGGCATCGGCTATGGCTTGCGCCTACGCTACGGCGTGCGCCCAGAAGTCGCCGTGTTCACACTCCTAAGCCGCGAATCGACTCTCTGAGCCCCGACCGCCATCGTTTTGTCCTTGAGACCAGTTCTGTTAGGACCCTATATCAAATAATCGCTTGTCATTCTGCCGCACCCTTTATTGTCATCAAGCCACATAAGTCAAAAACCATAATGTTCGCGCATGGTGATACATTCGGTAAAGCCTGTATCTACCACAGCGCCTGAGCGTACGATATAATCCCATGAGAAACCAGCCACTATCATCATCGATGGTAGCCACTGAATGGTGGTGAACTATTCGCAGTCAGCACCTGATGCCAATAGTGAAGGGCACAAGAACATGGCGGAAACGGCTTGGCCCTGTGGCGAAGGTTGGGAGGCTATCCTTCGTCCCCCGGAAACGCTCGAGGCGCTAGCTCACGAAAGCCAGCTCAAATTCGAGTTACGCTTTTATGCTGGGATATTGCGGCGCTATCCTGATTACGTGGATGTATTGCGTCTGATGAGCCAGCTGTTGACCCAGATTGGTCGCTATGCCGAGGCTTTAGAAGTTGATCTTCGTCTGGTACGTCTCCGGCCTCAGGATGCTGTCGCCCACTATAACTTGGCCTGCACTTATGCACGGTTGCATAAGACCGACGCTGCCATCCGTGCTCTGAGCCGTGCCATCGAGTTGGGTTACCGGGATTATCGTTATATCAAACAAGACCGCGACCTGGATTCCATTCGCGATGACCCCCGTTACCGCGAACTTATGCGTCAACTCGAAAGCGGCAATGTGTAAGCTCGGCTGGAATTAGTTCACCGAGGAAATTTTCGCAGTCCCGCCCCGTAGTTGTCTATGATTATTTCGCTGGGCCCGCTGGGGCCTCAACATCAGGGGGCTCCAAACGCATCCTCTCAAACATCCCGTGAAGCAAGTCGAAGCTTAGGTACCCAAGTAACAGCATACCGATGGGAATAAAAAGTCCGACATGTTGCGAAGGCGCCAGTAATATCCGAACGACTAACAAGGGCGCCGCCCAGGTGAGCACTAGGGAACTCGGCGCCATGCCAAGCTGAGCGCAGCGCCAAGCTCGACGCAGCGTCCGCCACCAGGCCCACACCAAGAGCAGCGTTAACGCCCATCGCTCGAGCCAACTCAACGGCAAGTTAAGAAATTTCCCGAGTGCCTGATTCCACGTATGCCTCACATCGGCCCAAGTTGAAAAGGGCCAACCCGAACCAGTTTGACTTGGCCAAACCCAGTAGCACAACGTTACGCACGCAGCCACGGCAACAACACTGCACCAGGCATACGCGCACCGATTCCACTTTTGCTCACCGCCGTACCACAACACCAGGCCCGACACACTCAGACAGCAAGACCACAATAACGTCTGCGCGAAACTGAAAGTGACCGCATCGTGCCACCGCATTACAATTGCCAACACACAGCCGACTAGTGTCCAAGCCAGCCAACTTCTCCAACCCGCGCTTGGGTGCCAGACCAATTCCACCACCTGAGCGCACCACGCCGCCAGCAACACTAACCCAGTCAACTGCTCCCCTAGTGCGGCCTGAAAATCTTTGCCCACCGTCTCAGGATGAAAAATCGCCACCAAACCCGTGAGCACTCCCAGCAACCAATTCTTCACCTTCCAAGCCAACCACACCAATCCCGCGATCCAAAGACTGGGCATCCAACTTTCCACGCTCATCGTTGTTGGACGCCACTGAGGCCAAGCCAACGCGAAAGCTAACGACATCAGGAACACCACCCAAGGCCAGACCAGGCTCTGCGCTCTTGTTTGCATGATAATTTCTCCGAAAACCTGCCGGCCAGACCGATGGCCACCCGTCTGCCTACATTGTAACACTGAAACATAATGCCGCACTCCTAACGCCCGATGTCCATGACAACGCATTCAGGCCATGACTCCAAGAAAACATACGTTTGAGCTATAGCGTCTTTAGGTACTCGATAATGGCAAAACGTTCCTCATCTGACAGGTTATCCCCATAAGTGTGGCCTGCATTACTTCGCCCCGGTTGCGAAGTGTCGTAAACTTTGCGCCGCTCAATGGCAGGTACGTCTGGCCCAGGTGCTCCATCCAATTCCTGATATTTCCAGCCCAGACGCACAGTATCGTAATCCTCTGCGCCAGTTCGAAAACTCCGCGTAAAAATCCTCGGACGCGCCTTACTATTCAGCACATGGTAAACCGTAGGCACGGAACCATTATGGAAATACGGAGCAGTGGCCCAAACGCCGTCCAATGGCGGCGCCTGGTAACCCACCTCCTCCTGGAAAATCAAGGGTCGCCCGCGAGAATCACGCTCTTGGCCAAACCAACTCCGAGCGTACAGCTGCTTGGCCTCCTTAGGTATCGCTTGCGCCCGCAACGGATCCGTACCGATCTCCTTCAACGGAATAATGCGGTTCGGATAGGCCCCATTCGGCCCGTAAGTGCCATGGCAGCGAGCACAATGTTTTTCAAACAATAGGCGGCCTTTCTCGGCCAATTTCTGGTCAATGGCCAAGGGATACTTTGGCGGCTCCAAACCGCAAATATAAGCATGTACATCGGCGAACGTCGGCTCCAACGACTTGATGTGGTCCGGGCCATTCAATGGGTTGAGCAAAAACTGCATAATGGAACGCACGGAGCGCGCATCGGTACTGCCCGTATGGTACATGGTCTTTTTCTTCTTGAGCAGCCACCACGCGGGGGCGTCCTCACACAGGTATGGCGTGAGCGCAAAGTTCTGCGGCGGCACCAGGCGCAATTCCTCATCCCTGATGCGAAATAGATACACCGCCATCATCGCCCCCTCTGTCGTACCACGCACTTGCGTGAACGGAAATGGCGTAGCTCGCTTTATTCCCTGAGCCTCAAACATTTCCTCAAATAAGGCCTGCATGTCTAACGAAGCGTTGCCCAGCCCAATAATACTCTGCCCAAACAGTGAGCCTCCATGACACAGCAAACAATCTACTGTGATGCCGCGACCCAGCAGTCCACGCGTATAACGCAACCCCATCGGCAAACCGTCATTGGGATAGGGAGCTTGGTGCAAACCATAACGCTGACGAAAACGCTCTTCGAAGTCAGCGGGCCGTTCACTCAGCCCCCAGACTTTCCAAACATTCTGATAAGTTTGCTCCGACCAGGCCACGGGCAAATAGGCACGCGTTAACAAAGCTTCCCGACCGCGTTGGGGATCAGCTCGGCGCTCCCCTTCAGACGCCACGGCAAACACGGTGCCGGCCAAAACTACCGTCCAGGCCCATCTCAAGCTTGGCATGAGGAGGCGCGCCCAATTTCTCGCGCGAGTTTCCGCTCCCTCATTTCTGACTCGCTCATTTGAGCAAGCGTCCGTCACCTTACCATAGCACGTCCTAAGCGACATGGCTCATACCCATGTTGGCGTGAGTGACCCGCGGGTTTCTGAAACACTACCCTAATGAGCGCCCTCCAGATTCAAAGCGAGAATTCCCAAGCCAGATAGTTATTTTACCAACTATCAGTAACGAGCGAACTGACCTTGTGAAAAATGCCGATAATGTGATATGGGGAAGTTCGATCAAGTGGGCAATCAAGACCGAGTATAGGACAGCGGTCGGTCCATCGCAGCCGGGGAGGCCCTTTAGACTCTAGCGACATAAGGATACGGCCATGCGCTACCTGAACGGAGTGCTGACAGCGGCGCTGCTTCTTAGCGGCTGCGCAACCCACACAGGAACAGGTGCGGCCCTAGGCGGCTTACTCGGCAGCATGGCTGGCTTAGCCGTCGGCTCCGCCACTGGCCATCCTGAAGGCGGCGCTATAGTCGGCGCGGCCCTGGGTTCGGTTACGGGCGCAGCCATCGGTTCAAGCCTGGATGAACAAGAACGCCGCAACGAGGCACGCATAGCAGCGGCCGAGGCTCGCTGGCATACTCAAGTCGCTGCTCAACAGAATCTGCTCCGCGACATCGTAACGATGACTCAGCACGGCGTATCCGAGGAAACAATCTTGGCCCACGTCCGTGCGGTTGGATTGCCCGCTCGGCTCACCTCGGAGCAGATTATTTATCTGAAAAACCAAGGCGTGAGCGAACGCGTCGTCCAGGAAATGCTCCGCATGACCCCGCGACCTGCCGCCACCATCGTCACACCAACCACCGTCATTTACGAACGCCCCGCTGTCATCTATGACCCTAGTCCCATCTATATCGTCGAACCCGTGCCACCACCCGTACGTTTTAGCTTCGGCTACTACTACCTGGGCGGCCGCCGCGTTTGTCCATGACTCTCACGGCCCATCCGTACATAAGCTGCTTTACTCTTGCTCCGCCGACGCCATTGGGTCGCGTCTGTTCCGTCACTATCACGGACTATCCGTATGTTCAGATCGTACGTTCCGATGCGGCCTAGCTTGAACCAGGGGTGATAGTCTCATAAGTCCTCCTTAAGACATAAGTAATGTTAAGGTCAGCTCCCCGTCGCAACAATTTATTACTAAGCAACGCAAACAGTCAGTCAGCTTCCCTTGATTTTCGGACATTATACCCTGTTGCCCGCCCCGTTTCACTTAATAATCCAGACAACGTCTAAGACTCAAGTGGCCAAGAGTAAATGTCAATACGGAACCAACTGGCCGAAGCTCCGCGCCGATCATTCACACATTGGTTCGGGCCAATACGGTAATAATGCTTCAACTTCTCCGGTCTCTCCCGCGCCGTTCCTCTGCGCGCATTCGTTTAACTTATGGCTAATCATAACTATGCAGCCCATTAAGATTCGGAGTAGGCTTCGATATTCCTTTGCAACAATCCGCGTAATCTGCGGCTAATCAAAGCATATAGCCCACTATGATTCCGAGTAAGGTTTTATACTTCCGTGCGCCCACCTGCAGAATCTGCTGCTGATCACCACGATAGAGCTTATTGCGACTCGGGATCGGCCACTATATTTTTCAGCGTCAATCTGCGCTAATCCGCGGTTTGTTTGTCTTAATTGCACGCCCCATGCAGAGTCCGGTGATTAGGTATTGCGTCGGGGCCCGTGGCAGATAACAACTAAGCACGATCGCAAGTGAAACTTGCAGAGCTCGGCGACTAGGTTTTGCGTCAGGGCCTGTAACCGCCATCATAACTGAAAATTATACAGGTTGCCACAGATTGGAGGGACAAATGACCACCAATCACTCATAGATGCATAATGGAAAGCCATGCATCTTAGCTGCTAACTAAGTTACACCAGGACACGGGATATGCACTTAGATCGAGTTGCAGACAATGCTGCTGATTCCAGATGATAACGGCGGGTGCAACACTCTAGCGGCTTAACAATGTTGTGCTACCGCTAAGCTCATGATAATGTGTTACATCGTAAATGATCTTGAGCCGCGTCCAAGCATAGATTGCCGTAACTTAGCACAACCGGGATCCACGGCGGTGCGTTCATCCGCGGCAATGTTTTTTCTCGGTAAACCTGCGTAATCCGCCGTGTAGATGCAGTTACGACTGTAGCGTTTGGGAATGGGTTGCATGTGACGCGGAGGACTCCATAACTTTAGATTATAGAGCAGTTTCGAGGACATAAACAACTCTATAACTCTGCTGACCTTTGCCGCGTAGCGTAGTCGGCTCTTATTGGGTCGCGGGTTAGAAGTAGGCTTACTATCCGAACGTGGCCACAAGCGATTCTCCATAGTGTCCCCCGTAAGCGGCGCCCTAGCATCTCAGCGACCACCACAAGCGACTGCGACTTGCAATCGTATATTACTCACCCAGGTCCGAGGCAGAACGTCCGTTTTTTGGAATCTTTGGCGCGCCCACATAAGCGGCGCGCTGAGCTGGTCCTTCCCCAGACAAGGTGAGATTGTTGACCTACCGTAAAAAGGGAGCTCCAAGCCGGTTACTATAGCAATTGCCACGCTCGCTGTAACCAGTCTGAAACGGTACAAGTAGCATTATAGCAGCAAAATGATGCAGGCCATTACGCTCTAAACTTCGATGGCGATTTTTCGGCGGGTGTATATTAGCAAATAATGCCATGGGCAGGAATGGTTTAGTAAATTGTATCACATAACACATCGCCAAAATCGTAAATCTACCGTGCGCAGTACAAGGTATTTGTGTTGATTATGTTGTATTTTCAGGTCGCCAATGAAGCAGAGGTGATGGCCCTGTCACGACCCACAAATCGCAAGTTTGTTTTCAGGTTTAACCCAGAGTGATCCGAACATGTGCCTTTGCCTCTGCCATCTGCGGAAGTAAAAATCTCCGCCCCGCTTAGCAGCAGGAACTTAGCAGGAACTTATGCAAAAACTTATGTTACGCAATCTTAGAGGCCTTCTTACAGCAAACTGGGCATGCTCAAGAAATGCGTTTCCTAAATACGTTTCGCTTTAAGGCCACGCTCCGTGCCTCGCGCTTATGTCGGACAACACGCGGAGGCGCGATGAGCCACGACCTATGTTGTGTGAACTCACGCGCATCATAATCCCAACTGTGGGTCCTTCGGAGCCGGTAAGAATTCAGCGGTGCCAAAGTCCCAATAACGACGGAGACGGATAACATATCGCTCAGTAGTTAAGATTTGCCGTCTGGTCTTCCGAACGCATGAAGTCAATGGGCATGCGGAGAAGGTCGGACTGGCCATCCGTTCAAGCGTGACCGCGAAGACGCCACCCCTAGCTGATCACGGTGCGATAAAATTCGCAAGGATTCCTGAGACATGGGCAGACAAAGGTCCGTGGTAAGTAAGGTGTTGAGCCGTTTGCTATCCGAGTTGCTATATCACACTGTCGAATGCGGGTTCCCCCTAATTAGCCGTAAAAACCGGGCTAGGCAAGCCCAAAGAAGGAATTTATAATTCGCCCGCTTCGAAGTACGCCTGGGCCTCGCCATGGCGTCAATACCTTCTCGCCCAGCTTCGTGAAAGACTCGGGCGAGCGAGCATCCGCGGTCAGTGCGCGGGCTTGGAGGGGAGAGCGGCCTTGTTCGCAAGAGGCTAGGCCGAGCCTCGCTGGGGAGCGAAGTCGTGGACGAGGACGTAACCGTCGTCGAAACGCACCACTTGACCAAAATCTATCACAATCGGCGAATTGCTTTGAATGATGTGACTTTAGAGTTACCGGCGGGAGCGGTGCTCGGCTTGGTTGGGCCTAACGGTGCCGGTAAGACTACGCTGCTACGCCTGCTGTTAGGACTGCAGCGTCCCACGGCGGGCTGGGTAAAAGTCTTCGGCCAATATATGACCCCCAATGCCGCTCACTTACGCCGACGAATCGGCTACATTCCCGCGCAACCGCAGTTTCCCAAAGGCTTTACACCCATCGCTTACCTCGACTATATGGGCCGCCTCTTCGGCTTGTCGCGCCAAGAACGGAAACCGCGACTAGCTGCATTGCTGCGCGCCGTTGAATTGCTCGACGTTTCAGGGGAACCGATTGCGGGATTTTCTCATGGTATGACGGTGCGGCTAGCCCTGGCCGCCAGCCTAATCAACGATCCCGAACTGCTTATCTGGGATGAGCCGACGCATGGCCTCGATCCCGAAGCCCGCCGCAGTATGCTCGAATTGATCAAGAATCTGAGCCAGCAGAAGACGCTCATCGTGTCCAGCCACAATCTTAGCGACGTGGATGAAGTATGTACCCAAGTGGCCGTGCTTAGTGAGGGTCATTTGATTTATAGCGGCTCATTGCAGGAACTGCGGGGCAGAATGCGGGGCCGACATTTCGAGTTAGAACTCGACGGGGAGCAGAAGGCTATCGCTAAGGTACTGCAAACCGTGCGCGGCTTGGCTGAGGTCAAACAGGCCCAGTTGCGACAACGCCGTCTTGACGTCGTCTTACAAGATAACTGCTTGGCTTCCAGTGCGCTGGCCAGTGTGTTTATGGCGTTGGCGGATAATAAAGTGGACGTGCTCAGTCTGCGCAGCGCGGGCCAGCCCACGGAACAGGCTTTTCTCCAACTGGTCGAGCAGGAGGAAGCTCGAGGTTTCGCTCGGGCCTGGAGCTATCGGGAGGCGGCCTGATGGCAAGTGCCACCATGTCAGCCACACGTTCGCTGCTGTCCGCACTGAGATGGCGATGGTTACCTTTCGCTGCCGTCTTGGTCATGGAATGGCGGCAAACGTGGCGCAGTTGGACGTTTCGCGTGGCCATGCTATTATTAGCCGCTCTCGCGATCGGCTACGTCCTGCATCGGGCAGCTATTTATCATCAGGCGGGCATTGTGCAATCGGCCAGCAGCATTCTCGCCGAACTGTGCCAAGCCTCTCTAATAATCGGGCCGACGCTCATGATCCTTCTTAGTGCCGGCACCATCGCTGGTGAGCGGGGCACATTAGCCGACTCCGTCCTAAGCCGAGGGATCAGCCGTTATGCATACTTCTTCGGCAAATGGCTGGGCCGACTTGCCGCGCTATTAGGTGGACTCCTGTTATTGGGCCTCATAGTCTGGTTCTTGGCCTACGTTTTGCTTCGCCACGAAGACCTGTCGTTCCTGGGCACCTTGTGGGCGTTGGCGTTATTACTGAGCGTATTGGCGGCCATTGCTACCATAGGCGTGTTTTTCAGCGCTGTTTGTCCGAGCACGGCGTTGGCCTTGATGCTGGCTTGGGTCATCGTGCACGGCGCTGGGGCTCTGCTTTGGCTCACACGACTGACTCCCATCCATCCGCAAGGGCTGTGGAAATGGTTTCCGTTCCTGATATGGGGCCAATACGATACCTGGGCCGTTTTCCGCGCCCTGGCTTGGGCTTGGCTCGTAGCCAGCTTCGCCGCGCTTCTCGCAGTGGTGCACTTCTCTCGTTGCGACTTATAAAATCAACCCTACCCAGCCGGAATACCGTGCCTCTGCGCCTACATGACCGTTTCAGACGGTCAAAAGCTCGCTTGCACGGGGAGATGGTTCATGCCAAGCCGATTGCTCCGCGACGTCCTGCCCATCCTGCAACAACTGGCTCCGCTAGAGTTGGCCGAAGATTGGGATAACGTTGGCTTGCTTCTGGGCAGCCTGGATCAGTCCGTAGCTCGGATCATGACTTGTTTGACCATCACGCAGGACACAGTGGCCGAGGCTTGTCATGAAAACGCCGATTTAGTAATCTCCCATCATCCGCTGTTTTACCGCCCTGTGAAACGCATTACCGATCAGACACAGGAGGGCCGACTGGTTCTTTCGCTAATGCGGGCGGGTATTGCCGTTTATAGCGCTCACACTGCCTACGACAATGCCCCAGGTGGCATCAACGACCAAATTGCGTCCATCCTGCAACTTGAATCGGTCAAGCCGTTACGCCCCGCCCTTGGCGAACGTCAGTGTAAAATTGTGGTTTTCGTACCCGAGAGCGATTTGGCTAAAGTCAGCGATGCTTTGTTCGCTGTGGGGGCGGGCATTATCGGACAGTACCGTGAGTGTAGCTTTCGTGCCGCTGGTACAGGCACTTTCTTCGGCACTGAGGCGACCCAACCGACGGTGGGTCAAAAAGGACAACGTGAAGAAGTAGCGGAATGGCGCCTGGAAGTGATTTGCCCCGAACGCTTGGTGGACGAAGCTATCAGCGCCATGCGGGCCGCCCATTCTTACGAGGAACCAGCCTTCGACGTCTATCCGTTGCGTCCTACATATCGTCCTGGCGGCGCGGGACGTATTGGTGTTTTACCTCGCGAACTCACGCTGCAAATGCTCGTAGATAAAGTGCGTCAACATTGGCAGCAAGAATCGGTTCGATTCGTCGGCTCCCCCGAGCAAATGGTGCGCCGTGTGGCCATTGCTTGTGGCGCAGGACGCGATCTATTGGCCGACGCTCTCGGTGCTCAGGCGGACGTGATTGTGACCGGCGAAATGCGTTTTCACGACCTGCTGTCAGCCCGAGCCGAAGGCGCAAGCGTCATTCTCCTAGGCCACTATAGCAGCGAACGTTTTGCTATAGAAAACTTATCTCGCCGTCTAAAGGAATTGTTACCCGACCTAACCATCTGGGCCAGCCACCGCGAACGTCCCGTGGTTCGGACCTGAACCACGAGAAGCTTTCAGCATGTTGTGCAATTCTGGGCATGTTTTGGTTGGGCGCGACACGTGCCCCTAATTGAGTGCAACCTGCTTAGTCAGGCCTTTCTTGGTTCAAAACCCACCTAATCGAAATGGACCTCAATGTCCAAATCTTCGATGATCATGCAACCGTCCAGGATTGTGTGTCGAGTTAGACGATCCTCACGAACGATCCTGCTGTCCGGGTATTCCGCAAATCGGTCGTTACTAAGCACATAGCACTGGGGTTTTCTTTCCGCGATGCGGAGAATAGTCTCATCTGCCGACTGACGTGACGGAACAACATGCACGGTCACGCCATCTCCGATTCGTAGCTCCTGGGTAATATAAGTCGGGCCTCTGTTCGTGAGACCGCAGATGCTCCCATCGAATACTATGGTTGTCTCGTACTGATCCTCTATCAACTTAGGTAATAAGGCCTTGATAGCCTTTAGGTTGATGAAATTAGTTCCTTCATAGCAGCAATTATTGCGGTCAATAATTAGAAACTCTCACTCGACTCGCCGTAAATAGGCACTCGTAATTTTTTTCAATACGGCGATGGAGTTTTTCGAGATCCGCCCTCCACCTTCCGATTTGGCCCTCAAGCCGATAAATTACTCTGCCCGGGCTACCTTCACCGAATCTGCAATCGCATTCCTCGTGAATGAGTTTTCGCCCGTATTTGCTAGATGCCAGATTGAGTTGATTTTCCAAATACCTAGCTTCTCTTAGATCAGCTTGGGCTTTTCGTAGCTCAACATAGATTTGATTCATAGATTGATACAGTGGTTCTAATCGGCTATTGATTGAAGGTTCATATCTCCGATATCGCTCTAAGCAACGCTCCTTGGCTTGGAGTTTCGCCGTCACAGTTCTTAACTTACGTCGAAGAGCTTCAAAATCTGTGTTGCGATATCGTTCCAGTTCCTCCTGGGTTTGCTTATATTGTTCTTGAGTCCGTTTCATGTCTTGTTCGACGGAATCTCTCTGCGCGGTTAGTTCGGTAAGTTTCTGATGTAGGTGCTATTTAATTCGGTCGAGCCAACTCATATAAATAGCCCGTAGCGCCGAGAGCTCGGCTTGTAATTCTTTCTTCAACTGACTTTGTTTCTGGCAACAATGGAAATGCTGCGCTTGCACCTCTTTGAGGGACTGTTCCTTCGATCGTATGTTCTGCTCTAAATGATGAATTTCCTTAATAACTGAGTCTAACTCTCTCTTTTTCCCTTCATAGTCAAAAGAATGAAAACGTGCTATAACCTGATGGCGTTTCTTGGCCAATGCTTTCAGCCGCCTCAACTCGGACGCCCGTCCATTTAGAAAGGCCTTTCGGCGTGTAAGCTGCTAGAGTAACCGACGTCGTTGACACCGCAGCTGCGATTGCCTACTATCCAGCTACGTTAGGGGATTCCATAAGCTTCTTAGTTGAGTCTCTATACTGGCCAATTGCTGTCGTAACTCGGTAACGACAGCGCGCATTGCCTCGACCTCCTAATGCAGGCGGACGGTCTCCGCCTGATATTGTTGGTATTCTTGGCACAGTATCGCATACTTCGGACGAATGTTTTCATACCAACTGACATCACGACTAAGTTGGGACTGTGTCTGCTGCTTCTCTACTAGTTGCTCTTCGAGAGCATTTCGCTCGACCTGCAACTGAGTCTGGGAACTAACTAACTGACTAATGGTACGTTCTAACTCAGCCAACTCAGCTTCCAATTGTCTCAGGCGGTCCAGGTGAGGCCGCAGTTCTTCCCAAGGATGCTGCTCGTGGTCGCGAGAATCCAAGGCGAATTTTTCTGTCAAGCGTCGCTCACGTTCTTTGAAGGCCTGGATTTGACTTTCCCAGGCGGCGCTACCCGAAATATGGTTAATACCTTACGAACAATATTGAATCTCACTCCGGGCTTGCTCGAGCGAGGATAATAGCTCTTGGGTGTGACTCCGAGCAACGGTCAGATCCTCAAGGTAGCGGTTGAGGCGGTCTAATTCACTAACTAGTAACGGCTCCGACACCCCCTCGTACCAGCTTATTGCCTCATTCAATTGTGCGTGTTCTTCTCGCAAAGCTTCAACTTCCTGTTCGCAAATGATCAACCGCCGCGCGAAATCATAAGCACCCATGCCGCGCTCCTGATAACGTCTTGTTTCTCCTGATGGTGATGCCCCTAAATATCGCGGGAAAGTGCACTAACTCATTCGTTATAATTACCTACCGAAGCGCAACGTGACAAACCTGTCAGCGAAAAGATGGGCTGGTAGTAACGGCCAGGGAAACAGTCGGCTTACGTCGATGGAGCGTGCTCATTCAGAGCCCTCCGTCACCTTGCCTGCAAGAACCTTTTACCAAGCCCACTTCCAAGAAATACTCGTCGAGAGCACCCCGCCTTGAGTAGCATGAAGATATTAGTACTGAAGCAGCTCGGTGGCTGTTAAGCTGCCGAGAAGTTGGCTCAAGATATTGTCTTGCGGATAACTATGGCCGAGGTGTTGGCGGAAACCTTCCGCAAAGGCGACGCCGACACGTTCTCCTTGTTGTCTGGCCCAACGACGCATCGCTTCGAGATACTCATCCACGCCGTGGTGTCTGAGAAGCCACTGTCGCTGGCTGGCGTGGCACGCCAGCATTTGCGTCTTCAGGTCGATCACTCGACTAATGTCCACATAGAATTGGGCGGGTACCATCCGACCGTAAATGTCCTTGCCCTCAATCGGGTCGCAATAGTACAAGTGGGGGATGCGTGGCAACGGCGGCAATTCCGGATCCGTAGCAAAATTCGGTACGGGCGCCGCAAAGCACGCGGCACGCACCACTAGGCTAGTCATTTCATGGTCAAGTAAGTAATCCATTGGACAATGGGTGAAAACGATCTCGGGCCGAACCTCGCGCAGTAGCCTCACAACTTTCACCAGAGTCCGCTCTTGGTAAAAAATCAATAAATCTCGCTCTTCTAAGCAGTGATACTGTCCACCAATAACCGCCGCAGCCCGTTGCGCCTCGGCACGGCGCACAGCGCTAATCTCGTCAGGAGGCAATTCGGCGGAGCCGCAATCTCCTGGGGTCATGCTGGCGATGTGCACTGGGCAGCCGTGTTCCTGCGCTAAGCGAATCAAAGTTCCAGCACACAAAAACTCCGCATCGTCAGGATGGGCGAAGACCCCTAACACCACCGCGGACATGGGTTGCTCCTGGTTCGATGACTTAGACAGAAGACATAGACTCACGCTTATTGTTGCAACTCCTAAGCAACGTGGCAAAGCACGCCACTCCTGTTTACGGGAAAATAACCATACCGGGTGTCTAAGAACTGGGAAAGATTGGGCCGAACGAGGACCTATTTTTCCTTCGTGGCGGATCGCAAACCAAATATAGCTGGGGGAATTGAAATCAGAGATTCGGCACGTGTTTTGCTTCGCCATTGGTTGAAGCAATTAACTTAGCAAAGCGGCTGCTTGACGGGCTCACGCTGATGCGTAAAACTAAACCCATTCTGGTACTCAAGCGTGTGCAACGGCTCTCGGAGGCGATTAGGAATGTGCTCATCTAGTAGATATTGGTCGGTTTTCCTCGCAGTCGGGATAGCGGTGGCCTTGCCTGGCTGTGAGGACCGCTATCCGGAAGATCTGGAGTATTACTTCAGTCCACATACGCGCCGACCAGACCCACAAACAAACAAGCCCGCTCCCGATGAGTTGACGGAGGCGCAACTGTCCACTGCAGCCCAACAAGTCTTGGCCCGCTTACTGAAACCTATCTTCGGAACTCCTGCGCATCCGAAAGTGGACTTGGCTCAGGCTGACGAGAGCCTATCGCTGCCCGACGACCCGGAATTGGCAGGTCTCAATGAAAAAACTCTTGAAGAAGGGAGTCGGCTTTATCGCCGTTTCTGTATCCATTGCCATGGGATTGTCGGAGACGGTCGAGGCAGCACGGGTCGCTGGCTCAATCCTCCACCCCGCGATTTCCGCACCATTTGGTTCAAATTCCGCTCAACGTACGATCCCAGCGGCGCGATCGCCCTGCCATCACGGGCGGATTTGCGGCGCACCATTCATAACGGCGTCCCCGGTGCGAGCATGCCTTCGTTTGCATTGCTGTCCGAGCGAGAGACAGAGGCTATCATCAGTTATGTGATTCACCTCAACATGCGGGGTCGTACAGAGCATGCACTGGGGCGAATCTTAGTTCAACAGCAAGACCTCAGCGCGGGCGAATCCGAGGCACTGCAAGCTCTTCCAGATATTCTTAGAAACATTGTGCAGAGTTGGACTCGCCAGAAAAAGTTGGTTAAGCCCGTGCCTCCTGCTCCGCGTTGGCCGATCATCGAGACGGCATCCACCGCCGAAGAGGCAGCGGCCTTGATGCGACGAGCTCGGGATTTGTTCGTGAATAAAGGGGCGTGTGTGCAGTGTCACGGCGTAGATGGTCGAGGCGACCCCCGCGAAGTGCCCGATAATGCCGTGCGCCGCGATTTCTGGGGTAACCCACTACCACCTCGCGACCTGACGCAGGGAGTCTTCCGAGGTGGCAGCCGACCTCAGGATTTGTTTTGGCGAATTCGCTTGGGCATCGCTGGGACAGATATGCCTGCAACTGATGAAAAACAACTTAGCGACGAAGAAGTATGGCTCCTGGTCAATTATGTGATGAACATGTCGCGTACTCGGCCGGCCATTACCCTGGCTGAGTAGCGCGAGTACAGTGGTGCTTAGGTGGAGAAAGCAGCCGTGTACTGGCAGAAAATACTATGGACGATTTTATTCCTAAGCGTGCCGATTTTCGGGGTGGCCTCGTTCTGGGTCTGCGACATGTACGGCGCCTTGTGGCCGGAAAACGTGTCTGAAATTTACGGCCGCAAGATTGACCATCTGTTCGACGTGATCATGTGGATAACCGGTATCTTCTTCGTGGGCACGGAATTGTTGTTGGTTTATGCGATGTTTACCAGTAAGGACGCCGACTCATCTCAGAAGGCCGACTTCGTTCATGGCAACCGCACGATGGAAATCGGCTGGACGCTCATGGCGGCGGCGATCCTGGTGTTCATTGCCTTTTATCAGATACCCACGTGGTCTCAGGTGAAAATCGAAAAGCCCAAGAAACCTGCGGATGCGCACATCACCGCAAGCATGTGGATGTGGCAAGTGCGTTATCCGTTATGGGACGAGGAAGCCCGGACGCCGCGAAGACTCGATGTCACCCAACCTGCTTTAGCCGAATCCTTTGAACTCGTCAACGAATTACATATCCCAGCGCGAGAAACCGTGCTGGTGTACTTGACTTCGCGCGACGTAATTCATTCGTTCTTTATCCCAAAGATGCGTGTCAAGCAGGACGCGGTGCCTGGCTTGCTCGTGCCCGTGTGGTTTGATGCGGGAAAGCCCGGCACGTATGAGTTTTATTGCGCGGAATTATGTGGTCCTGGCCATTATATGATGCGTGCCCGCGTTGTGGTACACGAATCACGCGAGGCTTATAATCGCTGGCTGCGCGACCAAACCCAACGCTTGCGAGAGCCCGGTGGGGGACCAGAAATTGCTTCGGATAACGCAGGCGACACCTTAACTCACTCGGTGGCCCAGGCACACTGAAAATTCGATTCGAGCAGCCTGCCCCCTGGCTACAAGAGTCAGAGTTTAGTCTCTGGCTCACTACTGGTCTGTAGACTACGGAAATCCTAACGAGGTGTGGCTATGAATAATCATCCCCTGGAAGGACATAATAGCGAGCATAGCCATCACGGCCATGAAATGAGTTTCATCCGCCGATACATTTTTTCGACGGACCACAAAATCATCGGCCTGCAGTTTTTCTTTACAGCCTGGTTCATGATGATCGTAGGCGGATTGTTAGCGTTGCTCATTCGCTGGCAATTGGCCTATCCCGATTCGCCCGTGCCTTTGATAGGTCGTTGGCTCTGGCCCCATAATGACGGCAAAATGACTCCGGAAGCGTATGTTGCCACGGTAACGATGCACGGCTCGATTATGATCTTTGCCGTGATCATCCCGATGACGACAGCCGCGTTTGGTAATTATCTGATTCCATTGCAGATTGGTTACCGCGACATGGCGTTCCCAACGCTAAACATGCTATCCTACTGGTTCATCTGGCCAGGATTGATTTGCTTCATTGCTAGTTATTTCACGCAGGGCGGTCCATCCGGTTCGGGATGGACGGCGTACCCAACGCTGAGCGTGATTCAGCAAGCGGCACCAGGATCAGGAACGGGCCAGACATTATGGTACTTAGGCTTGTTGTTCGTAGGGGTTTCCTCGATGATGGGTTCGGTGAATTACCTAACTACGATCATTAATTGCCGGGCGCCCGGCATGACGTTTTTCCGCCTGCCTATGACAACTTGGTCGCTGTTCGTTACCGCGATCTTGCAGGCGTTCGCCTTACCAGTGCTCACTGTGGCTCTCATTATGGGATTGTTGGACAACCTCGGTTGGACGGCGTTCTTTGTGCCGCAAAACTTCGACGGGAACTGGATTGTCAATAACTTCACTCGGCGCTCTGCGGGAGGTCAACCGCTATTGTTTCAACACTTATTCTGGTTCTACTCGCACCCCGCGGTATATATCATGGTGCTACCAGTCATGGGAATGGCTTCGGACATTATCGCGACCCACGTCCGTAAGCCCCTATTCGGTTATAAGCCCATGGTGTTCTCGATCCTGGGCATTGCGGGGTTGGGCTTCATCGTTTGGGGCCATCATATGTTCGTCAGCGGCATGAATCCAAGCCTAGGCACGGCGTTCATGGTGGCCACCATAATGATTGCCTTGCCCTCGTCGGTGAAAGTCTTCAATTGGATTTTCACCGTTTGGGGAAGTAAGCCAAATTGGAGCACCGCGTTGTTGTTCACACTGGCCTTCGTGGCTTTCTTCATCATTGGCGGACTGAGCGGCATTTTCATGGCCTCGACGCCAACAGATATTCACATTCACGATACCTATTTCATTGTGGCGCACTTCCACTTCGTAATCATGCTGGGCGGCATGTTTGGTCTGTTTGCAGCCACTTATCATTGGTTCCCGAAGATGTTTGGGCGCAAGATGAACGAAACTTTGGGCAAGCTCCACTTCGTGCTGTCGTTCCTAACCATTTTCATTGGCTTTTACCTGATGCACCAGGTGGGCTTACTCGGTCAGCCTCGCCGTTACGCAGATATTCGTCCCTTGGTAGATAGTGAGGCCAGTTATGCTATCATGCTTATGAACAAGATCTCGTCGCACAGCATCTTCCTGTTTGGTGCGGCTCAACTGATCTTCGTGTTTAACCTGTTTTATAGCATGTTCTGGGGGGAGAAAGTGGACAAGAATCCGTGGCGGTCGAACACGCTAGAGTGGGAGGCCCCCTCGCCACCACCGCATGGTAATTTTGAACGAACCCCAGTCGTTTACCGTGGCCCCTATGAATATAGCCACCCAGCTGCTAGTGAGGATTATTTGCCTCAAACCCATCCGCCACTTCCGGGCGAAGAGCAGTATGCCGCTCACTGACTGATTGGTCCACGACTATATTCCCGCTTCGAGTGGGTCGCGCATCCTTTGACGGGCTGAGAAGCGGATAGCCCCATGAGCGCAGGCGTTCTCCCTTCGAGAGTAGAAATCAGCGATACATCAGATCGGCCTAGAGCGGAGCCGATGTTGACTTCTCCTCAGTTAGACACTGACGAACTACTACTCGAGTGGGAATACGGTCATCCCGTTGAGGTGCCGATGAGCATCTTGAGCGGGGTAATTTCTAATGAATTGAACCATCATCTGACGTTACACGTGCGGGCCCATCGTCTGGGTTGGGTGACGCATGAAGCGTTGATTGTGCTCGATCGAGAACGGCGTTTGGCGCGGCGGCCGGACGTGGCTTTCGTTTCCCACCAGCGCTGGCCTTTAGACCGACCGCTCCCCGCAGTGGATGATTGGGCGGTGGTTCCCGACCTGGTGGTCGAAGTGCTCAGCCCCACCGAACCCATGGAGAAGGTGCTAGAAAAGGTGAAAGAGTATTTTCACTACGGCGTGCGATTGGTTTGGGTTATAGCGCCCCGTTTGCGGTTGGCCTACGTATATTCCAGCCCGCTATCCGTCTTGGTGCGGACCGAAGCCGACGCTCTTGAAGGAGGCGAAGTGTTGCCGGATTTTCGCTTGCCGCTTCGGGAGATCTTCGCCGCAGTACCCACAGAGACAGCGACGGCGAGATAAACTCAACGAGCCATCGGCGCGAGTCAACGAGCACAGTGCACAGCGGTCAAAAAAGCACACGGACTTAGCCGCTTAGCAGGCCCACCGAACTGAACAAGACCATGAACCTAGCGGACAATCGCTATTCCTTGGGTTTGCACCTGTGGAGCGTGCTGACCGCAGCTTCGGCGTTTCCGTTACTGCTGGTCGGTGGCACTGTGACCACGATGCGCTGGGGCATGGTAGATGATGCTTGGCCGACTTCTCCGTGGTACCTCTTGACCCATTGGTCGGAGGCCGCCGCACGGGGGCTTGCTTTCGTCGCCGAGCATGGGCACCGTCAACTCGGCTGGCTGGTCGGGGGCATGACGGTTGTGCTCGCCGTCTGGACTTGGTTTACAACAAAACGACGATCCAGTCGCAGGCAAAGCGTGTTAGCTTTAGCCTGCTTGCTCGGCGTTGGCCTGCAAGGCCTGCTCGGCGGTTTGCGGGTGCTTTACGAGGTGCCTGCGGGCCGTGAATTAGCGATGATGCATGGCATTGCGGGACAGTTGGTCTTCGCACTCTTAGCCGCGCTGGCAATTTCCTTGTCGCCGACTTGGTTGGAAGAAACCCGCGTCGCCGTCATGGGCCGAAGCAAATTGTTGCGCTTGGCCTATCTCACTCTCGGATTATTGATCATTCAGCTTTTCACAGGGGTCTGGTTACGCCAAGTCGGCGGACGCATGAGTTGGCCCATCGTACTCCACCTGATCCTCGCAGCGGGAATCCTGTTTCATGCCGTGTTACTTTGCGTCAAAGCACAAGTGCTGGAACCCCGTGCTTATGCGTACCTGCGGTGGTCAACCCTAGGCTTGGTTGTGCTGGCAGGACTACAGGTGTTGCTCGGCCTGGGAGCCTGGATGTTAGGCGCCGGAGATGGCGGCATAGCGCGAGAAATTCCTCCTGAACGCGCGCTCCTGGCTACCGCACATATGCTCTGCGGGGCCTTACTACTAGTTAGCAGCACCGTCGCGGTCATGCGCATTACTCATCATTTGGCGGAAGGTGTGGCTGAGCGTCAAACTGCTTCGGCCGTTGGAGCATTTTCATGAGACTCCTAGAAGCCCCTAGCCCCGCTCGCTCTCGTCAGCCGATTTTGGAAAAAGCCGCAGACGTCGGCGACGTTCGGCCTGTGGGCCATCGCGTCTGGGCCGACTGGTTTGAATTGACGAAAGCACGCCTCAACATGCTGGTGTTATGCAGCGTCGCGCTGGGATACATTTGCGGCTCAGCTTGGCAGGGCAATATACGTTGGTCGGGACTGGCTTGGGTATTGGTCGGCACAGCGCTCCTAGCGGCGGGGTCGGCGGTCATGAATCAATATCAGGAACGCCAGCTCGATGCGCTCATGGAACGTACGCGCGGCCGACCGTTACCGGCGGGTCGAGTACGCCCAGTTACCGCGCTCCGCATGGGAGTCGTACTCATTTTGGCCGGGTTAGCCGTCTTGGTGTCAGCCACCACACCGCTGGCTGCCCTGCTCGGGGCCCTCACTGTGGCTATTTACCTCGTTGTCTATACGCCCCTAAAAACTCGCACCACACTGAACACACTGATTGGTGCCGTGGCGGGAGCTTTGCCCCCGCTGATCGGTTGGAGCGCGGCCACGGGTCAGTTAGACTCGCCCGCGTGGTCGCTGTTTCTGATTCAGTTCCTTTGGCAGTTTCCCCACTTCTGGTCGATCGCGTGGCTCTACCGCGATGACTACGCCCGTGCGGGGATGAAAATGGTGCCAGTGCTCGATGCCTCCGGACGCATGACCGGCAGGTTATTAGTGAACCATACCCTGGTGCTGACGTGCGCCAGCTTTAGTCCCGTGTTGGTTGGCTTGTGCGGCACGCAGTACCTGATAGCTGCGGTGATGTTAGGCGCCATGTTTGTCGTCACTTCGTGGTGGTTCCTGTTACAGCCTGAAAAACAACGGGCCCGCTACGTCTTGTGGATGTCGCTGATCTATTTGCCTATGCTGTATCTCTTCCTTATCGCGGACGGAGCTTGGGCGGTGCTGATAACGCCATCAGCTACGTCCCCCGGACCCGGGATGACATTTCCCTAACATTATCAGAAAGGCCATAATTCGCAGGAGCAAATGAACCATGGCAGTGGCAGAACATGCTTGGCACGCTGCTGAGGAAGAACCGCGAGCCATGGGCCTGCCCTTACCAAACTCCAAGCTGGCCATGTGGCTCTTTTTGGCTACGGAAATTATGTTTTTCTCAGGACTGATCGGCGCCTACATCGTACAGCGTTTTGGCGCGCCGCATTGGCCCCGACCTGAAGAGATGCATTTGGTCGTCGCGTTGGGCGCTTTTAACACCTTCGTGCTGATTTGTAGCTCGGTGACTGTCGTGCTCGCCCTGAAGGCCCTGCACGAGCAGAACCCACAACGTTCGGCCATGTATCTGCTGGCCACGTTTCTGTTGGGCGGCGTGTTTATGGTCGTGAAGGTCATCGAATACACGGACAAATGGCGTCATCATCTGCTTCCGGGGCAAATCATTGAAACTGTGCCCTCGCTCGTGCAGGAAGCTTTGGCAGAGCGACGGAAGCTAGCCGCGGAGAACGGTAAGAAACCCGAGGAAGATGCCGTTTATGTCGCTCTCGACCGTTTCTATCGCTACAATATCGGCAATGCACCGTTGACCGATGCCGCCGCCTTGGCCTGGTACCAGGAACTGCGTGCCAGTTTTCCCAAGGAAGGATTGCCTGAGATTGCTAACGCTGAAGAATTGCGGACACGACTGACCGAGTTGGTACGTCAACGTCGTGCCGAGATGCAAAAGGCCAAATTGGCCCATGATGCATTTCTGGAGGAATTAGAGGCATTGCAATTGGCGGCCCTCGGTATCCCCATGAGCAAACGGCAGCAAGCTGTTCATTACCATTATCTCAGCGAGCAAAAATATCCCCAAGCGCATCTGCCACGGTTGCATCTGTATGGCAACTCCTGGTCGTCGTTTTACTTCACCTTGACCGGCATCCACGCCTTGCACGTGCTTGGGGGAATGGTTGTGTTCGCAGTCTTGTTGGTCTTTTACCTGCTCGGTCGGCTCGGGCCTGACAAAGCTATTTGGGTCGAAAACGCTGGACTCTACTGGCATTTCGTGGACATCGTCTGGATTTTCCTTTTCCCGCTCCTATACCTAATTGGCTAGCAGGCTTAGCAGTCCACGGAGAAAAACATGACGACGACTCACGAAACCCACGCCCATCCGAATTATCTGGCGGTTTTCGGTGCGCTAGTCGCATTGACTGCAATTTCCGTAACCTCAGAATATCTCATCGGCCAAGCAGCGGGAAATATGGTCAACGTGCTCGTGGCCGTATGTAAAGCCGTGCTCGTCGCCATGTTCTTCATGCACCTCAAGTATGACTGGTTCAAAGTGTATTTCATGGTAGTTCCAACGCTTATCGTTGGCATCGTATTGGTTCTGACCCTGATGCCGGACATCACTTTCTCCCAATATCGCAATCTCCTTGATATTCCACCCCCGATACTAAGCGATTAGCCAACTCGGTTGGGTTGCCGTGCATGCTGAAACGTGAAACAATTTGGTGGGGGGCCTTGATTGTTGGGTTGTTGGGCGTTGTTGGCTATGGAATTTATCAAGTGTTTTCACAAGAAGACCAGCCATCGTTGCCCGAATTTCATTTTCTTACGGATTCGGGCGAACTCATCTCAGCACAGGACTTACGCGGGCGCATTAGTGTAGTCGGTTTTTTCTTCAGTTGCTGCCAAGCGTCGTGTCCAAAAATCTGTCAGGCGATGCAAGAGTTGCAGCGGCAACTCCGAAACACCGACGCGCGGTTAGTTCTCATATCGGTTGACCCCGAAACTGATCGGCCTGAACGGTTGCGCGAGGTAGCGAAGTCCTTGGGGGCCAACCCCAGGCGGTGGTGGTTCCTGACCACAACGGATTCAGACAGCGAACGTCTTTTTACCTGGATTGAGGAAGCGTTTGGCCCTGCGACGCGGCCCAAACGACTCAGTTGGTACTATGCGGCCCCCAGGGGCTGGGACATTGCCCATAGCAACCGCTTGTTTCTGTTGGATCGCCGGGGACGACTCCGCGATAGCGAACTGGTGGTACGCTTAGAAGGGGAAGGATCACCGTGGTTCGAGGTGGACGAGGAAGCGGTGGCGCGACTTGCTCAAAAGGTGCGTCGGCTCGACTCCGTAGGCGGGATACCTGTCCGCTGGCTACCCACGCTCAACGTGGGCCTCAACGCCACGAGCCTGGTGTTATTGCTGGCAGGGTTCGTCGCCATCAAAATGCGGCGGGTCTTCTGGCACCGTAGTTTGATGTTAGCCGCGGCTACGGTTTCTGCGTTGTTTTTGCTCTCCTACCTTTACTATCACTGGCAAGTTGGGCACACGCGCTATCCCGGGAGCGGTTGGGATCGCATGGTGTACTTGGTCGTACTAATGTCGCACGTAGTCCTAGCGGCGGCGCTGGCCATTCTTGTTCCGCTTGTACTTTGGTTCGCGCTGCTTCAACGATGGGAGGTCCACCGTCGCCTGGCCCGCTTGACGTGGCCCATATGGATTTACGTGTGCGCCAGCGGCATCGCAGTGTACGTCATGCTTTACGTACTCAACCCGCAATTACTCCCGTTTTAAAAAGGTGATGCATGCTAAGGCGGGTTAGGAGAACACAGGTAGCTTTGATTCTATTTTCGCTGGTCAGTGGGATACTGCCCGCAAGCCCTACTCCGGGCCAACTGCCTTCAGAAGCGCCGATTTACGAAGATCGCGACAACCTGTTAGTGTATCTCGATGCGACAGGTCGGCTTCGGCCTGTGCAGACACCACAAGACTGGCAAACGCGGCGGGCCCATATTCTGTCCAACATGCAAAAGGTCATGGGACCTTTGCCGCAGCACGATCCCCGTTTGCCACTCGAGACTCAGGTTACGGAGGTGATCCGCACGGAGCGTTATGTCCGCCGCAAGATTACTTACCTGGCCGAAAAGGGAGATCGTGTGCCAGCCTATGTGTTTGTGCCGCTGGGGATTACCCAGAAAGTGCCTGGCGTGGTATGCCTGCATCCGACGAATCGGGAACTAGGTAAGGGAGTAGTCTGTGGTTTAGGTGGGCCTCCCAATCGCGCTTATGCTGTGGAATTGGCAGAGCGCGGGTTTGCAACAATCGCCCCCGACTATGTCAACATGGGCGAATATAAATGCGACCCATACGCGCTGGGATACGTCAGTGCCACCATGAAAGGCATCGTCAACCATCGTCGGGCCGTGGACGTGTTACAGAGCCTGCCCGAAGTGGATGGCGCACGCATCGGAGCCATCGGCCACTCGCTCGGCGGACATAACAGCATTTTTCTGGCCGTCTTTGACGAGCGAGTCAAGTGTGTTGTTTCCAGTTGTGGTTACTGCAGCTTTCGCACGTACATGAAAGGAGATTTGCGTGGCTGGAGCCACGCAGGTTATATGCCGCTTATCCTCAAACAATACGGCGCCGATCCCAGGAAGATGCCGTTCGAATTCACGGAAGTGATCGGGGCGTTGGCACCGCGGGCGTTTCTCACCGTGGCACCGACCAACGACCACAATTTTGATGTGGAAGGTGTGCGCGAGTGTATTCGTGCGGCCGAACCAGTGTATCGTCTTTTAGGCGCAGCCGATAAGTTGCGGGCAATCTATCCCGAGGCAGGCCACGAGTTTCCCGAGCAAGCCCGCCAGGAAGCCTACCGATGGCTCGCACTGAACCTGACTAAGACTCCGTAACCGCTTACTAATGTTGCTTCACAAATAAGCTGGGCTCAATCATATCCTGTTATCCTGGTACACGTCTCTGCGGGCACAGCAGGACCGACTTAGTGCCATGCAGGGATTTCCGAAGTCCTTTGCCTAGCCAACGAACACCGTAAGAAACCCATATCGGAACTTAGCTAGCGTATTAGATCCCGTGTTCGCTTGCCTCAAGCGTTAGCTAAATAATGGCCCGACTATACCAAGACTGACTTAGCTTTCGTCCCCTCCGCATTGATAATCGTAATTTGCGTTTTGGATTATCAGATAACCAAAAGCAAGGTGAAACAATTATCATGAGCTTTGTCTCTTTCAAATGCTACGTCCAAGATAAAAGTCCGCCGCCATTCGGCTGTTCACTAAAATTCTTATGGTATCCATTCCCAGGAAATACTATTTCAGTTCCATCGCCGTTGCATAAAGAGGTCACTAAGTAAGACAAAACCCTCACATTACGGTGACTAATGCAGCCTAATGCTAAATAGTGAGCTGGCGTATTTATAATGGAGAGTTTATCATAAGGTGACCAGCATGAATGCAAATTATGACATATCGTGAAACCGCACAGAAATCCATCAACGCCTGAGTGAAGAGCCAAGCGATTGAGACCTACTTATCATGTTTATGAGTAGGACACGCATACTAACGGTTCGCTAACGGTCGCCTCATATGAGGGAGCACCGTTATGTCCCTCCAACATTCAGTCTTCCGTGCGAAGAAAACGTATATGTACCAATTTTATCTTGCGCTGCGAATCTTACTTTGTTTAGAGGAAGTATACTTGCCTCCTGACAATAGTTACATGGCACTGCATCCTAACCTCCTGGGAGCATCTGGAGTCGCAACTAATCCATTCAAGTTTAGAGTAACGAGCCACTAGACGTTTGGTGGATTAACTAAATACCTTTCCATCAGTGTTGTTTGGGATGGTAGCCCCGAGCCATCCTCGCTAACAAGGTTCTAACCGATTATCATAGGCAAGCGGAGTTTAAGCTAACTGCATGGTCATGAGGAACTCGGCGTTGCTGCGGGTCTTGCGGAGTTTGCTCACTAGTAATTCCATAGCTTCGACCGGGTCCATGTCGCTGAGCACTTTCCGCAGGAGCCAAACGCGGCGTAACTCATCGGGGTGGAGCAACAGTTCCTCACGGCGTGTACCGGAAGCTGCGATGTTGATAGCGGGCCAGACGCGTTTATTCACCAGGCGACGGTCGAGTTGCACTTCCATGTTGCCCGTGCCCTTGAATTCCTCGAAGATGACTTCGTCCATGCGGCTGCCCGTCTCAATAAGAGCGGTGGCCAAGATGGTTAGGGAGCCTCCATTGTCGATCTGTCGGGCACTGCCGAAAAAGCGCTTCGGTTTTTCTAGGGCGGTCGCGGCGAGACCTCCCGGGAGCATCTTGCTCGTGGCGGGAGCTTCCGTGTTGTAGGCGCGAACCAAGCGGGTAATCGAATCGAGCAAGATGATGACGTCGCCTCCGAATTCGACGATACGCTTTGCCTTCTCCAGGACGATCTCGGCCACATGCAAGTGTTGATACGCGGGTTCGTCGAAGGTGGAGGCTATGACTTCCCCTTTGTCACCGATGATGTTACGACGCATGTCGGTAACTTCCTCGGGGCGCTCGTCGATGAGCAACACGATCACGTAGATCTCAGGATGATTGCGGAGAATAGCACGCGCAATCTTTTGTAATAGGATTGTCTTCCCTGCGCGAGGAGGCGATACAATCAGACCGCGCTGTCCGCACCCAATGGGTGCAATCAGATCAACGACGCGGGTATCAATCTCCTCCGGGGTGGTTTCAAGAATAATCCGCTTACAGGGATGGATGGGTAAGAGGTCTTCAAATTTAGTGCGTTGGGCGGCACGTTCGGGAGGCAGACCGTTGACCGATTCGACTTGGAGCAGTGCGAAGTTGGTCTGTCCTTCCAAGGGCGGTCGTACAGTACCGCGAATGACCATTCCTGTTTCTAAACTTAGGTGGCGGATCTGGGCGGGAGAAACATAAATATCATCCGGCGAGCTGAGGTAGTTGCGTTCGGCCATGCGAATGAAGCCGAATTTTTCGGGCAATACTTCCAGGGTACCCATGCCGTAAATGATATGTCCGCGGGCAGCACGTTGCCGTACGATTTCGACGACCAGTTGTTGCCGTGTCATACCAGAGCTATGAACGACGCCCTCCGCCTGAGCTAGTTTCAGGAGTTGGGGAACGGTTAGGCGCTGGAGTGCACTGATTTCCGTCCGGCCAGGCGCTATCTCGCCGGGAGCCAACTGCGGCTTGACGGAGACCTGAACGGGGCGTTGCTCCTCGCCACGAATGCGTGCGTCCCCTGATGGCATCTGCTCGATGGTAGCCAACATCTGTGCGTTGGCGGAATCCACTGCTAGGGTTTGAGAACTAACTGCATGACCTTTCTGGATGGACTGCTTCATGGGCGTATCTCCTGTACAGTTGGTTGGACAAAGGTCCTCAGAGAACTGGTGATTGCCTCGGCTCAGCCACAGCAATGAGCCGATGGCCGGCATATTCCTAATTCTGTTGTCTTCGGCGATGCCGACCTGATGAGGTAGGCTTCTTGGAACGGGTTGCTAGTAGCAGAGTTACAGAAATACAGTAGGTTGTTTAGCAACCTGTTCCTACCAAATGCAAAATCCATGCTTGTCGAACCAACTATCAGATCGCAAGGAATTGGGTGAATATTAGTAATTGGCTACTCACGGCCATATGTGGGCTCGTGATGGCGGCAACCAGCCATCGAGGAGGGATGAGCAGTAATGACTGGCGGACAAGCGCCAGGAGCCACCCTGAATCGGTCGGATTCGCCTTACACGTAAGCAGCAGCCTCGTGAAAAGCCGCTTCTATATCAATATACGCTTTGCGCCACGTTTTGGCAACAGATTGTAAAAAAATTTTTATGAGCCATGATCGGATGCAAAGTGGTGCAGGACTTGTTCCAGCTGTTGGATGGTAATAGGCTTGTTTAGGACATAGCGCACTGCAGCAGGCAATGAATCGCCTTGACGTAACTGCTCGCCCCACCCCGTAAGTAAAACAACAGGCACTTGTGGGGCGATTTGTGCGCAAGCGGAGGCCAACTCCAGGCCGTCTACTTTCGGCATACTTAAGTCGCTAATTACTAGATCATAACAGTTCCGACGTAAATCGTCCAGGGCCTGTTCGGGGTCCTGAAAGGTCTGAGGTTGGTGCCCCAGATGCAACAACGATTGCCTTAGGAAGCTGACCACATGAGGCTCGTCATCAACAACCAGAATTCGCAAGCTGGCCCGGTGTTTTGGACAAGCTAGCGCGGAGCCGTTACTGGGAACGGGTGTCGGGTCCTGGCGTACTACGGGTAGGCGAATTGTAAAGGTGGAGCCGCGCCCAAGCTCGGACTCCACGCTAATATCTCCGCCGTGCCGTTTGATTATAGCATACGAGATACTGAGCCCCAAGCCCGTGCCGCGCTCCTTTTTTGTAGTGAAAAACGGCTCAAAGACCCTTTGTTGAACTTCAGGCGTCATGCCCATTCCTGTGTCCCTGACGTGGACGGCCACATAGTTTTCTTCATCCTGCGTCGTGATGGTAATTTTCCCTCCTTGAGGCATAGCGTCCACGGCATTCAGGATGATGTTGGTTAGAACCTCGCGAAGCTCCGAAGGGTTCGCCATAACGTGGGCTTGGCTTTGTAAATCGAGCTGCACGTCTATGATGCGAGAACCGGCCCGCGCGGCGTTATGCCAGCGGGGGCGCGTGAGCTCGACCACTTGACGTACCAAATCGTTGACCAGGACTATCTCTGCGTTTTGCAGGCCGCGCTCCCAGCGGGCAAAATCTTGCACACGCCGCACAGTCGCCGCTGCGTCTAACGCACAGGTGCGGGCCATACGCAGTAGCTCTTCGACGGCGGCCGGCAACTGTGGCTCGCGCAGTGCCAGCTCGATGAAACCTAAGGTACCGCAGAGTGCATTATTGAAGTCATGGGCCATACCGCTGGCCAACTCGCCTAGCGCCCGCATTTTTTCGGCGTTGACCAACTGCTGTTGTGCCCTCTGCAACTGTTCATAAGCCTGACTCAGCTGACCCGTGAGACGATGGCATGCAATGATGGGGCCCAACAGTTCGGCGATGGTTGCTGCTAAGTGCAACTCGTTTCTGGTAAAACCTACGGAGCGTTTCGACAGGAGCAAGAGCACACCAACTTTTTCCTGACCAACGAACAGCGGAATGGCAGCGGCCGCGTGAAATCCAAGAGCTGCCCATTGGCGCAGCACATCCCACGATTGCTCCGCCAAACGTTCCCAATAAACGATTTGGCGCTTCTCCAGCGCGGTGACTAACGGAGTCTCACGCACCAGTAAACAAGTCGTTGTGGGCAGTTGTACCGACGAGGAGGAAGCTTTGTTCGTGTGGAGTAACGCGGTGCATCGGCCAGTCTTCCAAGGCGGATCGCTATAAGCTGTCAGCTGGAGGGACGGCCCTTCGCGGCTTTCATGGAGCCAGACCGAAGCCCAGCAACCTGGACAATATCGGGCCAACTCGCGTAAAGCGAATCGTAAGGTGAAATTGAGGTCGGGATTACTACCCCCGACTTGGGCAATTTGGGTCAGGAGCCGCACATGCAGCAGCAGCGGGAGCTCGTCGAAGGTAGGGCGTGCGCAAAGCACCCGCGCTAAAGCTTGAGCCAACTGAGTATGTCCCGCACTGAAGGCATCCCTACCTGGTTTACGCGCGGCGACGAGCACTACCTCGCTACCGCCAGGTAACGCCTCGCGGATCAGTAGCATCGGACATGGTAGCACCTGCTGTTGCACCTCCGATTTGGTTTGCGCTAAGTCGTCAGATTGGCGCAATTCAGCTGCGGCCGGCTCGCCTATGTGAACGAAGAGATCCGTGGCATGCAAACATTGCTCTTCTCCAGGGGCCAGCACAGAAGCTAATTCTTGCAAGGTGCCGTTGCTGTGACAAATGCCGATGATTACCTGGTCGGCAGCGACACCCAAGCGTACTGCCTCGGCTAGATAGTGAACCCAAAGGTGAGTCGAATCGCTAGCCCGCAGTGTGTCGTAGTCCAAGCAGTGCAAAGATTGAGTGGTCATAGTTGAGCGGGTTAGATTCTCATTCCCATGCTAGGCGACTGAGCGGAGTGAGAGTTCTGCCTAAGCACGCGGAAGACCCGTGGCTGGACGTTGGCGCGATTCTACCCTCGGGTCCAGTTCTCGCAAGACATCATGAACCGGGCGGAGATGAATTAAATTCAATCAAGTCCTCAAAGGGCCGGGCTGGCGTGGCCCGGAGGGATTCATGCTCGTCTGTTACGCAAAAGCGTAACGCACGTTCCATGTGCCAACAAAATGATTGCCCCACTTCTCCTGGCCGGATAGCCAGCAATTCCTCGCGTGCTGCGTATAAGGCACTCACAACGCACGGATCCCATTTAGTGCCGGCTTCTTGGAGCAATCGTTTTTCCACCTCGGCCAAGGGCAGCGGAGCCTGGTCATAATAGCCCGTGGTGAGTGCGTCGTAGGCATCAGCCACAGCTACGATGCGCGCGATCAAGGGTATTTGCTCGCCGCGCAAACCGTCAGGATAGCCGCTGCCATCGTAGTGTTCATGATGGTGCAAGATGGCAGGCAGAATGTTGCGTAACGACTGCAGGTCGGCCAGGAAAGTGTAGCCAATATTGACATGTTGGCGGAACCGTTGCAGCTCCTCAGGGGTCCACCGTCCCGAGTTACGGAGGAGAGAATCGGGCAAGCCCAGCTTACCAATGTCATGGAGCAAGCCCGCCAGGTAGACTTCCCCCAGATCGGTATCGCTCAAACTCAAACGGCGGGCGATGGCGACGGCAATCCGCGCTGTGCGTTCGCTGTGGCCCGTGCGACGGGGATCTTTAGCGTCAATAGCAGCGGTTAGAGAACGGGCAAAGCCAAACAATAATTCCCGTAGTTCGTCAATTCGAAGCACACTGTAATGCAGCACCCGTAATAGCCCCAAAAAGGGCATGAGAAGAGCACTATCGCTACGACGCAACCTTTCCCCTGAGGTCTTATTGATTGCCAAAATCCAACCCAGAGGGACTTGCTCGACGAGGCCCAGGCATAGCATCTGCCGCACCTGGGGAAACTCACGGGCCCAGAGGCTTTCCTGATTTTGGTCCTGAACATAAATCGGCTGGCTCCGCCAATCGTGTTCACGGGACACAAGGGTGATTAATCTTGCACAATCGCCTTCGCTCCAAGCCACGGTGCCAGCACAGGCAAAGGGTAGAGGGGACTCCGACGGTAACCAAGCGAGAGTCTCTACCCCGAGCACATGCACACTAGCCCCTAAGAGCATCTGCACGTTTACAAAAGGATCCTTACATAAGCGAAGCCGCTGCATTATCGCATGTAAGGTTAATAACGCATCCCAGGGGCGTAAGTCCATCTGATGTACAGAGTCCGACACTGCGGCGAGTTTAACTTGGAGCGAAGGGGAGGTGGTATCTGGTGATGACATCATTACTCTCCCAACTCGCAAAGCTAGGCTTCCATAGCAATGCCGAGCCTCGAGTCAGAGGTTGCGCGATAAGTTACTCGGCCAAGCGTTAGTCCTTCACAAACATAGCACAAAGATTTCCAGTAAAATGCCCCACACCCATCGAACCTTATTGGTTTACGATATGACGGATTCGGCTGGGGGATAAACTTTCATGCATGCCGGGAAGACGGACTCGCCACCCGCGCTGTATTTAATGACCCTGCCCGGTTTGGAAACGTTGGCGGCCGAGGAGGCTGCTCAGCGCCTGGGCGCGGAAATCAAGCGGGTGCATAAAGGTGTTGTCGTATTTCGGCTGCACTCGCTCAACCGGGAGATCTTCCGCTTGCGTTTAGCCGAGGATGTTTTCCTCCTTCTTTGGGGCACTGATCAACTCACCTATCGAGCGCGGGACTTAGACCTCATCGAAACTTGGACAAGTCGTGAGCCGGACTGGGAACGAGTCTGGTACTGGCATCATCAGATTCGGCCACGACCGCGGGGAAAGCCGACATACCATTTGGTATGCCAAATGTATGGTGAGCATGGCTATCGTCGTGTGGATGCATTAGAAGCCTTGGCCAGAGGTCTGCGGGGTAAGATTCCTGGCTCTTGGAGGCCAGTGGAGGAAGATGCGGCCGTGGAAATTTGGTTGACCATCCGCGGCAAAACAGCGGTCTGCGGTTTACGCTTGTCCGACGCGACAATGCGCCATCGGGAATATAAGGTGGAACATCTGCCTGCATCCTTGCGACCGGTAGCGGCAGCCGCTCTGATTTGGCTGGTTCAACCTGACCCTTCGGAATTAGTGCTCGACCCCATGTGCGGTGCGGGGACGATACTCGCAGAGCGTCTGGGTTTTGCGCGAGCGGGACGTATTCTCGGCGGTGACCGGGAGTGGTCAGCCCTTCGAGCCGCTCGAGCGAACTTAGAATATTTCCGTCGCTTTCGTCCCGCCGAAGAAGATCAATACTCATGGCCGTTATTGCGTTGGGATGCGCGGCGCCTACCCTTAGCTGCAAAGAGCGTGCCTGTTTTAGCCTGTAATCCTCCTTATGGGAAACAGATCAGTCCCGACGAAGACATTGGTTTGCTTTATCGGGAGCTAGTACCCGAATGGCACCGGGTGTTGACGTCGCCTGGACGAGCGGCAATCCTCGTGGCCGATTGGGAGGCTTTTGCTCATCCTGCTGAACGCTGCGGCTGGCAATGCCGGCGACGTTACCGGGTGCTGCTACTCGGTCAAGAAGTTTGGCTGACCTTGTGGCATAAACGCTAACCGTATCACTCGTAACGGAGCGCTTCGATGGGGTCAAGTCGGGACGCTTTCGCCGCAGGGTAGTAGCCAAAAAAGATGCCTACCGCAACCGATACACCAAAGGCTAGAGTCACCGCGATGGGCGAGATGTAGACGGGCCAATTCAGCAATAGCCCTAACAACACTGCCAGCCCGATCCCGACTAGCACGCCGACTAAGCCGCCCAAGAGCGCCAAGACCACTGCCTCGATGAGAAACTGGTTCCGGATGTCTTTCGGACGAGCGCCCACAGCCATGCGGATACCAATTTCCCGTGTCCGCTCTGTGACGGAAACTAACATAATGTTCATGATGCCAATGCCGCCGACCACCAGGGAAATCGAAGCAATCACCACGGTCAGTACATTCAGTGCAGTAGTTACATAAACTGCCAACTGGGCCATCTCCTGCACGCTAGTAACCTCAAAGTTGTCCTCCATGCCCGGACGAATGCGTCGGGTTTGGCGCAGGATTTGTCGAATGCGTTCTTCGGCAGGTTTCAAATAAGAGGGGTCGCGAGCTGCCGCTACGATAACCCCCACGTTCTGCTTGTGAGCGATTTTTTCCTGAAGCGTGGTGATAGGGAGGAAAATTTGATCATCTTGATCGGCGCCTGTCGGTGCTCGCCCTTTTGGAGCTAGAACCCCGATCACTTCCAGCGCGACGCCTTGCACCCGAATACTTTGTCCCAAGGGATTGGTCGTGGGGAAAAGTTTCTTCCGCACGGTTTCGCCCAAAACGCAGACGTTAGCAGCCTTCTTCACATCGGCCTCGGTATAGAAGCGACCGCTTGCTAAAGTCCAAGCTCGGATCTCCTTAATCTCCGGCGTGCCGCCCGTGGCTGTGGTGTGGCATTGCGTTGTCATCGTGGAGGCGGTCACCAACTCGAACTGCGATTCTGAAATACCGACTAACATTGCGCCCAAGCGTGTATCCTCGCGGAGCGCTTGCACATCCCGAGGCGTGAACGGTTGAGCCGTAGTCAGCAAACCGACGGAACTCCGGGTCATCGCCCGTATGAGAATAAGCGTTTTGCCAACACTATTGAGCCGTTCGTCGAGCTTTTCCCGCGTCCCCGTCCCCGCAGCCACCATGGCAATGACTGCGGCTATACCAATGACAATTCCTAAGCTGGTCAACAAAGACCGCCCCTTGTTGACCAAAAGCGCATCCAGAGCCACGCGGAGGGCACTGAAAGGACTCATCGGCGATGACCAAGTTCCAATATCTGACAATGGTGGTAGGTGTCACTTCGCCTCCGATGGGTATTCGACCTGGAAGGAAACGGCTATCGGCAGACCAGATGCGTTGGCATCAGGTTCGGCCCGCGGTTGCGCCGGTCGAGCGACCCGCGGCCGTGTGTTGAGTTTATCGTTAGCAATCCGGCCATCACGCATCAGGATAATACGTCCCGCATGAGCCGCGATGTCCGGCTCATGAGTCACCAGCACAATAGTCTGATGAAATTCCTGATTCAGGCGCTGAAATTCCGCCAAAATTTCTTCGCTGGTTCGACTATCGAGATTGCCTGTCGGCTCGTCGGCCAGGAGGACTTGGGGACGATTGACTAAGGCCCGTGCGATGGCCACTCGTTGCTGCTGACCGCCTGACAGTTGGCTGGGTAGATGGTGTGCACGGTCGGCCAGACCGACCAAACGCAACATCTCCCAAGCCCGTTGTCGACGCTCTTGGGCGCGCACACCCGCATAAATAAGGGGCAATTCGACGTTTTCCAATGCGGTCTGCCTTTTGAGAAGGTTGAAGCCTTGAAACACGAAGCCGATTTTGCGATTGCGAATACTAGCTAACTGATTGACACCAAGTTGACCGACGTCCTGACCGTCGAAAAAGTAACGCCCCCGCGTCGGGCGATCCAGACATCCAATAATGTTCATCAGCGTCGTCTTACCTGAACCGCTCGCCCCCATAATAGCCACGAACTCTCCCCGGTGAATTTCTAGATTGATACCACGCAATGCGTGAACGGGCACCGCACCCGAGTTGTAAACCTTATACACTTCTTCGAGGACAATCAAAGGCTGGACGTCGTGTGCCTCACTCATCCGCTACAGCTCCCGGGCAGGCTTCGCCTCCTTGGCTGAGGGGCTATGAGGTATCTTAGTGCGGGGTACGATTAGTTGGGCCCAATGCGGATAGGCGTCTCGAATATGCCGCTTTTAGGAGGCGGCTGAGGAATTTCCACGACGACGAGCGTTCCCTCGGTCAAGTCCCCCCGTTCTTCGAGCTGGGTGTATTTTCCGTCGTTTGCCTCGGGACGAATGGTTACCCATGTCATTTCCATGCGTCCGCCTCGACCGTTGGGTACCCAAATCCACACGGGTTTACGACGAGAAGTCTCCTGGGTACGTATTTGCTCGGCCCAATCGGCCCGCAACGAGGGAGGGCGAAAACTTAGGGCCTCATTCGGGATACGCAGCACAGGCTCCGATACGAGCCGTCGAATAAAATCCACGTTCGCCGTCATTCCCGGCCGGAAAATGCGAGACTGACCTTCCCGAGCCGGCGGCATCGGAAAATTTGTCACGGTTACTACATACGTGACTGACCCGCTACTTGTGCCACTCAATAAGTTCCAAATGTTGCCCAAGTCTGGCAATCCCACGGGCATCCGAAAAGGCGAGAGACTCGGCTGACTGGGTGTCCAACTGATTCGCTCAACCCGACCCTGAAAGACCAAATTTTCGCCCGATAACGCGTCCACGGTAAATTCTACTTCCATGCCCACCATAATCTTGAGAATGTCGGCCTCATTTACCTGCACGGCAAGCTCCAGTTCGTCCAATTGAGGTGTCAAGACAAACAACAAGGGCACGGCCTGGGGTGTTACCAGTTGGCCCGGAAATATCCGCTTTTCCAGTACAAAACCGGACTGTGGCGCATAAATGGTGCAGGCGGCCAATTGCTTATGGGCGGCTTCCACACCCACCCGATACGCTTCCACTTTCTTCTCCGCCGCTTGCACTGCGGCCTGGGCCGCTTTCAGACCAACTTCCGCTGCTTTCTGTGCCTGCCGGGCTAGTTCTAACTGCGCTTGTGCCTTACGTTCTAAATCGGTGTTGCCGTTACTGCGAACCGCTTCGAGATATTTCTCGGCATAACGCACTGCAGCGTCGGCTTCGTTCTTCTTCGATTCGACTTCGTTCAAGCGGTAGCGCGCCTGTTCGAGTTCAAAGACGGCTGCCGCCATTTCCGCCTCAGTACGTTTCAGGGTCATCTCAGCTTGGGTGGTATCCAAACGCACTAACCATTCGCCCGCCTCGATAAATTGCCCCGGCTCCGCCTTCGGATTGATAGCCACGATTTTGCCCACTGCCACATCGGTTACGATGGGGATCACCCGCTTAGGCACAAATTTCCCCTGGCCGCTCGCCACACGCAAGATAATGGGGCCGCGATCCACAGCCTCGGTACGTGGCTGTATGGCGGAGTTGTACTGGGAATGGTTCCACCAATAAGCTGCCCCGGTAAGAAAAGCCGCTATGAGCAATAGGCAAGCTAGGAGTCGCTTCACTGGGGCGCTCCGTGAATAGCTCGACTCAGGAAGCATCGGCCAGACACTTGCCCGGACGACTGCCAAAACTTTAAGCAGTGTCAGCTTTTCGCGTTGGCGCGTTCACTTTGTTCGCTTAGCGCTTTCTGGAAGCTCGAGAGGACCAGTTTCGCACGAGCATCTTGCCATTATATAAACTGCCAGGGCTAGGGTGGGGAATTCTGGTTCAGTTGCCAACGGATTTGCTGCCACTGCTCGACTGCCAAAGGACGAACTGCTCCATGGATCAGCTCCAGGCCCATGAGCCGTTGCCACCGAGCCGTTAAGCTCTGTGCATCGCCTTGGGCCGGCGGTGACACTCGGTAAGACAAAAGCCGCCCGTCCTGGCAGACTAGCAGTAATTCCTCGTCGTTGAGCCAAGTGCAAGCACGCAGCGCAGTAAGCACCGGAAGCGGTGGGGTCAGACGATAACCTGTACCCCCATCCCACAATTCAAGCAAATGGCCCGCACTTACCGTGGCTAAATACTCCCCAGACGGGCTGAACGCTGCCATTAGGCATTCCCGTCGGCCCCACTTCACCAACGGACGGGACTGTCCTGCCGCCAAGTCGTGCGCCACGGCCGAAAAGTCCCGCCCCACTGTTAAGATACGCTCCGCCTCCCCCGGGCTGGGGAATGATCGTGCTGCACCTCCATGTCTCCACATTAGCTTCACCAACCGCGACCTGCCCACTTCCCACTGAAGCACTTGGCCGTCAGCACCTACAGAAACCAGGATGGGATGCTTGGAGTTGAAATGAAGGGCGTGAACAAGCCCGCTGTGCGCCAGCCAACAAACCGGAGCCTGACCCATCTCTTTGGGTCGACACAGGCAAATGACTCCGGTGTCCAATCCTACTGCTAACTCAGTTCCCTCGCGATTCCAAGCTAACGCAGTGGGGTTGCCATTCGGAAGTCGCACTGAGCCAAGAGGTTGCCGCGACGACAAATCCCAGACCGCAAGCCGTCGTTCTTTGTCAACAAAAGCAAGGTAACGCCCGTGGTCGTCCCAAGCAGCTAGGGTGGCGACTTCATCTGCCCCGGAGGCGGCTAATAACCTCGCCTCATTTTGAACGTTCCAGACCAGAAATCTCCCGTCTCGATTGACGCATAGCAACCGCGTGCCCGCTTCGTTCCAAGACCAGAAGCCGACTGAGCCCATCAGGTCCCAACTAGTAATCTGACGCCAGTTCGCGTCGTCGTGCCGACGATAGATACATGCTTTTTGGTTTGAAGCAATGGCCAGATGATCAGCCAGCTTACTGAAAACAGCGCGTTCTACAGCGTCTTGTAGGAATGCTCGAACACGCCAGGGAGGATAAGCAGCAACCTGCCAAACGCGCAGTGCTCCGTCCTCAGCTATTGTCGCTAGCCGCCGACAGTCGGGAGTCATGTCCGCCAGGTGATGGGGTACTGACTTATCTAAGGGGTCGCCAAGCGGCTGTTGGGAGGCGACGTCCCAGATGTGAAAAACGCCTTGCGCACCTAATGCCCCCGCGATTCGTCCGTCGTGGCTTATGAAAACGTAGCGACACTCGCCGCCAATATCTAACGGCGGAGAAGCATACAGGTCTCCGGTCAAGTCGCAAATTCTGACATACCCAACGTTAGAACCGTAAATCAACCAGTCCGCTTTGGCCGAGACCGCTAAACGACTCGGCATGAGCACAAGATCGGGACCATCCGTCCTGGGCGTTGCGCTAGGGCGCAACGTCCAAATGCCTGCCCGCGTCCGCGCCCAAACGGTCTGCGTTTCCCCTGCGATCGCCAACTTGGTTACCGGGTAAAGTAACTGCCAACGCGCTACGAGCACAAAACGCGGCTGTTCCGAACCGTCCCGCCATTGCCAGTAATAAACGTTCTGCTGCTGATCGGCTACGGCCCAGCTTCGACCGTCATGATCAATCGCCCAGCAACCTAAAGGCGAACTAGCCTCCCAACTCTCGAGTAAGTGTTGGCCCTGATTATCCCAAACTTGCCAACCTTGACCCGTAATACACCACAAAGCCCGGCCCTGGTCCGCAAAGCGAACGTCGCGCACCATTTTAACTTCCTGAAGAACGCGTCGCGGGCCGCTATCCGAGGCTAAATGCCATAAGAAAGCTTGGTCGCGTAGGTTGACGCCGACCACGGTCATTTCTTTGGGATGCAGGGCCAAGCTCCGCCAACGCTCGGGTAGTCGCCCATAGAACACCAGCTGATGGGCCCAATTCTGCCAACTCGCCAAGAGCTTTCGCAGCGGCATAATCTCCTTCGCGTCTGATTCTTGCAACCAGGCTAAAGCACGAGTCACCCATAACATTCCTGTGGCGACTTCCTGCCGATGGAATGCCTCTAAGGCTTGCATGCAAGCCAATTCGGCAGCCAGACGCTGCACCTGAAGCTGCCGCTGTTCAGTTTCCCGCAAGACGGTCAATGTGCGATGTCGCTCCTTATCCGCCTGCTCCTTAGCCAACAACGCCTCGCGATGAAGAGCCTCCAGTCGCTCGACATTTTTGGCCTCCCGCCAAGCTACGAGTAACGCCACGCCTAAGATGGCTAACACTGCTACGCTTCCCAAAGTGGCCGAGGCCAATGTGAGCAAGGCAGTGCCCGGATTTCGTCGGCTCCAGCGCCATAGCCGCTCGGTTATTCCTACACGGCGCGCCAACACTGGCTCTCCGCGTAGAAAACGCTCCAAGTCCTCAGCGAACTCTTGCGCCGTTGCATAGCGGTCTTTAGGATTCTTCCGCAAACACTTGCTACAAATGGCCTCTAAATCACGAGGTACATCGGGGCGTAGCCGCGCGGGCGGTATGGGCTCCTCGTTGACAGTTTTTCTGAACACCTCTTCAACAGTTTCCCCAGGAAATGGGGGCTGGCCCGTGATCAGTTCGTAAAGAATGGCCCCGAGGCTGTACACGTCACTAGCCACGCTGACTTTCCCGAATCGGCTGTCCACCTGCTCCGGAGCCATGTACAACGGTGTGCCGACAAGTAATTCGTCGCCTGGGGAGGTCGGCTGGGCTAGACGTGTGCACAAGCCAAAATCAGAAACCAGAGGCTGCCCCTCCGCATCGAGCAAAATGTTGGCAGGCTTGAGATCGCGATGCAGCACACCGTGGCGGTGGGCATAGTGCACAGCCTGAGCCACCGTTGCCAGCAGCCGCGCTTGCTCGAACCATCGCCCCGACAATCGGTTCTTGTGCTCAGATAAGTCGCCGCCCTCCACGTAGCGCATCGAAAAATAATGCACGCCGTGCGCAGAACCGATTTCGTAAATGGGCACAATGTGAGGATGATGCAGCGAAGCCGCAGCTTCAGCCTCGGCATAAAATCGCCGAACTTCCTCGGGCGTCGCTAACCGCCCTGATTGAATAATCTTCACAGCGACAACTCGCCCTAATGAGATTTGCCGGGCGCGATACACCACCCCAACACTGCCTCGTGCTATCTCGTCCAACAGTTCATAATCGCCTAACACTTCGTAAGTGCTTCGCGTCCGTAGTGTGTCGCCTGACGAATCCGTAACTGTGGAGCTGACGGGGTCTGAAGCTGGCCACAGCCGCGGAACCCCGGTCAATAACGTTGGTCCTAGGGCAAACGGCTCCCGCTCAGGGCTGGCCTCTGGTTGTGCCACGGGCCGGTCCGCCCGCGAGGCTGGGTTCCGCTCATCATCTGTCGGAGTTATCGCCACCGCAGCCTCCTCGCTCTGCCAGGAGGCCTCGACCATGCGCGTCTCGATGTCTGCATTCAGGTGACCAAGCCAAGCCCCAGATTCATGGGGCTCACGTACTTCGCTCATGCACAATTCCTCAAAAATAACGGGCTTAAAAGACTAACACACGAAATTGCTCCGAGCCGATGGTTGATAACTAAGACACCGACTTTATCGCTTAGGTAAAAGATTTGTCATGTTCAGTTCAGAGCCAACCCACCCGCGACGAGTCTTAGCGCTATTCCACCTAAGGGCAAATTTTGCTGCGGCTAACGAAATTGCAGGTGACCAGGCCTAAGTTGTGGGCAAAGGTTTCGCTGCCTATCTAATACGACCACAGGTCTGCGCCGATGTTGGACGAGGGGCTTCAACAACGACGAAAGGATTCCGCCAGTGATGCTTACCGAAACCATCTTGGCCATGGTTCTGGTGCAGGTGCCACAAGTTCCTGAAAGCTATGTCCAGCCCGACTGGTTGCGTTCCCGCTGGCCAACCATGCAATTTGCCCTGATCAGTATCGCCCTGGATTGGGAACTGCTTGACCCGCGCGAGTTGCCGTATGTGCTCACTCAACCCGAAACCTTCTCCGCGGACTTGCATATGCTTCGTCAACGTTATCGCGAATTGGCCGATGCTCCATTTCTTAGCGATGCGTTTTTGTTCCCCCAAGGGGAGATAGTCCAACAAGCCATCAACTTCAATCGAGCCTGTGCCCGCTGGTTCGACGAACACCAAGCCCATGAACCCCATCTACCCCCAGAACGCCTATCTTACCGCCACCAACTCGATGAACTTTACCGCATCTGGGATACCGTCCGCGAAGTGCAATGCCAATACTACATGGTTAGTGTCCGGCGTATGTGTCTGAAACATTTACGCGATATGCTCGGCGAGGAGGCCTATCGAAAGGGCCAGTTGCCCCCTCCTGTTCCTTTCCACCTTATGCCCTGGCGCTAACAGCACATTTACTATTAATCCATAATCGCTCAGCCGACTCTTAATCTCATAGGGCTTTAATAGGCCACGGTTATGATGACGTTGGCCAAGATCGGGGCGAGTAGGGAACCCCGACCGCATGCCCCATCTAAGCAAAGGTAACTCGTAGGAGGACAGTTCGATGAGACGGTGCTTAGCTATCACCTTAGTCGCGTTTCTTGCCAGCGGTGCGCCACTCCTTGCTCAGGAACGACGCGATAAGCCTGAAAGTGAAAAACCGACCAAGCCCGAATTCAAGCCCCCGTTCGGTCGTGGCGGGCCAGGATTTGGTCCCTTCCGTCCACCAGCCAGCCGCGAAGAAGCCATCGAACGCGTGCGCAAACAACTCGAATTCGCGAGAAACATGGTTCGGCAACTCGAAGAGCAACTCAGGCGCCTCGAAACTGAGGGAAAACCGGCAGCAGACCGAAAGCCCGAACCGCGTGGCGACGATAAAGCCCGTAAACCCGATCAAACCGAGGCGCGCAGGCCAGAACGTTCTGGCAAACCTGAGGCACGTCGTCCTGGTCCCGGGGACAAACCGCGGATCGACCGACCTCGGGGTCGCTTCGGCGATCGTCGGCCTCCTTTTGGTCGCGGCCCCCAACCGCAGTGGGGTCGTTGGGGGTTCTGGCCCCGCTTTGGGGCACCCTGGTGGCCTCAACCCGGTCGCTTCGCCCCGGGTTGGCCACGGTGGGGCTGGATGCCACGTTTGAGCCCACCCGCGCCCCGCTTCGGACCGCCGCAACGACCCACTGCACCAGCCGCCGACCGCGCTCGCGATCTTGAATCTCGCCTCGACCGATTGACCCGTGAACTCGAGGAAATCCGCCGTGAACTCCGCCAACGTCGCTAAGCAATACGTCAACTTGCAAGATTTCAGCTTAGCAAAGAGTTGCGGCTTAGCGAGCCATTATGTAAACTGATTTGCCGCGAGGTTAGCCTCGCAGCTGATATTCGGAATTTTGGACCAGAAGATTTCGGAAGCGCTCTCTTGTCGAGCTGATACCGTTATAACGGCCGACCGTCAATAAATCCTTGATTAACCGCATTCAGTAGCTGGCGCGACGTATTGCCAAGGGCAGGACACTTGGTATTCATCTGTTTCGTGGGTAACATAAAAATAGAGGTTTGCGGGCTCGAACCCCGTCAAAAAATCATTGCTACGGAAGCCTACCCTTAGAAGACCTGCCGACCATGAGAGCGCTAATTTTTTCCTGCCTAGTTGGATGGGTATTGCTTGGCTTGGCCGAAGCTGCAACGGGAACGTCCACCCCAGAAGATTTAGTCAGGCAGTTGGGCGACCGAGAATTTCACGTGCGCGAGGCAGCGAGTCAGGCCCTGATTCGCTTAGGGGATAAGGCACTGCCTGCGGTGCAAGCGGGCATGCGCGACTCCGATCCTGAGATTCGCCGCCGCTGCTTTGAGTTGCACCGTCAGTTACTGCGCCTCGGGTTGGAGCACCGAATCAAGCGTTTCCTAGACAGCAATAGCAAGGAGGAGGCGGCTTTGCCTCTTTGGGAACGGTTTAGCAAGTTGGTGGGCGCTGATCCTGAGACGCGACGGTTTTACGCAGATATAGTCCGTGCCGGTTATGAAGTGCTCGATAAAACGGAACGGGCGGAACGCTCTCAAGATGAGGAACTGCAACGCGAAGCTCGAGAGGCCTTTCAACAGCTGTGTGAAACTATTTACCAAACGATTTTCACCAACGCTGCGCGCGTCCCTGGGGTGGTCGCGCCTGAAGCTTTTGCCGTGGCCATTTTTCTAGCAACGCATCCGGTCAATCAGGATCAGCGGCCGAATACACGCAACCAGCTGTACAACCTTTGTTATCAACACAACATTCGCCAGGCAATTACTAATGGGGATGCGAGCGGGCGAGTGTTGCGCCGCCTGCTTGCTGCGTGGCTTTCTCAAGAGACTGAAACCAACATGCACATACAGGGCCTGAGTTTAGCTTTGGACTTCGACTTACCCGAACTCATGGCTGTGGCTAAACAGGTAGTCGAAAACAAGAAAGTCCACGGCTATGCCCGGGGACTGGCCCTGACCGTGGTGGCAAAATACGGTGGTAAAAAAGAAATTGCCTTCATCGAACGTTTCCTGGCCGACGAAACCAACGTAACCTCCTTCCAAGTAGCCAAGCAAAATAACCCAGTAGTTTATAAGACGGAAATACGCGACTGGGCGCTGACGTTGCTGATTCATTTGACTGGGCAAAAATTACGCGACTACCCATTCCCTGTCCTGCAAGCGGTCAACCCAGGGGGTAACCTGGATCCCATTCGCACCTATATGCCTCATTACTTCGGCTTCAACGAGCGGAGTGAACGCGAGGCAGTCTTCCGTAAATGGCAACAATGGCGCGTAGACAACCCGTTGCCCTGATCCAATGACGCTGCAATGACTGATCCCACGCTGCCCAACGCGGCTGTGCCACTGTCCCAAACAGTTGCTGCGGGTAGTTCTGATTTGTCAGGAAAAGTTCTGGCCGACTTCCGCCTAATTCGTAAACTCGGCGAAGGGGGCATGGGCCAAGTTTATCTAGCTGAGCAACTTTCTTTGCGTCGCCGGGTAGCGATCAAACTGTTGAAAAGTGACCTCGCTAATCATGATGTCTCTTTGAAACGCTTTCGGGCTGAAGCGAAGATCGTCGCCCAACTTAATCATCCGAATATTGTTCAAGTGTATGCGTTCGGCGAATGCGACGGCCTGCATTACATGGCGTTGGAATATGTGGATGGTCGCAATCTTCGGGACTATCTTCGTCGCCACAACACTGCTCCTTTAGCTATGGCCTTACACATCTTGCATCAGGTGGCTTTGGCCCTGCAACGGGCGGCCGAGGTCGGTCTGGTGCATCGCGATATCAAACCCGAAAACATCCTGCTGACGCGCCGTGGTGAAGTCAAAGTCGCCGACTTCGGCCTGTCGCGGATGACGCACGGCGAAGAAGCACAAAGGTTAACGCAGACGGGCATGACTATTGGAACGCCCCTCTACATGAGTCCCGAACAAGTTCAAGGCCAACCCCTAGACATCCGAAGCGACATTTATTCTCTTGGCGTGACCTGTTATCACCTGCTCGCAGGCCGTCCTCCGTTCTCGGGCGAAAACGCTTTCGCCGTGGCCGTGCAGCATGTTCAGGCAGAACCGCCGCCACTGCAATCCTTTCGTCCCGATTTGCCAGAGGAAGTCTGTGCTCTAGTCCACAAGATGATGGCAAAACGTCCCGAAGACCGCTTTCAAACCCCCGCCGAGTTGCTCCGAGCGGTTGTAGCCCTCCAAGAACGCTTCCTCAAGGACGTTTGGACCACCTCTTCCCTGCCGAATGTTTCCAAAGACCCATGTGCTACATTGGCACTAGACGCCGCTAAGAGTACGCGCACTCTGCCGATACATGCGACGTTAGCGCACAGAGTAAAGCGTTGGCTCAGCTGGTTAACTGCGGTAGCGCTAAGCCTACTCGTAGCTTTCTGGCTTGGTTACGCCATGAGTCAGCACTGGTGGAACGCCCCAACAGTTATACCCGATAGTACTTCTTTCGAGGAACCACAAGACTTTCCTACGGCCCGCGAGCAAGAAGAGGCTTTACTTGTCCTGGTCCGCGTTACTGAACGCCCCGACAAGGACATGGTCAAACTTCGTCAAGGCGTACAACATCGCCTCGACTTGGCAGTTCTCCTATTACGCTCCTACAGCGAAGACCGCACCGCCTTGGAGCGGGCCGAGAAATTATTCCGCGATTGGATGCAAAGCATGGTGGAGGCCTACGCGTTAGTTGGCGAACTGGGTTTAGCCATCGTGCTTGCCTACCGAGATCGGCCGCTCGAATCTAACGAGCGATTCCTAGCCGTGCTCAAACGCAGTCCTAATCTTCAGCGCCCTGCTTATGGGCTAACTCCGTTCCTGCAACCGGAGTTCTACCGCTTGGTCGTCCGTGCGCTAGAACACAATTACGTCAATTGCCTAGCTCAACGCATACCCTTTCCCAACGAGTTATCCCGTCTCCGCCAAGAGTTGCCCGCCAAACCACGCGTCGGCAAACCTACGAGCTAACCGCGACTATGCCGATGCTGCTGCCGATGGCTGCGCCCCAGCACCCAAGCTCATCTATAATCCAACCCCGTTACCATACTGGCAGTTCCATCCCTCCCGACGATCAAACCGCTTGGTGAAGCTCTAGGGTTACCGCGCTTCCGTTACCGGCGCGTATGTCGCTACCTCGCTTCTACCGGCAGACCTAACTGCGGGGTCTAGCGCGCGGCACCTATTGATCACCGCCTAAGCTAAAATGGGGCACCAGTGAGATGTTGGATCATGCTACTTCCAGCAATCAATAAGCGCCCAGAGACAAGGGCACAGACTTGTCCTAGGTACTTACCTACAAAGGATTTAGATAAATTCCGCCTCTCGCAAGACACAGGTAGGAGCGAAGTTATGAATGTCGGGACTGACCCTTAGGGCAAACTCCCTATGATCAGAGGCTAAGACGAGGCTGTACACCCCGGCTATAGTTGCAACCTTTAGCTTAAGCAACACTAAAAAGTGAGATTTTCCCCGTTAGCTGAAGTCCTCTAGTTTCACGATTTGTGTTGTAACAGAAGCAACCAAGTTAGCAATGATGTTTCTCCGCCCGCTGCGCTAAGGGCTATATTTCCTTCCCCCGCAAATCTCGACACGTGATAATCTGAGCCATATCGCGCCACACTGAGCTGAAAGTGCCTTACTTCAGCGAGGCTTTCACAAAGCGTTACGATGTTTAGACGCTTCACGCTTCTAACGTGATAAAGCGAACCAGTTTGAAATCAGGATGTTCGCACAGAGCACAGCACTGGTATTGTGTGTTGAACAACGTAAAATTACCATATCCTTGAAGGCAGACGCTGGTCCTCCGGGTATCGCTGTGTACCTAGTGCTGATGACCGACTCCAGCATGGCGGCGAAAAGACATCTCACATGGCTGATTCAACCGCAACTCACACTTTAGCAGAGCGTGTCCGCCGACTCAAGCTTCCGGAAGACGTTGACCGTTCGCCGCGCCGGTGGAGGCAACGCCTTCCATGGGCGTTGTGGTTAGTTACGCTGGCCGTGTGTCTCCTCCTGGCTGGGCAACTTATCCGTTCGAAGTTTTCCCCACAAATTGCCACTGGGTCTAAGCCCGCCAGTCCCGCTCAGTACCCCAGCGAGCCGCCGAACCAGGACCAGCCCAATCCTGACAAAGTGGTGCTTGAAGCTCTCGGCTATGTTGTGCCCGTGCGCAAGGTGCAAGTGAGTCCGAAAGTAGGCGGGCAGATATTGCGCCTTTACATCGAAGAGGGAAAATACGTGAAGGCTGGCGAACTTATCGCCGAAATCGACCCGACGAAGTTCCAGCATGAACGCGACCGGCGGTATGCCTTATGGCAACAAGCGAAAGCACGTTACGAACTGCTAAAGGCCGGCAATCGTCCGGAGGAGATTCATCGCGCTGAGGCCGCCTGGCTTGAAGCACAAGCGGCTCTTCGCCAAGCCGAGAACGACTGGAAACGCCTGCGCTTAGCAGGCCGCGTCGCTACTCCAGAGGAACTCGACCGCTCCGAGAGCGCTCTCCAACAGGCCCGTCAGCGCGAACGCGCCTTGTATTATCAACTGCAAATACTCCGCCAAGGTTCTCGGCCCGAGGAGATTCGTCAGGCCGAGGCGGAAATGCTCGCCTCAGAGGCTGCCTATCGAGATGCCGAATACGACTTACAAAATACCAAGGTGCTGGCTCCGATCACAGGCGTGGTTCTGACCAAACGGGCCGATGTCGGTGACATCGTCCTACCCAATGTTCCCAGTAATCTGTCCGCGAGTATTTGCGACTTAGCAGATTTACGCAATCTCGAAGTGGAAGTGGACATTAGCGAACGCGACCTTCAGCACATCCGCCGTAATCAACGCTGCGAGATTCGCCCTGATGCCTTGCCTCAACAGGTGCTACCAGGTAAGGTTTCTCGTATTATCCCGCAGGCCAATCGCAGCAAAGCCAGCGTCTCCGTGCGTGTCGCTATTTTCCTGCCCGACGACGTCGAGCTGTTACCTGACACCCGCGCGCGAGTACGTTTCTTCGCAGGTACGATGGAAGAACGTTAGTACTTACCCAACACACTCCGAGGCAAGAACGCTCTCATCCTAGAACTAAGTTGTGCGCGCTTTGACCGGAGCCGCTCGGCAGGATCACATCGCCTTCTTTTCCTTTAGAAACCACATTCTGCGTTACATAAACCGCACGACTTCGCTCATCAGCCCATAGCGCTGATAAGTAATTGCCTAGCCCCTGCCCGGGACCGATGCGACACCCGCTAATCAGAACCCGTTCACAACGTTCCAAATAAATCCCGCGCCCGCGCGGCGCAAGAATCTGACATCCCGCTATGGTCACGTCCTGGCACTCTCGAAACACCCAGCTGCCTGGCAACTCGAGCTTGGCAGGTAAAGTATGCACATGTACGTTACCGTGCAAAGTGATCTGTTGACACCGCTCCCATAGCATGCCGTCCGTGGACTCCCCCTTATAATCGGAATTATAGTCCAATGAGTTGCCACTAAACACAATGTTAATACATTCCTGCGCCCTTAAGGCATATTTATAACCGCTATATATTGAGTTGCCGCTGATTGCGATGCCTCGCGACGCTACTAAGTGTAACACTGTTTCCTGACTTCCTAATAAATTTCCACTTATGGTCAGAGCGCCTACGGCATGGGCACTACCTGCTCCTCTCCCTAAGAATCGCAGGTTGGCACCCCCGGGACTTTCCCTCGCCTGAATAGTATTGCCAATTATGGTTCCCTCTCGAATAGTTCCTTGGCCAACGTCGAATAATACGTCCGCCGAGCCTTCAATTTTTTCGTCATGATTGTATTCGATATCATTACCGCAAATCTGTATATTACGCACCTCGCCGCCACGCACCACTATGCCGCCTTCGGGATTATAACTTATATGGCAACCGTAAATATTTATCTGATGCAGGTTCACGTGCTCTAAATAAACACCAATTCGGCGATTGTGATAAATATGACAGCCTGCCAAAATCACATTCCGCGCACGCTTAACGAAATGAACGCCATAACGACAACGGCGAATCAGCACATGGACTAATGTACTTTGCATAGTCCCTTCAATGCGCACTCCATCGGCCTCAGGGTGTTCCCCTACAATTTCTATATCACTGACCGTAGGAAACCGCTCCCGCTGCCACACCTCCTCCCGAAAATCGCTGGGAGCCGAAGTTCGGTTATGAGTGCCTACTAAATGCAAGGCCGGACCTGCGCCTCTCATAAGCAAGCGTGCCTGACCTCCGGAGCCTACTATACTAAAACGTCCCACACGATCTAACGCCACTACTAATGGGCGGGTCAGCACATAATCGCCTCGTGGCACTTCTAACAAACCGTCTCCCATTCTAATCGCATGTTCGAACGCTGCAGTGTCATCAGTTTTCCCATCACCCACCGCCCCAAAATTCTTTACATTCGCCATGCCTCACAATCCTCATTCCTAAGGGTTCCTAGGCTCACATACCGCTTCGTAAGGCGGATTCCTACGAATTTCATCTAAGGTTACCGCTCGATGTTCCTGGGCACTGAGTAAAACGGCTTCGCATAAAGCTAACGTATCCAAGTTATCGCGACCGCTGATTTCCGGTTCGCAGTTCTCCTCCACAGCGCAGAGCAATTGCGCCATGGTCCCCACAAATGCATCGGGAAACCACACTTCAGACCAACGCGGGCTGAACCAATAACCAGGGAACTGGCGGGTCGTAAAGTCTAACGTACTAGGACAGCGCGCGGGATAAGCAGGCCAACCGATGGTACCGCGCGCTAGGCCCTCAGTTCCTTCCACCCGCCATCGGATATAGATGTCCCCCTCACTTCCTTCTTTGCAGGGACCGGTCCACACATCATCCCAAGCGCAGGCGCGACAGCCCTGGTCATATTCCAGAATATATAGGTTAATACCATCCCGGTGCGGAAATTTCGTGCGCGGATCAGGGCGCGTACTGGCCAGCACCCGCTCCGGATTCCCGAACCAGAAACGAAATGTATCCAAATGGTGAATGCTCATGATAAAGGTACTAAGCGAACGCAAGCCCTGAGCCCAAGGCATCCAGTGAGGAATGGCGCGCATCTCGATGGTGGCCAATACGATGCTGCCAAGCCAACCTCGCTCCAGCAAATCTTTCAGAGCGCGCACCGACTGATCATAACGCATATTGTGATTCACAGCTAATCTGATGTTACACCGCTCGCAAAGTTCTACGATCTCGCGACCCAAGCGATAACTCATAGCTAAAGGTTTTTGCGCCAGGATACCGCGAATTTTCGCCGCGTATTTAGTCGCTTCTCTAATCAGATCAGGTTGTTGGTCAGGAGGCACAGCTATGTCCAGGATCTCCACTTCGGGGTCGCTTAGCAGATCCTCTAAGTTTCGATAACAGCGCGGTATACCGAAGCGCTGGGCCAAATCATATGCGCGCTCATAAGTCCTTGAATAAATAGCCGCCGGGCGAAAACCAGCTTGGCGATAAGCCACTAGGTGGCATTCCCGCATAATAAACCCTGCGCCCAGACAGCCGATACCCCAATCCTTGCGCTGGGGCAGGCGTGGTTGAAAATGCAACTGCAAAAGCTTTGTAACTTCCTCCAGGTTGCACGCCTGGGCCATGGCTATTAATCCTGGTGCGAGCTGCTTTGCCAGCGCTGCCAGATGCCCTCCAAAACTGTGCCCGCTAACAGAAATGCTCCTACGACGGTAGGTAAAAGTTCGCTCCGAATACCCAGTAGGAGCGTAAGGCGATCTAATAACCAGATGATGGCCGTCCCCAATGCCATTCCGACGATCGTGCCCTCCCCGCCGCGCAGGCTGCATCCACCTAACACTGCGGCAGCTATAGCATAGAGCTCATAGAAACTTCCTGTATTCGATGGCAGTGCCGAATTATGCTGCATAATGAACAGAATTCCTGCAAACGCGGCCAAGGTGGAACAGATCATGTATGCCAGAATCTTATAGCGATCTACTGCAATACCGGCATAGCGAGCCGCTCGCTCATTCCCACCTATCGCGAACAGATATCGGCCGTATATAGTACGATGCAGGAAAATGCCCAAAATCACTGCCAAGATCAGAAAAATGATGAGAAACTTAGGAAGGTATCCGAAAGGTTGAGCGTAGAGCAAGTCTTTGAGGGGACCGAACTGATTTCCTAAGCCCTGAACTTTTTCTTCGCTGATCCAGCGAGCCAGCCCCCGATAAATAAACAGGCCGCACAAGGTCACTACGAATGGTTGTAATCGCAGTTTTGTGATGAGCATCCCGTGTGTCCAACCGATAGCAGCACCGAGCAGCAGAATCACCAGAATCGCCGAGACCGGGGAGAGAGGATGCGCCTCTCCAAATCTTAGTAAGATTATAGGAAATAATGTTGCGGTTAATCCCACCACGGAACCAATGGATAAGTCTATTCCCCCGCTGATAATCAAAATACCTGCTCCCAAGGTTAAAATACCATAATAACCTATGTCCCGACCAAGATTATAGTGAAAGGCAAAGTTTGGCGTCGCATCAGGGGCTAAGTAAAGAGCCAGATATAACACCAAGAAGAATAACCATAAACCGAAAAGTTTCTTCATGATAGATGCTTCCCTCCAGTGGCTAATTGCATGATTGCTTCTTCACTGAGGTGGCTGCGGTCGAGTTCGCCCACGAGTTCCCCCTGGTGCATAACAAGGACGCGGTCGCATAAACCTAAAATTTCTTCCAGTTCGCTGGATACCATAAGAATAGCAACTCCCTGTTGCGCGAGCGAATCTACTAAAGCATAGATTTCTGATTTAGCGTATATGTCAATACCGCGAGTCGGTTCGTCAAGTAACAACCAACGCGGTTGTCGCGCCAACCATTTGGCGAGAACGGTCTTTTGTTGATTCCCTCCGCTTAGTAAGCCGACCATTTGCTGCAGGCCCGGGGTACGGATACTAAGTTGCTGCACCAACTGCGATGCTAATGTCCTCTCCTGCCGCGATCGCACTAAGGTGTAGCGACTTAGTTCGCGCAGAGAGGGCAGGCTGATGTTATGGCAGACTGTATCATTGAGGATCAGCCCAAACTGCTTACGGTCCTCCGGAATTAAGTAAATGCCCGCCTGGATGGCATCCGCAGGGGAAGAAATCTCTACTTCCTGGCCATGGAGATAAACTTTCCCGGAAAACTTAGGAGATAACCCGAACAGAGTTTGGACTAAGCGAGTACGTCCTGATCCCATCAAGCCGGCTAAGCCGACGATTTCACCGTGATAAATGTCAAAGGAGATGGGGTTTCGTTGCTGCGCATGAAGGCGAAGGTCTCTCACGGTTACCAAGATCTTATCACGGGCCGAGGGGGCAAAATGGCGATGATAGAATTGTCTCAGTTCCCTTCCGACCATGAGTCGGACCATGTCCTCGTGGGTGATCTGCCCGCGCTGTAACTCACCCACCTGGCGACCATCACGCAACACAAGTACCCGATTCGCAATGAGCTCCACCTCACGCAAACGATGGGAAATGTAGATAATGCTGACCCCTTGGTCACTTAGTTGTCGAATGATAGCGAATAGGCGCTCGGATTCCCTTTGAGTTAGACTTGAAGTGGGTTCATCCATAATCAGGATACGAGAGGCCGACGCCAGGGCTTTCGCAATTTCGACCAGCTGTTGCTGACCGAGCGGCAAATCTTTCACCAGCGTGGTCAGAGGTGCCCGAATGCCTAATTGTTGGGCGTAATTGGCCGCCAGAGTGTAAATTTCGCGACAAAGCCAGCAGAGCGGCGGCCAACCGCATGGTTCACGTCCTAGAAAAATATTGCTGGCGATGTCTAAATTAGGGACTAAGTTAAGTTCCTGATGAATCAATGCGATTCCGTGCCGTTGGGCGTCATGCACATTCCGGAACTGGACAGGCTTGCCTTCTAAGAAGATTTGTCCCTGATCGGGTTGCAAAATGCCGGCCAGGATTTTCATAAGCGTGGACTTACCAGCCCCGTTCTCGCCCACGACAGCTAATATCTCGCCGGGATATAGTCGGAGCGATACTTGGGATAACGCCTGGACGCCGGGGAAGGACTTACTGATTCCCACAGCTTCGAGAAGCGGAACGTGGTGAGTGGCGGGCTGAGGACTTGGGGAAGAGGTCATGGCTCACTCAGAGCCTCTAAAACACCCTGTCTTCGCTCCACAGCATTCTGGACATCTAAGCGGCCGACAAAAATAGCGACTTTGCCTCCCTGGGGCAATACTTGACGCACCAGTCGCCCTGCGGCGCGTCCGGCCTCCACGTTATTCGTGCCGACGTAACACAGACGTTTACTGCCCGGGGGTAAGTCGCTGTCGGCAGCGATAAAGGGAATCTTGGAGGCGATTTCATCGAAAAACTGAGCCTGGTTAGCCGCGTCCACAGGGCTAATTGCTACTCCCTGAACTCCTCGCGTCATTAAAGTTTCGAGGATGGCCCGTTGTTCCTCTGGAGTACCACGGGCCGGGCGGTGAAACTCACAATGGAGGTTGAAATCTGCCGCCGCTTTTTGCACCCCACGTTCGCAGATAGTCCAGAATTCATGGGGATTGTTACTAATAAAAGCTAAGAAGAGTCGTTGTTTCGGGTCACCCTTGGGAGGCTCGGCAGGTTTCTCTTTCAATTCGCGGAGTTGTTTATGAAATTCCTCGACATTGTCGCGCGTGATGATGCGATGAGGAATATACAAGATACGGTCTTCCGGCAGCATGAGATCCTGTTTTCTAAGTGTGGCGGCCAAGATGCGCATGGATTGATATCCAAAGTTATAAGGGTCTTGAACTATAGTCCCTACTATGTGTCCGTCTTTGATGCCTTGCAGCGTTTCCTCATTTTCGTCGAAGGCAACGATGTGAACCTGGCCCAGTTTGCCGGCTTCCTTGACGACCTGTAGTAGCGCGGGAGGATTATAAGCCCAAAGACCAACTAGGCAATTAATGTCGGGATGCCGGGCGAGAACGGTTTCCGCGTTGGCTTTGCACTTATCCTGCTGGGCGTCATCGGTGAAGGTACCCACAACTATATATTTGCCTACCCGTTCGCCCTGTGGTCGAAGGCATGCTAGAATAAGAGTAAAGCATGTCACCATCAAGGTGCTAAGCAAGCGCAGAAGGACGCGCATCAGTTTCCCCTGAAGCTAGTCTGGTTCACAATCCAGCGCGTAAGCGTCTACGGCACTCCAACGGTCAATATATATTAGCAACCAAACACTGAAAACACAATGTACGGAGCTCGTTTCACCAGCGCCATCGGCGTTGTCCGCGTTGGCGTAGCACGATGGCAGCGGCATTGAGAATGAGGAGTAGCGCTAACAGGACTAAGCTGGTCATGGCGGCACAGTAATGCCACGCAGGTTGTGGCCGGGAGGCCCAGTTATAGATTTGCATCGGCAGCACGGTAAAGCGGCTAAACAGATGGGGCGTGAAGTCGAGGTAGAGAAAAGCACCGAAGAGAACCAACGGAGCGGCTTCGCCGAGGACTCGAGAAATGGCCAGAATCACGCCCGTCAAAATGTTGGGGAAAGCATAGGGCAGGACGTGGTGCGAGATGACCTGCCAATGGGTTGCGCCTAAAGCCAAAGCGGCGTGGCGCACTGAGACCGGCACAGCACGAATCGCTTCCTGGGCGGTGATAATGATGACAGGTAAACTGAGCAAGGCTAGGGTCAGACCGCCCCCGAGCGTATTACGGTGCGCTACCTTGACTTGGTTGCCAAAGAGCCACTCGGTCCATTCTTGCAACCAGCGAACGCGAAACTGACCCTCATGAGTTACTAGCGGTTGGAAAATTAACTCGACGAAGATAAAGGCGCCGAGGATGCCGTACACGACCGAAGGCACCCCTGCCAAGTTGGCCAAGTTGATCTCGACGATGTGGGCCAGGACTGTGCGTCGTCCAAACTCCTCCAGGTACACGGCGGCACCCACACCGATAGGTACGGCGACGCATAACACGATGATAGCCATGTAGAAACTCCCTACGATCGCCGGGAGGATGCCTGTCCGAGCAGGTTCGTCCTTGGCGGTGCCTAATAAAAACTGCCGCAGGGCGGACACGGCGCTGATATCGTCGCGCCATTCGACGCGGACTTGGATTTCGATTTCGCGACGGGTTTGTTCTTGGTTTTCGAGCAAACGTTGGCGCGCGGCTTGAAGGCGTTGTTCCAGGCGCTGACGCAGAGCATGGGCTTGTTCTTCCAGTTGGGCCCGTTCCTCGGGAGAACTGGCGATCTTCAACTGTTCCTGAATCTCCTGTTCGAGAGACTGTCGGGCTTGCTTGGCTTCCAGATCGAAATTTTCCAGCTCCTGCTGGCATTCCTGTTGAAAATCCTGCATCCGCCGCAGTAGGGCTTGATTGTGCTCCTGCAACGCGCGTTGAGTGTTTTCGAACCATCGCCAGCCATCTCGTACCAAGCTAAGGATGAACCACGCCAGGACGAAAAGAGAAATGGACGTTACGGCCACAGTAATGCCAACGAAAACATGGGCGCGCACCGTGCGCGACCAATACAGGAGGTATCCCAAAAAGATGCCGATGCCGAGGAACACCGTGAGGATCAGCCCGCGAAGAAAGAGATTGGTCCAGGCGAAATCACCGCTCCAACCGACGAGCCAGTCTAGAGCTATCAGCAAAAGCACGATCAGAGGTGCCTGGGCCGACCACAGCAATGCGCTGGGCCAAAGCTCGCGGAAAGTCCAGGGCGGATCACGGAGTGGATTACCAGTGCGAGCGGGTAGCTGGCTCATAAGCTCGTCCGATACATCTTAGCTAGGGCTGGATCACACATAGACTTGGCGATATCTTCTCAGGATGAACACGCCGATCAGGTTAACCAACAGGGTCGTCAGGAACAGCACTAAAGCGAGGGCGAACAACGATAGAAAATGTGTGCCGGAGTGCATGACGTCGCCGCCGGCAATGTTAGCGATATAGCTGGTGATAGTGGCCACGCCCACGCGAGGGTCGAAGCTGAGAGCGGGTTGTCCCCCGCAGGCTAAGGTGACCGCCATGGTTTCACCCATGGCACGAGCAATGGCGAGCAGGAACGAGGCCGTCACTCCTGACAACGCGGCGGGGAGCACAACGCGGGTGGCGGTCTCAAAGCGGTTAGCGCCTAAGGCATACGAAGCATCACGGAGCGCCTGCGGTACTGCTCGCAAGCTATCTTCACTGAGACTGGTCACCATAGGGAAAATCATAATGGCAACGACAATGCCACCGCTGAGCTGATTGTTCGCCTTGACTTCGGGAATCCACTGTTGCAACAGCGGCGTGATAGTGGTCAGAGCGAAGTAACCGTAAACGACCGTGGGAATGCCCGCTAGGATTTCCAGCACAGGTTTGAGCCATGCGCGGAGTCGAGGCCCAGCGTACTCACTGAGAAAGATGGCGGTTAGTACGCCCGTAGGCAATGCTAAGCAGGCCGCAATCACCGTGACCATCAGGGTGCCCACTAACAAAGGCAACACGCCGTACTTTTCGCCCTTGATGCCCGCGGACCAACGTGTCCCAGTGAGGAAATACTTCAGGGTAACAGGTTCTCGTTCCAGGGCACGAAACTCTTGCCGTGGCCAACCTGACAAGGCTCCAACTGCACTCCAGGGAAAACTCACGTCGGGTGTAGCCAGAAATGTAGCCGCTGCCAGCTGCAACGCCAGTTGACGCTGCTCGTAATACTCCCTGTCCTGAAAAAAGAGGATTGAGCGATACACGAGTAATACGAGTATGGCAAAAGTAATGACCAAAGAGAAACTGGCACATGAAGCAAGGCTGGCGCGGATTAATGCCTCCCAGGCGCGGCGCCAGCGTGAGACGGGACGACGTAGGCGTTCAGTAATCTTTGGAGACAATCCGATACTTTGGTCGGTGAAGCTCATAAGCACGTCCGAGGATAGTTGGCAAATCCTCGCTAGGTGTATAGAGGCCGGGGCCGCGGATCGGGAAAGCGTTGCCCTACTTTTTTGGAGTTTCCTTCCCTAGGTATTTGTGAGTTTCCGTATCCACTCGGACCAGATCCCCGACCCGGATAAATTGGGGTACCTTGATTTCTAAGCCGCAGGCAAGTTTGGCGTCTTTCATGACGTTGCTGGCGTGTCCAGAGGCCGAGCCTTCTCCAGTTTCTACCACTTCATCCACAAAGTTAGGCGGGAACACGACTTGTACGGGATGGCCTTCGACCAAGCGGATGGGAAATTCTGCGCCCTCCTTGAGCAACCATTTCCCTTTGCCGATAATCGCCGCGGGGACGGTGATTTGATCGTAAGTTTCCACATCCATAAAGACATAGCCCGTTTGGTCCTCGTACAAGAACTGAAATTGGCGGGTGGCAACTTCAGGCACTTCGACGCGATCCGTTTCGCTGAAGCTGCGTTCCACGACGTGGCCCGTCCGCATGTTGCGGAGCCGCACCTGCAACACCGGCTTGCGTTGCGCGGTTTTTTGGATGTGGTAATCCTCCACAATCCAGTGAGCGCCGTCGAGGGTAATCACGGTTCCCTTTTTCAACTCGGACGCACTAATCATGGCAAATCCTCCATCAGCGAACTTATTTACATATTGTAGCAATCCGACCGAGAGCCGCACTACACCCGCATAAAGAATTGATGACGCTGTAGTAAATTTACATGCGCTGTTCGCCGCAGCGCTTTCGTCGCCTGGAAAATTCGTGGTGGCGTAATTTTGATACTCTACGTGGCACTATCGTGGACAAGAACGGCTAAGGTCCGGTGTTGATTCGTCTTGCCAACTGTTTGGGAAAGTGTTAGCACAATGGCAAGTAAGCAACGCGGCCAAGCAAAGCGCAAGAATTATCGAGAGGAAAAGGCTATGGTGCCCATTGATTTGAGCGGTAAAATCGCGTTAGTTACGGGTGTAGGCGATAACGAGGGCTTTGCCTGGTTCATAGCGAAAACTTTGCAAGCGGCTGGTTGTCGGCTGATTTTTGCCTGTCATCCGCGGGTGTACACGATTGTGGAGAGTATTCTGACGCGCGAACAGGACGCTGAGTCGCGCATATTACCGTATGGCGCGGGGATGTTATACGTGGAAAAGCTGGTGGCCTGCGACGTTCGTTTCGACACCATGCAGGATGTGGACGAGCAGACCCGGAATGATCGGCGTTACCAACGCTTTAGCGATTATTCCATTCAAGGCTTGATAGACGTAATCAGCCGCGAATACGGGGCCTTGGATATTCTCATTCACTCCATCGCATTCAGTCCCGAAATCAAAAAAACTCAATTGGAGACGAGTCGGCAGGCGTATTTAACGGCTCTGTCGGTGAGTGCCTATTCGCTGACGGGCCTGTTACAGCGTGCCTGGCCGTTGATGAAGGATCGCCCCGACGGGGCTTCGGCCGTAGCGTTGACTTATTTGGGCGGCGAACGGGTGGTACCGCATTACGGAGGCGGGATGTCGGCCGCGAAAGCCGCCTTACAAATTGACGCACGACAGCTTGCGCAGAATCTGGGCAAGTACAACATTCGCGTCAATCTAATTTCCGCGGGGCCTTACGCCTCCCGCGCCGCTCGGGCTATCGGGGATATCAACCAAATGATTCAGTACGCGGCCCAACGAAGTCCCCTACCCCGTGCCATTCGGCCTGAGGAAGTGGCCAATGCGGTGTTGTTCCTCTGCAGTCCCTTGGCCTCGGCTATCACGGGACAGATTCTTTATGTGGACTGTGGCTACAACATTATGGGCGTGTGACATTCATGTTGAAGTAACTTCAGGAAAAACCGTGCCAAGATGTGCAAGACGTAATGGAAAATGTTGTGACAGCCTCGTCAAACTGGCCGAAAACCACCAGAGGGCGGTTGGTTTCCCAATGGGAGGGGAACCTGCGGAGCTTTGGTGTGCCACGAACTCAAGCCCATGCACGCCAGGGAGGCAACCATGCTGAGGCGCTGCGGGATAGTGGGCTGTGTCGTATTAGGCTGGGCGATGAGCGCTTTCGGACAGGGAGCGAAGCCCACCCCTGTCGAAGGCAAAATTCGCTGGGTTTATGACTATGAAGAGGGCAAACGGTTAGCGCGTCAGAGCGGTAAGCCGATGTTTGTTGTCCTGCGGTGCGAAAGGTGACCAGCTTGTTCTCCTTTCGACGGACAGGTCGTCCGTCAGGATGATGAGGTGGCTCGGCTGGCGGAACAGTTTGTCTGCGTGCGGATTCAGGCCATGAACGGCGTGAATATCAATGTGTTCCGTTTTGATTACGACCTGACCTGGATGGCGTTTTTCATGAATGCCGACGAGCACATTTACGCCCGATACGGCGGCCGCGAAGATCACGATGCCGAATCGCACCTGAACAAAGAATCGCTGCTGCGCACCATGAAGGAAGTCCTGGACTTGCATCGGCAAGGCGGTGTTCGCCAACCCGATGACAAAACGGTTCCAGCGAAACGTGTGCCCGAAGACTTGCCAGTGATGCGGGAAATCATACCGCGTCGCCCCCAGGGCTGCATCCATTGCCATGATGTCAAGGGTGCAGAACTGATCCAGGCGCGCCGGGAAAAACGGCTGCGGAAAGAAATGGTGTTCATTTATCCGCCGCCTTCGACTCTCGGCGTGGAACTGGATGCCGTGGACCAACGACTGATTCGGCGTGTGCTGGCGCGTTCTCCCGCGGAGCGTGCAGGGCTGCGGGCAGGCGATGCAGTGCTGGCAGTCAACGGTCAGGCCGTCCTCACCTTCGGCGACATCACACACCAATTGTCCCTGGTGCCCGACCCAGGCCAGGTAAAGTTGACTATCCAACGGGAAAAAAAGACCACCGAAATTGTGCTTACTCTGCCAGCAGGCTGGAAACGCAGCCGCGATCCCAGCTGGCGGGAAACTTTGCACCTGGTCGGTCCCGGTGCGGGATTCTGGGGCAGTACACTTTCGCCGCAACAGAAACGTCAACTGGGTCTGGCCGAGAACGCCTTGGCGATTAGCGTTCAGGCAGTGTATGGCCCGCATGCACAACAGGCAGGGATTCGTAACGGCGATGTCGTCATCGAACTGGATGGGCTGCGGGAAGATATGACGATCCGCCAACTTCACGCGCATCTGCACCTGAACCGTCAATGGGGCGACACGGTTACTGTCACGGTGTTGCGGCAGAATCAGCGGATACCACTCAGACTTCCTCTGCCCGCTTCCCCGCCCCCAGTAGAGTGACCTTGAATGTAAGGCTGATGCCTGGTTTATCAGCACGGCCCGCCGCGGTTGTCCAGGCTTGTATTCGCGATTGTGCGCATGGTATGTGGTTTTTACAATAAACCCCAAACCTGGCTGATAAAGACGAGTTGTGTAACCTGGCGAAAGGCAAAGGGAGGGTGGCTCATGTCCGCGGCGACGGCGGAATCGGTGATGATTGAAAGTGTGCTGCGGGAAAAACGAGTGTTCGCTCCAGCGGCAGAGTTTTCCCAACGAGCGCATATCAAGAGCATGGACGAATATCGTGCCCTCTGGCAACGGGCCTATGACGACCCCGAAGGTTTCTGGGCCGAGCAGGCGGCCATTCTCGATTGGTTCCGACGTTGGGATAAGGTCTTAGAGTGGAATGAGCCGTTTGCCAAGTGGTTTATCGGCGGCCAACTCAATGCTTGTTATAACTGCGTGGATCGGCATCTAGCAACCTGGCGTCGTAATAAGGTGGCAATCCTATGGGAAGGCGAGCCAGGTGACACTCGGGTGCTGCGTTATCTCGACTTGCATCGAGAGGTGTGCCGATTTGCCAACGTGTTGAAACAGCTCGGCCTAACCAAAGGCGACCGCGTTACTATTTACATGCCGTTGATTCCCGAGGCGGTAGTGGCCATGCTGGCTTGCGCGCGGATCGGCGTTACGCATAGTGTGGTGTTCGGCGGGTTTTCCGCGGAGGCGTTGGCTGACCGGAACAATGATGCTAAAGCTCGGGTGGTGATTACGGCAGATGGCGGTTACCGTCGGGGCAAGATCGTGCCCTTGAAGGCCAACACCGATCAAGCCCTGCAACGTTCGCCCACCGTGGAAAAAGTCGTGGTGGTGCGGCGCACGGGGGAAAACGTCCCGATGACGTCGGGGCGCGATTTCTGGTGGCACGAACTGATTGCCAACGCCTCGCCCGATTGTCCACCCGAGCCTCTCGATAGCGAGCATCCGCTGTTCATTCTTTATACCAGCGGTTCCACAGGTAAACCGAAAGGGGTCCTGCACACCACAGGCGGATACCTGGTCGGCGCGGCGCTGACCCATAAATGGGTCTTCGATATCCGCGACGAGGATACCTATTGGTGCACCGCCGACATCGGCTGGGTTACGGGACACAGTTACTCGGTTTACGGTCCCTTGGCCAACGGCACGACCGTCGTGCTTTACGAAGGGGCACCGAATCATCCGCGAGAGGATCGTTTCTGGGAAATTGTTGAGCGGTATCGGGTAAGCGTGTTTTACACGGCGCCGACAGCTATCCGCTCATTTATGCGTTGGGGCGAACATTGGCCCAAACAACACGATCTGTCGTCACTGCGTTTGTTAGGTTCGGTGGGCGAACCGATCAACCCCGAGGCCTGGATGTGGTACTACGAGGTAATCGGCCAGAAGCGGTGCCCAATTGTGGACACGTGGTGGCAAACCGAGACCGGCATGATCATGATTTCACCCTTACCCGGAGCGACGCCCACCAAACCCGGTTCCTGCACGTTCCCGTTGCCGGGCGTCGTGGCCGAAATTGTGGACAAACAAGGCCGCCCCGTGCCTCGCGGTCAGGGCGGTTACCTGGTAATCAAGCGTCCTTGGCCGGCAATGCTGCGTACCTTGTACGGCGACGACGAACGCTATCGCAAACAGTATTGGGAACAAATCCCCCATGTGTATTTCACCGCCGACGGTGCCCGCCAGGATGAAGACGGTTACTTCTGGGTGATGGGACGCGTGGATGACGTGCTCAATGTCGCGGGCCATCGCTTGAGCACCATGGAGGTGGAGAGTGCCCTAGTCAGCCATCCCAAAGTAACGGAAGCCGCCGCGGTCGGTCGGCCTGATCCGATCAAGGGGGAGGCCTTAGTGTGTTTCGTGACTTTAGCGGCAGGAGTTCAGCCTAGTGAGGCGCTCAAGCAAGAACTACGCGAACACGTGGCTAAGGAGATCGGTCCCATCGCGCGCCCAGATGACATTCGTTTTACCGATGCACTACCGAAAACCCGCTCAGGAAAAATCATGCGTCGGCTGCTCCGCGATATTGCTGCGGGCCGCGAGACGGTCGGGGACATCACCACCCTCGAAGACTACAGCGTCCTGGCACGACTCCGCGAAGAAGAAGAATAGTTAGCGCCCGCGTGCTCTAAGCATCGCACGCAGCCGTGCAAACCGCGGGGCTGATTCCCACTTTTTTCCGCCGGACACGACAGGCACAAAGGGAATTAGCTATGCCCGAATGGGTGGCTGAATTTTTGCGCCTGTTTACTGACCTGGAGGGCACGCTGAGAGACTGGATCGCCCTGTACGGCATATGGATTTACGCGATTCTGTTTGCCGTCGTGTTTGTCGAAACGGGATTCGTGGTGATGCCATTTCTGCCGGGAGATAGTCTGCTGTTTTTGTGTGGCGTGCTGGCGTCGCTCGGGGAGATCAATGTCATAGGGGTGATGCTCGTGCTGATGGCGGCGGCAATCTTGGGCGACGCGGTCAACTATAGCATCGGCTACCGCGTGGGCCCGCGCGTCTTTCGCAGCGATACATCCTGGATTTTCCACAAAAAACACCTGTTACGTGCACAAGCCTTTTATGAACGGCATGGGGGAAAGACGATCTTCCTTGCCCGGTTTATTCCGATATTGCGAACCTTTGCCCCGTTTGTGGCGGGGATTGGCCAGATGAGCTATCCCCGGTTTGCCGCCTATAACGTGGTAGGGGCCATTGTCTGGGTAGCGACATTTGTCGTGCCCGGCTATCTGTTCGCCGAGCAACCTTGGGTGCGGAAAAACCTGTACCTGATTTTAGGAGGCATTATTGTCATCTCGTTGACCCCATTGTTCCTGGAGAGCTGGTGGCTGCGGGAAACGGCAGAGTCGGTGAACGCAAGCGAACGCGCGTCCGACTTCGCTGCACGCCAGTGTGCCGAAGTCGAAAAGTGATCTTTTCACAAAAACACACCTCGGTTATTATCGCGGCACGCTGAACGAAGACCGGAACCTTCGCTCAGCACTGGCCATGGCGGGCCGGGCAGAGAAGAGGCGCCTTTCCCGAATCACACCTCCGATTGTCCACCTTAGTCAACCCGCGTGATGTGTTCGCGCCTGCGCCTGGCTCATGAAATCCGGAACCCAGCTCAGGGTCTTTTTTGCCTGAGCCTAGTCACGCACATACTGAGCAAGCATGAGCCGAGAACCTGTCGTGTTGCGCGTGGATGCTACTAGCCAAAGTGGCTGGGACGCTTGGAATCGCTGCCAAGTACTGGCCTACGGCCTGCAGCGGCGACGCCGGCCTTGCTATTTTATCTCGCACTTAGAACCTAATGGCTTAGCTCTGACGCTGAGGCGTAGCGGCCACGAATGGATTCCCGCCCAACACGAAGCCGGATCCCCGCTCGACCTCGAGCATCTGCTATGCGAAATCCGCCGTGTGCAAGCGGTGGCCGTAATTCTTGACAGCCCGTTAATCGGTCCCGATTACGTCGCCGAACTCGTTGCTGCTGGCGTCCTGGTGGTGCAGGTGGATACTCAGGCGGCTTACCGTCTCAATGCTCAACTCGTGCTCAATCCCACGCTAAGCCGACTCCCCGAAGACTACGATATCTGTCCTGGCGGACAGGTTCTTTGTGGTGCACGTTACGTTCTAATTCGACCAGAAATCAAACGCGTGCGGCCTCAGCGTTCCTTAGAACCGCCCCAGCCTTTCCGTATAGCTGTGGCTCTCGGAGATGACCGCGCGCAACTCGCCGAGGAAATAGTCAAGACGCTGTTGCCCATGAAAAAACTTGGGCGGATTGAAATCCTCACTTGGCCGCATCACCAGGCGGCGAAAATTGTGGAAGCGCTTGAGCAGAAACATGGCGAGCGCGTAGCTTGTGCCTACGAGCCGGCAAGCTGGGGCTTAGCCATGATGCGAAGTCATTTAGCCATTGCCGCGAGTGGCCCGTGGGCTTGCGAACTCGCCTATGTCGGCGTGCCTAGCATTTTGATAACCGACCAATCTGACCAGTTGCGTACAGCACAGGCTCTGCAAGACGAAGGGATTGCCCATCACTTAGGCCCGGCGGAACAATTTTCCGGCAAACACCTCCGAGAAATTGTGGCCAGCCTTTTCAGCGACGAGGGTGAGCGTTATTCCATGTCGCGTTTGGGCCGCTCTTTCTTCGACGGCCGTGGCACCGACCGTTTCGTCCAGGCTGTGGAAATCTTACTCCATGCTACGGCCCAGGCCAAAGTTCAAACACAAGCCGCTTGAGACTTTGACCCTTGCTTGAGCTACTGCCAGCACCTGAGCCGCTCGGGGTAATAGGGGCACACGATCGCTCTTGAGCTGCTCTACAAGCCCGGCATGGAGAGAAAATCATGAGCACGGGCAAGACTGGACCCGTCACTGATTGGCGCACCCTAGGCGAACGCACGCGCCGACAGTTAGAGGAACTGGACGCGTTGTTGGAGCGCATGTTAGCCTTGCCACCGTTGAATGTGCCAGAAGCCCCTTCGCCCGATGCTGAGTCTTCAGAATCCCCAACGCGAGCCCTAGACGCCGCGGGGCCTGTTAAGTCAGGCTCCTTCGGGGACAGTTCTGCGCAAGACCTGGGTGCAGCAATTTTACCGTCTCCGTCAGTTCACTCCCAAACTGCACTGCATGAGGCAAAGTTTGTTGCTACTTCTGAGCAAGCCAAAATGGAAAGTGGAGGCCAAGCACCACGTTCTCAGAAGGAGCCGAACGACTTAGCCAAACCTTCTGCAAGCCCGTTCGCGGCGACGCATAGCGCCGGCATTACTGGTGGTGAATCTCTTAGCACTATTGCGCAAGCCTCGGACGATCCCAGAACACTCCCAACCCGAACGCCCCAAGCTGAGGCAAAGCTCGTCGAAAAAACATCTTCGGCTACATCTAAAACGCCCGCACTCTCCTCGCCTTCTGACAACTCCGTTTCCCAAGCGGTAAGCCTACCCGACAAAGGCCCGGCCTGGTTGTTACGTGAGGATACGAACTCAGTGCCTGTTACACCATCAGAACCAGCGCAAAGTCCCAGCGACACCGCTAAGGTGAGTCTTGATGAAGATGAGCCACCGACCCAGGAGGGGTACCGCTGGCTTCGGTGGGCAACCGCCACGCTCTGGCAAACCCTGCTACTTGGGGAACAGGCGCCCACGCTGCTGAATTGGCTCGGCTGGATCGGAATCTTGTTGCTACTAGGATCAGCGGCGCTGTGGTTAGGCGTCTGGCTCAGTTGGCATTGGTAAAGTCCGAGTCGTAGCGAAGCCATTCATTACGTTGGCGTTCCTTGGTCAAAGTCGTTATGATATGGTAGCAAGATTTAACGAGGTACATGGTGGAACCGAGCATGGCAGAGGGGAAGTTAGCCTCCGCGCCTCAACGGGAACGCTATCCGGATCTCTGGGCAGGGATACTGAGCTTCGCCGTACCTGGTCTGGGTCAGATTTGGCAAGGCTGGCGCTGGCATATGCCAGGTCGGCTGCTCAAAGGCCTCGTCTTTTTCGTGGTGCTGCACGGCATGTTTTTTTACGGCCAAGCGCTGGGACAGTGGAAAAACGTCTTCCTGCCCCAGTATCAGCAATCCCTAGGCGAGGAGTTTCGCGTGTCGAATATTCGATTACCCGACTGGCTGGCCAACGTGTATTGGCGTCCCGCCTACGCCTTGCAATTTTGGATGGGGGTGAGCGCCTGGCCGGCGGTCTGGAACTATTGTTACCCAGAAAGTCAACTCTTCGCTGGCTATCAACCTTCCCCTGGTGCTGCAGGGCCCGCGGTGGGACGTTGGGAGCGCGAAATGAAGATCAAAGAGTTTCACCGCGAACTAAATCGCATCCAGTTACGCCCGGATATGGGCAAACGGTGGGACCTCGGTTTACTCTATACTATGCTCGCTGGTGTGCTCAATCTACTAGTCATCTACGAGGCCTACGCCGGACCGTTCGAGCGTATCACTCATCGCGGTCAGACCTCGACCAATCCCACGAGCAGCAGCGAAGCCTCGTCCTGACAGAGCCCTAATCAGACATGCTCAACGCCAGTATCTATTGGCATTTGCCGATTCTGCTCATCTTAATCAGCCTGGTCTATTCTGCTGTGCGCAGCGACGACTGGCCGACTATCCTTCGTTCGACGTTCCGGTGGGCGCTATATATGGTGCTCATGTTCATGGCGCCAGTATTTCTCATTCTATGGATCTTAGCGGAAATAGCGCCACGTTGGTGGTAAAGTTAGCCGCAGAAAGAAGAATCTGCCAACTTTGGTAAAGTTGGTTGCGTATTATGGATAGGACGCCAGTGACAAACCGTCTGCACCGGGGCCGGCCAACAGAGGAGAGTCGAGTCATGGTAGCCAAGCGCCTAACCGTAGCTCAACGTAAGGAGATTTTCCGCGAATTGGTCGAGATTCAGGACTCGATTCAGGACGTACGCAAGTCGCGTCAAATTATCATGGAAAAGCATCGCATCACTGATCGCCAGCTGCGCAAAATCGAAGACGAAGGCATTCGCCGTCAATGGCCTCCCCTCGACTTAGATAACTGACCTAGACAGCCCCAATCGTCGGTCAACCAACTCGCACGACGGCAATTACCACACGCATCTCTGGCGATACCAGATTTAGGCAGGGATGTGGGATTTTCGCGGGAAAGTAGTGTTAGTCACAGGTAGTTCGCGCGGGCTCGGGCGAACCCTGGTTGAAGAGTTTGCCCAAGCTGGTGCCGATTGTGTTATCAACTACTTTGCCGATCCCGATGGCCAAAATCAACGCGACGCCGAGCATCTCGCTGAGCAACTTCGTCGCTCAGCTGGCCGCATGCTCGTTATCGAAGCGGATGTTCGTCAACCGCAGGCCGTGGAACGTATGATGCAACAAGTCGCCTCCGACATGGGCGGCTTGGACATTCTTGTCAATAATGCGGGCATCTGTCGCGACCGCACAGTTAAAAACATGACGTTAGACGACTGGCATAGCGTTTTGGATACTAACCTCCACGGCGTGTTTTATTGCTGCAAGTACGCGCTCAATATCCTCCGCGATGGCGGGCGCATTATCAACATTGCCTCGATATCCGCCTGGGCGTGTTTTCACGGTCAAGCTAACTATGCCGCAGCCAAAGCGGGAGTTATTGCTCTCACGAAAGTCCTGGCAAAAGAGTTGGCGCGGCGTCATATCACAGTCAACGCGATAGCACCAGGCCTGATGCGCACGGCCATGCTCCAGGGAATTCGCCCCGAGGTCCTGGCCGAATACGAAAAACAAATCCCCCTGGGACGCTTGGCCGAAACCACAGATGTCGCTCAGGCCGTCCTATTTTTGGCCTCGCCCGCTGCCAGCTACATCACGGGCCAAGTGTTGCCAGTGAGCGGCGGTTGGTACTAATTTAGGAGTCGAAATCATGCCTATACCGATTCCTTTGAGAGCAAACTAATGCGCCAGCTCATAGTTGTGGTCAAGCCCTTCAAAGCCCAGGCAGTGATTGACGCCATTGCTGACCTGGAGATTGAAGATTGTATCATCCGCGAAGTGAAAGGTTTTGGTCGCCAAAAGAGTTACCTAGGCAAATATCTCGGCAGCGAATATGAAGGGGCATTCCTGCCTAAAGTTGAGATTATCCTCTGGGTCCACGACGACTTGGCCGAAGAAGCGGTACAACGCATTATGCGGGCGGCACGCACCGGAAGAATTGGCGACGGCAAGATTTTCGTCGTCCCCGCGGCTTGGCCAGAAACGTTAGAGTTTTAGTAGCAAGTTATACTCTCGGCCCGCGCCACCCTCTCGGTTATGCACCCAATGCGGCTCTAGCCCGCTGAATGAGTTGGTTATCCCGATGGCTCGTACCTTTGAGGTTGAACATAGCCGCGGCTAAGAAACGGTTTCGCCAGGCCGGACTCGTATGATAAAAGTCCTCCAAGGCAGCAGAGCTGAACTTATAATCGTGGGAATCAAAGCCCTTGGCGAAAATCAACCGTCGCGCTTCGGCCATCAGCGCCGCAGGATCGACTGTCCCTTGTTGCAACGCCGCAAGTGTCTTTCGCGCTGCCAGGAGCGTATCCCTACCCACCAGGTCGAAAATCTCCTCAACTGCGGCCGAGCCTGTTTTTTCAGATGGCGCAGGCTCCAATTGATCCAGACGCAAGGTTTCATTGAGCTTACCCCGTTGCCGCATGGTATCGCGGAACATCGCCAGGAAAGCAGCATTCTGGAGCAAAATGTAACGCCGATGTTCATCCACACCACTATTCTGAAACGCGAAGTGCATGGCATTGGTCATGGTAACACAATGCAAGCCGACGATTCCCGGCTGACGCGCCAGCCATTCCCCTGCAGCTAGGAACAAACCGTCATAGACCGACTGCGGACTCACTCCCGCGTTGAGCAAGCGCACCACCTGAGCACTGGCCTCATCGGGACTGGCCGTACGAAGCGCCTCCACCAGTTCGGCCGCCGCTTTCGCATCCGCTTTGCCTGTATGCCAACCGTCGCGAATTTCGCGGATTCGTTTCCAATTAGCTCGGCCCGGGCGATCTGCGGGAAAATCATTTTGGGCTGGATTTCCACCATCCCGCCCGCGGTCAAGCAACGCATAGGCCAACGAACGCAGCACCGGCTCGGCACAGCGCCAGCCGATCACCTGCAAGGTTCGCCAGGCATTCGCGGCGTAGATAATCTTGTGCCCGATGTCGCGGAAATCCCGTACCGCCAAACGCCAGAAACATTCGCTAATCTCCGCCTGTCCCGCACTACGAGCTAACGCGGTAATAGCGCGATCGGCCCGTTCCTCGTCCCACGCCTCCATGGCCTCCAGAAACTCGGCCTTTGCTCGGGTCGGCGCAGGTAGATGGTCCTCGGCCGGTGGTGGTAACCGCCAATCCCCCTCGACGCGGTTACGTTCCTGAGCCGTCTTGAAATAATCCAACGCCCAGAACAGCGGGAGCCAGCGATCACGGTCTGCTGCCGCTATCGCCGCCAAATGAGCGGAATTGACCACCAGCACCGCGTGGAATTTGAATCCCACAGGGCGCGGTTGGATGCCCCGCACTCCAGCTAACATCAACGCAGCCAGGAGCTGCTGGTAACTCGTGCCTGCGCGAATGCGCTGCGCAACTGCCTCCAATAAGCGCTCGCGCGGCGTTTCCTCGATAAGCCGAACCAGCGGCTCAATTTCTTGAGGATACTGCACCATGAGCCGCGCCACCTGCGTCTGCGCCGCAGCAACACTCGGCAACCGATGCAGGAAGGTCATTCCCACCAGGCTACCCGCGGCCGCTTGTCCCAGAAACTCCCGCCTCGTCCACGCCGTCAAACCCCGACTGCTTTCCATCCGCGCCATGGACCGACCTCCCCTTCTGCCTAATAACTCTCGGCTACTGCGCGTCTCACCCTGCCGACGCCGCCGCAGTGTTAATATACACACTGAAACTTGCGCGGCGAGAAACGCCATTCGACTCGCAGGGAGCTGAAGCCCGAGATGGACTTCTAAGGTTTCCGCTCCATCAGGCCAAGTTATCGCTCCAGCTGCGTGACCTTATCGCTCCTACAGGGCTGAAAGACTGGCTCATCTGTTTCCCGCCCATGAAGGGCGTTCTTATTTCAGTGCCTTGCTACTGAAAAACTCGCGACCAAGCCGCCTGAGGCGAAATTGTAAACGTCGTAGCTGTTTGCTAAGATAGAATGTTCCGAATTGTCCGAATTTGCGAGGACACTATGGGTACCAACCTCAACAACCCTCTGGTCGTGCAGAGCGACCGCACGCTGCTACTCGAGGTGGACAACCCTCTGTACCCCGAAGTGCGGGACGCCCTCGCCCCTTTTGCGGAACTCATCCGCAGCCCCGAACACATTCACACGTACCGGTTGACGGAACTTTCGCTATGGAACGCCGCGGCCGCGGGCATGACGGCCCAAGCCATGCTCGACGTGCTGCAACGCTATAGCAAGTACCCCGTTCCTGCCAACATCATTCGCGACATCCCAGACATCGTCAGCCGCTATGGCCGCGTTCGCTTGGAAAAAGACGAACAGGGCCTGAGATTAGTTTGTCCAGACCGACCGTTACTAGAAGAGTTAGCGCGTCATCCCGCGGTGCGGCAATACCTGGGAGAACGATTAACCGCTAACGAGTTTCGCGTTCCCACAGCGCATCGCGGGCTTATCAAACAAGCGCTGATTAGCGTCGGCTATCCAGCCGAGGACTTAGCAGGATATACCCCCGGCGCGTTCTTAGACATTCGCTTACGTGAAACTACACTTAGTGGTCGCCCGTTTCAACTACGGCCCTACCAGAAACAGGCCGCAGAGATTTTCTACGCCGGCGGCGACGTGCGAGGCGGTAGCGGCGTGATTGTTCTGCCATGCGGAGCTGGTAAGACCATAGTCGGATTAGCCGTAATGGCACTTCTCCAACGCCAAACCTTAGTCCTGACCACCAGCATCTCCGCCGTGAAGCAATGGCGTCGCGAATTGTTAGATAAAACTTCTCTTACGGATCAGGAAATTGCCGAGTATACAGGCGAATCAAAGAAATTAGGCCCCGTCACGCTCGCCACTTATAACATCCTGACTTATCGTCCTGAAAAAAGCGAGGAATTCCCACATTTCCGCATTTTTGACCAGCAAGACTGGGGCCTGATTATTTATGACGAAGTCCACTTACTTCCTGCTCCGGTATTTCGGATCACAGCCCAAATCCAGGCTCGTCGTCGACTGGGCCTGACTGCTACTTTAGTCCGCGAAGACGGCCGCGAGGCCGATGTTTTTTCGTTAATAGGCCCTAAGAAGTATGATGTCCCTTGGCGCGAACTGGAAACCCAGGGTTGGATTGCCGAAGCGCAGTGTTATGAAATCCGCGTGCGGCTAGTGGAAGATTGGCGTATGGAATACGCCCTGGCCGAACCGCGCCACAAATACCGACTCGCCAGCGAAAACCCCGCTAAGTTAGATATCATTGCTAAGCTCTTAGAGCGCCATGCTGGGGATCAAGTTCTTATCATTGGCCAATATCTGAGCCAACTGCGGCAAATCCGCGACCGCTTCCGCATACCGCTCATCACCGGCAGCACACCAACCGCGGAACGTGAACGGCTCTATCAAGCCTTTCGAGAGGGAAAACTCCCACGGTTAGTGTTATCCAAGGTGGGCAATTTCGCCATTGACCTGCCCGACGCAAATGTATTGATTCAGGTGAGCGGCACCTTCGGCTCGCGACAAGAAGAAGCCCAACGGCTCGGCCGTATTCTCCGACCCAAACCCAACGGAATCCGCGCACGCTTCTATACTTTAGTAACTCGCGATACGAAAGAAATGGAATTTGCCCAGCATCGCCAACTCTTTCTAACTGAACAAGGATACACTTATCAAATTTTGGATGCCGATGAACTCTCAAGTCCAAATCATAGCATCGTAGGAGTCGGCGCTGCATGATGCCCAGTGCTTCGGAGAGGTCCCAATCGCGCATTCCAGTGCGTATCCATCGCAACGTGGAAATAGTAGTGGCGGAAGATGCTTATCTAGCCACGGAATTGTTGCGCTCGCCTAAGGTAGCTCCCTATTTGGCCCTACGGCTAGCCGATAATGCCCTGTTGGTCATTCCTCAGAAGGTCGGCGACCTGATTAAGGCCCTGAGAGAAGCCGGGTATTTGCCTCGAGTGGTCTCTCCAGTCGATGAGCTCAGGGGCGCAGCCACTGGTTCGGCAGAGCAATAAGCCATGGCCCTATCACGCGAGGCCTCGTCCACTTCGAACTTGTCCCTCCAGCTATTTAGTGAGTACTGCCTCCAGCATGGACTTCGGCAGTTGTCGGAAATCTCCTTGCCCGCGCCGATCAATTGGCCCAGTGTCCTAGAGCGTCTCGGTCCCCACCAGTGTCAAGCTCTCGTGGAGGCTTGGTCAGCTTGGGCGTCCTCCCGCCGTCATCCGCAGTTGGCCTCCTCCTGTGACTCTCAGATACTCAATCTCTGGGACAACAAAACACTTCTCAGTCGCGCCCTGAAATCTATACACCGGCAACAGCCGTATCAATTGCTCCGTTTCTCTTGGCTTCGATTGCTCGTTTATCCTCTCATACCAGAAAGGCTCATACAAGTTATGCTCCGGCAGACCTGGAATTTTCTGCGATTACGCACGCGACAGGCCAAGAAAGAGTCTTTGATCGACTTAATACCCTGTATCGAATATTCTAATAACTATGTAAGCCAACCGGCTACTAAGTATTATTACGTTGACCCTAATCTAACTGACTTAGCCTGGAATATAGCAGCTTCTACTAAGTTACATGGTGTTCCTTTTCCCGACCGTTTCCAGGAAACCGATGGCCTGGACGCGTTTATTCAATTAACCAAAGTAAGACAAGTAGCGTTGCAATCCCCCATTAGAATCAAACGCACTGGCCAAGCCTACAAGAAACACGGTCAACAACTCTGCGAGCAATTGGAACCATGGCACTGTCCTATACCTGACTGTCAAGTGCATCCACGCATCTGGGTGGCGCTCGCTTCTCTCTTAGGACTGCTTAAAGTTCATTACACGTCTTGGACGTTGTATGCGGCGCCATGCACCAGTTCCCTTCCTGCCTCTAAGTTGGAAGCCTGCCTGAAAGTATGGAATGCCTGGTTACTCTACAACCTCCTAGATATCTATGCTCCCCTAAGTACACCCATAGACCTTGGCAAACTTGACCACACTGCTCTGGCTTTACAGTTATTCACCTGTCTCTACACCGCCTATATATTGGTCCAGCTTCCTGAAAATGCGGGAATTTCCTTACGGCAACTCTCATCGTGCGTTCAAACGAATGAAATCTACGATGTTAATCTAATCCAATCTGACGAACTCGCTCGGCTTATACCGGTTCACACTTTGTCTGCTTGTTTAGGGATCATGTGGGCACTCGGTTTCCTGCATTGGAACGAAGAACATACTTTGCTTCGCCTCGCTCCATTAGGCCGCGCATTATTCTCGCAGCAACCTTACAGTCTTGATTCACTAAGTCAATCGAATATCCTAGTACTCCCTAATCTGGAAATTATTGCCTATCGCCAAGCTCTTACGCCGAAGGATATTCTTGATCTTAGCACTATAGCTCGTTGGAAGACAATTAGTCCGGTGGCCACGCTTGAAATAGATAATTCCATGGTACACCAGGCTTTGCAGGCCGGCTGGCAACCTAGCGAATTGCTCAACTGGCTGGAGCAACGTTCCAGCCGACCCCTGCCCGATACTGTGCGAAGCCTGATTGGCACTTCAGCGCAGCAACAGCAACGTCTCACCGTTTATCATCGCGGCACGCTGCTGGAGTTTGAAAGCGCCCAGCACCGGGAAGCCGCTCTGTGCCGCGGGATTAGTGGAGTAAAAATCGGAGATCGATTTTTACTCATCGAGCCATCTCATGCTATAGACTATAGCCATTTGCGGGTGACAGCTAGTTTGGACTACCTGCGGCCAACTGTTTCCCAAATCCGTGTCTTATCAGACGGCGTTACCCTGGAAGTCCCCCTCAATCAAGCTAACCTCTTGTTAGAGGCCGAGTTGCTGCAACTGGCTGAGCAGGTTTATATAGACTCGGTGCGCCAGATTGCACGTTATCGGATTACTCCAAACTCGCTGCAACGGGCACGGCAGCAAGGATGGACTGCGTTACGTTTGCAAGAATGGTTCCTTTTGCGTTGCGGCACTTCCGCCCCAGACACTGTAATCTCACTGATCAGTCTGCCGCATATTGAGCTGAAGGTAACTCACACTTATATACTCGAGACGGGGTCTGAAGCAATTGCTAACGGGCTGTGCCAGTGGCCCGAGACTGCCCCTTATGTTGCTCGGAAACTGGGCCCAACCACCTTAGCAATTCACGGTCATACACTCGAAAAACTGATAGAAACTCTCAGGAGCTTAGGGGCCAAGCTTAGTATAAATACCAGCATCTCCGCGCCCCATCTCGATGGCCCCGCTATGTCGTCATCTTAGCCGTCCATGTTTGGACTGAGCGAGTTGTCTCCCGAAGTGCGCAGGAACCTCATGTACGAAGCGATTTACGCAGTGAGCGCCGGAATTATGTCTGGCTTGGCCCTGTTAGCGCAAATAACAGTGGTTCACGTGCTCGATGGAACTGCAACTCATGTAGCGATTCTCGTGGCCGTGCTCCCTGCCTGTTCGATTTTGCAACCGGTCTGGGCCGCCTGGGCCAGACTGATACGCTTACAGTATATGGCGCTCATTTCAGGGGCCCTGCGACTTCTGCCTTTCCTGGCCACCATCTGGATCACTAGCGCGTCAGCTTTTACCCTTGGGTTATCCCTTTACTACTTCCTGGCGGGGCCACTTAGTCTAGCGGTACCCGCCTTATACAAGTACACCTATCCCGACACCCATCGGGGTCGAATTATTGGCCTACTTCGATTAGTTCAAAGTTTAGTAACGGTTCCCGTCCTCTTAGGCGCTGCCGCACTCATGGACTGGAAACCTGCGCTGTATCGAATCATTTATCCCGTGGGAGGACTTCTGGGCCTATTTGGCTTATTTTTCTACGCACGCCTGAATATTCCTGATGATTTGCCACATAAGCGCGCCCGAGCTAGTGAATTACCCACACCGAAGCAAATTTGGCATGTGTTACGCCGTGATGAGATGTTTCGTCTCTTTCAAGGTACTATATTTCTCACCGGCGCGGGCTTTCTTATGAGCAGACCTCTGTGGATTTATTTACTCAATCAGGTGTTCCGATTAAACCAACTGGAAATTACACTCTTAGTACAAGTGCTACCGATTTTATTAGGTGCGTTCACCTCGCCCTGGTGGGGTCTGTTTATAGACCGCACCTCTCCTGTAGCGGGTCGCGTTGCATTTGCCTGGATGGGTATTTTCGCTTATGGAGCACTATTTGTCAGCTTCTGGAAAAACTGGTTACTGATGGCCTGGTTGGGAGCCGTGCTTCGCGGTATTGTCTTAGGAGCTTCGGAAGTGGCCCAAACCACTGGCAATCTTTATTTTGCCTTACGCAAGGAACGTGCTGCCCTTTACGAGAGCATTTCTTCTCTTTTTCAAGGCATCCGCGGCCTGACCCTGCCCTTTTGCGGATTAGCATTATTTGCCTGGATGGGGATTGGGTTGTTCTTAGTACCAATGGTTCTTAATTTGTGGAGCCTGTGTCTGGCACTTAAGTTGTGGAATTTAGAGCAGGCATTACGCCAGCAACTAACAATTTTAGTGAATGACTCTTCGGCAACTCCTGAGCAAGGCGAAACCTATCCTAGCCCAACAACTCCAGGGGCGCCACAGGAGTCGGAGTGAGCCGTGCGCCAGGATTCGGACTTAGTGGCTTGGGAGCAACTTTGTCGAGAAGTGATAGGCTGTCGAGCCTGTCCACGCTTAGTGAGGTGGCGGGAGGCAGTAGCGTGCCAACCCCGTCGAGCTTTTGCCCAGGAAACTTACTGGGCTAGGCCGCTCCCGGGGTTTGGTGACTTAGAAGCCCAGATTTTGCTCTGCGGACTGGCGCCTGCAGCGCATGGAGGTAACCGCACTGGTCGCATGTTTACTGGCGACCGCTCGGGAGACTTCCTTTATCGATGTCTTTATCAAGCCGGCTTAGCTAGCCAACCGTTTTCTAAGAGTCGGGACGACGGCTTGCAATTACGGGGCTGTTATATCACGGCTATAGTGCGTTGCGCGCCGCCAGGCAATCGCCCCTCTCCCCAAGAGATGGACCAATGTCTCGCCTACTTAGTCCGCGAACTGGCCCTACTGAAGAAGGTGCGGCTTATAGTGGCGTTAGGTCAATTTGCTTGGAACGGAGTGCTTCGTGCCTTGCAACAACTGAATTTTCACGTTCGACCCCGGCCGCGATTTCGCCACGGGTCCGAAGTAGCCCTTGGACCTTATATCTTGCTCGGTTCTTACCATCCTAGCCAGCAGAATACCTTTACAGGTAAGCTCACCGAAACTATGTTAATTAGCATTTTCCGACGTGCTCAAGAATTGATTAAGTCATGACCTATACTAAGTTGCTGAAGCTTGTTCCTACTCATCTGATTCCTCACTGAGATGACAGTTTGCAGTGAAGAAATTAATAGCATAAGTCAAGTCGACGCGCTGCTCAATCATGATATAGTTGGTTTTGTTGCACACTAATATGTCAAGCATTCCATAGCTGGGTGACATATAACTGGGCTGCTTGCCAATCCTGCCGTTGAAGGGCCTGGTGTAGGTCTAACACATGTTGAGCTAACGAAGGGGTGAAAGGCACCGCTTCGCGGTTTTCGGGAGGATGCGGCACTAAGTTTGCAGCTATGGCGTGGACTAAGTCTTCTAATCCAAAGCCTGTGCAAGCAGAGACGACCACACTGGGCACCGCTCCCAAGGGTATCTCCTCCAAATGCCATCGAGCTGGTAAATCTGCTTTATTAGCGACGAGTATCCAGCGCGGTAAGGGACAAGGCGGCAGAACCGGCTCCGCGGCGTGATCGCAAAGCCAGAGAACTAAATCGGCCTGCTGCCAAAGCGCTTGCGCGCGGGCAATGCCCTGATGTTCCAGAGGATCCGCAGTTTCACGCCAGCCGGCAGTATCTATAAGTTGGACTGGCCAACCTGCGCAGGCGATTTCAGCAGTAACGAGGTCGCGCGTAGTTCCCGGTTGTGGGGAAGTAATAGCGCGGGCATAGCCGAGCAAAGCGTTCATCAGTGTGCTCTTTCCCGTGTTCGGTGCTCCCGCCAGGACGACTCGAAACGGCTGGCATAAGTGTTGCCCAACCGGGATGAGTTCCACCAGTCGTGCGGCCAGACTCATGGCCTGCGCGGATTTCTCAGCCACGGCCTGCGCTAGTTGGTTCACACCTTCCTCCCAGGCGCCGTGGAATTGCTCCAGAAGAATCGAAGCAGTTCGCAGGGTGGCAGCGTGCTGGAGCATCCTGAGAGCGACCTGTCGAGGAGAGTCCTTTGCGCTGAACCTGAGCCAAGCGTCTGGATCCACGGGAATTGCCCCCGCACGTACAAGACAACCCCGCACCCATTCGAGGACTGCTAACCCGCCGTGACAGTGCAATTCCACTAAGTGTAGCGGCTCGAGCTGCCTGACTATCAATACCGCTTGATCTTCCTTGACTCCGTCTGTGAATTTACCGACAATGGCCCTATTTAGGGGAAAGAAAACAGTGCTGAGATTATGATGTCCTTGCAGGGGCATACTAGATAAGTTTTTGGACTCCGTTGCTGGGAAGAAAAACTGGGACACGATCCTAAGAGCATCATGTCCAACCACACCTACCACGGCAATTGCGGCAACTCCAGGGGGCGTTAGCACACTTATATAAGTTTTATCCATGCTTAGCTTCGTTCTCCGATCGTACCTTAGCAATTATTCTATAGAATGAGACTTAGCGACTAGATAAAGGCCTTCAAGTGTCATCTCAGGCCAAAAAATAAAGTCAGGGTTTAGATAAGACCTGATTAACCAGGCATCCCCTCCAGTTAGATAAAAAACAGGCTTGAGCGCTGGGGAACTAGGCATTTTCTCGAAAGGAGCATCGGCAGTGGACGAGGAATATTCGTTCAGACCCGGTTGCCACGTGGTACCACCTTGCAGATACTTAGGCAAGAGCCAGTTAACGGCGCCCACGATGGCAGCGAGCATCCCGGCTTGAATTGCCGATTCGGTGTTTTTTGCTGGCAAAGAGGGCAGATTCTGGACGGGGGATACCAGCGGTAGGCGTGCTGTATAACGATGTAACGCTTCACTCATAAGTCGGAAACCGGGGAATATTGCCCCGCCACAAAAAGTATCTTCCGGATTCACCCAGTCTACCGTTACGGCAGAACCTATATCTACGATCAGCTTCGGTTGCCCCGCGGGTCCTCGGTGTATAGCTGCCAAGGCGTTTAATAATCGATCTATGCCGACCCGTTCGGGGACATCTACTTCAACTCGAAGCGGTATTTCGCGATAATTGCTCACATTCCAAATTCTGTAACCTTGCGTTTGCAACCAATTTTGTAAGACAAGCAGGGCCGGGGGGTTCGTGCCGGATAAAACCCAGGTAGTTCCTCGCGGGAGTTGCCAAAGGAGTACGTGCTCCGTCCAGGAATCCGGCACCACGTCCGGCGATTCTGGTAGCGGTAAAGAGACAACTTGTGTTAAAGCATGGTCCCGCACTAAACCCCATTTCATTCGGCTGTTACCAACATCCACCAGGACAGACATATTCACTCTCCATGTCTGAGTATTTCTGTTGACTGCACCTAGGCTAACACGAATTCCTGTTATCGGTTCATTGCGTTTAGATATAAAACTCTAAGATCGAAACGATTATCCTTCCTATGTCTGAGCCGAGCCGGTTACAGGATGTACCTGATCGAGCAGATGAAGAATCCGTCGCACTAATTCGGATAATCCTTGGCCGGTAACAGCGGAAATTGCAAGGACTTCGCGACCGAGATGTTGACTGAGGCGTTGACGCACCTGTTCTGCATCGGTAAGATCAGCCTTACTGACCGCTACTATTTCCGGGCGGTTAACTAAGTCAGGATTGTGAAGTTCTAACTCGCGGCGAACGATTTGATAGTTGTTGATCGGATCGGAGCCGTCGGCCGGATGCGGTTCGACTAAATGAACCAGGATGCGGGTGCGCTCGACGTGGCGCAGGAACTCATGCCCCAGCCCATGTCCCGCATGGGCGCCCTCGATGAGGCCTGGCAGATCTGCCAGGACAAAAGATCGGTCTTCGCCTACTACGACCAGTCCCAGATTAGGATATTTAGTGGTAAAGGGATAGTCAGCGATTTCTGGTTTGGCGCGGGACAAGCGACTAAGCAAGGTGGACTTGCCCGCATTTGGAAGACCTATCAGCCCGACATCCGCAATCAACTTCAGCTCCAGAATGAGCCAACGTTCTTCTCCGGATTCCCCAGGTTCGGCGATACGCGGGGTGCGGAAAGTCGGGGTGGCAAAGGCTTTGTTACCGCGGCCGCCTCGGCCGCCGCGAGCAACGATCACTTCCTCCCCTGGGTGGACTAAGTCGCGTAGGATATGTCCTCGTTCGCGGTCGCGAACGATAGTGCCCGGCGGCACGGGAATAATCAAGTCCTGACCGTTGGCTCCATGCCGATTATTTGGCCCTCCAGGCTTTCCGGATTCGGCCCGCCAGTGTTTCTGGTGCGCAACCGCGGCGAGAGAATCCGTGCCGGGCACGGCGCGAATGATGACATCCCCGCCCTTACCTCCATCGCCGCCATCCGGACCGCCCCGGGGTACATATTTTTCCCGCCGGAAGCTGATGATGCCCCGTCCGCCATCCCCGCCTTTGACATAGATTTCCACGCGGTCAACAAACATGGTAATGGCCAGTCTATATATGCTTGGTTAGGTGGTGATCAATAATCGAGCGATTAGAATGCATTGTTAGATCTAGACCTATACTTATTATATTAGTCCGGCCTATTCGGGTTACGAAGAGCATCCTGGATCGCTGCGCGCACATCAGGATGGTGTTCCCTCGGGAGATGGGTGCGTAAGGCAGCAAACGCCTCGGCAGTGGCAATTTGGCCCAGGGCCCAAGCAGCGGCTTGGCGAACAATAGGGGATGGGTCGTTCAAACCTTGTCGTAACGCGGGCATTGCAGATGGGTCTTTACGGTTCCCTAGTACCATTGCGGCGTTGCGCAGTAATCCGTCGCGTCGTGCTCGCATAAGCGGAGTCCCAGTAAATTTCCGGGTAAATTCTTCCTCACTTAGAAAAAAGAGTTGATAAAGGTCCAATTGCTCCAGGTCGGGCCTGGGACGAAGTTCAGGGCACTGGCCAACTGGCGACTTACGGTTCCAAGGACAAACATCTTGGCAGATATCGCAGCCGAATATCCAATCGCCCAACTGAGAGCGCATTTCTGGCGGCATCGGGCCGCGCAGTTCTATAGTGAGGTAACTAATACAACGGCGGGCATCTAGAGTATAAGGTGCAACAAGAGCTTGCGTGGGACAAGCATCTAAACAAGCAGTGCAACTACCGCAGTGATTAGTTTCCGACGGCGAGTCCGGCTTCAAGGGGGCATCAACTAATAGAGCGCCGAGAAAGAAAAAGCTGCCCAGGCGTTTATTGATAAGCATAGTATTTTTTCCAAACCAACCGAGTCCCGCGCGTCGTGCAAAATCACGCTCTAGTAAAGGCGCGGAGTCCACAACAGCGCGGCCTTGGCAGCCGGGAACCTCTTGCTGTAGCCAACGCAAAAGTTGTTTTAGCTTATTTCGTAGAACGCGATGGTAATCGCGGCATTGAGCGTAAGCAGACACGCGCCCGACATGAGCAGGCAGGGGTTGCTGAGAAACGAAGTGCTTCGGCTTATAATTCAATCCGACGAGAATAATGCTGCGTACTTGCGGAAAAACGTGGCGAGGGTGGGAGCGCGCTGGGGCCTGATGATGCATATAGTGCATCTGGCCTGCATACCCCTGCGCGAGCCAATCTTGGTAGTAATGCCAACTGGCAGGTTCGGCGGCTGGTGCGATACCCACTAAGTCGAACCCTAAACTACGCGCCTGTGCCTTTATTTTGTCTTCGAGGGTTTGCGAAGAAGCGGCAGAGGCATTAGTCATAAGTAAGCAAGTCACGAATCGTTGCTTTTAGATTCGTTAATGGCGAAATTCGCGGGCGCTGTGTTTTCCTCGGTTAAATAATAAGCGTCCGTGAGAGACAGTGAGTTTCAGCCTCAAAGAAAATGGTCTGCTAACGCCATAGCTGGAAGTCTGCAAAGACGTTGCCATTAGCTTGATATGGAACCAAGGTGCGCGATGAGTAAATTATCTCTAGAGGGCAATCGGAAATGATTAGTGGCCTAAGGTCATGCTCCTGATGGATAATTTGACGAGTGTGGGAATAAAATAGGTCAGGAGGAGCAAATAGACGGAAACCCCCGAGTATGATAACGGCCCGGGAAACTTTCCAGGAGCTTCTAGACCGACACACTTGCGTCGGGGAGTTGTGTCGACGGGAGCAGGGACGGATACGTTGCCTAGCCTGTGGTCATCGTTGCCTGATCGGCGAGGGCAAGCGGGGGATTTGCCGGGTACGTTTCGTCCAACACGAGCAATTACGCGTTCCTTTTGGTTACGTGGCGGCTCTTCAGTGCGACCCAGTCGAGAAAAAGCCGTTTTACCACGTTTTGCCGGGTAGTCGAGCTTTGACCTTCGGTATGTTGGGATGCGATCTGCATTGTGCTTATTGTCAGAATTGGCTGACAAGCCAAGCGCTACGTGATCCCGCTGCTGGAGTGCCGATCACGCCGATTCGGCCTGACGAACTGGTGAACATAGCCCTTGAGTGCGGCGCCGATTTGGTGGTTTCCAGTTATAACGAGCCGCTGATCACCTCTGAGTGGGCAGCTGCCGTGTTCCGTCAGGCCTCGGCATATGGGTTATTAGGTGCGTATGTGTCCAACGGGAATGCCACGCCGGAGGTGTTAGATTATCTGAGGCCCTATGTCGCCGCGTATAAGGTTGATTTGAAAACGTTCAACGACCGCCATTATCGCCAGTTGGGCGGCACTTTGGAGCGAGTGCTGGAAACTCTCCGCGGCTTGGTGCAGCGCCGATATTGGGTGGAAGTAGTGACGCTGCTAGTTCCCGGTTTCAATGATAGCGAAGCTGAACTGCGTGATTTGACCCGCTTCTTGGCGGAATTAAACGCGAATATCCCTTGGCACGTCACGGCGTTTCATCCCGACTATCGGATGCAAGATCGGGATTGGACGAGTTCGGCACAATTGTGTCGTGCGGCCGAGCTGGCGGCTGAGGCTGGGTTGCGTTTCGTGTATGCGGGAAACTTGCCGGGCAGGGTAGGGCGTTGGGAGAACACCTATTGTCCGAAGTGTGGGAATCTTCTGATACGCCGGCACGGCTTTACTGTGCTGGAGAACCATCTCGGAGCAAAGGGTGTTTGTCCTAACTGCGGAGAAAAAATACCAGGCCTCTGGCGTTGGCCCGTCGAGGAGCTGGGTAACGCTACTTCTTTATCGCAAGGAGCTGACCGTGTTGCGGAGGAATGTGGCTATCGCTTGTGATGGGGTGCAAGTGGCCGGCGAGTTAACGCTACCCGAACCGGCTATAGGGGTGGTGGTGTTTGCCCACGGTAGCGGGAGCAGCCGATTCAGTCCGCGTAATCAATACGTAGCCGGCGTACTTCAACAGGCAGGTTTGGGCACGTTACTGATGGATTTGTTGACGGAGATGGAGGCTACGGATCGGCAAAAAGTGTTCGACATAATCTTGTTGGGACAGCGGTTGCGTTGTGCTAAGAGTTGGTTGGAAGAGCAAGCCGAAACCCGCGACCTACCACTCGGTTATTTCGGAGCGAGCACGGGCGCGGCAGCAGCTTTGGTAGCGGCAGCCCAGGAACCGCAAAGAGTGCAGGCCGTAGTGTCGCGTGGCGGACGTCCTGATTTAGCGGAAGATTTCTTACCTATGGTTAGCGCGCCGACCTTGCTGCTTGTAGGCGAACGGGATGAAGTCGTTTTGGAACTGAACCAGCGTGCTATGCGCTTACTGCGTTGCCCGCATCAGTTAGTGGTCATTCCCGGTGCTACCCATCTGTTTCCCGAACCTGGTGCCTTGGAACGCGTGGCCGAACTGGCGCGGGATTGGTTTTTGAAGTATCTGACGAGAAAGCCAGAATAGACAGCTTATCGAGCCGTTGGCTCAACATGCGGCCGTAACTCCCCGTTAGGGCCGTGGCTCGAGTGAGACTTTTGAGCAGAGAGATATTCTCGTCCCCGGTCGGTAATTTGCCAAATGCCGCGAGGCGAATCACTCGATAAATACCCTTCGCGGACTAGCCGAAATCGGCACCAGTGGATGCGATGCCGCCAACGCGGCAATCCGTTGTCGGAAGCTACAGGCTTGTGATCGTGCTCATTCAATTTGTTAGCTATCTATTGATACGCCCGCTCTATCAGTTGTTGGCAGGGTGCGGCGCCGCCAAGTTCTACAAGGGCTTCCAGTATTGGCATGCGATAAACATGTTCAGGCGTCAGTAAACCTGGCTCTACGCGCTTGAGATGAGAACGCGTGCCTCTTGATCGGGAGGGCTTCCTAGAACAGTGGTCGTGCCACCGTCGGCGTAAGTCAAGGACCTTGCTGACGAATTCATCAAGCAACTGATAGGTTTTCATCAACTGTTCCGCATCGAATAAATGCCCTTGTTGGACCGCGTTTATCATCTGCTCTTTCAGGCCCTGCCTGAAGCGCTCGATCTCTCGCAGTAGAGAATTCAGGGTGGTTTAGTGCCTGTTGCTGTTTCATGGCTGTGAATCCTTGGTGCGTGCATGTTTCAGAGCTGGCTCTAACTCAGCATCTTCATATCGCCCGTCGTTAATTCAACGATTCTGCCGCCCGCTTCATGACAAGTTTTGCTAAATAGGACAACCGAGGCACAGTGGGGTTCGAATAGAATTCCTGCCGCGGAGTAGCGCTAACTCGCACCCGCGAGTCCCGCCGAGTTTACCAGATAGCAGCGTCCTCACCATCGAGCCGGAGCGTGAGGCACTTAGCGCTGCCGCCCGCTTTCAGAAATTCGTCGAGCGGGGTGAGGATCGGTTCATAACCTGCATGTTGCAGTAGCCCGGCCAAGGCGTCGCAGCCCGTGTTCAACACGACATGTTTCTGAACGACCACAGCGTTGCAACCGAAGCGGTAGGCATCGCGCTCCGGGCATACGATTAAGTTTGGAATACGTTCGCGCAGCACGCGTTGAGCGTAGCTGTCGAACGCTGGGGGGTAATAAATCGCCTCGCCAGGAGCCAAGGGACAGAAACAAGTATCGAGGTGGTAGAAATGGGGGTTGACCAACTCCACGGGCAGCACTTCGCGGCCGAGCAAGCGGGCCACCTCTTGATGAGCCAGGCAGTCGCTTCGGATTCGGTAACCCGCGAATAAGGTGCGACCGCAGAATAAAGCGTCCCCTGCGCCTTCGAAGTACAAGTTCTCCGGCAAACGGAGCACCTCAAATCCATGCTGGCGAAACCATGCCTCGAAAACAGGTTCTTCACGCTGGCGCTGCGGGTAACGGAAGTGAGACAAGATTACTTGTTCGCGAAACACTAAGCCCGCGTTCGCGGTGAATACCAAATCAGGCAAGCCAGGCTGTGGCGGAAGCAGTTCGATGGTCGCACCGAGCTGCAGCAAAATGCCATAGAGTTGTTGCCATTGCTGCTGCGCGCGTTCACGCACAGCGCCGCGTGAGCGGCTCATCCAGGGATTAATCTCATATTCGATGCCGTAATAATCCGGCGGGCACATTAAAATACGGGCCATGAGCCTTCGCGAATTATCGGGCCTCACAGGCCAACATCACTTGCCAAGGCCCGTGGGTTTGTCCCAGCGTTTCGTTGAGTTATTTTAGGGCACCAACCTATGTCAGGGTTTCGTTTCAGACAAGGTCAGGCCTTGCGCTTGGACTTGGCGTTCGCGGGCGTGTCGAATCCGAAAGCTGATTTGTTCGGCCAAAGCGTGAGGCTCAGCAATGCCGACGAGCACAGTTGCTTCCGCCCCCGGCTCTTCGGGAATTAGGGCGACCTCGCCTAAGCCGAATAAGCGCTGCCACCATGGTTGACGTACTTCCACACGAGCTAGCCTCGCCAGCGTTACGTTGCAACGGGGCCACAACCAGCCGCGTCGGTAAATGATTTCTTGCTCGGTGATTTCCACACGCCACAATAGCCCGCGATAAGCCCAGCGGAACAAGAGGAACGCCCACAGGGCAGCTCCGCTGGCCCAAAACAGGGTTAGCGTTGGGGGAACCAGCCCACGAGGTAGTCGGCCGTTGAGCCAAATGACCAATACCACAGCGCCCAGACTCAACGCTAATCCCAACACGAAACTGGGAAGCAAGTGGCGGGTATCATAACGAATCTTACCGATTGGTGGTGCGGCAGACGTGGACGGTGCTTGCTGTGTATCAGAAGGCAACTCAGGCCGAATAGAAGCTCCCAGTATCACCTCATGAGGGGAAAGGTAAATACTTTTCGCTTCGTGAGTCCTCGCTGGGGATGATGTGGATTCTGACATTGCGGGCCTCCTTGCCTATTGAGTCGCAAGTTATGGTTAGCTATGCTAGTTGGGCCCGAAGTCGCTCTAAGGCTGGTTGGCCAGGATCACTGCTCGGAACAAGAGGGTGGGAAATTCCATGCGGAACGATAAGCGGTTTCCTTTACATTCCTGAATCAAGCGAAGTTGGTCGCGGTGAGCATCGGCACCCACGAAAGTGCGTTCCACTGCCTGGCGGAACTGTTTGCCACCAGGGTCATCTTGTCCGAGTAGAGCCAGTTGACGCAACGACACCTGCACGAACACGGATTGTGCAGGCTGTTCACGATTCAGTTGCGTTAGTGCCTCCTTAAGGGCCTCATTAGCGTGCTTACCTAAGCTCACTAAGAGAAAGTCGCCCCCTACCGTAAACATGAGTTTCCCCTCGCCAAACACCCGCATGAAAGCGGGGTCGACGGGCGCCATTCGCACTTCGTGTATCTTACGGCCATCTAGCTGGTGAGCATCTATGCGAAATGGCGCCTTGGCCTCTACGGGCAACACTTTGTAGATTTCCCGCAGTGCCCATTCGAGTTTCTCGCCTTCACGGAGTCGTACCGCTGCTACCGCTACCAATTTGTCATCCGTAGTGGGGCCGCGAAGCAACAGGGCTAACTCCAAGGCCTCACTTTGCAGCGTGGGTAGGATTCCTTCGTAAAGCCGGCGAAGGAGCTTTTGCTGATCGCTTGGTTTTTGGGCGATAGCTTTTTCGATATGCCTGGCCAGGCGATCCGCCGCGTGGCGCCAGGGACCCTGCAGCGGCAAGGTGCCAAACACATTAGAGCCCCGCGGGTCCCGCAAACTATGAAAGCGGCTCGGTATCTGCGACCAAGCGCGGGCAAACTCTTCGCTGGGACTGCGGGGCGACACGGTTATGTCCACGTGAACTTGAACTTGGTGATTGGCTTTATCTAAGTCAGCAGTTACGCGAACCTCCTCTAAGTCCAGAAACAATTGCATGGCGTGCTGCTGAAGGGCTTGTACGACCAACTGCAGCAAAAAGTTATTGAAGTCTAATTCCTCCAGCTCCTTTTGCTCTCCCGCAAAGACCATTTTCTGGACCTGCGCTGCTAACTGCTTGCGATGCGCAGATGGAATCTCTCGCATGCGAATAACCAACATTAGGAGGGGCCTATTCTGATTCTCAGCGTTCAACCTTTTAGGGTCAGGGAGTTGTCGAGCCAATGCCTGGCTATCCAAGCTGATAAACGCATATCCGTGGTCAAACCGGAGGTAGGCTCTTTGGCCCGTGGGCAAGGTCACCTCACGGATGCCCTGAGCATCAGGTTGTTCCACCTGTGAGTTTAGGGCACGCAGCAATTCGATGAAATCATCTTGGCGAGTAGTCGGCAAAAATAGAATGACCGGCGGGGTCGGGCCCAGGAGAGCAAGACGTTCCAAGTAAAAACCGAACGGTTTCTTGCGATCGAGGCCTATTAGTCCTTTGCCTCCTGTGAGCGTATCTAAAAGGGGTTCCAGTTGCCGGGCGACATCATCGCGACCGGCGAGGTGGGCAAAGTATTTCACGGTATCGAGCAGGTCGTCGAACGACCGTATCGTGCCGACTAACACTTGCCCGTGAGTCGGAGTACAAGTCAGCGCGAGCAGCAACCCAAGGAGGACTTTCGTGGCCCAAGCTCTCATGGTTCTCTCCTAAGCTATTGCGACGTGCATTCCTATCGCCCAATAGTTCCATACTTAATCGGGGCTATTAGGGTGTCAGCGTTGCGGCGAACCTTCGCCCGGTTAGGCTATGATCATGGCACGTTACAGCCCACTGCTATCGTTTCGTCAAGCCCTGGAGGGCCCACCCGAAACTTCAGTCGTCTAGGATAATATGATAACAAAAGGTTACAATCCTAGGAAGCTGAACCGGCCAGGGGATCGCGACTTTGAACCAAGCTGAGCGGGACTTCTAGGCCGTGGGCTTCCATCAGGGAGGCGTTGGCGAAAAGTTTGCGAATCGGGCCGTCGGCAACGAGCCGGCCTTGGTCGAGCACGAACGCCCGTTGACAGATCGCTAAGTTGAATTCCAGGTCGTGCGACGCGATGAGCTTAGTGACGTCAAGTCGATTGAGGATACGGATCAGTTCGCGCCGCGCTCGAGGGTCGAGGTGAAGCGTCGGCTCGTCAAGCAAGAGGATTTCCGGCTCCATGGCGAGGACGCCTGCCAGGGCCGCTCGCTTTTTTTCCCCGCTGGAAAGGTGAAACGGCACCCTGAAAGCGGCGTGCTCCAGGCCCACGGCTTGTAACGCCCGTTGCACGCGTCGGCGAACTTCAGCTTCGGGCAAACCCAGATTCAATGGGCCAAAAGCCACGTCATCGTACACAGTCCAATGAATGAGCTGGTCATCACTGTCAGAAAACACCAGTCCGACCTTCCGCGGAATTTGTTGGCGCTGGGCGGAGTCGCGGGGGTCAAAGCCGGCGATCCGTATTTGGCCCCGTTGCGGTAATACCACACCCGCTAGGCAGAGCAAGAGTGTGGTCTTTCCTGCCCCGTTAGGTCCGACCACGGCCACGCTTTCACCGGTGGTCACTTGAAAAGTGACATCCTCCAACGCCGAGAATCCGCCTGGCCAAGTGTAACTCAGTCCTTGTACCTCGAGGATCCATGACATGCCCTGAGCGCCTAACTTTGAGCTAAGTTCTGATCTTCGGTCTCGCTGCCTATTGGAGCGAATCTCATACAGTGTTTAGCACGCCGATATTGTTTATTGAACTGAACCGGGATTTACGAGGCTCTGGCTAAAATCGCTGGATACACTGAAGGACCAGCCAAGGGAGTAGCGATAAACTCACAACGAGAAGCAACGCGAGCAGGACATCGCCGAGGTGATTTCCGGGCACGGACAATAAGCGCAATTGGCCTGCGAAGGCCCGACAGCGCATGGCTTGGGCGACGCGTTCAGCACGTTCTTGGCTGCGTAACAACAAGCTGCCCAGCACGTAAGCGGTAGTGCGATAGCTGTGTGGGGAGAAGCCCCTTTGGTAACCTCGGGCACGTAAGGCCAATCGAATGCGACTAAGCTCGGCACCCAACAGGTAAACGTAGCGCAGGCTCATGGTCAGGATTTGTACTAGGACTTGAGGCAGTCCCAGGCCCAATAAGCCGCGAGCTAAGCAGTCTAATGGCGTGGTGGCAAGTAGTAACAGACCGAGGCTCGTTACCGTGAGCACGCGCAAGACAACGAGGGCAGCGATCTCAACCCCGCGATACGAGAATCGCACCGGCCCAAAAGACCAACCTTCAGCTGGGATGCTTACCGGGAGAACTAACCCGACTATCATCAAGAAACCGGCAACGCTGGCCAATCGGGATATTAGCCACTTCCAAGGTAATCCCGCGTAACGAAGCCAAGCCAGGCTTACCAGGAACGTCAACCCCGCTAAGGTCCAATGGGGGACAGCGACTATAAAACAGGCGACGGGGAACAGCGCCACAAGCTTCCAGCGGGCATCCATGCGGTGCAGTAACGAGTTGCCGCTCGCCCAATCCCGCAGAGTCAACGTCATGGCCGATACCGCCGCATTAGTTTTGCCATCACCCAATCGACCAGGCTGGGTGCGAGCCGATTCGCCCACACCAAGAATTTCCCCGCCGTGGTAATGACCACTTCGTTTTTCCGCCTCAGCATCGCCGAGACAATTTCGCGAGCGCACCGAGTGGCTGACATGCGTTCTGTCTCACGCCACGGGGGATTAAAGCGCTGTTCCAGCATGTGCTGATTGAACGGTGTGTCAATCAGGCCCGGGCAAACGTTGAGCACGTGTATGCCATAGCGCATTAACTCCGCTCGCAGCGCTTCGGATAGGCCAGTCAGGGCAAATTTGCTGGCGCAGTACTCAACATATCCCGGGATGGCACGCCGGCCCAAAACGGAGGAGATGTTAACGATCATGCCTCCGAGCGGACTTTGCGCCAAATGGGGAATGGCCAAGCGCATCAGTTCCGCCGCTGCGAAAAAGTTCGTCTCCATGATCAGGCGCAAGCGTTCGGGACTGGCTTCCTCAAACAAACCAGAGGCTCCGATTCCTGCATTATTGATGAGCACATCCAGCCCACCCAGGTAGTACACCGTGCTTTCGATAAGCAACTTACGATCCTCAGCGTTGGTTACGTCCATTCCCAGGGCAAGCATCTGACTGCCGCTGAAAGTGCGTAAATACTGAGCCAACCGATGCACCGTGTCGGCCGAACGAGCTGCCAGGCAAAGACTTGCCCCGTGATTAGCCAAACGCTTGGCCAAGGCTTCCCCGATACCTCGTGACGCTCCAGTAATGATAACGCGGGCCTTGCTCAGCCAAGTGCGACTCGACCGACTGCTCACCGTCCAACGGCCAAGAAGAGAATCTTGCCACCTAACTCTCGGCTGGCCCATTTTGCGTCCTTATAAGCCGCTGCTAGTCTAAGGCGTCTGTTTTACGATGTCTTTGATCGCGAAATGCACTGGCACAATCGTGGTCAGCCAAAGACGGTAACCTCTTCCCTTAATCAAACGGTCTTGCCGACCTTTACGCAGATGCACATGCCAAACCAGCGATGTTTCCCTCGGTAAGTTCTCCAGCGCGTGCCCGATCTTGCGACGTTGCGGCGATTGATAAGCGACGATTATGGTCTCTAATTCGCTGGGCGGTAGCGAGGCAGGCTCAGCCGCTTCGTCCCCTTTCAGGTTAGCGGGCCAGAGCTCGATACAGGTCTGGCCTTCGAGCCGCTCTAAGGCTACGTCTTGTAAGGGGCCGTAGAATCGCTCATCGCCGACAGACAAATACGTATATACGGCTCGGCCCTCCCGGAACGCGGCATTGAAAATCGGTTCAAACGGTTGAATAATATGGTCGCTGACGTTGCGAATTCGCAGGTGCAATACGAGCATGGGGTCGGAGGCGGGTACGCGAGTTCGGCCATCCTCAGTGCGGGCATAAATGACTCGTTGCCAACGTACTTGCAGAGGTGTCACCTCAATGCCATCATAACGCCTCGTTTCGCCCAGTCGCACTGCTGCTCCTTCCGGCGGCCGCTGCACGGGGTTAATCACCGTGCGGGGTCGTCCACCGACGTCGGCCGTTCCTTCGACGGTGTCAGGCAAATCCTCAAGAGGATGGCGCTCTTTACGGGCCAATTCGGCGAGCCACAAGCGGAACAAAATCACTGAGATTACGACGAAGGTAACCGTTGTTGGCAGGAGCACGGCCAAGAGCCAAAAGCTTATAGGGATGCGGCGCCGACCTACGGCAGGCTGAGGTCGAACACGAGCTCGGTCTAACAGCGACGTCTCCGCGGCCGAACTTGGCCACTCCGCTTCACGGGTAGTTTCAGGAACCGCTGGTGCCGCTCCCGATAAGGCAGAAACAGCCTGGAGACTTGGGACAGATTCGTTCTGCGAAAGGTGAACCCCAGAAGAAACGCTCAGCCCCTCACCATCACGTTCTATCGTGGCTCCGCTTCTAGAAACCGTCTCGGCACTGACACGCTGGCTCGGTACTGGGTCTTCCGAGGTTGCCGCTTCCTGCGTAGATGCGACCAAGGATTCCTTAGAAGACGCGAGCAAGCTTACGGGAGTCGGCTGAGTTGTGCTAGCCTGGTCGTCATCAGATAACAGCTGGGTGCTAGGCACTGCGGTTGGTAGCTGCAGGGTCAGCGCTTGGACGGGTACCCGTACACTTTTACCACACCCAGGGCACTGCACTTGCTGGCCGCGGTAACTTTCTTCCGCTGCCAACAACTGCCCACAAGCGCCACAGCGAAAGGCCAATACTAGCATGGTCACATCTCTCTAGCTCTGCCGGGCACGGACGTTTCTCTCTTCCGCCGAGCGCGTCTGTGCGAGTATCGCCGGCACGACGCGCCTTGCCGCTCGCTCTGGTAGTTCGCTATGCGGAATGCGTCCCAGAATGGGTATATCGACCCACTGTTGCAGTTCCTGCTCACAGGTGCGTTCGGCCCAGCTACCTGTAGGCTTGGTAGCCTCGTTGAGTATTATGCCGACGAGGTTCAAATGACGACGCTTTGCCGCTTCAACAGTAAGCAGGGTATGGTTAAGTGTCCCCAAAGCGGTCCGCGCCACGACCACAACCGGCAGCTTCAGTGCCACGGCCAGGTCCGCCACGGTCTTACCAGGGGTCAGAGGGCATAGTAGGCCGCCAATTCCTTCCACCACCAGCCAATCCGCATGGTCGCGCCACCATAGCACGGCAGAAACGACGGCCTCAAAATCCACAGAGCGATTTAGCAGGCGCGCCGCCACTGTGGGCGCCGCTGGTTCGGGAAAAGCTAGAGGCGTCACGCGCAGCGCCCAGGTCAGGGGTAGATTCGCTGCTTCTAAGAGAGCACGGGTATCCTCGCCGATGGCGCCTTCTGGTACCCCCGTCGCCACAGGTTTGCATACTCCCACTCGATAACCTTGTTCGCGACAGTACCTAGCCAGCGCTGCCGCGACTACCGTCTTACCCACGCCCGTGTCCGTGCCGGTGATCAGCCACCCTCGCATGACGTTTCAGCCTTCTAGATGGTGTGGCTATAGTTGCGAGGATTTATCTTCAGCCTTTTTGCCCCCGCTTCATTGTCATGCGACGGAATGTAAAGTGGCAGGCGTCAACTCCTGGCCAACCGGATGGAGACAGGTCACCGTCGCTGACCGCTGTCTAAGAAGTCGGCGTTTTCTCTCAAGCGACTTTCCCAGGGCATTCTACGAACTACGCTTGCTTGCGACACGACGAAATCACGTTACTCAGCAAGAACCTGCAACTTCGATCTCCACTGACAGTTAAGAACCCAGGTGCGTAACGTGTAGTCAATGGAGGCGGCGGGAATCGAACCCGCGTCCCGAGGTGGCTCCACGTCAGCTTCTACGTGTGTAGCCTGCTTTTTGGCCAGCTACGCTGTGCCGTTTCGCTCCAGGCGACCTAGCAGGCAAGGTCTACCTGGCGCTAGCCGGCCATGCGTACCAAGGACAGCTCCGCCGGCAGCCACTGCCCTGGGCCTGATGCTCCATGCCGAGCTCCGCTCGCCCTCAGGCAAGGCTCGCGGTTCGGGGCTGCACGAAGATTAAGCAGCCAGAGCGTAGTGCGCTTCGGCACTTTGAGTGCGGTCGGCTTTTTACGTGGCCCACCGACCAACCACGACACGCCACTGACGCTTCTGCTCACCCGGTCGAATCCAATTCGCCCCCGAGTTTGCTTCCGCGTCCATACATAATATACGTCCATTGCCTCACAAAAGTTAACATCGTTTTGGCGTCCTATAACAACGAGAACTGGCCAGATTACCTCTTGCTCTCTCGTCTACAAGGCGATAAGCACATATGGCATCAGACGATGAACTTTGGTTGGTGCGTTGCGTATGGTCTGATAAACGGGTTCGCAATAAGTGGGTAGGCGATTGGTTTCGTTTCCGCAGCTAAGCCGTAGACGTGCGATGTCGTATAATGCTATGCCGATGAAGAACCTAGCCGAGACGATTTTGCAATACGTCAAGCGTCCGAATTATCAGCCTGTCAAGGTCAAGGTCTTGGCCCGCAAGCTGGGCATTGCCGCAGAAGCTTACGCGGAGTTTCGTCGTACGGTAAAAGAACTGATCCAACAGGGACAATTAGCGTGGGGTCGCAATCACGTTGTCCGCCTTGCAAACGCGGAGGCGAGTGAAGGCACCACGTTGATCGGGGTCTTTCATAAGACGGCCGCGGGCTTCGGTTTCGTTCGGCCGCACGGTGTAGAAAAGTACGGACGAGGGGAGATTTTCATCCCGTCCGACCAGGTGGGCGATGCGGCAACAGGCGACGAAGTGCTGGTGCGCCTAACGCGCCGAGCGAAGGGGCCTGAACGCGGACTCGTCGGGCGAATTGTGCGCGTTGTGGAGCGGGCCTCTCACCATTTCGTTGGCACTTACGTTGAGCGTGGGGGCGAAGGGTTTGTTATCATAGACGGCACACAGTTCAGCGAACCGATCTGGGTTGGCGACGCAGGCGCGAAAAATGCCCGACCTGAGAACAAGGTGGTCGTCGAGATTATCCGCTTTCCCGCGCCCGGGTTGCCTGGGGAAGGGGTCATCACCGAAGTGCTAGGTCCCCGCGGGGCACCCGGCGTGGATACGCTTTCGGTGATTCGTGCCTTTCAACTGCCCGTGGCCTTCTCCGCTGAGGCACTGGCAGAAGCACGGGAACAAGCGGCTCGCTTTAGTGAAACCAACTTGCGTGGTCGTGAAGATTTTACCAACTGGCTTACCATCACAATTGATCCCGAAGACGCCCGCGATTTTGACGACGCCATATCCCTCACCTACGATTCACATCGGCGTCATTGGCATTTAGGGGTGCATATTGCCGACGTCGCTTATTTCGTCCCACCAGGCAGTGCGTTGGATCGGGAGGCCCGTGAACGGGGAAATAGCGTTTATCTGCCCCAGCGCGTGCTGCCCATGCTCCCTGAGGTGCTCTCTAACCATCTAGCGAGTCTGCAACAAGGTCGCGTGCGATATGTCAAGAGTGTGCTTCTTGAATTTACCCAGCATGGCCAGCGCGTTCGCGCCCGCTTCACGGAGGCCGCTATTCGTGTGGCGCGGCGGTTGACCTACACGCAAGTCCAGCAAGTCCTCGAGGGGGCTCCCGAAGCCGAACAGCTGGCCTTACCCGAGGAAATTCGCACCTTGTTGCTGCGGATGCGGGACTTGGCGTTGATTTTACGGGAACGGCGTAAACAACGGGGCGCGTTGGAGCTTTACATCCCCGAGGTCGAACTCGAATACGACGCTGAGGGTCGGGTCTGCGGCGCTCACTATGTGCCCCATGATGTGAGTCATCAGATCATCGAGGAGTTCATGTTAGCTGCTAACGAAGCTGTAGCGGAGCACCTGCAATCTCTGGGAGTGCCGTTCCTGCGTCGTATTCATGCACCGCCTGCGCCCCATAAACTGCGAGAATTTGCCGAATTCGTCCGAAAACTGGGCTATGATATAGATCCCCGTTACGCCACCGACCGTTTCCAACTGCAACGCGTGCTGGAACAATCGCGGCATCGGCCTGAAGTCCACGCAGTGCATTATGCTCTGTTACGGAGCCTGAAGCAAGCGGAATATAGTCCGATTCCCGAGGGGCATTACGCCCTGGCCAGCGAGCATTATTGCCACTTTACCTCGCCGATTCGACGTTATCCCGACCTGATCGTGCATCGGCTTTTAGGTCGTTGGCTTCATACGGGCAAGGTGAGTGCCGATGAACAGGAGTTACTTGCCCTGGGAGCCCACTGTAGCCATACCGAACGGCGGGCCGATGAAGCCGAACGCGAGTTAATTCGCATCAAACTGCTCGATTTTCTGAGCCAGCGTATTGGCATGGAACTGGACGCGATCATCACAGGCGTCGAACCCTATGGATTCTTTGCCCAATCCCCCATGCTACCTGTGGATGGCTTGGTACACATTAGCAGTTTGACCGATGATTATTATTATCACGACGAAAGTACGTATAGCCTGGTCGGCCGACGCACCAAACGGCGTTTTCGTCTGGGCGACCGCGTGCGGGTCAAAGTGGTGCACGTGGACTTATACCGTCATGAAGTGGACTTCCGCCTCGCCGACACCCACGAACGGGGCCGCTCAGCTAAACGCGTTCAATCGTAAGCGGCAGCTTCCCTAACCGTCTTGGGGCGCATCGTTACCGAGCGATGAAATTGTTTTGCGGGATCATGCATAAAATCGGCGACTTCTAGTTTCACCTTCCCTCTGAGTCGATGTCAAATTAGTTGGCAACGTTAGCAAGGAATCAGATCTGCTGTTTCTGAGCAACGCGGAGCATGGCGCGCTGGCGCTCACGCTGGGCCTGCTGCCTTTCGCGTGCCTCAGCGGTAGCGGCGGGAGCTAGGGGTTGAGCCAACTCGTTTTCCAGAGCGCGGACGTCCAGTTCGTGGGCGGGCACTGCCTTGGCCGTCAGTAAGGTTACTGTATCTCGCTTGATTTGCACGAATCCGCCATCTACGTAGTAGCGCTTGATCTCCTCACCTCGGCGTAAGCGCAATTCCCCAAAACCCAAGCGTCCGACCAGCGGCGCACGGCCTGGTAGCACGCCTAATTCGCCATCGTAAAGCGGCAGAGCCACGAAATCAGCCCGCTCGTCCACTACGATTCGTTCCGGCGTGATAACCTGGCAGTGCAATCCCTCGCGGGGCATGTTTATTCTCCCGGGGCAGATGCAGCTATCAGACTCATGAACGTGATCGAAGCGCCCAGGTCATGCGGCAGTCTTCATGCGGCGAGCCTGTTCCTCCGCCTCTTCGATGGCACCGACGTAAAGGAAGGCGGCTTCGGGTAAATGATCCCATTTCCCCTCGCAAAGTTCCTTGAAGCTGCGGATGGTATCTTTCAAAGGCGTAAACTTACCCGGGCGGTTGGTAAAGGCCTCGGCAACAATAAACGGTTGCGACAGGAATTTTTCAATACGCCGGGCCCGGTGCACGACGAGTTTATCCTCCTCGCTCAGCTCCTCGACGCCCAAGATAGCGATGATGTCCTGAAGCTCACGATACCGTTGCAGGTAACGTTGCACTTGCCGAGCCACCTGATAGTGTTCTTCGCCCACATATTGTGGATCGAGGATGCGGCTGTTAGACGCTAACGGGTCAATAGCGGGATAAATGCCTTTCTCAGCGATGCGCCGTTCCAGGTAAATGAAGGCATCGAGATGCTGGAATGCGTTAGCGGGAGCGGGATCGGTGGGGTCGTCGGCGGGGACATAAATTGCTTGGACGGAAGTGATAGCGCCGCGGACGGTACTCGTGATGCGTTCTTGCAATTCGCCCATTTCCGTAGCCAAGGTGGGCTGATAACCGACGGCGCTGGGCATTCTTCCTAGAAGCGCGCTCACCTCGGAACCTGCTTGCGAGAAACGGAAGATATTATCAATGAATAAAAGCGTGTCGGTTCCGGTGGCGTCGCGGAACCACTCGGCCATGGTCAAGGCGGATAGACCGACCCGTAAGCGAGCGCCTGGGGGCTCGTTCATTTGACCAAACACCAGGGCAGTCTGAGACAGTACGGGCCGACCAGTGTTGCCGATCTTGGTTTCCTGCATTTCCAGCCACAGGTCGTTCCCCTCACGGGTACGCTCCCCGACACCTGCAAATACCGAATAACCGCCATGCTGAGTGGCGATACGGGCAATCAGTTCGGTGAGGATCACAGTTTTCCCCAACCCTGCGCCGCCAAACAGGCCCGCCTTGCCGCCTCGCACCAATGGCGTGAGCAGATCAATTACCTTGATACCAGTCTCAAAAACTTCTGTCTTCGGTACGATTTCCGAAAGCGGCGGCGGTTCGCGGTGAATCGGCCACCATTCTTTGGCCTCCACGGGTCCACGACCGTCAATCGGTTCGCCCAGCAGGTTGAACACGCGGCCGAGCGTTTCCTTACCCACTGGCACCTTGACAGGGCCGCCCGTATCCACCACGGGCATGCCACGCACTAAACCGTCCGTGGAACCAAGGGCGACACAGCGGACTCGATTGCCACCCAGGTGCTGCTGCACCTCGCCCACCAAGTGAATTTTCACGCCCTTATATTCCGTGTCAATCCGCAGGGCGTTATAGATTTGCGGCAAATGGCCTTCATCAAATTCCACGTCAAAGACTGAGCCGATCACTTGCACAATTCTTCCGATATGTTTCCCGTCGGGCTGACCATTCGTGAGGCTGGCCATGGCTTACACTCCACGTGAGTTATCAGGAGGCGCTAAGATATGACTTCGAGGAATCGTTCGATCCAAGGCTGACAATGGTCATCGTGCTTGGTCCACTACTTCAGCGCTTCGGCACCGCTGAGTACTTCGAGGATTTCTTTAGTGATATGCGCCTGACGAGCTCGGTTGTATTGTCGCGTAATAACGCGGATCATTTCCGTGGCGTTGTCAGTCGCCTGTTTCATGGCGATGCGACGGGCAATTTGTTCACTGACGGCAGCATCCAGGAAACACTTAAACAGCCTCACTTTTAGCGACATCGGCAGCAATTCTTCCAGAATACTGCGAGGGTCGGGCAAGAATTCGTACTCGATAGTGCTACTTACCACTGACGTGCTTCTCGCAAGGCTAGCAGGTGTCGGTTCCGCAATGGGAGACGTAGCGCTAGTGCCCCAACCGGGTCGGCGTACAGGCGGAGCGATCGTACTCAACGGCAACAGCGTTTCCACAACTGGCGTTTGTCGCGACGCGCTTAGAAACTTCATGTAAGCCACTTCTACCTGGTCGTAACGCCGCGTTAGATAGCCGTCTAAGTAACGATTAGCCAGGACCTCCACCTCTTCAAAGCGCGGCTTATCCTCGAAGTGGGTGTATTGTGCTTCGGAGGGTACGCCGTGATAGCGGAAATAAGCGATCGCCCGCTTGCCAGATAGTTCCAAGTATAACCGCACTCCCGATTGTTCGTATTGTTGCATGCGCTCAGTAGCGACCCGTAAGATAGCAGAATTATAGCCGCCACAAAGCCCGCGATTGGAACAGATGACTAAGAGCAAACTGCTGCGTACGGGTTCACGCTTCTCCAGAAGGAGATGCTGCAGGGTGTGCCCCGCCGAGGCAGGTAGAGTCGCAGCGCTTAGATCGGCTGCGAGTTCGGCGATTTTGCGAGTATACGCCTCGGCCTCCACCGCGCGATCCAGAGCCCGCTTGAACCGCGCCGTGGCAATGAGTTCCATAGTGCGTGTAATCTTGCGGATATTTTGAATCGCCTTGCGTCGCAATACCAGGTGCCGCAATTTTGGCATGGTCGAACCTCGCGATGGCTAAGCAGGTGGCTTGAATTGCGTCTGGAAGAACTCAATGGCTTTGATTAGGCTGGCCTCGATTTCTGGCGTGAGCTTCTTTTCGCGAATCAGAGCATTGCGTACTTCGGGGACTTGTTCCCGCATAAAGCGAAGGAACTGCTCCTCCCAAGCGGCCACATGGCGCACAGGAATGTTATCCAAATAACCACGCGTGCCCGCAAAGATAATCATGACCTGGTCGGCCACGTGCATGGGCTTGTATTGTGGTTGCTTCAGGATTTCGACCATACGGTAGCCGCGTTCCAGCTGGGCCTGCGTGGCTTTATCTAATTCGGTGCCTAATTGAGCAAACGCCTCCAATTCGCGGAAAGCTGCCAGATCGAGTCGCAGACTCCCCGCCACCTGTTTCATCGCGGGAATCTGGGCCTTCCCACCTACGCGAGACACGCTGATTCCCACGTCAATCGCAGGCCGCACTCCTGCGAAGAACAAGCTCGGTTGCAGGTAAATCTGGCCGTCGGTAATGGAAATCACGTTAGTCGGGATGTACGCGGAAACTTCGCCCTCGAGCGTTTCGATAATAGGTAGCGCCGTGAGCGAACCGCCCGACTTCGGTAACTTTGCTAGTTTGCAGCCAGGATGATTCGGCAGCACGTCCTTTCGTGCATGCTCCTTTTCAAGCGGCCCTTTGAAGACCCGCGGTGAACCATCCTCGTTACGTACCACGGAATGTTCCGGCGTGACTTCCTTATCGGGCACCGATTCGGGCACGATTACCCAATGCTCCGCTAATTTGGCCGAGCGCTCGAGTAACCGCGAATGACAGTAGAAGATATCGCCAGGATATGCCTCCCGTCCTGGCGGACGACGCATGAGCAGCGACAATTGCCGATAGGCTGCCGCCTGCTTGCTTAGGTCATCATATACGCATAAGGTGTCGCGGCCCTGTTCGTACATGTAATACTCAGCCATGGCACAGCCGGCATAAGGCGCGATGTATTGCAACGCTGCCGGGGCCGACGATGACGCCACCACGACGATGGTGTAATCCATTGCCCCGTGTTGCCGCAACGCTTCAATAACTTGAGCCACCGTGGACTCTTTCTGACCAATGGCGACATACACGCAAATTACATCTTCATCCTTCTGGTTGATGATAGTATCCACCGCGATCGCCGTCTTGCCGGTCTTGCGGTCGCCGATGATCAACTCTCGCTGCCCGCGACCGATGGGCGTCATACTATCGATAGCCTTAATACCCGTTTGCAAGGGCACATTCACTGGCTGGCGTTCGGCCACTCCAGGGGCCGGAGATTCAACCAGGCGAGTGAAGGGGGTCACAATCGGCCCTTTACCATCCAACGGATTGCCTAACGGATCGACCACGCGGCCAATCAAGGCATCGCCAACGGGGACGCGCAAAAGTTGCCCTGTGGCTCGAACCTCATCGCCCTCCCGGATGTTCAGATAGTCGCCCAGAATGATGATACCGACGGAAGTTTCCTCGAGGTTGAAAGCGAGCCCCATGACACCGGTGCGGGTAAACTCGACCATTTCGCCCGACATGACGCCACTAAGTCCATATACCCGGGCGATACCGTCTCCGACTTCTAGGACACGCCCGACTTCGCGGGCCTCCAGTTGGGTGCGATACTGTTCAATCTCCGCTTGTAGTACTGAAACGATCTCGTTGGGTTTGAATCGCATGGGCCGCCCTCGCTAAAAGTTCCTTTTGTAATCTATCTAAGTGGCTGCGAACGGAGCCGTCGAAGACCCAGTCGCCCAGCCGGACAATTAGGCCACCGAGCAGCTCGGGCTGGACGCGGTTGGTTACTTGCGGCTCAATACGGAAAATTTCGCGTAGTTGTCCGGCAATCCGTTCCAGGTAGCCTTCACCCAAAGGCACTGCGGAGCGTATTTCCACCCGCAGCCGTCGCGCCTCCCGATCGCGCAGTTGCTGATATGCCCGCACCGTGGTGCGGAGCAAATTGAGGCGATCATGATCGTTGAGCACTAGCAGAAAATGCAGCACCAATGGATGCGCGCGACCTTCGAACAACTTGCGGATCATTTCGGCCTTACGCCGTCGCGAGATACTGCCGCTGGACAAGAAAAGCTCCAGCTCAGGACTGCTGCCTAACACGTCCTCCACCAGAGAGTCAAGCTGCTCTAATACTTCATCCTCCGCCTGCTGACCGCGGGCCGCTTGCAGCAATGCTTCCGCATAAACCCGCGCAATTTGCTCGCCCTTGATATCCAGCACTGTTGGATACAAGGGCCGGTCTATAGCTCGAGGCTGAGGATAGGTGTGTGAAGGCTGTAAGTGTTCGCTCATGATTTCTTTGCAAGTTCAATTCATCACTCTGGATTAGCGCCAGGCATCAGCCGAAGGCACAACGAATGTGCTTCCACCTTGGTAAATAGAGACCCGGCAAAGCCCAGCCATCAGGGCCTTCCCTCTTAGGGTTGGAAATTGCCGACCAGTACCGCGTGTTCTCGCTCGTAACGCTCGCCGTGTTGTCGCAGTTCGGCCAGTGCCTCGTCCAAAAGTCGGCGGTGATCATCTTCACTAAGTGAGCGCCGAATAGCCTTCTCAGAGATGAGCACGGCTAGGCGCACCGCCTCCTGCCAGATTTGTTGCAAGGCTTGATCGCGGGCTCGCGCCAACTCCCGCATGAGTCGTTCGCGCTCTGCTTGGACTTCCGCCATGCCCCGCGCACGAATTTCCTCGGCCGTTCGCTCCGCATCACGACGGGCTTCGTCAAGAATCTCCCGAACTTTCTCGCCGCAGCGCTGCATCTCCTGTTGCAGTTGCTCACGGATCCGTTGCGCCTCAGCTCGTGCTTGCTCCGCCTCTGCCAAAGCGCGGCGAATGTTTTCTTCCCGCTGTTTCAAGCCCTCCAACATCGGTCGCCAAGCCAGTCTGCTCAAAACTACTAGTAAGAGGCCAAAGACCACCAGCGACCAAACGGCCAAGTCCAGCGAAAAGGAAAGTGGCCCCTCGTCCCCGCTACCATGGCTGTGTTCAGCCGCGGACGCTCCATGCATGGGGGCTGCGGCTGCTGCCCAAGACAATCCGATATTGCCCCAAAGCAAGGCAGAAGCCAACACGCTACCCCAGAACATCTTCCGCAACCAAAGGCAGCCTATTACTATTACTTGTACCTGCGACCCCATCACTAGATTACCTCCACAATGTGACGCAGCAACCAATGAGTCCTTCGTATGCCCCCTTATGCAGATTCATGACCCCTGCGATCCCAGTGGGCACGGATAGTTTTGGGCAAGACCGGCAGAGGATAAACCATTACGCCTTGACCGCCATGATAATGCACACGATCAAAGCAAAGAAAGTGGCTCCTTCCAGCAAAGCCGCGATGATTAGCATACCAGTTTGAATGCGTGGCGCTATTTCCGGTTGCCGCGCCATACTTTCCAGCGCTGCCTGCCCAATGCGACCGAAGCCCCAACCGGCGCCAATAAGCACTAACGCTGTGCCGAAGCCAGCTCCCGCTGCGTTTCCCTCTAGTAAGGAAAATCCACCCTGTTGCGCTGTGACAGGCAACACGCTTAGCAGCAAGGCCACAACCATCAGGCTCCAAGTTGCCAAGGTCTTATTCATCGTTCCTCCTTTCATCTTGCGGTTAAGGATTCATCCCCTGATTTCATCTTTCCGCTTCAGGCTATAGATTTCCTAGCGAATTTTTGCGAAAGGTTTCTAAGGATTCTCATCAATGAGAATGGGCTATTCTGAAAGTCGCTTCTTTGGAAAAATTAGTGTTCCATGTGTAGTTGAAAGCCCAGGAAAAGCGCCGTTAGAAAGGTAAAGATAAATGCCTGTAAAAAAGCCACGAAAATCTCGAGCAAACTCAACGCCACTACGCCTAATATGCTTCCAAAGGTGACCACCCCCCAGACGACGGGGTGTGCGTTCTTGGCCATCACGATAAACGACATGATAAAGGCCAGAACCGTATGTCCCGCGAAAATGTTAGCGAACAGTCGCACCGCCAGCACACTGGCCTTAATCACGTGGCCCAAGAACTCAATGGCAACGATCATCACGATCAACGGCCAGCCCACGACCAAAGGAATCCCAGTCTGTGGCACGTGCGCTAAAACATACCGATATAGTCCCACCAACGGAGCGAGTAATAGCGGGACGCGGTTACCCTGGTGCGGTAAGGCAATAGCATGTTTTTCCACAGAAGGTACTACATCAGTCCCCGAATGCTCTGCACGGCCATGGTGGGCATCGTGCCCGTGCTCGCCTTCGCCATGATGCTCCGCGTGATGTCCTCCGTGGGCCAACTGAGATCGGATAGCGGCTCCATGGATCAAAAGGAAACTACATAGCGCCAACGCACCCGTAACGCTTAGATCCCCCGTGGGTGAGCCGAGAAACGGTACTAAGCCCAGTAAGTTGCAAAACAGTATAAACAAGAACACCGTCCAGATATACGGCACGAATCGATCCGCATCTTTCTCGCCAATATACGGCTTGGCCACTTCGTCCCGCAGAAAAGTCAATATCACCTCAAAGCAATTCCAGAAATATCCCTTCGGGGGCTGACCAGTCCGCGCACGGCGTGCGATTGGGACATAAATCACGATGAGTAACAAAGCCGCGAGCAACTCAATCACCATAAACTTTGTAATCTGGAACGGCTCCTCTCGAAACGGTAAGGGAATCGCGGGTAAATGGAGTTCCACCTTACCTGTCAGACGGTTGTCAAAGAAAGTCCAGACAGCTGAGTCTTTCGAATGTTCGAGAGGGCTGTGTGCCATAATCGAGCGAGTCTTCGTTGCCTAAGATATAGCTGGTGGCAAGGATGGGCTGAGCCTGCTTAGCAAGTTTTATGCCAGTGATCCCAAGCTGGTTTTATTGCGGTGGAGCGACACGGCGAAGCGCGAAAAGCAGTTCAATAATCAGCACGCCCAAATACGAAGCCATGAGGGGCATCCAAAAGCCCAGATTACTGCCCCAGGATACGGCGAGCACCACGACCACAGATCCGCCAAGAGTAACAATCAGGCGGATACCTGTACCAGCTAGTGCCGAAGTCACTGTGGCCTGGGGGGTTCTGCTCGCGCCTAAAGCGACAGCATGGGCTAGCAGCGCAGGGATGAGCACCAGAGCAATGGCCGTAATCGCAGGGAGCGACGGTATTACCCGATTTTGACTTAGCACCAAGACTGCCAGCACACCCATGCCCAAGCAGACCGCAGTCAGCAGAGCCAGTTCCAGCAAGCCTATCCAGGGACGCAGCCAGCGGTCTGTCACGCCGTAGAATCCTTGCCTGAGTCTTGCTGGGGAGGCTCCCGAAGCAGCAACCACAGATGCGTCATCCCCACGGCAAATCCCACAATGACTCCCGTAATCACCAGCCACGGCATAGTTCTCCAGCGATAGTCCAGCCAGGCACCGACCGCAATCGGCAGGGCCATCTCCAAGCCTACTTGCGCTAGGGCGAAATAGCGCCCCACTTCGCGGGGACTGGCGCCTTTGAGTACCACCCGCTTACTCCGCTTGATTGCGGTCTCCAAGCCCAGTTCATGTTATGCTTTGTTCCGACGCTGCGAAGCAAGGACTACTATTTTTGGAACCAACGCTGCCATCGTCAACTTTCCGAGCACAATTTTTCCCGACCCGACAAACGGTTCCAAAGCCGGGCATACAGCTAGTTGCAAGGTTGCTGAGGCAATACGAACCATCAGTTTGACCTCTCCCAGCGACCGCTTCCCAATTCAACACAAACACCTAAACGCACATTGGCTACATTTCCTTCCTTAGCCACCTCGTGAAAGAATCATGTGGCAGCGCTATTCAGAAGCCTGTGTATTCTGCCAGCGATTCGGAATTTCCCGGTTCGGAAGGTGCCTGACGACGGCTCTGCAAACGTCCAACTTGGGGCATCTTCTCCTTTTCTCAGTCGCTTTCGCACCTGTTTCCGTCAGATCGCACCGCACACCACTCAGAGCGCTGCTGCCGCGGGCTCCGATCTAACATCTCCAGTCAATCGGTCGAACCAACTCCACATGCATTAGGCGGCACGCAATACATGCTCCCGTTACGACGTACTAACTGGGCAAATCGCAATGAGCCTATCGCCTTAGCGTTGGCCAATCGCCTTCCCTTGTTAGGACCAGGCAACTGGCTCCCTAAGTGTGATACTTCCAGCTGTTACGCCATCAGCACCAGCGATGGACGGCACAGGCAGTGTAGGAGTTGCGCTAAGACCCATGGGGCCTAATCGCAATTCTTTTCGAAACAAGATTACCTCTCAGTGGGGAATCAGACGCTTAGGGTACAGCCGAGATCCCAGGATGGTATGACACAGGTGGAGAGCTGGATGAATACGGTGCATTCGGTCGCAATGCGGCGACGATTGCATAGGTTACTGGATGCCGACCTGCATCTGCCAAGACCGAGGACGCCGGACAGGAGCGTCGCTATGCAGCCGCGAGGACTTCGCCTAGCATCCACAATCGGCCGAAGCAGCTGATGACCAGGGAGCAACTAGGCCAGACCATCTGAGAATAGGATTCTCCTCCACAGCTATGGTAGGCCGCACAAAGGGACGACGATGCCGCAGCTCCGGTGGTTGTTTGAATGGGTTAATGTTTCCTCGCGCAGACGCCTCAGTCGTAGCAAATGCGGCGGTCAGAAGGAGCCTCAGCATAATGACGAGCGTTCCCTGCGGGCCGACCCGAAACACCTACGGCCACAATGTTGCTTCACCTGGCACATGCAAAGTCCAAATATAGCGGACGAACGTTCTGCCGGCGACGGGCCGACTGCATCGCCTCATCGTGGCGATGAGTAAGGCAACCAGGGAAGTAAAATGTTTTCGAGTAAACGTCCCGCCGAATTGGTTGGAGCCTGATACCCGGGTGCGCATGCTCTGCTTACCCGCACAGTATGTGTTCACTCGAGCAGAATCGCAGACGAGGCAGATGCACCTGGAAGGTCGGGATCTGTTCCAGGCTATTTGCTAACGCTGGATTTCGTGCTAATACCTATGGAATGACTGCCGAGAAAAGGTCTTCAAGCGAGGGCTAAAATTACCTACAGCGTTGAATCAGATGGCCGTGGCCGTGAGAGCTTTGTTAGAGGATAATGGGGAAATAATATTAGAGCGATGCGGCAGATTACTATCAATGGCGCATTCTACAAACCATCGGCTCATATCTAAGTCCAGGGCGTTGCCATTGACAAAATTCGCCGCCGAATTTGAGTGTCGCTAATATTGACTTAGCCGACCCGTCCGATAACTGCCCAAACTCATTACGCACAACTCATCGCCTACAACTGTCCCTACCTTGAACCTAGCCAGTTTACTTCAACCTAATATCCAGTGAACGATTTGATCCAAACAAGAGCCGACGCATGCCAGCTACCGCATTTCCAGTGCTCATTCTAAGATGCTCACACAGATACTTAGCCATAGAGCGATGAGGCTGTAATCCCTTTACCAGAATGCCACCACCGCAGCACCTCCTACAGGAGCAGAGAACCTGACGACTCAGTTTACAATGAAAC
>JANXCQ010000089.1 GCA_025060195.1 Gemmatales bacterium | reverse complement strand
GGTCGCCGTGAGTGTTGAGGCTCGGTACGTATCGTTGGAAAACGAACGCTCCAAACAACCCGGGCCGTTACCTTCGCCGGCTTCGCCTCAGTCCTTCTGCTTGTTTAAAGACTCTACAGATGGCATAAGTAGTAAGAATTACTGGTCGGAAGCATAGGAACGCCCGTGAACGTGGATGAATGCAGAAGGGCGCCCATGCATGCGGGCAGACGCCAATGAACGCACAGAAACAAGGAAGGGGCACGGTGGGCGCTGGTGCGTGGTTAGGCCTAAGCCGCCAGTCATGACTCCGCTATGTCCGCACCGACCCTGTCGCAACGGATACACTGGAAACTCTTCCTCAATTAGGTCCAACCATGGCTCCGCTACGTCAGCACCGACCCTGTCGCAACCCGGTGCGTAAATCTGTGTAATCTGCGGTTGGTTGGCTGTACGTTCCCCCTGCGGGTCCATTGAACCGCACCTGACGCCGAGCAGCACTGACTAACGCCGAATGTCCTTGGTCGCGCGGCACGTCCAGCAATTGCTGCGACAGACCACGAAGGCAGGCGAGACGTTGTGAAGCAGGCTGGACATCAGCACCAACCAGACTGCGGTATTCACGCTAAGACCCACGGTACCAAACCAGGCTGCCCAAAACGGTCGCCGTGAGTGTTGAGGCTCGGTACGTATCGTTGGAAAACGAACGCTCCAAACAACCCGGGCCGTTACCTTCGC
>JANXCQ010000088.1 GCA_025060195.1 Gemmatales bacterium | reverse complement strand
AGGGGATTGAAACCATGGGCCCCAGAACAACAATCTCTGGTGGCCCGTCTTGATCTCAACTTAGACCCCAACCGCTAGGGGATTGAAACGCATGGATTGCTCCGCTATCGGCTTTCCGGCATCAATATCTCAACTTAGACCCCAACCACTAGGGGATTGAAACACTGGCTCGTTCCAGAGCCGATAGTAAATGGGGTCGGGCATCTCAACTTAGACCCCAACCACTAGGGGATTGAAACAGCTCCATGTAGTCCGCAATCGTGCGAAGCCTTGCGACATCTCAACTTAGACCCCAACCACTAGGGGATTGAAACAACCTGCCTGTCTTCTCTGCCCAAACCTCATACGCCGATCTCAACTTAGACCCCAACCACTAGGGGATTGAAACCGCCAGCCTGGGCGCTCTTATTGAAGATGTCGACAACACATCTCAACTTAGACCCCAACCACTAGGGGATTGAAACGTATACGTACTCTATTAAATGTGTTTTAGGCTTGTACTTATCTCAACTTAAACCCCAACCACTAGGGGATTGAAACCCGGCACTCGCGCACCGTTGCCACGGTGCCGGGGGCATCTCAACTTAGACCCCAACCACTAAGGGATTGAAACAATGCCTGGCCCGGAAACATCCCTCGCCCTGGGTGGCATCTCAACTTAGACCCCAACCACTAGGGGATTGAAACCGCGTTGAACAAAGCGCAAAAATCTTCCGGGTCGGGAATCTCAACTTAGACCCCAACCACTA
>JANXCQ010000087.1 GCA_025060195.1 Gemmatales bacterium | reverse complement strand
GATGGATGAGGCGCTGGCGATGGTCGCGCTCGATCTCAGCGGGCGTCCGCTGCTGCAGTTTGAGGCGAGCTTCCGGCGCGAAACGATCGGCACTTTTCCCACCGAGCTGACCGCCGAGTTTTTCCGCGCCTTCGCCACGCACGCAGGTGCAACGCTGCACATCCGCTTGCTGAACGCCACGAATGACCACCACGCGATCGAGGCGATTTTCAAGGCGTTCGCCAAGGCGCTGGAGATGGCAACGCGCTATCACCCGCGCCAGAGTGCGATCCCGTCCACCAAAGGCTTTGTGGAGGGGGCTAGCGAGGAGCCGTCCCTGGGCAACGAGCCACTATGATCGCCCTCATCGACTACGGCATGGGCAATCTGCGCAGTGTGCAGAAGGCGTTCGAAGCACTGGGCGCGCCCGCGCAGATTGCGGCTGACCCTGCCACGATTCGCACGGCTGATGCTGTGGTGCTGCCCGGTGTGGGTGCGTTCGGTGCAGCGATGGCAAGGTTGCATGAGGCGGGGCTTGTTGCACCTCTCCGCGCTGCCATCGAGAACGGCAAGCCCTTTCTGGGCATCTGTCTGGGGCTGCAGCTGCTGTTTGAATCGAGCGAGGAGTCGCCTGGTGTGCAGGGGCTGGGCATCCTGCGAGGGCGCGTGGTTGGGTTCCAGTCGCATGCGGGCTTCGCGCTGCCCGTGCCGCACATCGGCTGGAACCAGCTGCAGCCTGTGCCCTCCTGCCCACTGTGGCAGGGGCTGCCAGAGCAAGCCTTCGT
>JANXCQ010000086.1:499-769 GCA_025060195.1 Gemmatales bacterium | reverse complement strand
CGCCGCGATAGGCGGTATGGGTGCCCCCAAATTGGCCAATGAGTGCACAGCTGTAGGATACCAGGACGTAAGGCTGAACTCGTCCTAGCTACAAATTCTCGTACTAGCTTCTTCGGTAACGCTTGACAATGTCGCTATAGCTTTGTACCTTAGATTTAACACACGTTCAGTCCCAACTGCTTAGTGTGGCATCGAGAGGGTATTCATGAGCGGGCGAGCGTCGCTGGTTGTACCTTTTCGGTTCGAGTCAGTGCTGCTCGTCAAAACTCT
>JANXCQ010000086.1:0-489 GCA_025060195.1 Gemmatales bacterium | reverse complement strand
ACCTGGTGCGTGACCAGGCCGTATTTGTGTCAACATTTTTTTCCTAGGGAGGCTCTGCGATGCATCTCCAGCTGCGTAGCCGTCGGGCGACAGCCTTCACGCTCATCGAATTGCTGGTGGTCATTGCGATTATCGGGCTATTGATGGCTTTGCTCCTACCTGCCATCCAACGTGTCCGCGAAGCCGCTAACCGATCACGGTGTGCGAACCATTTGAGCCAGATTGCCTTAGCTTGTCACAACCACCATAACGATTACAAGATTTGGCCGACTGCCGGAATATGGTGGGATCGGCCATTTGTCTATCGGAATGGTGTCCCAGAAGTAGCACCTCGGCAAAACAAGAGCTTTCTTTACCAGATTCTGCCCTATGTGGAATTTAGAGAAACCTGGGCGCTGGGGCCGGGCGACGGAGCCCGAATCATCGCCACGGTGGTTCCGATTTACTACTGTCCGAGTCGGCGTAAGCCCACAGCTGGCCCCCCGATAA
>JANXCQ010000085.1 GCA_025060195.1 Gemmatales bacterium | reverse complement strand
AATCGGTGCCCGGTGGTGATTCTGTAACAGCTTGCGGGGGGCTATGGCTGCCATGATGGATCGCATCTATGTAAGCGGTGAACGGGATACTAAATTGTCTAACAAAGCGTTCGTTAGCTATATTGCCCGCTCGCGCCCGGGCTATTCGATTGGCCAAATTATACAAAGCTCCACCTCCATAGCTGAACCCCAAACCAACTATAGAATCAACCATACGTTGATTGACGGCTGAGCGAATTTCATCATAGGCGGGCCCACTTCCGATTCGTGGGTCAGCCCGATTTCCCCAATTCGTATGTTGTTCCCACTGCTCGAAAGGATGCAGGTCGTAGCCTTCCACCTGGTATAAATGAGCAGCTAAATGGAATATTCCCACGCTCGAGCGAATGGCGACGTCAGGGATCAGCGTCATCTCTTGTCGGAAACCGCCGATGACAATTACAGTGGTGCGAAATCTGTAAAAGTTTACAGTATCGCTGCTCACGACCTGATTGCCCATGCGGGCTTCGAAAGTCAGGGTGGCAGTGAGCGGCTGGGCCTGACCCATTCGACAAAATAAGTCTGCACACCTGCGTTTCCTTGATTGGCTGGAAACCTGAGTTCAATCTCATCATTATTACCAAATTGCCAGCGGCCTTGTTTCGTCGGATCGTCCCATACTTCAATGGCACCTGAGCTTCTTTTCAGAAAATATTTCACACCGTCAGGCTTCGCTGGGACACCAAAATTCAAGTCAATGCGAATCAGGTCATCTTCCCAGGGTATGTTCCCGTCG
>JANXCQ010000084.1 GCA_025060195.1 Gemmatales bacterium | reverse complement strand
GACTCATAGAACCTGTATACTTGACCAGGCAGCCCAGATCTCAACTTAGACCCCAACCACTAGGGGATTGAAACTCGGCCAACAAAACCACAATCTTAACGTTATACCGTCATCTCAACTTAGACCCCAACCACTAGGGGATTGAAACATAACCGGCGGCACATACCTTCTCTTAGGCATGGCCGCATCTCAACTTAGACCCCAACCACTAGGGGATTGAAACCAATGAGGACCCCGCCAATTAACTTGGCGAGGGTTCGATCTCAACTTAGACCCCAACCACTAGGGGATTGAAACGCCTTCGAGAGACAGGTCATGTACCAGGCCCGTGGCCAATCTCAACTTAGACCCCAACCACTAGGGGATTGAAACTGGCATCTTTGCTGATATACAATAACGGCCTCCCTCGATCTCAACTTAGACCCCAACCACTAGGGGATTGAAACAACGGGCGGAATTCGTTGGAGGTCAAAACCACAACCAAATCTCAACTTAGACCCCAACCACTAGGGGATTGAAACACCAGTTTTGAAAAGATTTTCAAGAACTTCTTGACCAGGATCTCAACTTAGACCCCAACCACTAGGGGATTGAAACTCCACCCTGATGATAGAATATTCCCGGTTCAATATGCCATCTCAACTTAGACCCCAACCACTAGGGGATTGAAACAGCGCTTTGCACGCCCCGTTATGTGGGGCGTCTCTTCGAATCTCAACTTAGACCCCAACCACTAGGGGATTGAAACACTATTTGCCCTGTACCACGACGGAGCCATTCCAAATCTCAACTTAGACCCCAACCACTAGG
>JANXCQ010000083.1 GCA_025060195.1 Gemmatales bacterium | reverse complement strand
CTGAATTATCGCACGACGTATGCCTTTCTAGCCGTTATTTTGGGCAAGAAAGCGCTTAGTAGCAAGAGGGTTTCCATTTCGTTTTTCCTACGGTCCGCCAACTGCCCTTTTAGCAATGTGGCCAAAATATGCATTGTAACACTTGACACTATCCCACGTGTTTAGTAACTATGAGTTTTAGTGTAAGGTAGTTTGCATCCCATTCGAGGCCCCTACTGAATGCGAAGGGCTGTGTCTGACTGGCTTGCAAACGAAAAATGACGCTTTCTCGTCTCGAGACGAATCGTCCAGGAGCAGATGTGCGAATCAGCGACCTGGTGCGGTGCCAGGCCGTTATTATTCATGCTTTCTCCTTTTCACATAGGAGGGTCGTGTGATGTCCTCAGTGCTGCAGAGTCGTCGCTGGCGTGGATTCACGCTCATTGAGCTGCTTGTGGTCATCGCGATTATCGGGCTTTTGATGGCCTTGCTCTTGCCCGCCATCCAACGTGTTCGGGAGGCCTCGAACCGCATGCGTTGCAGCAGTAATCTATCCCAGCTTTGTATGGCCGCACACAACTTCCATAATGATTACAACATCTTTCCGAGTGGCGGTTACCACTGGATCAATAACACTGGGACCATAACGACCACCACTTCGGACGGGGTAACCCACACCTTCGCAGTGGGTGCGCGAACCTTTCGCAACGGTCAGCCCACGGTGGCCCCCTTCCAAAACTGGGGATTCTTTTACCAGATTACGCCATATATCGAACAGGCCCAAGTGTTCAACATAGCTCGTGGCCAGGAACATCTGATTGGTCAAACAGTCATTC
>JANXCQ010000082.1 GCA_025060195.1 Gemmatales bacterium | reverse complement strand
TTGTTAAGTCGGCGGCATTGTTTTTGCGAATCGTTTTTATTACCGATTGACGTTTGCCTTTCACGGCGTAGAACATTGCGAGCCAGGCTCGTGTAGCCCATTGATGTCGCTCGCGCACAAGTCATAACGGAGCGGCCCTCTCCGCCGACGATACGACTCATCCCGAGCGACAAATCGCTCCCGAAGCGGAACTGAGGAACGAAGCTATGAGCCAAGCTGCTTCGCCGAGCACCTCGGCGACCCCGCAAAAACCTGCGGCTGCTGCGGCGCAACCCACGCGGCGCTGGTTCATTCTGAGTTGGTTCCAGGCGGCGTGGTTGGCCTTCACCGCCACGATGACGGCGTGGTTCTTGTGGACGTTGCGTTTCCTGTTTCCCAATGCCTCGATGGAGCCACCGATGACCTTCAAGGCGGGTTATCCTGATCAGTACGAGGACGACAAGGTCGTCGAACGCTATAAGGAGGAATACGGCGTCTGGATCGTGCGGCTGCGGACGCCGAAGGGGGTCGAGATTTTCGCCCTGAGTACGGTCTGTACCCATCTGGGCTGCACGCCCAACTGGCTCGAAAACGAGCAGAAATTCAAATGCCCCTGCCACGGTAGTGGCTTCATGAAAGACGGCACCAACTTCGAGGGACCGGCACCTCGGCCGTTGGAACGCTATCGGATCGTCTTGGCCGACGATGGGCAAATTCTGGTGGATAAAAGTCGCAAATTCCAGAAAGAACTCGGCCAGTGGGACGATCCCGAAGCTGCCATTCGCTTCTCGTAATTGAGTTCGCCGCCACCGACTTCGCTGCACTGCACACGGGAGAACGCATGG
>JANXCQ010000081.1 GCA_025060195.1 Gemmatales bacterium | reverse complement strand
GTTCCTGCAGCATCAGCGAGAGCGGCTTTGGGTATGATTCTTGCTCTTCCTAACCTGTTGGCGCACCGAAAAAATCGGCCTAGCTTACGGCAATTACGAAAAGAAAAGAAAATTCCGAATTACCCTTGAACCGGCTATTAGCACTTGGTAACATAGAATTAGTAACTTCGATACTGTACGGAAACGCGTCTTTTCCACCAAGTCGGGTGCGCCGGGACTCGCCGAACTGCATTTGCCGTAGAGGCTGGGGCCTTTTGTACCGTAGAAAATCTTTTTGACTTCTAGTAGAACCGGAGGCGGAGCAATGCTATCCTGGTGGCGCAACTGGGGTTGGTTCGGACTACGGCGTATCGGTGAGCGGGACCGGGGACGGAAGTTACGCGGACGCAGAAAGCCTTCACGCCGACGCAATCCCGCACGCACCACGCTCCGCGTCGAGCAGCTGGAAGATCGCACCACCCCGACCAATAACATTCCATTACACCCGGTGCATTGGACGGCCTTGGGGCCCTGGGCCATCAATCCGCAGAACGCTGCGGGATTGCCGACGAACAATAACCCCTGGAGCGGTCCTATTGCCGGAGTTGCGGCCACGGGTTCGACCTGGTACGTAGCCACCGTCGGCGGCATCTGGAAAACTACTGATGCCGGCAACACCTGGACGCCTCTTACCGACTACTTAGTGGAAAACATTTACACCACGCCGGGCGCTGGTCCTCTGCAAAACGTTTCGCTCAGTTTCGGCATGATCGCCGTGGCTCCGAACAACCCGAACTTCGTCATGGTGCAGCACCGCAGTTTACGCGACATCGCCACACGCCACGACTATGCCAATCAGAT
>JANXCQ010000080.1 GCA_025060195.1 Gemmatales bacterium | reverse complement strand
TACGGCAACTTACATCTCCACTTAGACCCCCACCACTAGGGGATTGAAACTCTTAGTCCTCTCTGAAAATCCCATAGTACCCCAGTAATCTCAACTTAGACCCCAACCACTAGGGGATTGAAACGGGAGCAGCGGGGCCTAGGCAGAGCGCCGCGACGGCGATCTCAACTTAGACCCCAACCACTAGGGGATTGAAACAACAAAACAGAGAAATAATTCGCGGTCAGCTCGTGTGATCTCAACTTAGACCCCAACCACTAGGGGATTGAAACGCCTGGTGCCGGACCAGGAGTGCCGCTGGGACCTGGAAATCTCAAATTAGACCCCAACCACTAGGGGATTGAAACTTGCGCTTACCCACAAACTGCTACTAGCTACTGTCAAATCTCAACTTAGACCCCAACCACTAGGGGATTGAAACGCCCGTCGGGCGTGCCCTCGATGCCCAAATCACGAAAATCTCAACTTAGACCCCAACCACTAGGGGATTGAAACCGCTCAATGAGGACCCCGCCAATTAACTTGGCGAGGGTATCTCAACTTAGACCCCAACCACTAGGGGATTGAAACAACGCGGACGGCCGCCATACGGTCAAGCCCGGATAGAAATCTCAACTTAGACCCCAACCACTAGGGGATTGAAACCTATGGCGGTCCGGTTTACCCAAACTCTGCGCCGAACCGATCTCAACTTAGACCCCAACCACTAGGGGATTGAAACGTTTGCCTGGAGGAGATGGTCGGCCCAGGCCATCTCCAATCTCAACTTAGACCCCAACCACTAGGGGATTGAAACAGTCCGGACAAAACAACTTCGTGGATCCCCTGTTCGGATCTCAACTTAGACCCCAACCACTAGGGGATTGA
>JANXCQ010000007.1 GCA_025060195.1 Gemmatales bacterium | reverse complement strand
ATCGCTAGGGCAGAACAAAACGTCAATGTTGACCGCGAGCAGGTTGGGTGGACCAGAACGATTGCCACCCTGGCCCTGAGTAGCTTGGTCCAGCGTTACTAAATCAAAATTGCCACCTTGTAAGGCAGCAATTTGGTTGTACAGCTGCTGCTGTTCGATATAAGGCAACAATCGGGCGATCCAACTCCAAAGCGGTAAGGAACTTCCACAGCAACCGCTAAATTGGTTCGTCTGCGGATTATAGAAGCCCGTTCGCGGCAACGTGCGGAAATCGTTCTCAAAGTTGTGACAAGCAATGGCTAGTTGACGTAAATTACTCCCACAGCGCATACGATTGCTGGCTTCGCGGACACGTTGAATGGCCGGCAAGAGTAAGGCCATCAAAAGACCAATGATCGCGATGACCACGAGCAACTCAATCAGGGTAAAGCCTCTACCCCGCCTAATCATGAGAGCACCCTCCTTCCGGAAGTTGTGAAGAGGACTTGACCGAAATTAGCAAAAAGCTAATTGATCGCTGACAATATGCTAACCACTTCAAAGTATGGCGTCAACCATTTGTTCACAAATTTTTCATGATTCAGTTCCTGAGACGTCCAGTTGGGCTCCGCATACAGCCAGCTCGACTACTCTAAGTTTTGCAAACTGAAGGCTTGGCCGTCGTCGCGTAAGCAGGCCATGCGAAAGACCGCTAACTGTACGCTATAGCGAATACGTTTCAGCGAACGATCGGCCATAACCGCATTGAAACTGCCCGGGTGCATAGAGCCAAACTGAATCGCGGCAAATACATTGTCCCAATAGGTCTGCACCGCGTTGTTGCTGTCCTGACTGGGCTGAAACCAAGGGGTGCCCATATTATCCCAATCCCAACCGAAGCAGTAGCTTTCGTTATCGTAACCTGGGGTACGGTTCACTTGGGAAATTTGAAACGCCTTATCTCCGAGCAACAACGTGTTGGAAGTACCATCGGGCACGCCGCCATCCAGGCTGACCGAGCGATTCGTCAGTCCCGTCCCCGCGCGAATGACCATACCCGAAGCGGTCCAATCGCCATAGGGCGGGGAGTTATACACCGCCCCATTCGGCCAGGAAACAGCACCAGGGATACCCGCATTGGCTAAATAATCAATTCCCGCGCGACCATCCGTCCGCACCCCGGGACGCCGTCGGCTTGGGCAAAAATAAACCGCCACAGGCGTGGTCGTTACCGTGTTGTTGGTATGAGCTTGCCAGCCTGGTTGCACCGAGCTGTGAAGGCTACTCAATTCCAGGTACGGGAGAATCTGGTAGGCCCAACTCCAGTCTTGGAACGGAGGTCCTGCGGGTTGTCCGTTGATTATTGTGACCGTCAGGTTGCGCGTACCGGAAGTGGGGAAAATGTTATAGTCGTTGTGCAGGTTGTGGAAGGCCATGGCGATTTGTGAAAGATTGTTCCCACAGCGCATACGATTACTGGCCTCGCGCACCCGCTGAATGGCCGGCAAGAGTAAGGCCATCAAAAGACCAATGATCGCGATGACGACGAGTAGCTCAATGAGCGTGAATGCTCGACTCCGCTTCATGGCAGGACTTCCTTAGGACGTACTCACAAAGCACACCAATGATATACCAGGCAGGACCGCCCTGCCCATTTTTTCTATTAATAAGAGGCGCATTCGGACTAGTACGAGACTAGCTTCTTTCCTAAGTCGGGCAGCGTTAGCTACGGGCCTGGCTATTGGGGCAGCTGTATAGTTTCGCCGTTGCGAATGGTGGCGGCCGCGCGGTAAGCGTTGAGATCGACCCCCGCGCGTACAAAGCGCAAACTGCCGTCGGCCATGACGAAATTCGCCCCACCGATATGCCGGCTGCGGAAGCTGTAAACGTTCCACCAGGCTGTCGGTGCCGGTCCCGGGTTCATTCCTTCCATGCGCCAGTTGAGCGGGATGGCACATGTCGCAGTCGCATGATTGGAGTAACCATGAAAACCACTGTGAATGTCCAAGTCGGGGATACGCTCGCCAATCATGAAGGTGTTGCTGGTGCCGTCGGAAATTGTGTCAATGGTTCGTCGTACGCGCACGTCCGAACGGAAGAAAATGCCGTTGCCATTATCCAGACCGTCGCAACCTAACGCGGGATCGGTCACATTGTGACCGTCGCCCGACCAACACCAGTTCGAACCAGCTACGCCGCCGTAATTCGACACTGAGCAAAACGCGCCGAATCCACCGCCATAAGGGTCTGATCCGATATTGGCTCGGTCATTGCGAACCCGATGATTCTTGGCGCGATCACTCGGGCAATAGAACAATTCAATTTGCCAGCACAAGAAATTCGGCGGCGCCGTCTGTGCAGTGGGATTGCCCGTGGTCGCCTCGGCAATGGTCACCTGCTCCAACTCTTGGCGATTGAAGGCGGCGAGAACCTTGTAATAATCCTGTTCGATGTACGGCATGATGCGGGCCATCCAACTCCATAACGGAAGCGAGCCATCGGACACCCAACCCACCGCGGTTCCATCGGGTCGCAGAAAACCATTATACGGCAGGTAATGGTAATCGCTCTGGTAGTTATGCACGGCAATAGCCATTTGCCGCATGTTGCTTCCGCAGCGCATGCGGTTACTGGCCTCGCGAACTCGCTGGATGGCGGGCAGAAGCAAGGCCATGAGCAGCCCGATGATCGCGATGACCACGAGTAACTCGATCAGCGTAAATCCAGTACGACCTCTTCGCATAGCACTTTCTCCCCAGGATAAAGCTGCCCTGACATTATGGGAAAGATAAAGTCCCTCTCCAAACCACTCCCCCGATGGTTATTGTCTTGTATCCCTCGAGGCAAAGTCAAGATATTTTCAACGATTTTTCAGATAGGCCCGCTGGGACGGCGAGGGCCAGACCTCCTAAAAGATGCAGGTTAGCGCGACGGGATATCGAGGCTCTGCCGTATTTAATGGGCCAACTGACCCGCCAGCCAATCCGCGACGGCGACAGGTGTACTGCGCGATGAGCAAATTTCGCAGACTGGCTGCTTCGAAGCTTGGCGTTGCTTCAAAGCTTCTCTGAAAATCGCCTCGAGCTGGGCTTGGTCTAACGGCTGATTGAGAGGGCTAATCATGCCTTCAAGGCGCAGGGAAACAGGGGCGTGCGCTACTAGCGCAGGTGTATCGGCACCGGCAGCAAGTCGTACGGTTCTTGCGTTGCGGAGGCTTTCAAATCGCGGAACACGCCAGGGCCGGCCTAAGATGCCGGGTGGAACCGCGGCCAACGGCAAATACAAGAAGGGGGATTCCAAGGCCCGGGCATAGCAAGCTACGTCGCCCGCGCAGTACACCGCCCGCAGCCGAGCGTCGGTTACTGCCAGCCACAAGCCGATCCGCGCTGCACTCGGGTCGGCCATGTGAGGCAGTTGCGGCGCGTCCCAAGGGACCGCGAGCTGGCTGTGCGGTGCATTGGTCGGCCCAAGGTTCTCGGCCCAGACCGCCAATCGCCCGGCGTCGATCGGCGGGGGGTGTTTTAGCTTGTTTGACATATCTATCTCACGACGTAGCCAAAACAGCGCTGCCTGGACATCAAACCAACGGAGCTGTTCGACGCTCAGGCCCAGCATTAAGGAGCTAGCGGCATGCGCATTACTGGCGGTATTGCGCCCCAAACCGCTCGTAGCTAGCTGGCCACTGTCGCGTAGCTCGATCAAGCAGACCGCGATACCTCGCTCGAGCAGTCGCGCCAGTCCCTCTGCACGGTCTCGTACCAAGCGCGCCTGGCCTTGCGAGCACAACGCTACAACGCAAGGATAAGGCGGCTTCGGGGCCACGGGGAGCAAGCATAGACATGGTATCCGCGCTTTATCCACACTGACTAACTCGTACCACACTGCCTCCACCGCGTCGAACTTTTGACGCCGCCGTTCCTCAGCCGTGAACCAGGTTTCAGAGTCCGCGTAAAACTGGGCGGCCCAATTTTCAAATTCTTCCTTGGTGTCGTAAGGACGCAGTGCCTCAGGTTTCGTACGCAACAAATCCAAGCATCCGCGATACCACTGGGGCAACCATTGTTCCCAGGAAAGAGGACGCAGCGCATTGCGAGCTTCGGCCGTCCAACAAGTCAGCTCATCAACGCTATGCCGAAAGTTATTCTCTTGTTGTGGAATGGGAATGCCGAACCAGGCATGCAAGGCTTGATAAACGCCCGCTTGCCGATGTACCGCGCCAATATGTGTGCAATGAGTGTTTTCGGGAGACTTTCCTGTAAGCACGCCCTTTCCATGAGCGAAACGCAGTTGCGCCTCAGCGTCGTAAAACCGCCAAACCTGTTGCAGGCGTGGCCAGACTGGATCACGCTCGTTGTCCCAACTGAATTCATGGGCGTAGCACAGTCCGCGCGGAGCAATGCTGGCCACGATGACCCACGGTAAGAATCCGTCGCGTGCCGAGTAAATGAGGTTGCGGGTAGATTCCCAGGAGCCGCTCCCTGCATAGTTGAAGGAAGCCCCGACGCCCGGAGGTAACGGATAGGGGTCTTCGGGTTCAGGACCGCCAAAATTGAAAATGACGGCCGCCGTGATCCGCTCATCCACCGCTGCGGTAACTGCGGCCACGTCGCCACCCCCTGCAACGGAACCGAGGATGCCAAGGCGTTTCGGGTCGGCTTGGGCATACTCCAGCAACACGCTCACACCACATCGCAGGTCGTGTACAAACCAACCCATGAGCGTTTCGCCCAGCAAGTACAATTGCAGACCTAAATTGTAGCGGAAATAATAATCCTGCCTACCTGGACGAAACGGTTCGGTGTAGCTCTTATCGTCCACGAAAGGATGAATACGGCGCTCCCCGTGGCCTAGTAAATCAGGCACGAGCACCACCGCTCCCGCTCTCGCCCAGAGGATTCCCATGTCCTGCAGTTCGCTGTGCCATTTGGGCGTGTGATGACTATGCACCAGCAATAGGCCCGGTGGACGTGGCGACGGTTTTTCGGGCCGGTATAAATTGGCGCTCACCCACAAACCCGGTCGGCTTTCGTAGAGAAGATTTTCCACACGGTAACCCGGGCCACGAACCTGTCCGGTGACGCGAAGTTGGAGCGGTTTGGGCGACTCTTCGGCTATAGCCAATGCAGTACGAAGCGCTCGCAGCTTCTGCTGACGAAACTTTTCCCAGTCCTCTCGGCTGCGAATCTTTTTCCATGCGTTGGTGCTCCGATCGTTGGCTCGACCAAGTTGCTCCTGAAGCGACCGAGGCCAAGCTTGGCGTAACAATTTCCCCGGATCCGAATCCGCAGGGTAAAGCTCGGTAGCCAGTTGTCGTAGTTGTTCCGTGACAGTCAGCAGGTTCTGTTCCTTGCCAATGGCGATCACCGCCACGACAAACGCAGCCGTTACTCCAACGACCACTCTTGTAGCAACATTTCGATTCTTGAGCGTAACCTTGTTTGCTTTGGCTCGATCTAGGCTAACAACTCGCAGAAAACGCGCTTGGGATGAGCAGCGCATGGCAGGCTCCTTTTTGGAAAGCGTTGCCCAACTTATATATTCCGAACTAACGCAAGTTGGCCAAGCTTGCTGTGAAAACAACGAGCGGGCTACTTATCCGAGTGCGACATTAGGTTGGCTCTCAAACGCGCCGAATAGGCAAATGCGAGAGGAGGGACTCGAACCCTCACCCCTTGCGGGACTGGATCCTAAGTCCAGCGCGTCTGCCAATTCCGCCACTCTCGCCCAGGGCATGGGTATTAGCTCGCTCACGAAGCGAGGTATCGTCTAAATTAAATTACGCCCTGGTACTATTTGCTGGACAGTCCTTAGCACAATGATACCAACACAATTTCACCGTCGTCTATAGCACTTTATCACTAGGCTAGTGCGAGCGAACGATTCGACGACGGAATCAATCTCATGCCGATCCTGGGACTGCGAGTTGGGGTCATCATTCCCGCGCTGAACGAGGAGTTAGCTTTGCCCCACGTTTTGCGGGATTTGCCGCCCGGCGTGGACGAGGTAGTCGTCGTGGACAACGGCTCCACCGATAACACCGCGGCCGTGGCGCGGGCAGCCGGGGCTCGAGTCGTTTACGAACCGCAGCGAGGTTATGGCGCCGCCTGTCAGCGCGGGTTAGCGGAGCTAAGTCCTTGCGATGTCGTAGTCTTTCTCGACGGCGACTACAGCGACTATCCGCAGGAGATGCCGCGTTTAGTGCAACCCATCGCTCAGGATCGGGCCGACTTAGTGATCGGCAGTCGCACTCGAGGCCGGTGCCTCCGCGGCGCTCTGACCATCCAACAACGAATCGGCAATGCCCTCGCTAGTGCCTGGTTACGGCTGGTCTGGAACCAACGGGTCAGCGATCTAGGGCCGTTTCGAGCAATCCGTCGGGATTGTCTCCAGAGCCTCGGTTTGCGCGATCGTGATTACGGTTGGACAGTAGAGATGCAGATTGCCGCGGCGCGGCACGGTTTACGCGTGGTCGAAGTGCCAGTCAGCTATCGTCCGCGTCTAGGACAGAGTAAGATCAGCGGCACCCTGCGTGGCAGTCTGGCAGCGGGGGCGAAAATCCTTTATACTCTGGGGCGCTATACTTTTTTCCCAGCCTGAACCAGGAGCTTACCATGGCCGCACACATCTTCAATGGGGCCGTTTTGAAAATGACAACCACGGTGATGGTACCTACGTTGTTGGCTTTATCTTCAGCGCTGAGCCTAACAGTTGTCTTGGCCCAGGACAAGTCGTTCCAGGGCATGACAAAGACCGCCGAAGGCTATCTCCATAAGCCATCAGGTCTGGAACTAGTCGTGCCTAAGGACTGGGAAGTTCGTCCCGCAGACGTTACCAAAATGTTTCCCGCTCTAGTGCTCCGACGACGCATAGACTCCGGAGAAACCATTGAGGCCACGATGGTTATCACTCCGCTCGAAGGACTGTCCTTGATAGATGTGCTCGAGCAAGAGTTAAAAGTGCTCCGCCTAATTTATAAGGACGAAAAGGTGCTCGAACCCGTCGAAATCAAAATTCCTACTGAGCCTCCCAGACCAGCGTATCGGATCGTGGTCGAGGAAGGACCTGAATTGAAAGGGCGCCAACAAGGCGTGGTTTACCTATTTACCACCTCCGATGAAAAAAAGACTTGGCAAGTGCGCTTGCGAGCCACATGGAACAAAACGGCCAAACGGGCCCTGAATGAAACGGAAAACTTGCTCGAGCAATTTCGACTCCATCCACCGGAGTGAACCTGCTAACGTGCTAAGCCGTCTTTGAACACGAAAGCGACCGCGGCAATCACCAGCAGGAACGCCACTAGATAGTTCCACTTAAATTCCTCCCGCAGATACCAAATTGAAAAGGCCGAGAACACAAACAAGGTTATCACTTCCTGAATAATCTTCAACTGAGCAACGGTCATGCGGTTGTGGCCGATGCGGTTGGCGGGCACCTGCAGGCAGTATTCGAAAAACGCAATCAACCAGCTGCCTAGAATTGCCGACCAGAGCGATGCCTGTTTGTAACGTAGATGGCCATACCACGCAAAGGTCATAAAGATGTTCGAGAGTGTCAAAAGCACGACGGTCAGCACTACTTCACGCATAATGACGATCGCTTCTTTCCGCGAGATGCCGAGCCCGAATCAGGGTGTTCCGTAAATCTCCGTGTGAAGATTACTCGGCAAGCTTAGGACGCCAGACAAGGGTGCCCAACCACTCGACCCGCTGCAGCGATGCATCGCTTACTATTGGAATAATCGGCACCTTCCGTCCTAAGACTGGAGTCGGGGCCATGGACTACCTCCACCAGATCAGTCACAAACGAATCGCGCCGCCTGCGATTACCGCGAGAACCACCATTAGCGAACTGGTGCAGGAAATTTTCCTTTCCTACAACGCAGGGCGTTTGCGGGAAGCGTGTCAGCTGTTTGTTGAAAAGATGTTGGCGCCCGACACCATAGTGGGCCTATCGCTAAGCGGGGCGTTAACCCCAGCAGGTTTGGGTATATCCTGCCTCGTACCGTTGATCGAAGCAGGATTTGTAGACTGGATTGTTTCCACGGGCGCCAACATCTATCACGACACGCACTTTGCCCTGGGTATGGAACTGCATCAGTCGCGCCCCGGTCTGGATGATTACCAGCTTCGCCAACATCATGTGATTCGCATTTACGACATCGTTTTCGACTATAACAACCTCGTGGAGACCGACCGCTTCTATCGCACCTTATGCAGCTCCGAACCATTCCAACGCACCTTCAGCTCTGCCGAGTTTCATCACGAGGTAGGCCGATATTTAAATGAACTGGAATTGCGCAATGGTCGGCGCGGCAGTAGCTTCGTAGCTGCAGCGTACCGAGCGGGCGTACCCATCTTCACCTCGTCGCCAGGAGATAGCTCGATTGGTATGAACCTGGCTGCGTTACAGTTAACTGGTAGCCGACTGTTTCTTGATCCGTTACGCGACGTGAATCAGACGGCCGCCATCGTCTGGCAAGCGAAACGCCACGGACACAGCGCTGTCTTCATTCTCGGAGGCGGTTCACCCAAGAATTTCCTGTTGCAAACCGAGCCGCATATCCAGGAAGTGCTCGGTCTAGAGGAAAGCGGCCACGATTATTTCCTGCAAATTACCGACGCCCGTCCTGACACAGGAGGTCTGTCCGGGGCAACACCGTCCGAAGCGATGACCTGGGGCAAAGTCGATCCCCAGCAACTGCCCAATAGCGTGATTTGTTACCTCGACAGTACGGTGGCCTTACCCATCCTGACCGCCTACGCGCTGGCCAACCATCCACCTCGCCCGCATCGCCGTATCATGGATCACCTCGCCGCCTGGACAGCCCAACTCCGTGAAGCGTGCCAACGCCAAGCTTGCCTCGTTGAGGGCAAATGAGTCACTCGCTCCAGTCCTCCTCTAAATGCTTGTGGCGAAGGAGGTGGTGATAATGTTGAGCGAAACGGTGCGCCTCGTCACGCACGTATTGCAACAACCGCAACGCCGCCGCCGTTCGCGTCAGTCGCAGCGGCTCCTCGAAATCCAGTCGGTAAATCAGCTCCTCGCGTTTCGCCAAGGCCAGCAGAACAGGCGGCTCGACCCCCAAGGCCGTAAACGCATCGCGCGCTGCATGAAGCTGACCCTTGCCTCCGTCTATAAGCACCACGTCGGGAAACACGCCCTCCGGATCGGCCAGCAACCGCCGATACCGTCGAGTCACCACCTCGCGCAGCGCTGCGAAATCATCCACACCCTGAACACTACGGATGCGGAATCGGCGATAACCGGGCTTAAACGGCAGACCGTCAATGAACGTCACCAGTGATCCCACCGCGTCGCTGCCATGCAAGTGCGCAATATCAAACCCCTCAATGACGCGAGGCGGCTTCGATAAATGCAACACCTTCTGCAGCCCCAACACGCCACGCTTCGGGTTCATCACGAAAACCTCGGGCTGCACATGCTTATCCAACTCGCCCCGCAAACTTAATGCCTGCAACGCCCGAATATCGTCACGTATCCGGGCCGCTTTTTCATACTGCAACTGAGCAGCGGCCTGACGCATCTGCGTTTCCAGCTCGCGAATCAATTTATCTTTCTTACCCTCCAGCACCATCCGCAGTTGGCGAATCTGCTCGCGGTAATCCTCCGGGCTAACCCGTAGGTTACACGGCGCCGTACATTGGCCGATACTGTGCAAAATACACGGCCGATACCAGCGCCAGTTCGACTCCTTCGGATCAATGTCCAACGAGCAAGTGCGAAACCTAAAGATACGTTGCAGCACCTGAATCGCCGCCCGCAGTCCTCGCGCACTGGTAAACGGCCCATATAGTTTGACACCCCGCTGTCGCGGTGAACGAGTGAACTCGACACGTGGATACGGCTCCCGAATGCGAATTTGTAAATAAGGAAAACTCTTATCATCCTTAAGTTCGATATTGAACTTCGGCTGAATATCCTTAATGAGCCGCGCTTCCATCAGTAACGCGTCCACCTCGCTATCCGCCTCTAGGTAATCAAAGTCGGCGATTTCGCGAACTAAATCGGCCGTGCGGCGATCCTCCGCCGCTTGGCGCGTAAAGTAGTGAGCCACGCGGTGCCGCAACTGCTTCGCTTTACCAACGTAGATCACCCGCCCCAAAGCATCCTTCATTAAATACACGCCAGGCCGCAGTGGTAACTGTCGAACTTTTGCCAACAACGGATGTGCCACCGCCTCTGGCTCCGACTCACCGCTCGAGCCTTGCGGCGCAGCACTCTCCTCCCACTGACCGCTTTGTCCCGCAACAGACTGCCGCTCCTTTTCCTCGCCACTCATAGCGCTGATATTTTATCGTCAGAAACAACGTCCCGGCGCCGCACGTAAATACTCGCATCGAGACGATGATACAATCACATTGCCGGTGCTTAATCCCTCCGGGCCAGTCGCGCCGGCCGAAGCGCAGGAGAGTTCGGCCGTCTAAAGATTCCATCGTCCGTCATCGCCAACAAACACTAAGTTTACGATTCAATCGTATGTCTCGGTCTTGTCAAGACCAAGCCAGGATCGATAGACCCCAATAGTCATTTAAGACATTCAACGCATCCGACTAAGTTCCGATGAACGCATTACCACCGTAAGCTCTTGCTCTCCAGACACCTCTGAGCGCAACACATCGTGGCGGCTAAAATCCATGCAAAGCAAGACATCCATTTCATGCCCGAGCAACGGTAGCACCTTGTTTATGATGTTAGCGATGCTCATAGGATCAAGGTAGATGTACTTGCTATATTATTCGCCCAACTCCATCGAGGAATATTATTATGACATAAAATTCTGCAGACATGCAGTTTAGAAGTATCCTAATCGAAGTACCTGTAAGTCTGGGCGCTCTGGATCGGGCTGCAGGACACCCGTCTCCCGGGCCGCATTTATGAGAATTACGAGAGAAGTACTCTCATAAAACACGAACTAACTCGCTTCCTTCCTTGCCTTTTACGTGGCTTCACGTCAACCAAGCAGATCTGTACAAAAGGTTAGCGGCTTAGCCTAACAAACAGATGTCACTTTTTCCCGAACATGTCCTTCGCGCTGGCTGATTACTGGCGATAAAGTCCGTTGAATGAGTAGGTTTAGCTATTCCGGACCTATCCACTTCCACGCCGCCAAACGCGCGGATATAACCGACGAGGTGCCAGCCTTTAGCATGTGAGACTCACCTGATGGGGCTCTTAACTTGGTAACTTATTCCTAGCGCACCTTTTGGTCTCGACCCGGAACTCAACATTATTGCTAATGCAGGACTGGAGCAGTTAGCAGCCATGCAAGACCTCAATTTGTTCGGCCTCTCCCGGAATCAAATCATCGCTGTAGGACGAAGGGAGTTCACCCTAAACAACTTCACTCGGCTCCGTCTGAGGAGATCAAGGTCACGGCATTACACTTCGCCGCAATAGGCCAACTCCTCTCACAATGCGTCATTACTCACTAGGCCGCTTTGGTCAAGCGGAGAGGGTACTTAGGTGTCCTGCTAGCCTTAATAAGAGAATTACACCGCTTCACTTGGCAACCCGCCCACCTTTTCCAAGTCATTTATACTCTCGTGAGCCACGAGTCACAGCTTGCTCATCGGCCCAAGCAGCACGAGCCTGCCTAGCCACACATGTCGCTCAGACCATCAAGACTAAGTGGTAGCTTAGTTGCGACCAACTCCAGATTGAGAACGATGCCAAAGTTGTCCCGAGACTCCATGCTCAACGGTCAATGTTTCTCAACGCGATTACATCTTGAAGGCTTTATCGCTCTGCATATCGCATGGATAGCTGGGCATTATGATACGTTTACTACGCTAAACATCACAATCCCGCATAACCAATATCATCATACTTGCTGATTACCATAACACGACAAGTATCCCATCAGTCAAAAAAATATATGTATTAGCATCTGCAGAGGAAAAAAACCATCTCCCGGCCAATGAGATTTTCTAATTATCATCTTATTGCGAGTAGCGAACCAATTGTATTAAAATAGACCCTTTACCCCCAGCATCACTCGTATAGCTTAAAGCTCGGACATTCATCGCCTTAATTCGATGGTAAAAGCCAGACAAATAATTCTGAACGCCGCGCCATGTTTAGACCGGCCAAAGCATAGCCAATCATAACTAGCGGCCATTATCATCTGCTGTAATCAAAAATTCTCTATAGGCAATCTCGTTGACGCGATCTGATATGAGAGCATCTGATGTTCCAACTTATTTACTGCGGGATGATTCACCACTCAGTTTTGAGCAAGCGGCTGACAACAACTGTTTCATGAAGAAAAAACGAGCATATTAGAACTAATTTTTCCAGCGGTGAATGAGCTCACTGCTTCGATGAGCGGAATTTTGCATGAGTGCTATTCTGAATCAGCAGTCACAAGGTGGGAATTCGCCCCGCTCCCTGGCGAAATTGGCCATGCTTTGCGGTGCCTTATCCAAGGTCTCCGATTCAGCTGTCAGTAATTTTCCCCTAATTACTTTTGTTGGCTCCCGATAACCTAGATTTTATGCTCGCTCGCTTCGGGCCACTCGTCATTGAGGACATCAGCATTGAGGTAGCGCAATTTCCCTTTGTAGATAAACATTCGGACTTCCGTGATTTCATAATATACGCAACCCTCTATATACCGTAGGGCGAAGGTTGCGTCTTCCACATGAGGACACATTTCAGGGAGGTAACCGTGCGCGAGAATAAAACCTCACGCCCGTCATGTTCGATTTGCCCTGGCTTAGATGCTGCTTAACCTATATTCGATTTTCGGCGTAACATTCTCAAGGCTGAGTGCCCGTTTGCTAAGAGCATCTTAGCGGCACCGCCACGCAATTAGGCTAGTTTTGCGGCAAGATTCTAGGTTGCGTCAAGATTTCGGGCCTACCCTAATTGTCCTTTTAACTTTGTCGAGGGGGACTACATGTGCGGTGCCGATGCGTCTGTGAAGAGCAGCAATGATAAGCATGCGCCTTCACTGTAAGTTTCTGGGCAATGACCCGCGATTTTCTTTCTTACCACAATTGCAAGATAATATGGTCGCTGTTGCGCAAGACGTGCAGCATGGCCTGATAAACTAAATGCAAGACTGCCACCTGGGGATTCGGAAAAGCTACTAATAAGGGTGCACAACGTGATGTTATTCAGGCTTAGGTATGTTATGCATAAGCCATGCCTAGGATATCTGGTGAAATTAGTACCATAGCGCTAGTCAGAGAATTGGATTACATTAGCGATAATTCGGAAGTATGGATGACGCTTCTGAAGCCTCTCTATAGTAAAGTTAGCCTAGCGAATCAGGTAATTCCGTAGCCCAAACGTGTGAGCACGGGCACTGCGGGAAATCCGGGCGCATAGCATGAGGCTGGACAGCGCAAAGTCCTATGTATTGATCGAGACAAATGCCCGCCGTGACTCCATGGGGTAGCTTCGGCTCGATGTCGAGTGGAGTATCGGGACACTCCCAGTTTGGCAGGTCTGGTGGATCGACGTGTGAAGTTGTCTTTCCCGATAAGCTCAGGCCTGAGGTGTGATGGGGTTAACTAGGTTGTAACGCAGAACAGCGATCGTGCGGGTTCGACGACAGCTCACCTGGCCTACGTGCCACAAGGGTTGCCTTGTTAGAAGTTCATTTAAGGGAAAAACGCTAAACTGCCGGGCCCCATTGTTCTGATCATTGGAGGTGAGCAATACCGCGATCAGGAGGTTGGCATTTGGTGGGACACGCTAGTGCTTCCCAAGGCTCCAGATTGTTTCAGTGGCTGACCAGTCATTGGACAGGAGGACGTCACGGCTGCGACCATGGTTGTGCCGCTGGCGGCTGGTCTGGTTTCGCGCGGCGGGATTCACGACTTGGCTCGAACTTTGCCCGAGGTGCGTAGGGCCTAGCTCCCTGCCTTAAGCTTTGTCGATCTTCGTGGCCTCAGTAATTACGGGTATCGGACACTGCGTCTGGCGGAGCGTGCCAGCTGCTGTGCTCGTGTCAGTGCGACATGTCATTTGGTGGCTTCGTTTGTTCTTGTGAGCAGAGTGTGGTTGGTGGACTGATGCTGAACGCGCTTGAGATCCCAGACCGCCTGCTCCTTACTTTGCCGCAGTTGCCGCAGTGAAGGCGTGAGTGGCAACGAGGAAGTTGGTTATGAACGACCAGAGCTATGTTATGGGCAAGCTTACCGTTAGGGGGCTAGTCACAAACTGCTGCTTTGATGCCTTACTTTTTCCAACGGCTAAAGCGCTAATAAAACGCTATGCTGGGCGCCGAGGCATTTCCGACATTACCCGATGACTATTTCACACTTTTCCGATATAAAATTACCCAAGCGAAAACGTGATCCGTCGCTAAAGCCGTGGCTCTGGAGGTAACTATCAATCCCGCTAGAGTTGCCTTCGTTGGGTCGGTAGATGTTGGGCGGAATGCGATCAAGCGAACTTGGCTAGTACCTGGCGCCGAAGTCGTGGGCGAAAGCTTTCGGGCTGAGGTCTTCGCCCGTGGCTAGCCGTGTCAGCTCTTGCCAAGGTATGCTGCGGCCCGGGCGGAAGACCTTTTCTTTTAGGAACTCGCCTACTTCTTTGCGGTTGACGTAGAGGGCTTTGTCGGGCGTAGTTTTGAGCACGTTACGGGCTATCGTGTGGTGTAACTGACATGCGAACATCTCTCCCAACATGTAGTTGTGGTAGTAACATGGAGCGCTGACGATGTGGATTTTGCTTGCGTAATCCGGGGCATTTCGGCCTTCGGGACGGCGTACTTGTTGGTACTTTTCGACCAAGTCCCACCACAGTTTGTTAAGGTCTTGCTCGGGATTGGCATACATTTCCTTCTCGAAGCGAAGCATGACCTGGCACCAGCGGGAAAAGATTAGCAGTTGGGCCTGGAGCATCCGTTGGCCTGTTTCGTCAAAGGCCTTTGGGTCGGGAACGTGCAAACCCATGGCCTGGGCCCACGCTGATTGTTTGCTGGCCCGCTCCATCATCATCGCGATGCCTTCCGTGGTTAGGATGTGGGATTCGGCGCGTAGCACATATGGTAACGTTCGCGGGATGTATTTACTGTAAACAGCGTGGCCCAGCTCATGCAGCATGGTGTTCATCCAGTATTCGTTAGGCACGATGTTGGCCAGCACGCGGACGTCGCCTTCGCGGTCGATATCAATGCAAAAGGCGTGAGGGCTTTTGCCCGGTTTTTCGAACAAGTCGCTGCGTGCCAGGATATCGTCCACAGGGAGTCCGAAACTGGCATAATACTCTTTGCAGATGCGCACGATGTCGGCTTTGGCGTATACTGCATCCAGATCAGCGGCAGGTTTGGGATTGTCAGGGTCAGCGGTGTAATCGGCTACGGCTTCTTGGAAGAATGGGTCCTTGTAATGCCAGGGACGCAGGTCGGCAGGGGCGATGCCGTATTGTTTGGCGAGGACTTTGTCTATGCGTTGCTTCAGTTGATGGAACGGTTCCCGGGTTAACTTATCTAATTCGTCGAATAAGCGGAGCACCTCGTCCTGACTCTGTTCGTTGATGTAAAGCTGTAAGGCGTGGTAATCGGGAAAACCTAATTGACGGGCTGCCTGGTTGCGTAGGCGTACCAGTTCTTTGAGGTCTTTTTCGACCACGCTACCGACCGCTTTGCTGGCTTCCCAAACGGCTTTGCGATATACGCTGTCGGTGGATTGTTTGAGAACGCGGCGTACTTCGCTGTCGGTCATTTCGCGGTCGCCGACTTTCGCGCGATACACGTTGAAGGCTTTTTCGACGGCGTTGGCTTTGCTGACGATTTGCTTAAGTAGCTCGGGATCCACCTGCTTCTCCAGGTGGGCGAGGTAGAGCAGATGGATCTGGCGCGCAAGTAACCGATCTTTGACCTGGCCGTGGAGCGCTTTCAGTTCGGCAAAGCGCTCACGATTACTTAAGGCAGCGTCGAGCTTGTTCTGCGCTTCTTCCTTGGCTTTGAAGTCTTGGTCTTTGCCTGAGATATTGGCTTTCCACCAGGCGAGGTTGACGGCAATTTCCAAGGGCCGAACTTGCTCTTCATAGTATTTGATGAAGGCCCGGGCCCGTTCTTCCGTGTGGTTGGCGTCGGCTTGACCAACCATGTGGCCACCGTTTGTCAGTGCTGCCATAATCAGTAGGCTCCCTAGCCAGAGCGAAGTCCTGCGGCTCATGTTACGCCCCAGATTAAGACCATGAGATTGGCGACTGATCCTCGTTTTGAGTACACGATAGGAAAAAATTCAGCTAGGAGCAATAAAGCCCCTCGGGCCTGCGACATGACGGTTGAGAGTTTCCGATCGACGAAGCCATCAGGCACTGGCTTGTTTCGCGGGACGACTAGGGGACGGAACAATGTGGACTTGCCCCAACGGGATAAGACTAAGGCGCAAAAAGCGTCGCGGTCGTAAGTACCTGAACCACGGCGCTAATCGCCCCAACTGGACCAAGGTTTTTGTACGGGAGGCGGGGAAGGGCTAGAAGCTGGTTCGGAGGAAGGTTCTTTTCTAATCAGGGAGCGCTTCTTTTTGCGCTTACGCCGTTCTCTCGCAGGTGGGCTCATGCCGAGCACTTGTAAGAGCGTTTCCTCCCCTTCTTCCGGCTCTATCCAGCGACCCGTGAGCATGGCCCATGCCATTCCCGCTCCGAAAACATAACCCGCGACGTGCGCGATATAGGCAATAGGTTCGCCTGCCCAGAAAAAGGCGCCTGCGAGATCGGTGAGGAAAAATGCAGTCAGCACCCAAATGGCGCTGATGTAGGAAATGCCCATGTCCCCCGCAGCGACGAAAAACCATAGATAGAAAACAGCTACCTCGTTGAGCGGATAAAGAATCAGAAACATACCCGCGATACCGCAAATGGCCCCTGACGCTCCGAGTAACAATTCGCCCTGAGTACTGGCTAACCAAGCTAATCCAGAAAGTGCCCCTAAACTCAGATAAACAACCAGGAAGCGTCCATGCCCAAGTTTTGCGTTGATCGCGTTCCCAAAAAGGAACAGGAAAAACATATTCACAATAAGGTGCAAGAGATTGGCATGGACGAACTGATGCGTGAATAGCTGATAGAAAGCAAACTCATCTCGCCGAAGACACCATTTCCACAGCCAAGCGTCCTCTCCTAATTCCCAGTAAGAACCTAAGCCTGCCAGGCTGAGGATGGTGGTTACGCCCATGAGCGCCCAGTTGGCCCATGGGATGCGCTTCATGGGTACGTCCACGTGATACGGCAAAATAAGCCACATAACTTACCTCTCCCGCTGGGAAGCTGTTCCCCCTAGAGAAATACGTCGGCTAGCCAAGATTCTTACTAAGGGCTTGCGAAGAAATGCTTCACCAATACTAGCAGCTCCGGTCTCGGATCTCTAAAATAGATGGGCCGGAACGTCGGATATGGGTCAGTGGTCTGCCTCTGTACGCGGTGTCAGATTCAGCGAGCGAAGCCAGGTCCAGATGATAAGGGGGATGAATTATGCTAAACCGCCTTGGGGGGTTGGTGGTAGTGACGCTATTAGCGATGGGTCTTTGCGGTTGGTCGCAGGAGGAGGATCCTGTTCCGCGTAAGCGTTTCCAAGTCAAGCCCGAAGAGAAGCCGGCCGAAGTGAAACTGGTGCCCGCGGGCCAAGTGACGGGCCGCATCTCCAAAGTTAGCGAAGACGGCCGACTGCTTTCCATCATCGTCACGTTCCGTGTGCAAGAACCCAATCCCAATGCCGACCTGCGCAATCCCCGCACGTATTCCCGTTGGGTAGAGCGCCAGCTCGAGTACGAATTGGCCGAGGACGTCAAGGTTCGTTTGCCCCCGCCCTCGCCTTATCAAGTGGACGAAAAGGGGAAACCTGTGTTCAAGCCGTATAAACCCGATCCGAAAACCGACCCCGATTTCCGTTTAGGAGGCGTGCGGGGCGAGGTAAAAGATCTCACGAGCGGGATGATGGTAACTTTGGAATTGAAGCGAGCTCTCACCCCAGGAAAGCCGGTCACTCAGGCACCTGTTCGCGTGGCGGTCGTGAAGGTGTTAGCCAACCCGCCCATGTAACAACGCTCCTTCTGGGACAAAATCGCTCAGGAGGTCGTTTCTCCTCGGCCGTTATGTGCGCAAATACCCGTGTTTTGCGCTCACTTGGCAACCGTGTTGTCCAGGATCGCTCTGTTTGACAAGGAAAAGTCGGGCTCATGCTTATCTCGCGTGCTCTGTTTCTGTTCGGAATCGAGAGCGTTAGGAACCGAGTGCTACGACAGGAAACTGACGTAGGCGAGTCTCTCCGTTGCCGATACGCAGAGGGGATAACCAGGAGAGGCACGAGATGCTAAAGGGCCGTATCGGGAGATTCGCCTTGGGCAGTGTGCGTCATTGGCTGACAAGCCTATTGGCTTGGTTTGGCGTACCCATGTTCGTCCACGCGGGCGACATTCTCTGTCCCTGGATGAACCTGCATCCGCCCTTTTACATCCAGAGCTTTTATTGGCACCGTTGCCCGTACGGTCTAGCAGGTCCCACGGATAAGCCCTGTCAACCCGTGAACGGTATCGGGCCCCCGCCGCTCATTATTCCGCCCTGCCACGGTTATCATCCGATCACGGGCGAGCCCCTGTTTTATAGTTGGAACCCTTATGTCCGCAGCCCGCGCGACTTCTTCATGCAACCGCCAGTGCGTTGAAGTGAACAGCGCGTTGTTGCAGGGTGGTTGGCTGCACTAAGGCAACGCAATCCGAATTAGAAATTGCTCGCCCGCGGCCAAGGTGCGCGTACGCAGTGGTTGCCAGCCATGAACTTCGTAACTGAACGTCCCCGCGGCCCGATAGATACGCTGCTCCTGGCCTGGTTGTAACGTGTAAGTAACGTTGTCCACAGTTACGGTGACAGGCCAACTCCAATCATTGCGGACAACAATCTGTGCCGTGGCCAGAGGCGGGGCAAAGGCTTTCCGCACCTCGGCCGACGCTACTTCCCTAATGGCCGACTGAAGCCGCTCCGTCTCATGCTTGAGTAACTCGCGTAGCTGGGCCACCTCTTTCTGCAGTTCCTCCATCCTCTTGGCGAGCATCTGCTGCTGGAGCACCGTGTTGACCGCGGCCAAGTCTTTCCTAAGTTCGTCCAAACTCCTGTCCACCACAGCCAGACCTTGTCCCAGCACACTGAGATGCTGCTTCAATTCGGCAACGGTTTTGTTCAGCTGCGCTACTTCCGCCTGCAATTTTTCTAAGCGTGCCTCCAGCTGTGCCATCTCGCCCTGCTGCGATGACGCCGGCTTACTACCAGGAGCGAGCTTATCAACTCTCTGGTTAACTGTGGAACCAGTTGACTCGGGCGGCAGAGGCTCAACCTCCTGAGCCGAGACGGGATCGCTGCATATCATAATTAGTATTCCCAGCAAAAGCGCTTTCCTAAGTTTCGGCGCCATGTGTTTACCTCCCCTGGAGCGGAATCGCCGCCTATAACAGCCTAAGTTTCCTTTTTGCGGTCGGCAAGGTAAAACTTTTCCTGACGACCGGAACAATAAGCTTAGCCCAACAAGATTCAGCTCGCATTGGGAAAGGCGGCGCATGACGGCGGTGCGGCTAGAGCGAGTATCGAAACGTTTCGGCACCACGATCGCGGTGCATAACGTTTCGCTCGAGGTGGCGTCGGGTGAGTTGTTCTTCCTGCTTGGCCCTTCGGGTTGCGGCAAAACTACCTTGCTACGTCTCATCGCCGGTTTCTTGGAACCGGACGAGGGCGAAATTTATTTCGACGACCGCCCGATGCGGCATGTTCCTGTGCAACGGCGTGATCTGGGCATAGTCTTTCAGCATTATGCGCTTTGGCCCCACCGCAGCGTCTTCGAGAACATTGCCTACGGCCTGGAGGTGCGACGTTTCCCCCGCGGGGAGATCCAACGCCGCGTCCAGGAGATTTTGCAACTGATGCGTCTGGAAGCCTACCGCGACCGCTACCCGGGCCAACTCTCCGGAGGGCAACAACAACGCGTGGCCATGGCGCGAGCCTTAGTCATTCGGCCGCGGGTCTTACTCCTCGACGAACCCTTATCTAATCTCGACGCCGCCCTGCGTCAGGAACTGCGGGAAGAAATCCGCCGCATTCAGCGGGAAATCCACATCACGGCTATCTACGTTACGCACGATCAAGGCGAGGCTTTGTCGATGGCAGACCATCTCGCGGTCATGCATCAAGGGCGTATTCTTCAGGTCGGCTCCCCGCGGGAGGTCTATGAGCGACCGACTTCACGCTTTGTCGCCACATTTCTCGGCCAGGGGAACCTGTTCCCATGCCGACTCTTGTGCCAGGAAAATAGCGTAGCCCAGATCGAAACCACGTTTGGCGCTTGGCGGGCTCACACGCAGTTACCACATCATGCAACTGGTCAACCTCTATATTGCCTAGTGCGTGCGGAACATTGGCAACTGGCCAACGAGCAATCGCCCAACCGATTAGAGGCCGTCGTCAAGCGTATTGATTTTCACGGCGATGTCCTCCTGGTCGAATTGCTCGCCAGCACACACTCTCTCTACTGGCGCGTACCCACCCCCTTAGCTCCCAATCTAATGCCAGGTCATCGGCTACAGCTGAGCGCGCCGCCCGAGCGCATCGTCTTGCTAAGTGACTAACTCATAAGCTATTTGCCCGTTCTTCCAACTTGCTCTATGCCTTGCCTGCTAAGTGCACCTAGTAGGTATTTTCTTAACCTACGCCGCGCTTCTATCAATATATACATCCATAGTTTCATCAATTTTTATTCACGCGACCGACGCTTGGCATCTAAGTGGGGCGGATCTATACATGACATCAAGGCTTCAGTTGGCGTGCGAGCTTTCTAGGAGTGGCTTATCCGAGGGAGCAAGGCTATGGCTAATTTCTGGAAGGATCGGCGATTCGCGGCACTTTCGAGCTTGATCATGGGCCTGACCGCAATGGCTGCTTGCCTATATTTAGGACAGGACTTACCGAGTGAAGATAAGCCCGCGAGGCCGCGTCCCATTTGGCCGGGACCCCAACCTGATGGCCGAGTGCAATTACCGAATCAATGGTCGTTGCGCCCTGCGGGTGTGCAACTCGAGCTCGGCGATTTCCCGGTAAATATGGCCTTGCACCCGACAGGCCGATGGTTGGCCATCCTTCACGCAGGACATAGCGAACACGAAGTCATCGTCGTAGATACTCAGCGGCGACGGATTACCTGCCGCGTACCGTTAGAGCAAACTTTTTATGGCATCTGCTTCTCGCCTAAAGGAGAGCGCCTCTATGCCAGCGGGGGCGAGTTTGCCGTGGTGCACGAATGGCAATTTGACGACGGTTTACTCGCGAAGCATCACGCTTGGAACGTGGCTGACGAAAAAAGTGATTTTGTTTGTAGCGGCATTGCCCTGGATAAATCAGGGAAAACTCTATATGCCGCGGGAGTATTCGGCGATGCGATCAGTATTCGTCCGCTTGTTGAGGGGAGCAAGTATGAATTGATATCCCTGCCAGAAAAAAGTCATCCTTATGCAGTGTTGCCATCGCCAGACGGTAAACGCCTGTTCGTGAGTCTATGGGCCCGAGAGGCCGTAGCGGTCCTCGACTTAGATACTAAGCAAATTATCGCGATTTGGCCTACAGAAAAACATCCGACCGAAATGGTCTTAGCACCCGATGGGAAGACTTTATATGTTGCGTGTGCCAACTCGACTAAGGTAAGCGTATTAGATACCGAGACGGGGAAAGGTTTAGAGACGTTAAATTGCGCACTATATCCGAACGCACCAGTGGGAAATACCCCCAACAGCATTGCTCTGACTCCTGACGGTAAGATGTTATTCGTCGCCAATGCCGACAATAATAACGTCGCAATATTTAGTGTGGCCGAGCGTGGTCATGCGAAACCATTAGGTTTTATACCTGTCGGCTGGTATCCGACGTGTGTCCGTTATAATCCTGAATGGAAACATATTTATGTCACGAACGGAAAAGGCACAACCCCTTTAGCCAATCCGCAGGGGCCGCAACCGGGTGTGCCGGCGGCCGGCACGACGCGGCAGTATATAGCTCGCCTGTTTCGAGGAACGCTCTCGATTATCAACCTGCCCGAACCTAAGCAACTGGCGCAATATACTCATCAAGCGTATCAATGCAGTCCACTCCGTGCCGACTTAGCTGTTACAGCGCCGCGGGAGCCTGATAATCCTATCCCCGCGAAAGTCGGGGATCCATCGCCTATCAAGTATTGCATTTATATTCTCAAGGAAAACCGCACCTATGACCAAGTATTCGGCGACATGCCCGAAGGAAACGGCGATCCGAACCTTTGCCTGTTTCCTGAAAACATTACTCCGAATCATCATCGGCTAGCGCGCCAGTTTGTGCTGTTGGATAATTTTTACGTCGAAAGTGAGGTGTCGGCCGATGGGCATGAATGGAGCACGGCCGCTTATTGTACCGACTTTGTCGAGAGAATTTGGCCCCTCACTTATCGAGGGAGCCCGAAGAAAAAACTTAGTTTTTATCCCTCAGAGGGCGAAAGAGAACACTTGGCACGACCCGCAGGCGGTTATATCTGGGAACGCTGTCGAGATGCAGGAGTAAGTTACTATAGCTTAGGCGAGTTTATTGAAACGGGGAAGACACTCAAAGACCCAGGGCGGGCACGCGTGAAATCATTAGAGGGGCACTTCGACCCTTGGTATCGCGGTTGGGACTTAAATTATCCCGATGTCAAGCGGGCGGAGCGCTTTATCGAGTTATTGCGCGGCTGGGAAGCCCAGGGAGAGATGCCGCGATTCATTATCATGCGCCTGCCCAATGACCATACCGCGGGGACACGGCCCGGAGCTTGGACCCCTCGCGCGATGGTAGCCGATAACGATTGGGCGCTGGGGCTGGTCGTAGAGGCCGTTTCGAAAAGTCGCTTCTGGAAGCAAACTGCTATCTTCGTGGTCGAAGACGATGCCCAAAATGGTCCTGATCATGTGGACGCCCATCGCACGGTTGCCCTGGTCATTAGTCCTTACACCAAGCGTCGCTTCGTGGACTCGAACTTATATTCGACGAGCAGCATGTTACGAACTATGGAGCTTATCCTCGGGCTGCAGCCGATGAGTCAATTTGATGCGGCAGCCCGGCCTATGTATAACTCATTCACCGCCCAACCCGACTTTACGCCTTATCAAGCGGTTAAGCCTCAAGTAGATATGGACGAGCGAAATAAGCCCACCGCTTGGGGCGCAGATCTATCTCTTAGGATGGATTTGACCAAAGAGGATGCCATCGATGACATCTTATTCAACGAAATCATTTGGCGTTCGATTAAGGGGCCGAACAGTCCTATGCCCCCGCCCGTCCGCGCCGCTTTCGTCTTCCCTCATCCTGAGGAAGAGGATGACGAAGATTAGCGCCGATTATATTCCCGACTTAGAGCATGAAATTGTAACATAATTATGCTGACACATAGGACTTTATCAAAATACTGGGTATTCGTGAATAAACGGCATAATATGAAATTGTAACATAATTATGCCGATACTTAGGACGGCCCCGTCAATAAAGGCGATTACACATCTATGTATAGTAGCCGATCATTATGAACTCTAGCACCGGAGGAACTCTTAGGGACGTTTATAGCGCGATAAGTTTACTATTTAGGATCGGGTTTCCTGTCGCCTTCCTTACCTTCCCGATTTGGACGGGGACGTAGTACACGCACTTCGAGACATTTCGGGGTTGTCTTTTCATCACCAACTAACATGGTCACTGCGACGCGTTGCCCGGAGACCAAGTCTTTCAGGGCAATCGCCTTGGTATCGGGCTTCGTGACTTCCCGTTCTACCCCACCTTCGCCCCGTATTTTGACGGTGATGTTCTTGTCTGTCTCGGCAAGGAACTTGGTGCTGGAGTCATACTCACAGATGAGTTCGCGTTCTCCACTGTCGCCGCGTATGACCAATACGAGTTTCGTGCCATCCACTTTGCGAAACTCAGCGATGATACTGCGCGCCCGAGGCTTAGCAGGTTCGCCTTCTCGATCGGCCGCGAGCACCCATGTGCCAATCGTCGCCAAGAGACCCGCTACCAGCCAGACGAACCTTACTCGCATGGTCGGCCTCCTTGGTACTTGGTGCACCGATTATTTAGATGCCTTTATAGCTACTAACACCGCAAAAACGGGAAAGGCTCGTTGAATTGACTAGCAATGGGGCAAGAGTTTCTCTACCATAGACTAAAAGCGTCTGAACGAGCCAGGGAAATTCCACCAACAGGGGGCAGGCATGGGCGAACGTCTTTGTAATCGTAGGCGATTTTTGCAGAAAACTGGTACATGGATCGCAAGCGGTGGCTTAGCTGGGGCGCTGGGGAAGTCGGGCGCGTTCGTGGAGTGGGCCTATGCTCAGGGTGCGGCCGGCGACGGTCAGCGGCCAGTTTACCTGTTAGCCCCTGAAGAGCGTTTTACGGGGCGTTGCCTGGAAGTGGCACGACCGGAGTTTGGCATTCCAGGTCGTTGGCCAGGCAGGGTGATTGAAGTACATCATCCTGGCTCGGTGCGAAATGGGCGTGCGCAACTGGAACCGGTGCGCCAAATGGTCGCCCGGGGGATGCGGGGGCTCACAGGGGCTGATCATGCGGCTGAGGCGTGGAAAACGTTGTTTCAGAAAGGCGACCGCGTTGCCATTAAAGTCAATCCTGTCGGTCTGACCGATGGCCGCAAACGCGGCGCGATCACCCATGTGGAATTGCTGGTGGCGATTATCGAGGGTCTGAAAAGTGCGGGCCTGACTGATAAGGACATCGTGTTGTACGAGCGCTATGCCGACCAGTTCCGCGATGCAGGCTACGAAAAGTTTCTTAAGACACAGTATCCTTTGATCACCTGGTATGCTTCCCACGTACGTTATCACAACCAACAAACCGACCTGGAGGGCCGTGATCCCGACAGTAATACTGGGAAACGTCCCGACCCTGATCCCCACGTAATCGGCTACCATCCTGACGTTTTTCGGCGCTTACCCTACGCCATGCCCAAAGGCGGTCCCCACGACCGGCCGAGTGAAAACTCTCATCTGAGCCGAATTATCACGGACGACATCGTCAACAAGGTGATTGTGGCCACGGTGCTGAAAGATCATCGTTCCAGCGGCGTGACCATGTCGCTGAAGGATATGTCGCACGGGTTTGTCAATAACGTAGCGCGGTCGCACCTGGGGCCCAGTGCGCCATCGCCCGAACTGGACAACACCTGTGGCACGTTTATTCCGGAAATGGTGTCGCTCGAGCCGCTGCGGAAGAAGGTAGTGTTGCTGATTATGGATGGGTTAGTCGGATGCTACGAAGGCGGCCCAGGAACTTGGAACGCTACTTGGGACGTTTGGGAGAGAAAATCGCTCTTTTTTGCCACCGACCCGGTAGCGCTCGACCACGTCGGTTGGCACATTCTGGATCAGTATCGAGTAAGTCGCGGTTGGCCTCCGGTGGCCGACATGGGCACAGAGAAGAATGATCCACGGCGAGCCGAACAATTCCGGCGGCGCCAGCCGGAGCACGTTCGACTGGCCGGCGAGAAAGGCCTGGGGATTTTCGAGCCGTCGCGCATCGAATATCGGCGGATTCAGCTTCCTTAGACTCACTAGGAGCTACAAACTATGTCGGATTCCGTATCACCCGAGTAAGTGTTTTCCATACTAGCGCAAGCCGAGCTCCTGCCGAATTCGCCACTCAAGATTGAGATGCTGGAGCGAGCGGTAGAGCTAGCTGATTCTTTAGGCGAAGAATCGATCGCTTATCAGGCGAGACAGGAACTGATCAGTGCCGCAGTGTTCGGTGGCCAGCCCCATCGTGCGTTTAGTCATTTTGAATGGTGCTTGGCGGCTTATGACCGTAATCCTGAACTGGATGAGGCGCATCTCATTTATTGGATTTACAAGTGGATGATCGAAGCCGCCATTCAGTATCCCTCCGTGTCTCAGGAACGTTTGCAATCCCTCCTGAACGACCAGGAACGGCGTTATTGCGACGCGGGATTCAGTCTACGGCCAAATCGGGGATTGTGGATACGCTACTATTTGCAGCGAGGAGACTTGGAACGCGTCCGCGAACTGGTATCCGAATGGCGCCGCTTGGCGCGTGATGAAATGTCGGACTGTCCCGCTTGTGAACGGGACCTGCACGTGCTCGTCCTGTTGGAATTGGGCGAAACTGACAAGGCCCTGCAACGGGCCCAGCCGCTTCTCCTCGGTCGGCTGCGTTGCGAGGAAGTTCCTCACCTGACGGTACCGCGTCTGCTTATCCCCTGGGTCGCTAAGGGACATGCACAAGAGGCAGCGCGTCATCACGAGAAAAACTGGCGTCGCATCCGGGGCAAACTGGATTTCCTTCATGTCGGCGGTTATCACGCTGCTTATCTGGCTGTGGTCGGGAAAATCGAGGAAGCTCTCAGCTGTCTGGAGGAGTTTCTGCCTTCGGCTTTCAAAGCCACAAGGCCCCAGAATATTTTCGAGTTTTGCCTGGCTGCCTGGTTCGTCCTGGAACGATTACCCGCGGGCACGGACCAGCCCGTGCGCGTGCGCTTGCCTGAGCAAGCGCCGATCAGCGGTCACGTTAATCTGGCTGATCCCAACGATCCTCTGCGGCAATGGCTGGTCCACCAGGCCAAGAGCTTGGCACAAGCATTCGATACGCGCAATGGCACCGATTGGTTCTCGCAGCGCTTGCACCGGCAAAGAGAACAATGGCATCAGTTAGCGGATTCGCTGGCGCGCGGACAACTTAATGCACTGTGAAAGCAGGGCGCTACAGGTTCGGGATGCTTCCGCCCCACCGCAGTACCAATCCCACTGCGTTACCAATCGATTTCCAGACCGACCGAGAAGCCGTGGACTAACATGCTGCCTGTTTCATCGGTGCGTCCTGGTTGTCGGCCATACACGTTAGTGCGGTCTAACAAGACGGTCGTAGCGAAGACTTGGCGGTTGACACTGAGCTGGTCAGGGGCCAAAGCCAGACCGTCCAGGAACAGAACGCTATAGCCACCGCGAATGGAAATGTTGTTCGTGATACGCCAGGCTACCTTAGCGCCTGCTTCCAGCGTGACGCCAGTCGAACCGTCGTCCCGACTGATGAACATACGTAACGTTTCCGTGGGGAACGAAGCCGGATCCCGTAGGAAGTTATTCACGCGGCTACGGATAATGTTGCCGTAGACACCCACTTTCGAGTATAAGCCCAGGCTCAGGAAATAAAAGGGGGAGATAGCGACACTGGCGCCGACATGACCGCCAATGAGATGGTTATCCACATCAGCCTGGGTACGCTCCGCGGTCAGGAATAGATTTTCCGTCCCGAAGACGTTGATTTCATCGGTGAGCCAGATGTAACGAGCCCCAACAAACCAGGATACGGTGCTGAACGGCCCAAAGGGTCGAAAATTGCGAAAGTTCGCTTCAAAGTTGCGTAACTCGGTTTCGTAGTTATAACTGACAGCGTCCACGGCGCCGCCGTTAATGGTCAAGTACGGCGAATCCATTCCAAACAAGGGCGGATTGCGGTTCACCAGGGTCGCTTCCTGCTCCCAGTCCCAAATGCCAAAGAAACTCGCTTCAAAAGACCATTCCGGATTGAGCGGTAGGCCCATCAACACGTGAAAGCCGGGTTCGTAATTGAAACGGTCGCTGTCAGTAGTCAGATCGCGTAATTGGCGCACGGGCAAAACGGTCAGGTCCACTTCGCGAGCGAGAAAGGTCTCGCTGGGCCGCTCACGCCGCAGATAAATAAAGTCGCCCACGGCATACCAGCCGAAATCGCCTCCGCAGCCGCTTTCCGTACAATCGCGGAACCAGGAATGCCGACACTTGCCCTCGGAACAATCGTGTAACTTCGAGGGATGCCACCCTGGATCCTCGGTTACCTGGACGGCTTCTTGCGTGTCTGAAACGTGGTGTCGCGAAAAAGGCCAAATATGCCACTCGGCGTGCCCGGGTTGGCCAGTGCTAAGCACCAGCACGCCGACCCCAAGGAACCCTGCCACCTTGCCCCACATGTTGGCCTCCTTGCTTTCCCGTGCGTCGCATTCCGCGCGAAAGCTGCTTGATCCTCGCGGTTGCTGCGGGCTTTCCCAGGCTGGTATTTCTCCCAACAGAATCGGCAAATTTCCTGCGGCTCTGCGCGCGCATCGCCTCAGTTGCCGCTCATCCGTGCCTCGCATACCTCTAAGGTTGGTTTCCTCGGCAAAGTTTGCCGGATCGAAGCCCTTGTCCTATTCTGCCGGCTGAAGCTCGCTGATCTACGCTGGCCCATGCCTTGCCGCTATGACTGACCAGCCTGCCCGCGCTATCTTGTGGATCGACACATTAGGCGGCTACTTAGTATGCTTGGCACCGCGCATCAGTATCGGCAGCCGCGCGTTGGCCCGCGAAGCAGAATCAACCTCGAGCCAGCAAGCCGACATTCCTTTTCTGGCGCCCTTACGACCGATTCATGTCTGGGTGGAACGCGACCGTGAAAGTTATGTCTGGCAAGCAGTGGGGCGTTGTCGTTACCGTGGTCGCGAAAGTACGGGCGGTCTTTGGGACTCGGGCCACGAACTCGTTTTACTTACCGACCTCGGTCAAGCAGCGGCGCACCTCACATTGACCCTACCATATCCTAACTCGCTGACAGCTCGTTTGACGTGGCGCTGGCCCTTACGGCTGGCGACCCATGTGCGAGCGGCCTTGGTCGTCAGCCAGGCCTTACTTCTTGGCCCCGATCCCCAGGCGCACTTGCAGAGTGAGTCTCTCCCCGAAGCCTGGCTGTTTCCAACCTCCGCAGGCTGGCTCTTACAATGCTCAGCTCCCCTGTGGCTCGGCCAGGAATATTTCCCTCCGAGCAAAACGGAACAGGGCGTCTTCCTGCCTGCCTTCTGGAAAATCCGCCTCGGCCAGCTGCACCTATCTCTCGAACCGTGCGACTACCTATAACCCGTCCCCATTGCGCGTCCCACGCTCCTACATACTCGTCAGCACTAGAATTGGATTCCTTGACTATTTGTCGCTCGCTGGTAACGCACTTTTCCGCTCCAAAATAAGTAATTCCCAGCCTAACCCCGGACGGGTAAAGAAGTCCTTCGGTCGCTCCTGTCCGGGTGGGGCCATGCACAGTTTCCACCGTGGGCCCTCGAGCACATAAATTCCTGACCAGACCTCGTCCTTCTCGCGTCCCTCGAGATGCACCAAGTCAACCGTTTTGGGACGCACGCTTGGATTCAGCACCAAACGGAGCCGCTGCTGCCGTTTGCCCAGAGTCATAGTCATGACGTCGTCTTTGACACAGACCTGCAAGGCTTCGAGAAACGCTTTGGGCCGCAGTTGTCCGTCTCGCTCTCCCGCCACCGCACGCCATTCCCCTTGTAATTCTGCCAAGTCCCGTTTGACCAAGGCCTCTTTCGTTGGCGCCGAAACTGCGACCAAGCAAGCCAGGAGCCAACACGTCGGAGCCAACCAGCCTAAGAGCCGACGGGTCCAAACCAACTCGCCATTGCCGAGGTGATCTGCTAAATTGGATTCACGCCTCTTCAGGAGGACATGAATCAGGCCTACGCCGACGACTTGCGGAGAAGCAAAATTATGCCCTTGGGATACCTGTGTCTGGTTTTGCACGCTCATTTACCTTTCGTCCGTCATCCCGAATATGACGATTGCCTCGAAGAAGACTGGCTCTACGAGGCGATCACGGAGACATATATCCCACTTTTAGACCTGATGGAAGGGCTAGAGCGAGCCGGCGTGGACTGGCGTCTGACCCTGTCGATCTCGCCGACGCTGGCCGCTATGCTCACCGACCCCTTGCTCCAGTACCGTTATCTGCGCCATCTCGACAACCTCATCGCCCTGGCCCGGAAGGAAATCGAGCGCACCCGTTGGCAGCCGGAGTTTCATGTCTTGGCCCGCATGTATCTCGAACGCTTTGAACATTGTCGAGAAGTGTTCTCGGCTAAGTACGGCAACAACTTATTGCAGGGATTTCGCCGATTCGCGGAGACGGGTAAGTTGGAACTCATCACAGTGGCCGCCACGCATGGCTTCCTGCCGCTTATGACGGTCAATTGGGACGCCGTGCGGGCACAAATTGAAATCGGCTGCCGTGAGTTTGAGCGTCACTTCGGCAAACGCCCCCGCGGCATCTGGCTGCCGGAATGCGGTTATGCCCCTGGTCTGGAGCGTTATTTAGAACAAGCTGGCATCCGTTACTTTTTCCTCGATACCCATGGCGTGCTCTTTGCTGATCCGCGTCCCCGCTATGGCGTCTATGCTCCTATCTTGTGTCCTGGTACAAGTGTCGCGGCCCTGGGGCGGGATACGGAATCTTCTAAGCAGGTGTGGAGCGCCATTGAAGGCTATCCTGGCGATTACAATTACCGCGAATTCTACCGCGACGTAGGCTACGACTTAGATTACGACTATATTCGGCCGCATTTGCATAGTATCGGTGTGCGGCACAATCTGGGCATCAAGTACTATAAGATCACGGGACCTACGGATCATAAGCTTCCTTATGTTCGCGAAGCTGCCCTTGAAAAAGCGGCCGAACATGCGGGTAATTTCATGTTCAATCGCGAAAAACAAGTCGAGTGGTTATATAGCATCATGGGCGGCAAACCGCCGTTAGTCGTTGCCCCCTATGATGCCGAACTTTTCGGGCATTGGTGGTTCGAAGGTCCCGAATGGCTGAATTTTTTGCTCCGCAAAATCTGTTACGATCAACAGACGATCAAGACCATCACCGTGCCCGAATATTTAGAAATGCAACCACGCCTGCAAGTGTGCCAACCCTCCTTGTCCAGTTGGGGCTATAAAGGCTACTGCGAAGTCTGGCTGGATGGCTCGAATGATTGGATCTATCCGCACATCCATCTCATGGCTGACCGTATGGTAGAATTAGCGAAACGGCATCCTCACGCTCCAGGCCTGCTCCAACGAGCGCTGAATCAAATGGCACGCGAACTTTTGCTGGCCCAGTCCAGCGATTGGGCCTTCATCATGAAGACAGGTACTATGGTGCAATACGCCCGCGAGCGGACGCGCACTCATATCGTCAACTTCAATGCGCTCTACCACCAGGTCTTGCACAATACGATTGACGAAGCCTGGCTAGCTCAACTGGAAGCACGCCATAATATTTTTCCCACCCTTGATTATCGCGTTTATGCGGGCTGAGAACATTTCTATGAGAGCACGACTATATCATCCTCAATCTCAGGTTGGCTGAATTACCGTAATTATCCAGGCGGCAACTTAAGTAATGTCCTCTCATATGCAGGCTAGCATATCATACACTAATCTATTCATTTGCTTACAGGGTGGAAATAAGATCACTTGTTATCGGCCATCCCGCAAGAAGACATAGGGAATCCTAGGTATCGCTAAGATGCGGGCGGTGATTCAACGGGTGAGTCGGGCTGAAGTGCGTGTGCAAGGTCGCGTGGTCGGCGCTATCGGTCGAGGATTAGTGGTTTTATTAGGAGTTAGTCCCCAGGACACCGAAACAGTGGCCGACCGCCTAGCGGAAAAGATTGTCTCTTTGCGTATTCACGATGACGACACCGGCAAAATGAACTTAGATTTGCTCCAAATTCAAGGCGCGCTGCTGGTAGTGAGCCAATTCACCTTATATGCGGATTGCCGAAAAGGCAGACGCCCGAGTTTCACTCAGGCCGCGCCTCCTGAATATGCGAGACGCCTCTACGAACGATTTGTCGCCTCTGCCAAGGCCTTGGGTGTCCCTGTTGCCACGGGAGAATTCGGGGCTGAGATGGAAGTAGAGTTGATCAACAGCGGACCTGTGACCATCATCCTGGATACCGCGGAGTTATATTCCTCCGCGTAATCTCTCACAGCCTGAGCCGACATAAACAAGGCGATTTCGACCACGCTCCCGTTAAGTTGTCCCTTAGCTTGCTCAGAGCTAAAATATTTTTAGGTAAAGGCCACCTTAGGCTCACAGGGGCCTTACTAGAGGAATATGATGCAATCCTGGCTTAGGGGCAGGCCGATACTTCAGTAGTGAGCAATTCGATACGATCAGGGTGCTTGGGGAAGGGGCGCGTCAGCGTATCGTGAAGAAAGTGAGGTTACCGCGACGAGAAGTGAGTGCCATTTCGCCACGTGAGGAGCTGACGGTCCAGCACGAACGCGCCATTCTAGTTAGCGTGAGCTTGCCGGAACGCCCTTGGGTAGGGGAGGACCCGTTAGAAGAGTTACAAGGTTTAGCCGAGAGTGCGGGAGCAGTGGTAGTGGGGCGGTTGCTCCAGCGGCGCCAGCGGATTGAACCCGCCACGTATATTGGCCGAGGTAAAGTCGCTCACTTAGCGGAAATGTGTCGAGACCTGGATGCCGATGTAGTAATCTTCGACAACGACTTGACCCCAGCCCAGACCAGAAACCTAGAGCAAGCCATCCAGGTCAAGGTGCTCGACCGCACTGAATTGATCCTCGATATCTTTGCTACGCGGGCTCGTACCTTGGAAGCACAGTTGCAGGTGGAATTAGCCCAGTTGGAATACAGTTTGCCCCGCTTGAAAAACATGTGGAAGCATTTGTCGCGTATCCGTGGCGGCATTGGACTGCGCGGTCCAGGGGAAACCCAACTGGAAGAGGACCGTCGGCTCGTGGCTCAACGGATTCGTGACCTCAGACGACGCCTTCAGGAAGTGGAAGCTCGTAAACAACGGATGGTGGCAGCGCGGAGCCATGAATACACTGTGTCCCTAGTGGGATACACCAACGCCGGGAAGAGCACGCTTATGAATGCCCTGACCGGCGCGGGCGTGCACGTGGAAGACCGCCTCTTTTCCACGCTCGATACGCGTACCCGGTGCTGGCACATCGCGGGCCTGGGACGTGTGCTGCTCAGCGACACCGTGGGATTCATCCGCGACTTGCCCCACCACTTAGTGGCATCCTTTAAGGCAACCCTGGAAGAAGCCCGGCAGGCACGTTTGCTATTGCATGTCGTGGATGCGAGCAACCCGCTCGCGGAAGTGCACGTCAGTGCCGTACAAAAGGTTCTTGAGGAGCTCGATTGTCGGCATAAGCCCATATTGCTCGTGTTGAACAAAATTGATAGACTTCGCGATCGTGGGGAATTGGCTTGGTGGCTACAGCGTTGGCCCGCCGCAGTTCCCGTCAGTGCCCGTACCGGCGAGGGGCTCGACCGGCTGGCGGAAGCCGTGCGGGCCACATTCCTGCGCAATCACATCGAAGCCGAGATCGAATGCGACATCGCTGACGGGGCCTTGCTGGCTTGGCTCGCAGCTCATGGAGAAATCGTCCATCAAGCTGTCGAGGATGGCCGCATGCGTGTGCGTTGCCGCTTACCTCCCACGCTATTAGACCGGTTGACCCACTCTCACGCCACAGTTCGCCTGCCAGCTTCAGAGACCTTCCATGCGCTTTCTTAGAACTCCATCGAGCCCGATACCCTCTTAGCTGTTAGGAGAGACCCTAGAGAAATGCATAAGCCATAAACAGATACTAATGGGATGTGCATTTACCCTTCGCAAGAAGCCGCGACAACCTTATTCCCAGTTCTAAACGTTTCTAAATCGCCGCTTATTACCGAGCCGTGCCGCGGATGAGGCGTATGGAATAACCCGCATATAGCTCTCGAAGTGCCCCAGGGATAGCACTTGATCCAACAGCTCTGGGTCGCATTGCCCTGCATTGAATTTAGGTTAGTTATGTTGCTCGAACCGAGCTCAGGGCTTGGTGTTCCAAATAGCTTGCACTAGATTTTGCTAAGTTACGCTTTCCCACATATATATGTATCGGCCTAAGATGCTATTACCCGTTTGTGAAGCCAGGCGACTAATCAGGACTAAGATGTTAGTACCATTGATTACCGTCAGATAATCCACAGCTAGGCCAAAAATAATTTCACGCCCTTATGACTTACGCGGTCTAGGAGCATAAGTCGCTTAGTTGTCCTGAGTCATGATATGCGAAAAGCTGAATACGGCTACCAGGCGTTTTGTTGGACTTCGCGTGCGGCCTCTTGTAAGATAACTTGCACCGGGTGTAAGCCGCGATACGGCCCAGCTTGGATCTCTGGACTAGGAGGAATTTCCCTGCTACCATTCAGAGTGCATCCAAAATGGTTGCGTAGCCAGTCGTTGGTGCTCATACGTAGTTCATATGCAGAGCTGTGAAGAGCAGCGTACCATAGATTCGCTAAGTCTTCTGCGACGGCGGTCAACGCGACTAAGTCCCGACGTTGGCCTGCACGCTCTGGATGATGGTGAAACTCAGCCACGTCGGCCAGGAAAGCAGGCAGACGATTGATTTGCAAAAACCAGGTGCCGATCTGGGTATGGTCGGCGCCGAGATGTTCACGTTCCTGAGCAAGCACGTCCGGGCTTTCCAGGAAAGCGTGGCTTTGCTGCGCGAGTGGAGCGGGACAGTTCTGTAACGCCAAAACCAACCGACCCAGGTCATGGGCTAAACCGGCGACCAATTCTTCGCCTTGAAACGGCAGATGCAGACACCGAGCTAGTCTGCTGGCGATCGCGGCCACAAAGAGCGCATGGTGCCACAGAAACTGTGCCCAGCGCGGCGACAACTGCCGGGCCGTTTCCCGCCACAAACTGCGCATGCCCACAGCGACAATCGCATGACGACAACGTACCAGACCTAGGCGGATAACTGCCTGCTCGATGCTCGTTACTTCCCGTCCGACGCAATACAGCGAACTATTGGCCAGCTTCAGGATGCCCGCGCTCAATAGTAAGTCGCGCTGGATAACCCGGGCTAAATCGCGTAACGAACAATCAGGACGGTTCGCTACTTCTAACGCTTCCGCCGCCCAACTGGGAAACATCGGTAGGTCTTCGAGGCGGCACAGATACCCTTTCCAAATCGGGGAAGCGGGCACAGCACCTGTCGGACGCGTGCTTTTCCAAAATCCCATAGTTCTCTCCTGGTTCGTGGAAAGTTTAGGTCATATTCTGAGGGTCGGGCGCTAAGATGTGTCATGCTATATTGCGCCGTACGCTGCGACCGGAGACTCAAAACGCCAGCTTTGTGCTACTCGGAGGTCAGCGATGAGTACATGGGATCCGCGTCACCGCAGTCGCGTGTTGCTCGACGGCCCGGAGCGTGCCCCCGCGCGGGCTATGCTGAAGGCCATTGGGTTCACGGATGAGGATTTGGCCAAGCCGCTCATCGGCATCGCTAACACCTGGGTCGAAACTATGCCGTGCAATTATCATCTTCGCGAGCTAGCCCAAGCCTTGAAGGAAGGGATACGCGCTGCCGGCGGCACGCCCATGGAATTCAACACTATCGCCATCAGCGACGGCATTACCATGGGCACGGAAGGGATGAAAGCTAGCCTGATCAGCCGCGAACTCATCGCCGACTCGGTGGAACTGGTAGGACGCGGCCATTACTTTGACGCATTGGTGTGTCTCGTTGGTTGCGATAAGACGATTCCTGGAGCGGCCATGGGCTTACTGCGTTGCGATGTGCCCGGATTTGTGCTATATGGCGGCTCGATTGCACCAGGACGCTGGCAGGAACGCTCGCTGACGATTCAGGACGTTTTCGAAGCAGTTGGGGCATTTGCCCGGGGCAAAATTACGGCCGAGGAGTTTCGCGCTATTGAGAACTGCGCCTGTCCGGGAGCGGGGGCGTGTGGAGGGCAGTTCACGGCTAATACGATGGCCATGGCGCTCGAGCTGCTCGGTCTTTCGCCGATGGGCTCGGCCAGTCCGCCCGCTTTGGATCCACGCAAGAGGCAGGTAGCCTATGAGTGCGGTCAATTAATCATGAACATGTTACGGCGGGGCCTCAAGCCGCGCGACTACCTAACCCGAGCCTCGTTCGAAAATGCTATCGCCGGAGTCGCTGCGACAGGCGGTTCGACAAATGCAGTGCTGCATCTGTTGGCGCTAGCTCACGAGGCAGGCGTTGCGTTGTCCCTGGATGACTTCGACGTCATCAGCCGACGTACCCCGCTCATCGCTGACCTTAAACCCGGAGGCAAGTACGTCGCTACCGATTTAGATCGAGCCGGGGGTACCCGCTTGGTGGCCAAACGCTTACTCGAACATGGCAAGTTAGACGGTCGGCAACTGACGCCTTCCGGGAAAACCTTGGCTGAGGAGGCAGCCTTGGCGGTGGAGACGCCTGGGCAAGACGTGGTTTACACTTGCGATCGCCCCCTGAAGCCCACGGGAGGACTGGTAATTCTGAAAGGGAACTTGGCGCCGGAAGGATGTGTGGTCAAGATCGCAGGCCATGAACGGATGTATCATCGCGGACCTGCCCGTGTTTTTGACCGTGAGGAGGATGCCATGCACGCAGTTACTGCGGGCCGCATTCAGCCGGGGGACGTGGTAGTCATTCGCTACGAAGGCCCAAAGGGCGGCCCGGGTATGCGGGAAATGTTGGGCGTTACTAGCGCCATTGTCGGAGCGGGTTTGGGCGAAACCGTCGCGCTCCTCACGGATGGCCGATTTAGCGGCGCTACGCACGGTCTCATGGCTGGGCATGTGGCTCCCGAGGCGGCCGTAGGCGGACCGATTGCTGCCGTGCGGGAGGGGGATTTCATCGTGTTCGATGTGCCCAATCGGCAACTTCAGCTCGAAATTGCGGAGTCGGAATTACGAGCTCGTTTGGCTGAATGGCGGCCTCCGCCGCCTCGCTACACCGATGGCGTGTTTGCCAAGTATGCAGCGCTGGTTTCTAGTGCTTCGCGGGGGGCCGTCACTCGTCCGAACTGGCAACAGACAGCATAAGCTCAAGTGACGTTGTTCCCAGCCATGGAAGCGCATCCTACGCCATGGGTGCACGAGCAAGTCACGCCCATCGCGATAGCGGTGGTGCGGCGTGGGAACGAAGTGCTCGTTGGGGTTCGACCTGAGGACAGTCCTTTGGCAGGTTTTGCGGAGTTTCCAGGGGGTAAATGTCATCCCGGTGAGGCGCCCGAATCGGCTGCAGTACGGGAATGTTTTGAGGAAACTGGGCTGCATGTTCAAGCCGTGCGTCGTCTGTGCGAGGTGGAACACAGCTATGCGCACGGACGTCTTTATTTGACGTTCATCGAGTGCGAGGCCGTGGCTGACGCCGAGCCGCGCGGATCGTTTCGTTGGGTGGCGATCCCGCAGCTGAGGCACTATCGCTTTCCCGAGGCCAATGCCCGTGTCCTGGCAATCTTGCAAGCGACAGGGGGCGGTTAGCTCCTTGACAACGATATGTCAGGAGCATGGAGACATCAGCCAAACCGGACGCCGGTGGTACGGAAACCAGTCCCAAAGCATCATGTGCTGCCGCTGGGCAGTGTGTCTCGTCCATGAAAGGGGCTGAGAGGTAAACCGTGAGGGCCTGGCAGCGTTGGCTGATCGCCGTGTCGCTAATAGGCGGGGGATTACTCGCGGCGTGGATATGGCCGTGGTGGCAAGGGCATGGAACAGACGCCGTAAAAACACGCACGTTATCTTGGCGCCTCGAAGAAGCGCCTCTGACGAACGTGCGGGCTATTCGGATTGTGGGCGAGTTGCTGGCCACGGACGGTCACCTCGGCAGCTTCGACTTGGGTCCGATGCCGTCGGGTCTCCTCGAGGTGCGGCTTGTGATTCACCCGCACAGCACGTGTCTTCCCGATTGGAAACTCGCCTGGGTGCCCGTGGAAGTCACCGACCCCCAAAGGCAGGCGTTCTCGCTGAGTCTGGAAGCATTTTTGAACACGTGCAGGGTACGGGGCGAATTGCAACGCGATGGTCAGGTGTTTTGCGTGCTTTGGCGGTTACCCCAGTTGGCCCGCCAAGTGCGGATTGGAGTGCCGCCCCATAGCGCAGTGCGCGTCGCCCGTTTGGAGGTGGTCGTACCCCAGGATGCTACGGCCTATCAAACTCCGGCGGTGCGTCAACGAGCCGCTCGGTTCACGGGCATGTTCCTGGCCCTAGCGTGTGGTCTTCTAGCCGTGATGATACTCTGGCCCACATTACTTAGCACAAGAATGCTTCAAGGTTTCCTGCTTGCGGCGACCTTAGCCAGTTTCTTGCTCACCGTGTTTTTGTTACCGCCTTTCCAGGGACCTGATGAACAGGATCATTGGCGCGATGCCTTGGCACGGTATCGGCGCCACGCCGTGACAGAAACATACCTATACAACTTGCCAGAAATTACAGGTTTCGCCTCGGTGCGTTGGCATGCCGAAGTTCATGTCTCAGCTACTCTCTTCCGACAAGCAAGTCCAGAGATTATTCCTATTAGGGAACCGAAATGGGTGAATTATGCTGGCTATTATTCCTATCCCGCAGTGGCGTTAGTGGCGTGGCTATTTCCGCGCGTGCATACAGTGCAAGAAGCGTTGGTTTTTTACTACCTATGCCGCCTGATTCCCGTGCTGGTAATCGCAGGCTTGCTCTGCTGGGCTTGGCGTAACGAGCATCTGCCGGCGTTGGTGTTAGCGGTTCTCTCTAGCCCGTATGTACAACAGCAATGTGTCATTGTCAGTAGCGACAACTTGTCGAATGTTGCAGCGCTGGCGGCGGGGTTATGCTGGTTAGCTCTCCTGCAGCAATGGAGTTGGGCCAAATATGCGACGTTGTGGCTACTGACGGGCCTATGTTTTCTGGCCAAGCCTCCCATTTACGTCTTGTTATTTGTACTGCCCCTTTGGGCCACGCCATGGCGTCGGCTGCCGCTCCATAGTTGGTACGGCTGGGGACTGATTTTCGCGCTGGGCTTGGGGCTTGGCGTGCTTGTGTTGGTAATGCTCTGGCGCGGTTACCAGGCGATGCAACAGGTGCCTGTCGCCGACCAATTTCGCGAACAATTGCGGTTTCTGCTCAAGGAAGGTGGCTGGCGCTATTTCCTACGCGAACCGTTCCGTCATGCCTTGGCCATCCCCCGCGAGATCGACAATTGGTTTATGCCACTCGGTTGGGTGGACACGGTGTTGCATCCCTATCATCTTGGGTTTCTCCGCGGACTCCTCTACACCGCGGCGCTGGTGGATTTGGCGCGGGCGACCCTACACGCGCCGCGTTGGTGCCACTGGCGCGGATGCATGACGTTAGGCATGGTCATCGTTTACCTCGCCGTGCTCATCCTCGGCACATGGTTGTTGACCGGGGTGGTCATGTATCTGGTGGTAACGCCGCCTCGTTATCCGTTTATCTACGGGATGCAAGTGCGATACTTGTTTCCTTGCGTGCTGCTAGGCCTCTGGCTGCCCATGAGCGCGGCATTAGTATCCGCCCAGACGGAGCTGAGCCACCATGCGTCCCCATGCCTTGTCCGCGGAAATGAATCACGAAGGTGCTGGCGCTTATGGACTGAACGGGCCGTAATCGCTAGTTGGGCTGCAGCGTTTGTTGTGCTGAGTGTGGGACGCATGATCGGACTGGTGGGCGACTTGTTAGCGCGCTACTGGTAATGAACAGCTTGCCGGAATGCAAAAGCAAGGAGCGTTTACGAGCGCGTAGCCGGTTTACGCCGCTCCCAAGCCTCTTCAGCCTCGCTGGGGCGGAGATACAAAGGTTCCAGGCGCCATAAATCGGCAACCTCCCCGCGCGCCCACTGATCCCGCGCCAAGGTAAGCATGGCCGCCAGTTGCGGGTGCCACGACTCTTGGGGCAACACCCTGACCGTTGGAGGTAAGCGGGTGCGAAAGCTGGCCACCTCGAGAGCCGGGCCCGTGACGCGGAGGTTCGGAGGCAGATCCCTCAGCCAATCGGAGAAGGGGCGGATGGTCAGCGCATCCAACGGTTCGGGACGAGTTTGCGTCGCTGCCCAACGAAACCGTTGTACGTAAACTTTGTCTTGCTGAGCGTCTTCGAGCACGTCTAGGTCTTCGCCAGGGCCTGCTTGCAACGCTAAGATGGGGAAGGTATCGACCGCTAAGATGGGAATGTTCAAGGCGTAGGCCAGAGCTTTGGCCGATATGATGCCCACACGCAGCCCCGTGTAACTACCCGGGCCTCGGCTCACGGCCACAGCTTGGAGATCACGGGGACGCCAGCCCAGTTCTGCTAAGAGCGCTTTCACCGTCGGGGCCAAGTCGCGAGCGTGGCGACGTGCCGCCGATAGACTTCGACTGCACAATAAACGGTCTCCTTTTGCCAGGCCGACTTGGCCGGGCTGGCCCGAAGTTTCAATCAACAGCAGGCGGAGATGTTCCTCGGTCATAGCGCGTGCCGTTCTGATGTCCCTGGCGGAGGCGACGCCATTCCAGATATACGCGTATCACGTTATACAACGCTAACAAGCTGGAAAGAACCCCCATGGTGCGCAGATTGAACTGTCCCAGATGTTCTGGGCCCCGATAGAAAAAGAGAAGAAAGACCGCCAAGACGATCCAAATCACACCGAATGTTGCGTTGACCAGTAGCTGGGGGGAGTACACAGGAGTGGTCCTGACTTATGAGGGCAAAATGGTGGCTGAGCTCGCACTTGAGGGTGGTCGGCGAAATGTTTCAGGGGCCATCTGCGTGAGCACGGCATAAAATTCTGGCCGGCGATCGGCCAAGCGATTAATCTCATGTTTGCCCGGTACGATTATGCGATGTTTTTTCCGAGCCATGCTCGGTTCGATTTCCGCGTATAAGATCGTTTCCTGGTCGTGTTCAGCCACGGCGATCGTTTCCCCAGTCGGGGAAGCGATGCGACTCTGGCCGATGAAGCGGAAACCGCCTTCCTCGCCTACCCGATTGACGGCGGCGAAGTAAACGTGATTTTCCAGGGCGCGGCACGTGGGGATACATTGGGCACTGCAAGCAGCTGTGTGGGGCCAATTCGTTACCAAGACGATCAAATCCGCTCCCAAAAGGGCCAGAACTCGCGCCGATTCGGGAAAGCTACCATCATAGCAGATATGCATCCCCAGACGTATCCCAGGAAGCTCGTGCACCGTAAAAGGCCGGTCGCCTGGAGTGGCAAAGCGATCGACGCCGATGTACGGCAGGTGAACTTTGCGATAACTCGCCACTACCCCCTCAGGACCTACCAAAACGCAACTGTTATAAAGACGCTCGTGGTCGCGTTCGAGCAAACCGTAGATGACAAACACCTCATGCTCGCGGCATATCAAGCTGAGTTCGACCGTGCTCGGTCCCGGGATCGGTTCCGCAAGCGCCAAAGCCGCCGATTTGTCATCGAACACATATCCTGTTAGGCAGCATTCAGGAAAAATTACCAAATGGGCACCCTGGCTGGCGGCTTCGCGGAGCGCTTGGCGCATCCGCTGCAGGTTGCGGAGCTTGTCGGCAAAGTGGACGTTCATTTGCACCGCGGCGAGCTTCCAGCGCGCACGCATGTCTCAGCCTCCCTAGGTAACGACAGTAGTTATTGTCGCAGTTGAAGGGCGTAGATGCAATGTTGCAACGGGACCAAGTTAGGCGAAAAAAATGACTCTGTCGAATTTGACAGGCGAAAAAACCTGAGCTAATTTTGTGGCGAACGGTTCTATGCTGAGCGGAAGCGATAAACGAAATTTTCCGTCAGGCCGCAACTCCCCACAAAACTCCCCAAACTGGCCCTGGTAGGACGCGCCCGTTTCCCCTCGTCAGCCACCCCAATAGCCCCGTGAGGAATACCAACGATGCGACGATGGCGTACCTGCTGGCACCAGTGGTGGCGCAACGACCAAGGTACGACTAGCGTGGAGTATGCCCTGATGGTGGCGCTCCTCATTCTCGTGTGTTTCAGCGCCATCGCCAGCATTGGGAACCCGACGCTCAACGGGTTCCAGCAAGTGATTGCAAAAGGGGGCTTCGGCAAGGACTAGGAGCCAACTAACTAATTTCCGCCTGGCGCGGGCTATAGATCGCGCCGCCATCTCCATGGGTAAATGCGTGCAATCACTGAGTCGAGCAGGCGGTCTGCTCGAGGTCTCCAGGGGTGTCTCAGTCTCACCAACAACGGGAGGATTTTGCCATGAGGTCTGTGCTGCATGCGGTGAAACACTTCCTGGTAAGCGAAGACGGCCCAACTGCCGTCGAGTATGCTGTGATGCTGGCTCTGATCGTGGTGGTATGCATTGCCGCCATCACTAGCCTCGGCCAGAGTGCTCGCGATAAGTTCCAGAAGGTTAGTGACACGATTGCCAACGCGCAATAACATCGAGATTTCTCGCTCGGCGAATCTAAGTCCACCAAAGCGTGTAACCGACGTGTCGGATGGACGATTTTCGTGGGAGCCGGGGGGCTGACCTTTTCGGTCAGCCCCGAACTTCGGAGCGCTTCGCTTCTTCCTGATTTCGTGGGCGCGGCGTGAGAGCAAACCCGCTGGCCCCAGCCGGTGACCGTCGGGCAGTTACTCTGCGGCAGGTGCAAAATTGCAACGACCTATCCCAGGGAATCTATCTCATACCGAAATCAAGTGCCATGGAAACCGGAATTCTCCTCGCCGTGAATGGTTGGCCTTTGATAGTGCTGACCGCCTTTCTAGTCGCGGGGGCGGTCATTGACTGTTGGCAGCTGCGCGTACCGAATTGGCTGACCTTCAGCATGATGCTGAGTGGCCTGGTCTTAGCAGCGATTTGGGACGGCTGGAGCGGTTTGTGGGCCAGTTGGCTGTTACTAGGATGGGGCTTCTTGCTGTTATGGCCGGTGTACGCCATCGGCGGCATGGGGGCGGGCGACGTCAAGATGCAAATGGGTTTCGGCGCCTGGATCGGTGCGCTCTACGGACTCCGCGAAGGGTTCTGGATCGTGCTCTATGGATTCTGCCTAGCGGCCATCATCGGAGGCATCCTCGCGTTGGGCCTAATGGTTTGGCATGCCCGGTGGCGGGATTATCGAGAACATACGCGTCAAATTGTCACCGATTTGGCGCGTGCCCAATCCTGGTCGCAGGTCTCAGAACGAGCCATGCAGCGGAAACCGCGCATGGTGTTGCTGCCTTATGGCCTACCACTGTGCCTTGGCTTTCTGGGCTACTTGCTTTTGCGGATCTGGTTGCCATCGTGAGCGATCAGTTTGGAAACGCTGGACGCAGATTCCACTTATCTTGCGCCGCCGAACCTTTAGGCACCTTTGGAAAAATTCAAGTATTCGGCCCATCTACGCCGAAGCGTAATTTTGGGAAACAACGGACCCTTGGCCTGACCAATTTATGAAACCGCAGCTGTGAAAAGCCTTGGGCGACGGACAAACGCAATGGCCAGGTTGACGTCCCCTCTCAAGCACCTCGGACCAACTCCCCAAGAAGTGAGGCGGACCTATGAAGATCAGGCCCAAGATGATGGTAACCGTAGCCGTAGCAGTTCTCGCTGGCCTGGGTGCGAGCCTAGTCACCAATAGGTACCTGCGCTCGTCGCCGAAACACCAGGCAGCGGAAGAGGAGGTGGTAGTGCTCCAAGCGCGACAACGGGTGCCTGGTTATACACACCTGAGCGAGCCAAGCCAATGGTTTGAAGTCAAGAAAGTGCCCAAAACGCAAGCTCCGCGCGACGCCCTAGGCCATCTCGACCACGTTCGCGGGCGTACCGTGAAATCGGCCATCGAACCCGGGGGCGTACTTACCGAGTCCCACCTATTGCCCCCAGGACAAGAGCCTCTAGTGGCAAAACTACGCGAGGGCGAGCGGCTCATGACCGTAAAGGTAACGCTCGATAGCGCTGCGGGCGGTTTCATCCTGCCAGGTTCGCGCGTCGACGTTGTGGCCACGCAAATGCGCGGCGAGAATAACCAGCCGTTTGCCAAAACCATTCTGCAGAACATTGAAGTGCTGGCGATCGATCAGCAGCCGCAGATTCCGGAAGGCACCATCGCCAAGACCTACGACCGGGTGACCTTACGCGTGACCCTCGAACAAGCGGAACTGTTGAGCGTTTATGCGGACACAGGCACGCTGCGGTTAGTAGCGCGCCGCCCCGATGATACCTCGGAAGTCAAAACGACGGGCGCCTCGCCCAGTTGGCACCGACGTTTAGCCCACTATGACACTCCCCCGCCCGAGAATCCTGTGGTGGTCGCGCAGGTGCCTGTGTCGGCCTCCAGCTCGAAGAAACAACCTTTTAAACAAACCATCATCAACAACGGGCAAGTACGGGTTTATGAATACGAAACCGACGGCGTCCAGTGACCGGAACATAGACACGCGAAAACACGCCAGCAACCAGTCCTGGGTCTGCTCGGGCCGGGAGGAAAAGCAGAAAGCAAATGACTCAGTCCCTCTGGCAAATCCGCGAGGTGAAAGGATGCGCCGCATGCTCGTTGGGAAGCGACATAGCCTAAGTAGGCTGAGTGTCTTCTTAGTAGTGGAAGTGTTGGCCTGGTCTGTAGCCTGGTCGCAGCAATCTGGGGCGGGGCCAGCGGGTCGTGGCGGACCCGACGAAGTGATCAGTCTCGGAGAAACTATTTACGTGCGTGCTCCGAGCGGCTTGAGGATCAAAGAGGCGGCCACCTCCCGTCATGGCATTGTCGAGGTACGACCCGTTAAGGACAAGCCCAATGTCCTAGAGGTAACTGGCCTGAACGTCGGCAGCACCCGGCTCACACTCACGGATGAAAAAGACCAAGTCACCACGTTCATAATCTCCGTCGAGCCTGACATCCAATTCATTCGCCAAGCCGTTGCCAAACAATTTCCCCGAGCCAACGTGGAGATCACCCAGGGGCCCGACCGTACCCTGATCGTCGGGGGCAGCGTGCACGCGGCGGAAGATATTGATCCGTTGATTCGTTTTCTTGAAGGCTATGCAGGCGCAGGACGGGTGGTAAACAATTTGCGCGTCGTGGGACCCCACTTAGTGCAGTTGGAAGTCGTCGTGGCTAAGGTGGATCGCACGGAGTTGCGCCGCTTTGGCTTTAACTTTTTATGGTCGGATCGGGCCGACTATTTCGGCAGTACCGTGGGGACGCTCGTCAATCCGCAATCCATCAATCTACGCGGGGGAGTAGGCACGTTCAGCACCGATCGGCCGATCTTTGATGCCAACAGCAATCTCCTGTTAGGCATCACCGATGCCTCGAGTGCTTTTTTGGGATTTGTGGAGGCACTTCGGCGGGAAGGCTTGGCCAAGATTATCAGTAGCCCCGTGGTCACGGCATGCAGCGCTCAACCTGCCCGTTTCGTGGTCGGAGGAGAACAGCCTTATCCCACCCCCGCGGCGTTAGGCCAACCACCGGGCGTTGAATTTCGGCGTTTTGGCACCATTGTGCAATTCCTACCCATAGTGCTCGGCGACGGCCGGATCCGCATTAAGGTGCGTGCCGAGGTCAGTCGTCTGGATTTCAGCAACCCGGTGCAGATTTCTGGCACCCTGGTGCCCCGTTTCCTCACTCAGGAAGAGGAAACCACCGTTGAATTAGAAAGTGGACAAAGCCTGGTTCTAGGTGGTTTGATCCAAACGGAGGTGGACGCGGCCACGAACAAGGTACCTTACCTCGGCGATTTGCCCTTGCTTGGCACGGCATTTCGTCGTGTCCAGTATGAGGAACGCGAGCAGGAATTGATCATTCTGGTTACCCCGCGGTTAGTGGGAGCTTTATGGCCGCATCAAAGACCTGCATGTCTTCCCGGTCAAGAGACACGCCGGCCCACAGACTTTGAGCTATTCTTGGAGGGGATCCTGGAGGCACCCCCAGGACCGCGACCGCTGCGCCCCGATGGCTGCTATCGTCCCGCGCACTGGCCTCTTGGTCTCCCCGGCGCTCAGGGCTCCGACACCATGGGCAACGAGGAAAGATTACCTCCGCCCAGCCTCTTGCCGCGCAGTCCTGCTGGTCCTCCGAACAAGACGCAGCCATCGGCTGCCCCTGGGGGCCTAGGGCATCCTACCGAGTTCCCTCCAGTGCTTCCTCCAGCGGCATCTGGAAGTACGGGAAAGCCAAGTCCTCAAGACTCGGGACCGAGACACACACTACCATCGGGAGGCAATGCTTTCCCAACGAACATCAGTGCTAATCCGCACGAGACCAGGCGAGATGCGGTTGGGTCAGCCCGCGAAAGCTCATCAGAGAGTGTCTATGTCGAAGCGCAGCCCAACGCGGCTCCTGCCGCTGTCCTTGGCACACCCTCGCGCCGTCAGAGTTACCGTCCTCTGCGCGAGGAAGATCCACCCCTGCGGTGAGTCAACTTCGATACGACTACGCGAATCGGAGCTTTCTTAATACGCCACACCACGGTGCAGGTGTATGACTGGCAAGGATTGGATTCGTTTAGTGCTGGTAGATCCAAACGACCAGACACGCGACCATCTTCGCGACACGCTTTTGGGTTTGGATACGGTCTGGTTGGAGGCAGAGTGTGCCCGCTACGAGTTTTTCCTCGACGTCGTTCGGCAAGCGCGGCCCGACCTTGCTTTGGTCGTCATGGACAGCAATCCGCAGGCGGCACTTTCCCTGATCCACCAGTTGGCTCAGGAGTTTCCCCAAGTGGGCATTCTCGCGGCCAGTTCGCGCACTGAAGGGCCTTTCATCCTCCAGACACTACGCAGCGGGGCCAAAGAATTTCTGACTGTGCCGGTGGTGTTGGAGGAGTTAATCGCGGCTTTGCAGCGCGTGCGCCAGCAGTTAGCCCCAGCAGAAAATGATGGTCAAAACTTGATTCCAACCTCGCAAATCATAGCGCTGATAGGTTCGCGTGGTGGGATCGGTTGCACCAGTATCGGTATCAACCTTGGGGTGGCCCTGGCGCAAAACCCTCAGCATAACGTCGTCTTTGTGGATCTCGACTTAGCCCTCGGCGATGCTGACGTTACGCTCGACCTGATTCCTAGCTACACCTTAGCAGACGTAGCGTTAAGCGTGGAACGACTCGACATGACCCTGTTACGGCGTTCGCTGATGCGCCACAGTACCGGCTTATCGCTTTTGCCCCATCCCGTGCAGCTCGAAGATGCCGCTGCCATTCAGGAAGAGCAAATCCATCGCGTGCTCAGTCTGCTACGCGCTGCTTTCACCCACGTGATTGTAGACCTCAGTAAAGGCTACCGTTCCACCGACTTAGCGGCCTTACGTCATGCCGACGTTATTTTGTTAGTTACGCAACTGGAACTCACCGCGCTGCGCAACGCGGTGCGTTTGTTGCTTTCGTTGCAAAGTCTCGATGGCTTGGATCAACGTGTTCGCGTGGTGTTGAACCGCGTCGGTGCCGACCATCAGGAAATCACTGTCAAAAAGGCGGAAGAAACCCTAGGCCGACCAGTTTTTTGGCAGATTCCTAACGATGCCAAGGCCATGCTTGCCTCACGCAACCTCGGCGTGCCTCTCTTGCAGCATGCACCCCGCTCGAAAGTTTGGCAAAGTATTCAGGATTTAGCCAAAGCCTTGTGCGGGGAGGCAGTACCCGCCGACGCCGCTACAGTCAAAAGAACTCGCAAGGGCTTCTCCCTCTTTTTGTAAAAACCGCGGCAAAGTGCTCCCAGGCCCTGAGTCTCGCAGGAAGTCACATGCAACAGTCGCCTCGCCAAGCTATTTCACCATTGGTTCCAGCTGGTCTCCCCACGGCTGGCCCGTGTAGGAGAAATGCCAGATGTCTCCGGTTTCCCGCAGTCATGCCGCTACGATGCAGACTCCTTCGCGTCCCGTGAATACTCCCCCCGCGATACCACGGGAGGCCCAAAAGAGCTTTGAAGAACTGAAACGCTTGATTCATACCAAGCTCGTGGAAAAACTGGATCTCTCGCGGGTGAGCGACCTGGCCAACGACGTGTTGCGCCGGGAAATTCGTCTCGTCGTCGAGCGCCTCTGCGACACCGAAAACCCGTTGTTGAATCGTATGGAGCGGGAACGTCTGATTGACGAGGTGCTCGACGAAACCTTCGGTTTCGGTCCGCTGGAACCGCTGCTCAAAGATCCAACGGTCAGCGACATCTTGGTCAACGGCCCGTACAAGGTGTACGTGGAACGTCGCGGCAAACTGGAAAAAACCGACGTCAAATTTCGCGACAACAAGCATCTGCTCCAGATCATCGATCGCATGGTGTCGAAAGTTGGGCGACGAGTGGACGAAACCTGCCCGATGGTGGATGCCCGTCTGCCCGATGGTTCGCGTATTAATGCGATTATTCCCCCCTTGGCTTTGGACGGCCCATGCCTGAGCATTCGCCGCTTTGGTACCAATCCGCTCAAACTGGAGGATTTACTCAACCTCAAGGCGTTCACGCCGGAAATGGCCATGCTCATGGAAGCTGCCATCAAAGCCCGGCTGAACATCATCATCAGCGGCGGCACAGGCTGCGGTAAGACGACTTTGCTCAACACTTTGTCGAGTTTCATCCCCGCGGAAGAGCGCATCATCACCATCGAAGACGCGGCGGAACTGCAACTGCAACAGGAACATGTCGTCCGTCTCGAGACACGTCCACCCAATATCGAAGGCAAAGGAGAAATAACCACTCGGGATCTGGTGCGCAATGCCTTGCGTATGAGGCCCGATCGCATCATCATCGGCGAATGTCGTGGTCCCGAAGCGCTGGATATGCTGCAAGCGATGAACACAGGTCATGAAGGTTCTCTGACCACCTTACACGCAAACAGTCCCCGCGATGCCCAAGCCCGCTTGGAAACCATGATCATGATGGCCGGCTTCGAACTGCCTGTGAAAGCCATGCGGCAACAGATTGCCTCCGCCGTTGATCTGATCATCCAAGCCAATCGCTTGCAAGGCGGGCCACGCAAAGTCACCTCCATCACCGAGGTGGTCGGTATGGAGCAGGACATCATCATCATGCAAGACATTTTCCGCTATCGTCAACTGGGCGTGGATCACAATGGTCGGGCCTTCGGACAATTTGAAGCCACGGGCGTGCGACCCACGTTTATGCACCGGTTGGAGGCCGCTGGTATCCGTCTGCCTGCTAACCTTTTCCAGGAGCGGGTCCTGTTACGCGATTAGGCGGGGAGACTGCCATGGAACCGATGCTACTTAGCGGGGCAGTTTTCGTTTTGGTCACCTGCGGCGTCTTGCTGGTGGCTTGGCTGTGGCGCACCGATACAGTTTCTGTGGAAGAGCGCCTCTCTGCTTTCACAGGGAAGAAAAGCGACAAATCGACCGCGAGCATTTCGGAAGCGATCGACATCTGGCGTAAGGTTCCCTTTGAAGAAGATCGCAAGTCGCTTTGGGCACGTCTGGTACCCTCAGTACCTCGTCTGGAAAAGCTGTTTTTGCAAGCCGACTGCGGGATTCCTCCTTCACGGTTATTAGCCCTGTCGTTGGCTCTCGCCGCGGGCAGCCTAGTTGTCCTGACCGTGCTTGGCGTACCGCTGTTCCTGGCCCTGGTTGTGGGACTAGGGCTGGCTAGCGTGCCGTGGCTTTGGCTGTGGCACAAACGGCGCAGCCGCCTGATGCGGTTTGCCGCCCAATTACCCGACGCGCTTGAACTGCTCGCCCGAGCGCTACGAGCCGGGCACAGCTTGGCCTCTGGTTTTCATCTCGTCGCAGAAGAATTGCCACCACCTCTGGGGCGAGAATTTGCCCGAGTTTATGAGGAACAAAATTTGGGCATCAGTATTGAAGACGCGCTGAAAAGTCTTTGTGAGCGCGTGCCGAACCTGGACCTACGCTTTTTCACGACCAGTGTGATTATTCAAAGGCAAACTGGTGGGGATCTGGCCGAAATTCTGGATAAGATCGGACACCTCATCCGTGAACGCTTCCGCCTCCAGAATCAGGTAAAGGCCCTGACTGGTGAGGGTCGGCTGAGTGGCGTGGTACTCATCGCTTTGCCGTTTGTGCTCTTTCTGGTCATGCTCTACATCAACCCCGAATATGTTGCCATGCTGTGGAAGACAGAAATTGGCATCAAGATGAGCCTGTTTGCTCTGGCCATGCAGATTCTTGGCGCTTTGGTCATCCGCAAAATTGTCAACATCAAGGTGTGAACCAGCGAGAACCGTCATGCTGCACGAATTAATCCACCCCAATGACTTGTATTCGCTTCTAGCCTTTGCGGGAGTGGCAGGCCTAGTGTGGCTGGCCTTATCGTGGTTGGCGCGCCGCAGTGAGACGCGAGTGGAAGACCGCCTGACGCGCTTGAGCCGCGCTGCGAGCCAGGCCGAACTCCAGTTGCCGGAAAAGACTTCTTCCAAATCCTCGCTTCCCACCTTGAACGTGCAGGAATTGTTGCAAAAAGCTGCGGCTTTCTCGCAACCGCTCATGCCTAAGTCGGAACTAGAACAGAATAAACTCCGCCTGAAACTGGCCAACGCGGGGTTGCGCCAGGAATCGGCAGTTTCCGTGTTCATCGGTCTGAAATTCCTGTCTATGTTGCTGGGGGCGTTTCTCGGCCTCGTGCTCCTGCTACCGACCCTTGGTCTCACTTTGGACTTGGTTAAATGGTTAGCCATTTTTACGGGTGTGGGACTTTTCTTCCCCGATGTGGTGTTATGGTGGCTGGTGAAAAAACGGCAGGAGCAGATCTTCCTGACCTTGCCCGACGTTCTCGACTTGCTGGTGGTGTGCGTTGAGAGCGGTTTGGGACTGGATGCAGCCATGAGGCGGGTGGTCGAAGAAATGAAAACCGTTGCCCCGGCTGTTTGCGATGAACTGGCAGTGTGTAATTTTCAAATGCAGGTCGGGCGACCGCGCCGCGACGTGTTACACGACTTAGGCGTGCGCACCGGAGTGGACGATGTGCGGAGTCTCGCGGCCATTCTGATTCAAGCCGAAAGATTCGGCACCAGTGTGGCTCAGGCGCTGCGAGTACAATCAGACGCGATGCGCACTCGCCGACGACAATTGGCCGAAGAGCGCGCTCAAAAAACGGCCGTGAAACTCATTTTCCCCCTGGTGCTCTTCATTTTTCCGGGCGTCTTTGTCGTTCTGGTCGGCCCAGCGGGCATCCAGATTTATAATGCCATGCTCCAATAATGAAAAACTTCAGCCCTTCCTGGTGCCACGACTTTATCTTCCTGGCGCTGGCGAAACGGAGGTCGCACATGCAAAACCGAACTATTTACGGGGTGGCCCTGAGCGCTATGCTGGCTCTGAACCTGGGCTGCCTATCCTGCGGCTACCATGCTTTTCATGACCTGGCCGACCCATGCCGCCTACCGCGTTATAGCGCCCTAGCGCGGGCGTATGTGTCAGCGCCTATCGTCCACCAGACAACGAACGGCGTGGCATTGGAGCAAACCGTGTGGAACAGTCACTTTCGGCCCGGCAGCAGTGAACTGACGGCTGCGGGTCGGGCCCATCTCGATCGCTTAGCCCGGCGCCAGCCCGAACCTGTGCGCCACGTCTTCGTACAAGCGGCCCATGATCTGCCCCTGGAACGTGGGAAAGAGGAAGCCTGGGCCCAGCAACGACAGGAACTTGATCGTCAACGGGTGGATGCGGTACAAGCCTACCTGAAAGCAGTGCGTCCGGAGATAACTTTTCACGTGGCAGTCCACGATCCGCCCGAGGTAGGCAGTCACGGTCAGGAAGCCCAGCAAGCCATTCGCTCCATGCACCGCAGTGCCACAGGCCAGGCAGTGTTCAGCGCCTTCACGGGTGGTGCGGCCGCGGGCGCAGGCGTGGGCACGGCCGTTACCCCAGGCACAGGGGCGGGCGCCGCGGCCACTGCGACTGCCGGCAATTATCGCTAGGACACGGCCAAGCGGTTTGCCGCGACCAGCGGCGGTACGACGCTTGCGTGACACGAAAGCTCTTGGCGCAGGAATCAACCCGGTGATGTCGGCAACTGGTCTGCTCCTGAGCGCTTTGCTGGACTGGCTCAGCCAGCAATGGCAACTCACCCTCGAAGCATTGCAAAGCCAGCAACGCGTGGTGCTCGTGAGCGCCCTTGCCGCGATCTTCGCCCTGTGGCTCATGGTCAAGAAATGACTTCGTAACAGGTCTTGCCGGCCTGCCTTTAGCTCCCCTGCACATTCGGATTGGCGGAAGCGCTCAAACTAACTACGGATTTCCCAGGGCTTTGAGCATCGGAGTATTCGCACCATGCACGGACTCAATCAAACTTCCGTCATACCTGTTTCCTCTTCGCGCAGCGTCTTACTGGAATGGGAAAACTCCGACCTGCCAGAGGCACCGAGTGCTCCGCGAAACTTAGAAGAAACAGGCCTGCCGTTGGCCCTCTTGTCCGACTTAGTGCTGCGCACCTTGCTGACTCGCGGCAGTATGGTAGGGCTGGAATTAGCGCGGTTTTTGTGTTTACCTTTTCGATGTCTCGAGGAGGTCTTGGCATTCCTGAAGAAGGAGAAATGCATCGAAGTAACCGCGGGCGACCTGATCGGCGAGGTTTCGTATCGCTTCTCCCTGACCGATCTGGGGCGACAACGCGCCCGCGACGCCATGAAACTGTGCAGCTATGTGGGTCCTGCGCCTGTGCCGCTGATGGATTATGTGGAGCAGACTTACCGTCAGGCCGTGACTGGAGTTCGTTGTACGCCGGAAGCCTTGCGGGAGGCTTTCTCGCATCTGGTGGTGCCCGAGGAATTGTTCCGCGCGCTGGGACCCGCCATTGTTAGCGGCAAGTCGCTCTTCATCTATGGCCCGCCGGGCAACGGTAAGACCTCCATAGCCCGCGCCATCGGTGATTTCCTGAACCATTCGGGAGGGGCTATTTACGTCCCGTATGCGTTTTTCGCGGAAAACAGTATTATCACGGTGTACGACCCGACCGTGCACCAGCGCGTGGAGGAGGAGCATGCGTCAGCGCGCGAGGACACGGAGGCGACGGTCCGCCGATTGCTGAATCACAATGTTACCGATGCCCGCTGGGTCAAGGTGCGTCGGCCCGTGGTCATCACCGGCGGCGAGTTGACCCTGGACATGCTCGACCTGCGCTATCATGCCGAGGCCAACTATTACCAGGCGCCCTTACACGTGAAAGCTAACGGCGGGGTGTTTCTCATAGACGATTTCGGCCGGCAGTTAGTTAGTCCCCGCGAGTTACTCAACCGCTGGATTTTGCCCCTGGAGGAGCGCCACGATTATCTGACCTTAGCCACGGGCCAGAAATTTGAGGTCCCCTTCGAGGAGCTGATTATCTTCAGCACGAACCTCGACCCGCGTGATTTGGTGGACGACGCCTTTCTACGGCGGATTCGGCACAAGGTGGCTATCGGGGCACCGTCGCGACAACTGTACGAGAAAATTTTCGAATTACAGTGTAAACGCCTGGGTATGAATTTCTGTCCCCAGGCCGTGGATTACCTTTACGAACATTATTACTCGCGCGGGCGGAGTCCCCGAGCCTCGGATTGTCGGGATTTGCTCGAGATCGTTCAGGCCATCTGCCGATTTAGAAAACAGCCAGTGCACCTGACCGTAGAACTCATCGCCGAAGCAGCTGCCAGTTTCATCTGCGAGTTCAATTAGCACTGGCTGGGAGGAAGACGGGCTATGCTACGATGGGCCCGACCAGGGGCCGCAATTTTTCCCTGCTTGTTAGCTGGCTGTTTATCGGGTTGCGTGGGTATTCCGGCTGACTCTGAACCTACGGCGCCGACCAATGTCTTGCCCGATCTTTGGCGGGGGAATCTGCCGTTATCCTCGAAAAAGCTCAACTCGGTCCCAACTCTCGAGCGTTCAGATTCCCTCCGTCAACCTCAGCCGGAAACGTTGTTGATCCTCGCCCAACGCTGTTACGAAACTGCAGGCGACGCTACCAAAGACCCCGAACAACGCTATGAACACTATCAACGCGCTCTCCAGCTTTATCGCTCAGTGCTCCGCCAGGATCCCAACAACGAACAGGCCATCTTGAGTCAAGCGCGGATCTATAAAAAACAAGGCCAAACCTATCTCGCCCTGGCAGAATTGCAACGCTTAGTGGCCCGCTCACCCAAAAATTCCGCCGCCTGGTACGAGCTAGGCATGTGCCATGGCGCCTGCCGAAACTGGGCCGAACAGGTTCGCTGCCTGCAACAGGCTTGTCAGCTGGAACCCGAAAATACACGGTACGCAGTTCATTTGGGCCTAGCTCTAGCCCGGGCAGAGCGTTGGCAGGAAGCAGAGCAGCAATTGCTCCGCAGTGTCGGACCAGGACGGGGACATTATTATCTGGCCCTCATGGCCGAACACCTAGGGCGGCACGACCTACTCGCCAGCTTTGCCCAGCGCGCTGTGCAAGCGGATCCGAGTCTGCGGGAACAGGCATCTTTTCAACGCTGGCTCGCCGGCTCAAGCGCCACTCCATCAACTGCGCGATGACTCGCGCCGCTTGACCATGACGATTTCGTTACCTTTTTCGTTGTGATATACTTCGTCCATAAACGTCCGAATCAAGAGCAAGCCGCGACCGCAGGTGCGCTCTAAGTTTGAGGGGTCTGTCGGATCAGGGATGCGACGCGGGTCGAAGCCCGGTCCTTGGTCGCGCACCGTGTAACGAGCTTCCTTAGGACTCTCCTCGGCGATAAACTCCACAACACGGTGGCAATATGGTTCCTGCCGTCGGCGTTCTTCAATGAGCCGATAATAGGCGTTTTCATCTTGCTCGTATATTTCCGAGCTGACTTCCAAGTTACCGTGATAAATCGCGTTGACCAGCGCTTCACGCAGGGCCACGGCCACCTGAATCAGTCCTGTTTCATCACAGAAGCGGAACCGACTCAGGTTCTGGTTGACGAACTCGATGAGCGGCGGAATCAGAGTGACGTCGTTCGATAAACGGAAGCGTGTGGTTGAGGACACCCATCCCTCGGTAAACAAGCGCTCTTGTTCGCGCTTGGCACTGGCCAGTGAGAGCACATTCTGCACCGTCTCCACCAAATCCCGAGCCAACAAACGCTTAGGCACGTAACTGGCAGCCCCCCGACGCAAAGCTTGAATAGCGATTTCCTCACTGCCGTGCGCCGTCATAATTATCACGGGCACCGCGGGATGATGCCGACGAACATAATCCACTAGCGCAAAGCCGTTCATGTCGGGCATCAGTAAATCTGTTACGATTAGGTGAGGGGCTTGCTGCTTGAGGTACTCAACCGCTTCGCGGCCGCTAGCCGCTTGGACAACTTGGCAATCCAGCTCTTTTTGCAACAAGCCTTGGGCCAACACTCGATCGGCTAAAGCATCATCCACCACGAGGATGGTCGTCATAGGTGTCCTCTCCGTGCGCTACAGGCCTTGTGATTCCTTAGCCGTGAGTTGAGAGATCATTTTAGCTGAAGTTGCAGACTTCGCTAGAACTCGGCACGGGGATTTGGCCTAACTCGGCTAAAGTGGGCTCTAACAGATCGCGCAACTGGCCGAGGGCAACCTCTGCCTGAGACCAGTTTTGCTGTTGGGCCGCGTCCTGAACCTTTCGCGCCACCTCAGCAAGACTGGGTACTCCTAATAGGCGCAGGTTGCCGGCTAAGGTGTGGGCCACGCGTTTTAGAGTCGCCGCGTCGCGTTGCACGAGAGCGACCTGACCCTGCTCCAGGAGACGCGGCGCTTCGCCGAGAAAAGCCTCAACCACCTGCCGTAACAGTCCCCAATCGCCCCGCGTCGCCGACAATGCCTCGTCCCAATGCACCTTCGGCTCCTGACTGCTCGCTTGGCTCGCTTGCTCGGGGCTGGGTTGCGCCTCAGGTGCTAGATTCGCGGTCGCAGCTAATTGCAACACGCGTTCCATCTCACGGGCCAATTCTGCGGCGCGAATCGGTTTGGCCAAGTAGCCGTCCGCCCCCGCCTCCTGGCACTTTCGCTGATCATCGCGCATCGCCCGAGCGGTGATGGCCAAGATTGGGACGTGACCACCGCGGTGTTGTTCCATGGCTCGAATCCGGCGCATCACCTCATAGCCGTCCATGCCTGGCATCTGAATGTCCATGAGGATGAGATCGAAATGCTCCTGAGCAAACCTTTGCAGCGCTTGGGGGCCATTCTCCGCGACGGTCACTTCGTGTCCCCAGCCGCCCAGTAAACCCACCATCAGACGCTGATTCACCAGGCTGTCTTCTACCAGAAGAATTCGCAAAGCGCGCCCGGTAGCTGGTACGCCCCCCAGACTTTTCTCTTCCCCCCTTCTGCCAGGGCGCATCGGTCCCTCTGGCAGGGGACGCAGCATTTGCTCGATGGTTTCTAATAACTCGGAGTGTTTAACGGGCTTGATCAAATAGCGGGGCAGGCGCAGTTCTTGGCACCGTGCCAACATGTCGGGATCGTCTATGGATGTGAGCAGCAGAATCGCCGGGGGCGAAGTTTCCTGTCGGCGAATCTCCTCGACCAGTTGAAAGCCATCGCATTCGGGCATCACTGCATCAGTAATAACCAGATCAAAGGGCTGGCGGGTTTGACGGGCCCGCGCCAGCTGAGCCAGAGCTGCTTCTGCATCCGCCACCGCCACGGGATGCATCTGCCAGCTTTCCAGCATCGCTTGCAGGATGGCGCGATTCGTCGCGTTGTCGTCCACCACCAGCACCCGTAAGCCGCGCAAGTCCGCGAGACGTTGGCGTCGCTCCGCTTCATCCGGGGTCCTGCTCACCCCCAGCCGCGCCGTGAAATAGAAGGTGCTACCCTGCCCAGGCTCGCTTTCCACCCAGATGCGACCTCCCATTAGGTCCACTAACCGGGAAGCAATCGCCAGTCCCAAACCGGTTCCCCCGTAGCGTCGCGTCGTCGAGGTGTCCACCTGCTCGAAAGCCTGAAAGATACGTTCCTGCTTCTCGTGGGGAATCCCGATGCCGGTGTCCCGGACGCTGAATAAGAGCACTACCTGATCTTCCTGGCGTTCCTGACACCGTACGGTCACGACCACCTCGCCCTGGTCGGTGAACTTGATGGCATTACTCAGGAGATTGAGTAACACCTGGCGTAGTCGTCCCGGATCACCGACCACAGTTTCCGGGACGTCCGCGGCAATGTCGAGGGCCAATTCCAGTCCCTTTTGACCGGCCCGCGCTGCCAGGAGTTTCACGGTATCGCCGACCTGCTCCCGCAACTCAAACGGACGCCGCTCCAGTTCAAGTTTTCCCGCCTCAATCTTGGAGAAATCCAGCACGTCGTTGATGAGCGCTAAGAGCAACTCGCCCGATTCGAGGATCATCTGCAGGTAATCGCGCTGCAGCTCATTGATGGGCGTTTGCAGGAGCAACTCCGTCAAGCCGATGACCGCGTTGAGCGGGGTGCGGATTTCATGGCTCATGTTGGCCAAGAAATCACTCTTAGCCCGGTTCGCCGCCTCGGCCGCCTCGCGGGCTCGCTGCAGTTCCTGTTCCGCGCGTTTTCGCTCGGTGACATCCATAAACATACATTGCACTTCGACGATGTTCCCTGCTGCGTCGCGTACCGGCGACTTAATCACTTGGACATACAACTTCTCTCCCGCAGGCGTCTGATGTTCTTCGATGTCCTCGAAGATTTCGCCGCGTTCCAGCACGCGCCGATCATCGTTGCGATATTTGTCGGCCAAGTGTCGGGGGAAAAAGTCGTAATCGGTCTTGCCCAGGATTTGGTCGGCGGGCAAACGCATCATCTGGCAGAACTTCTGATTGGCGAAGGTGAAACGGCCTTCGCGATCTTTGCGCAGGATGCACAAGGGCACACATTCCACCAGCGAATGGTATAGCGCTTCCGAATCACGCAGAGCCATTTCTGCACGTTTCCGCTCCGTAATGTCCGTAGAGATACTGCATACCGCATAAGGCTGACCTTGCTGGTCGCGAATAGGAAACTTTACCGACACGTAAGTATGAACGCCATCATCGTGTGGCGCAGTCTCCTCGAAGACCATAGCCTGGCCACGAGCTAGCACGTAGCGATCATGCTCCTGAAAGCGTTGCGCAAACTCGCCCGGAAAAATGTCGAAATCGGTGCGACCTACTATATCCTGTGGCCGCACCCCGATAAGCTGACTGTAGTACCAGTTAACGAACAGGTATCGCCCCTCGCGATCCTTGGCGTAAATGACGGCCGGCGAATTCTCCACGATCCCCTGTAACAATTGCTGGTGCCGAAACAGTTCGTCGGCAATCTGAGTGCGACGGCGCACCTCCTCTGACAGCTCGCGATTAGCTTGCTGCAACTCGGCAGTTCGTTTGTTGATCAGGGCCTCCAAGCGATGACGCCGACGGAACCCCGCCATCGCAGCCAACTCCATCACCCCTGCTAGAGCCAGACAGCCGGCTAATGTTATCCAGGAGATCCAAGGTGTGAATCCATGGGTATAAGCAGTAGTGGGCGTGAATACGAGTCGGAGCTCTCCTGGAGCATCCAGACACTGCCGCACCCGTTGCTGCTCCAGCGGAGATCCGTCGCGAGCCCGTCGGTGGTGCAAAACGACGGAGGCGGAGGGAGTGTTATTGCTTTCGGCCCATAAGGCCACCTCGACGCTCGGCGGCACGGCGCTTTCCAGGTATTGGTCTAGGAAGCTGGACAAATCCAGCACCATGAGGGCTACTCCCTGTGAGGCTGGAGGGGCCGAAACTTCCTTACCTCCGCGAAGAATGGTTATGGCGAAAACGAGACCGCGCGGCGAATCGTCAGAGTGACGTAACGGCCAACTTGTCCACAACACCGGTGCCGAGCAATGTTGCAACGAACCCATAAGGTTGGGCCAATCCGGGTGACCGGCGAGATTGCAGCCGAGCCAACCTTCTACCTGGAATTGTGGTTCCACGAACGTAATGGGCCAGATTTCTTCCTGAGGATCGCTTGGTTCATACGCTCGGCCGTGTAGGTCCCGTAATTGGTATGTGTTCGGAAGGTATAAGACCTCGATCGCACGGCGCTGCCAATCACTCCACTGGGCCGCAGACAGTTTTGGCACCCAAGCAACTAGGTTGACATAGGGATTGCGTTCGAAGAAACGGCGAAGAAATAAATGGAATTCCTGGGCATCCACTACGTCAGAAGCAGCGTAAAAATCCTGCAGGGCTTGCAGCATCCCCAGACAATCGTCAAGTTTTTCCTGAATGGGCGCTTGCCAACGCTGACATCTTTGCTCAAACTCCTGCCAAAACTGGCGCCGCTCCTGATTCCTGACGGCCCAGCTCGCGAACAATGCCAACACCAAGCCGACCAGTAGCAAGCCGATCAGTCCAGCCCATTCGTGGCGACGAAACGTTCGGGCAGCATTGGCAGCAGACGTTGTAGCCTGAGACATGAGCGACCCAACCATCCTAATGCTCAAAGGATTCTGCGGTTAAACTAGGCCGCAGGGACACGGGAGGCCACTGCGTTCCTGTGCCTAAAAAGTTTTCCCTGCTAATGAGGTTTCCCCGACGTCAAACTGGTGAGCTGACGGGCGGAACTCGGCGGCGCCAACCTTCGGGCCAACGCGGCGGAACCAGCACCACCGAGAGCACCACCACCGCGCCGAAACCGATATATATCCACATCAGCGTTTGCGCGTCCCACGCCAACTCATCCGGGAAAAACAGGATTTTCCGAGCATAGTAAATGATGAAGCCCTGCCGCTCCAGCTCGACGACTCCTTCGTCGCCAGCCAAGGCCCGCAGTTGACTCTCCCAAGTCGTCAACGGACACACGATCCCAAAGATCGCTTCCAAAACAATGACCACCACGAGCGCTAAATGGGTAGCACGAAACCAGAAGTTGCGCACCCAACTCCAGCGACAACAACCGCCCAGTAAAGTCAATAACAAACCAGCCACGACGAAGGCCACCAAAGCGAAATGCACCAGCAAAATCACGTTGGCCAAGAACGCAGCTGTTCGCGCAGACATGGTCATCTCCGACCCGGCGAAGGTTTCGGTTGGGGAACGGGCCAAAGCGGTGACGGTTCATGGGCCTCTTTCATTAGGCGCCTCAGCTCAGCAACGATGTCGGGATGGCGGTCGGCCAAGTCCCGGCTTTCCGCGGGGTCGTTTTCTAGGTCATAAAGTTCCAACTGGCCCCAGAATGGTCGGCACACCCCTTTCCACTTACCCCAGCGAATGGCTTGAGCGCCGCCTCGCTCGTAAAACTCCCAGTAAAGGTAGCGATGCTGCCGTTGCCGATGTTCCCGGCCCAGCAAAGTCGGAACCAAGCTGATACCATCCAGCCGCTCCGGTACCTGAGCGCGAGCCAGTTCGGCCAGCGTGGGCACCAGGTCAGCGAACCAGCCGACTTGGGCCGTGACTTTTCCCGCAGGTATGGTTCCCGGCCACCAAGCGATGAAAGGCACGCGAATGCCCCCTTCATATAAATCGCGCTTCCCACCGCGTAAGCCGCCGCTGGACTGAAAGAAACTCGGGTCGTGCCCCCCTTCCGCGTGCGGGCCGTTATCGGAGCTGAACAAAACTAACGTGTCCTTGTCCAGACCCAGCTCGCGCAATCGCGCGACTAATCGACCGACATCGTGATCAAGGCGCGTAATCATGGCCGCGAACGCCCTTTCGCTCTCAGGCCAGCTTTTATCTCTATAGATGCCGAAATCAGGCACCTCCATTCCGTGCGTAGGCCGAGACTCGGCCGAGGGTACGTATTTCGGGTTCAGCGCCTCGTTATTGGCGTGGGGTATCGTGTAACCCAGGTAAAGGAAGAACGGTTTGTCCCGATGCTGCGTGATCCAGCGGAGCGCTTCGTCGGTAAACAAATCGTGGCTGTAGTGCCGCCGTACGCTAGCGATCCCCTCCCCATATTTTCCCTCGGGACGGACCACGTTGTCTAAGCGGACGCGCCCTTCATTGCGGATGAGAAATGTCGGAAAATAATTGTGCGCATGCACTTGATCCAGGTAGCCGAAGAAATAATCGAAGCCCTTACGCGTGGGCATGCCCGTCGAACCTTCATGACCAAGTCCCCACTTGCCGATGTGCGCTGTCGCGTAACCCGCAGACTTGAGGATCTCGGCCAAAGTGCGATCTTCCGGACGCAAATCATAGCGAGCGTTGCCGCGGATGTAGCAATGTCCCGTGTGCAGCCCAGTCATCAGCACACATCGCGACGGAGCGCACACCGTAGAACCCGCGTAAAACTGAGTGAAACGTAAACCCTCCGCGGCCAGCTGATCCAAATGGGGCGTGCGGATGTGTTTCTGGCCGTAGCAACCCAAGTCGCCGTAACCCAAATCGTCGGCGAGAATCAGGATAACATTAGGCGGTCTGCTCTGGGTTTGGGCCAACGTCTGCGCTGGGCAAATCAGTCCCCAGCCCAAAGCCAGTGCGCAGCCTAGGCTATATATTGTGAGTCGGACGTATGGCATAGCTCACCACGTCCCCGACGATCATTTCCCATCCGGCTGACATCTGGGTCAAAATTTATCTTGATTTTGCTCCTAGCTGCCAGTTATACTAGGAACTAGGCGGCCGAAGGGATGGTAGGGCACGGAAGTATCCTGTTAGCACGGAAGAGGCGGGGAATTCTCGGTAAAAGTTTTGTAAGACGCAAAAATCGGCGATCGGCTCAAGACATGGGCCGTTTTATGTCTAGAATGAATCAATGACGAGCGCTACTAGACTAAGTGGGAGAACATCTCATGAGTACCGCACTCCGGGGTGGACCAGTTCGCCGACCAGCGCGTGGTCCGGGCAATGAGGAATATCTGCTCAGAGAGTTGCAGCGCACGGCCGAGCGGATTCGCCTGGTGGATTTGGCCAAGGCCGGTTTTGTCCTGGCGGTCATGTGGGCGACTTATTTGTTAGCCGTGGCGGTCGTAGACCAAGCGCTGCGCCCAGCGGGCTTGCCCAGTTTGATCCGCCAACTCTTGTTCACCGGCATGGTATGGGGCAGCGCCGCGTATGCTTGGTTTTACCTGCTAACTCCCGCCTTGCAAAAAGTAACGCTTTTGTACGCGGCATGGCGTTTGGAAAAATCCGCCCGGGTTACCCGTCATGCCATAACGGCCTACCTCGATTTACGGCAACGTCAACTTTCGCCTCTGCTGCGCGAAGCTCTGCGGCGCGAAGCCCAAGAGGATTTGCAGTACACGGATCCCGAAGCCGCCGCTCCTCACACTCAGGCCATGCGGTGGTTTTTCGTGTTGGTGGCTCTCTTAGTCGTGCTGATGGTATTTGCCTTGTTAGTGCGGGAGCAATTCATGTCGCTAATGGCGCGGGCTTTGTGGCCGTTCGCGCAGACACCCATCCCGACCAACACGCGCTTCGAATTATTAGCTCCCGAACGGGATGGTCCCTACGTGGAACCGCACCGTCAGACGGTCATGGAAATTTTGGTTAGGCGTGGCCAGCCCGTCATCGTGCACGTGCGAATTCACGGAATCAGTCCGCCACAAGTTTGGCTGGACACCTGGGTCCAGGAAGGGGAACAACCCTATCGGCGGGCGATGGCGCCCATCGACGATTTACACACCGAGTGGAAATTCACCCTCGGAGCCAGCGACCTGCCGGCCAGCGGCCTGTTCTTCCGCGTCGTCGGCGGCGATGGGCAATCGCGGACCTACCGCCTGGTCGAAAAACTCATCAATCCTCCGGAGGTGCGCGACTTCGACATCACCATTTACTATCCCAGTTATACCAATCGTGAACCCAAAAAGCAAACTGTCGGGGCGATCGAAGCCTTAGTGGGAAGCGAGATCGAATTGGCCGTGTATGGCGACCAGCCCATGGTCAGCGGTGAACTGGAACTCGAAGTCGGCGAGCCAGCGCGGCAAGAAATCCTCCCGCTCATTCAAGCGCCCGAACGAGATCCCCAGCACCAGCCCAACCGAGTATTTTTGGACGCCAAACTACGAGTGGAAGAAAAATGGCTACCCAAGGCTCGCTATGGCATTCGGCTTCGGAACCAGCATGGTCAGACAGGCAGCCTGCAATGGTATGACCTGCGTTTACTCACCGATCAACCTCCCGTCGTTACGCTCGACCAAGTGAACCGTCTCGCCCTGCCGCCAGCAGATGCCGAGAAAAAGGAGCCTCCAACGCTACAACTGCCTGTCGGTGCCACAGTGCCCGTCGAGGGCACCGCCAACGACGACTTCGCTGTAGACCGCGTCTGGCTCGTGCTCCAGGAAGTGGACGGGGATCGCCGTCTGTTGCGAATTGCTCACCCACAAGCCGAAACAGGGCCACTGCAGAAGGCCAACGGCTTCACCCCCATTATTCCGGCCACGTACCAACTCACGCTGGACCTGAGCAAGGCGGTTGTCGTGAACGATTCACGCGAGGCACCCTCCGCCGCCCCGATAGCATTACGAGCGGGAACCAAATTACGCCTCTGGGTCGAGGCTACCGATTGCAAACGCCCCGAACCGAACCTGGCACGCTCACGCGAAATCATCCTGGAATTGATTAAGCCGGAAAATCCGCCGGAAAAACCCGAGTCCGCTGAAAAACCGAATCGCGGCGATAAGCCGAATCCGCCCGACAAGCCCAACCCTGAGAACCCGCAGAAGCCCGACGCTAAGAACCAGCCTCCGGAAGAGAAGCCAAACGAGCTATCGTCGCAAAATTCACCCGAAAAACCCCAGAACCAGAACCAAACCACCAAGCCTCAAGACACACCAGAAAAGGCCCCGGCAGATCAACGCCCCGACCAGACGCAGCAACAGCCGAGCAAACCGAACCCTGAAGAACGTAAGTCCGACCAAGCCAACGCAGGCCAAGCAGATAAAGCACAGCAAGGTAAGCCCCAGCCGGAAAAACCACAAGGCGGCGAAGCTGCCAATTCTGGTCAACAGCAACCTAACCAAGCAGAACCTGGCCCCGGACATTCTGATAACCAGAACCCCGACAAAACCTCGCCCCAGGCAGGCGACAATCGGAACAACCCCGACCAGCCTCAAGGCAATAAGACCAATCCACCAAACAACTCCCAAGCAGGCAAGCCCAACCCTCAAGCAGGCGGCAACCAATTCGGCGACAAAGTCGCCCCTGACCCCAATAACGTCAATAAATCAAATCAAAACCAGCCACAGCCCGGCAATCAGACCCCGCAAGGCAACCAACCGGAGAAACCCAACGCCAATGCCAACGCCGGCAACAACGCAGGGCAAACGCCCGATAAGCCCATGACGGGTAATCCACAAGCCGGCAACCCGCAGGGCAACCAACCGGAGAAACCCAACGCTAATGCCAATGCCGGCAACAACGCAGGACAAACACCCGATAAGCCCATGACGGGCAATCCACAAGCCGGCAATCCGCAAGGCAACCAACCGGAGAAACCCAACGCCGATGCTAACGCCGGCATAAAGCCGGGACAAAAGCCTGAGGAATCAAAGAACCCCATGGCTGGGAACCAGCAAGGTGGTGGTGACTGCCAGTGCAACCAGGGCGGCAATAACCAAGGTAATGCCAGCCCTCAGGGCCAGCAAGGCGGTTCCCAGGCTCAGCAAAGCAGCAATAGCGGCAGCGGGAATCAAGCTGGTACGGCCCAAGCCAACCAGCAGGGGGGCCAACAACAAAGTGGTATGGGACAACCGGGTCAAATGAATCCAGGTCAGCAACCCAACCAGGGACAACAACCTGGTAGCCAGAATGCAGGCAACCAACAAGCGGGGAATCAGTCTGGCGGCAATCAACAGGGTAACAATCAAAACGCCGGAAACCAGCCGGGGGGCAATCAGAACGCAAACGGCCAACAACCAGGAAACAATTCTGGTAATGCTGGTGGCGGCAACACTGGCCAAAACCCCATGGCCAATCAATCAAACAATGATAGCAATGCTTCAGGCGGTGGCAATAACCAGGGTGGCAACCCGCAGGCCGAAAATAACCAGCAGGTCGGCAAGCCCGGTTCAGGCCCAGGCGGTGCTAACCCCGGTTTACGTCGGGAAGGCGAGGCCGGCGATTTACCGCTCGCCACAAAACCCATGAACCCCAACCCAGAATTCAGCAACGAAGCCGGCGACCTGACCCTCGATTCGCTTCGGAAGAAACTAGAACGCGGTGAAATTGACAAACCCACGCGCGAACTCATGGACCGCCTTGGTGTCAAAAACCTCGAAGAACTGCGGCGATTGTTACAGCAAAAGCCGGAAGTCGTTCAAGCGGAAATGAATCGCGGGCAACGCCAAGCCCTCGGCCCCAGTCGAGCGGCCACACGCGACAATCGTTCCGCCGCGACAGACGCCAACGACCGTCCCGTGCTGCCTCCCGAACTGCGCGACGCCTACGAAGATTTCACCCGCCGCTTCCGCCCGTAAGTTGATAGACCTCCAGGTGGACTGTGCTGCCGAGCATAGACCTGCCTCCTAATCCGATCATCGCTGTGTGAATCCGCGTGAGCCGCAGTTTCTTGATTTCATCTAAGCACGACCCACGATGCGTGTGGACCGTCCCGTGGTTGACCCGCGAAACATCATGGGTTTATCGATTTCAACTAAGCACGATCCACAAGGCATGCGATCGGTTCCCTCTCAAGCGGCTAATTATCATCTAGGCCGCAGATAACGCAGATTGGCGCGGCTGGCACGCGGAAACAATGATTTTGCGCCGCTATGACCGTTCTCGTTATAGGCACCGATCGGCAACGGCAGGACATCACGATTGTGAAGCCAAGCTCCAGCCTATCGCAGTATGCTAGCCCCGAGATCGTCAAAGCAGATGTAGCTGTTACGAAGCTTCAATGCGGGCAAGTGAGCCGGCGCGATTCGGCTTGGTGCCAAACTTCACGGAGCGCGACGGTCAAGCGGTTTAGTAGTTCTTCCTGGCTTAGCTCGCGCAGGGAATCAAACGGAATCGGTGGCCCGATTACCACTGCAATGCCGCGGCGTGGCGGTGTCGCTTTTTTCATCTGAACCGAGTGGGACTCCGTGGACGCCGATGCTCGAGGGGTGTCCGCAGAGGTGAGCGAATTTCGGGACCGAAGCCCGCAGGGTTGGCGGCTCCATAGTGGACAGAGGCAGGGGAGGCGTTGGTGCCGCGGCCAAACTTCGAAAGCGCCCGCGATGCCTACCGGGAGCACCGGCACTTGCCCGCGACGGACTAGTAGCGTGACTCCGGGCTTGAGTTCGAGCATCTGGCCGTGCGGCGTCCGTTCTCCCTCAGGAAAAATCACCACCCCCTCTCCCTGGCGTAACAGTTCGACAGCAGTGCGAATCCCCTCCGTGGTGGGCTTTTCCTGATCAATGGGAATGGCGCCGTAGGACTGAATGAGCCGGCTGAAAAACGGATTGTGAAACAAGGTTTTGCGGGCCAAATATAGCATCCGCCGCCGTACTCCCATGCCCACTAGGATAGGGTCGAGAAAGCTTTGATGGTTAGCGATGACTAGCAACCCTCCTTGAGAGGGAACCAGGTCGTAGCCCCAAGTGCGCACACTAAAGAGCAACGCCATCCCCGTGGTTACGATGGGGTAGCTGAACCGATGTAACGCCTCCTGGTACCATATTGGATACATTACCCATCCCTACATTCGCGCTTTCAGGATGCGGTACTTCGATTTGTGCTGACTTGCTCTGGCTGGGATGCGAGAGGTTCCGTTACCGGAGCCCAACGGGTGTCAGATGTGTGACGCACACCGAGGCTAGTAATCGCGACAATCCAGCGGACGAGTGCGTGGAGCAATAGCGTGATGACGCACAGCATGACGAACACAGTCAGGCCGATGTTAAGGTAACCAGCGAGAGCACGGCTGCCTCCTTGGGCGATCATCGCGGGGAACTGTCGAGTTATCAGTTGTATGCCGGCCGTCATGGTCGTGCTGATTACAAACAGCATCGGGAGTAGCGTAACCCACGCGTAACGTCCGCGGCCCGTGTTGATCAGAAGGGTGGTGACCAGCGCTAAGGCAATCACGGCTAGCAATTGGTTGGCGATGCCGAACATGGGCCAAATCGTGCTGATCGAGCCGGTCCAAATCAAAGCCCCCCAGAGTCCGGTGACGATAGCGGTAGCGAACACGGCTCCGGGGAGCCAGTCAGTTTTGTCGAATTTGGGATGCAGTTTGCCCAGAGCTTCCTGGAGCAGGAAGCGGGCGATGCGGGTGCCTGTGTCAATGGTGGTCAGAATGAACAAGGCTTCAAACATGATGGCGAAGTGGTACCAATACTTCATGATCTGTTCTAAGGCTAAGCCCGTCCAGCGGAGGGCTTCGGTGAAGATGATGGCCATGCCCACGGCTAAAGTAACCGCGCCGCCCGTGCGTCCCCGCAGGGCTTCGCCGCCGACCAGACGCTCGACCTCGGCCAAGTCGTGTTGGGGTACGGGTAACTGATGCAGGTCGCGTACGCCGGCCTGATGCAAGGGGTCTTGTCCTTCGCGGACGAGACCGAGGCGGCGATAAAGTTCGTCCAATTGGTCCTGGTAGCGCTGCACCTCGCTCAGGTCGGTGTTCATTTCAAAATAGAGTTTCGGGTCAAGCGACGCAGCGGCGATGAGGGCGACGACGCCGACCAGACCCTCCATGAGCATGGCCCCATAGCCGATGGGGCGGATGTCGCTTTCTTTGTCCACCATTTTGGGCGTGGTACCGGACGACACCAGCGAATGGAAGCCGCTGATCGCCCCGCACATGATGCAAATGAATACGAACGGGAAGATGGAACCTTTGAAAGTAGGTCCGCCTGCAAGGAACACTTCATTGATCGGCGGGTGTCGCAATGGTGGATTGGCGACGATGACCCCTACCACGAGCAAGAGAATCGTACCAATCTTCAGGAAACTCGAAAGATAATCGCGTGGACAGAGCAAAAGCCAGACGGGTAACACTGACGCCACGAAGCCGTAAATACACATGGCCAGGATGGTTTGTTCGCGGGTCAGGGAGAAGTATTTCTCTAACGGCGAGCCGGGAATCCAGTTTCCCACGATGGTGGCGATGATGACGCCGATGGCACCGATGAGCGATGCTTCAACAACTTTGCCGCGGCGAATCCGGTACATCCATAAGCCTACCAGCAGGGCGATGGGAATGGTGCAGGCAATGGTAAACGTGCCCCACGAACTGCCCGGTACGATTTGTTTGCAACCTGCGGGCAAAGTGACAATGCGTTCATGGGCTTCCAGAGCAGCATCGCGGGGTACTTGGATCTGGAAAGCCTCCGGTCGCTGACGCCAGCGGTCGTTGGCCGTGTAACGGAGTTCGCAATTGGGCGGGAAGTGATATCGAGTGGCAGTCGCGGTATGCTCGACGGCGTGAAACCCATGCTTTTCGGGTAAGCGGATTTGCATGCCTGCTGCTAAGGGGACTTCTTCGCCACCCAACGCTTTGACCACGACGATGCCTAGACCGGCCAGGGCGATGATGACGATGAACAAAATCGCAGCGCTGACGACAAGGGTGGCCCAGGGACCTAATTCCGTGCGGGCAATTTCGGCCAATGATTTTCCGCCCCGACGAACCGAGGCTGCTAAAACAAGCATGTCCTGTACGGCGCCCGCCAGGCACACGCCAAGGACGAGCCAGAGCAGTCCGGGCAAGTAACCAAATTGCATAGCCAGTACGGGGCCAATGAGCGGCCCAGCGCCGGAAATTGCCGCGAAGTGATGGCCAAACAAGACCCAGCGATTCGTCGGGTGATAATTCTGGCCATCGTAAAGACAATGTGCGGGGGTCGGGATGCTATCATCTAGCGCTGCGACTTTCGCGGCCAGAAAGGCACTGTAATAGCGGTAAGCTATGGCCAGGATGCCCAAGACCGCGAGCATCACGGGCATGGCATGCAAGACGAGGCGACCCCCGATTTCCTGGTAGATAATTCCTTCCATCGAGGAGCTCCCTGATGGGCAGTCAGCCCGCGACCATTCCCGGAGGGCGAGGCGCTGCCACGACGGTGTTGCCTAAGTTTATGTTACACCGCCTCGCGCTACAACCCGCCAGTGGGCATGACAATTAGCCAAGAGGAAACGTAAGCGCTTTCGCCTGGATAAGGGAGACTAATTAGGAGCTGACGAACATGACCACGGTCTTTCCTAGGTTAGGCATAATCGGTGCTGGGAGGATGGGAGGCGCTTTGCTGCGGGGGGTGCTGGCGGCAGGAGTGACGACCCCTGATGCGGTTTGTTTCAGTTGTGCTCGAGCTGAATCACGTCAGCGGTTGGCACAGCAGACGAGGGCCCGTGCCCTGGCTGATAACGCCCAAGTGGTGGCCGAAAGTGAAGCGGTGGTGCTGGCGGTCAAGCCTCAGGTGGCTGGGGCGGTGCTCCGGGAAATTGCACCCGTGTGGACGCGGGATCGGTTGCTTATATCGGTGGTAGCAGGGCTGCGCTTGGCCAGCTTGGAGGGGATGCTCGGCGGTTCGGCGCGGCTGGTTCGCGCGATGCCGAACACGCCTTGCCTGGTCGGCGCTGGGATCACCGCGTATTGCACCAATGCGCAGGTGCGAGCCGAGGATGTGCAGGTGGTCGAGCGCTTGTTCGGAGCGGTGGGCGATTGTTTGGCAGTACAGGAAGCCTGGTTAGACGCGGTAACAGGACTCAGCGGGAGCGGGCCTGCCTACGTGGCCGTGTTTGTGGAAGCTCTGACCGATGGCGGCGTGCAGGTGGGATTGCCTCGAGAGGTGGCGTATCGCTTAGCCTTACAGACGGTAAAGGGAACCGTAGCCTTGTTGCAGCAAACGGGTCAGCATCCTGCTCAGCTCAAGGATATGGTGGCCAGTCCCGGGGGCACGACCATGGCAGGTCTGCATGCGCTCGAGCAAGGGGCGTTTCGCGCCGCGGTCATGAACGCGGTCGTCGCCGCTACAGCACGGGCACAACAGTTGGGCCAACTACCGGAAACGAAATAACTCTCAGGCTCCCGCGGCTTGCGCTTTCATGTGAGCGGTGGTCTGATGTTCCAAGACAGCATGGACATCGGGAGGCAGGAGCGTATCCATACTGGCGTCATTTCGCAGCCACATTTTTTCAAGAATCTGCGGTCGCAGTTTTAGAAAGACCTCGGCCAGATGCGGATCAAACTGGGTTCCCGCATGTTTGCGAATCTGTTGAAAGGCCAAATCGGCGGGCATGCCAGGCCGATAGGGGCGATTGGAGGTCATGGCGTCAAAGGCGTCGGCCAAAGCGACAATCCGCGGCAGCAGGTCGATTTCCTCGCCCTTGAGGCCGTCGGGGTAACCTTTACCATCCCAGCGTTCATGATGGTGGCGGACGATGGGAATATACGGCTTCAAGTCGGGCAACGTCTCCAAGATAGCTGTGCCCTTGACCGTGTGCGACTTCATGATTTCGAACTCTTCGGGGGTGAGCGGGCCCGCCTTGCGGAGTATGTGATCGTCAATCCCGATCTTGCCGATGTCATGCAAGGGTGTGCCAATTTCGAGAATGCGGCGCCGATCCTGGGGCAGCTGGATCGCATCGGCCAGCATCAGCGCGTATTCCGTCACGCGCAGCGTGTGTCCGCCGGTGTAAGGGTCGCGCATTTCCACGGCTTGAGCTAACGCCGTGACCGTTTGCGCGAACATCTCGCGCTGCTTCTCCAATAGCTGGGCGCATTCGATGCTGGCGGAAACGGTGGCCGCCAGTGCGTCCGCTAGGCGTAGGTCTTCTTCTGTAAACGGTGGCTGAGAGAAGTGCCTGTCGAGGTGTAAGACACCGAGCTTCTTACGGGGCGAACGTAAGACGGCGCAGATAATGGACGACATCGCCCCTTCCATGATGCTCGAGCTGGCTTGTAAGTCGCCCGCGATGCGTACGTCGCGACACAGCAAGGATTCTCCCTGCTGAAAACAGCGTTGTGCTAAACTGCTACTATACCAGGCCCGCCCGGAAACTTCCCGTTCCCCAGTAGAAACTGCTCTGATGGTGAGACGGCCTTCTTTGTCATCCCAGAGAACAATGGCGGCTCGCTGGGCGTCCAGGGCGTGAACGGCATCTTCCAAAATCGCTCGTAACAATTGGTCGAGGGAGTCTATGCGTGTTAGATGGTAGCTAGCGCGCAGTAGCGTCAAAAACCGGTCCCCCGCGCGGGGTTTGTCACTTAGCGACCCTGCTAGAACTTGTAAGGCCTGATCCCAACTGTGCTGTGCGCTCGACTCGACCAATAGGTTCTTGGAGGGGGTTTCCACGGGAAACTTAGGCAGGTCCTCCTCAGCAAACACCACCAGGAATAGCACATTCCCACATTGCAATAAATCGCGAGGACGCAGTTTGCGCTCCACCATGCCCACGCGAACGCCGTTGAGATAGGTTCCGTTAGTGCTGCCCAGGTCGCGCACCATCCAACCCTGGTTCGTGTAGTGAATCTCGGCGTGACGTCGGCTTACGGAAGGGTCATTGATGACCACCTCTTGTCCTTCGAGCCGACCCACACGCAAGATCTCTGTGCTCTCCCAGTACTTGCCTTCCCACTGCGGACTGACTGCTTTGAGGCGGATCCGCGGCACGTTGCATCTCCTGGCCAGATGTCAGCCATTTGAGCCGGGGCAATGCTCCTGCTTATCTTGCGGGCATGGTCGGCACGGATTCGGGGACACTCCACCCTTGCAACTATAGGTCATGCTTTTCGACCGTGCTGCGGTGTTTTCGCTAACCTGCGTTTTTTCGGCTTAACTGTTACGTCCAGAAGAGAAAACTCACAGGAAGACTAAAAAATCCTGGAGTCGGGTTGACCTCGGCAGCAATGCGGGCAGACTTGAATGCACACACACCACAAGCAAATTGGCGTAGGAGTGAAGGGGATGAGACGTCCAACAGTGCTGGCGCTGGTGATCGGCTTAGTCAGTGGGTGTGCCAGTTGTCCTCCGCATCCGTGGTTGAGTCGCTTCTTCGGGCGTGAATGTCCGCCAGTGGTCGAAGTAAGCCCGACCACTTCCTTGCTCGTACCCGCTCCGGGGACCCCCGATGTGCCTTTACCAGCGCCGCGGATTACTGAAACCATGCCCAGTCCGCGCCTGGCTCCTGAGCAACCCGCCCCGCCAAACCATCGCCCCTAGCGAATCGCTTAAACAAAGACCACGCGGGGCTCGCCAGGGCGTACTTCGCCGATAATGTAGGTGGGCACACGATCTTCCAGCAACTGGCGCTGAATACTCTCGGCGTAATACGGGCTAACAATCATCACAAAGCCGATACCTCGGTTGAACACACGGTCCATCTCGGCTTCCGGAACGTTCCCCAGTTGTTGCAGCCAGGTAAAGATTGGCGGCTCAGGCCAACTTTCTCGGCGTATTACCACTTCGCAATGGGATGGTAGTATTCGCGGAATATTATCCACTAAGCCCCCGCCGGTAATATGAGCCATACCTCGTATCACCCGTTTCACCTGATAATATTGCAGCACGCGTTTAACAGGACGAACATAAATCCGCGTCGGTTCGAGCAGCGCTTGGCCCACTGTCATGCGCAGCTCCGGCACATATTTGTCCACACTCAACCGGGCATGCTCAAAGACAATCTTCCGTGCCAGGCTATAGCCATTCGAATGTAGCCCGGTACTGGCAAGGCCCAGGACTATATCACCTGGCCGAATACTTTTGCCGTTGACAATGCGGTGTCGCTCGACCACGCCGACGCAGAAGCCCGCTAAGTCGTATTCCCCGGGCTGATAGAAGTCGGGCAAGATAGCTGTCTCTCCACCGACCAAGGCGCATTCGGCCTCCATGCAGCCGTCGCTGATGCCCTTGACGATTTCCCGGGCCAACGTGGGATCGTCCCGCTGCATGGCCAGGTAGTCGAGAAAAAATAACGGCTCGCCCCCGGTGCAGAGGCAATCGTTGACGGACATGGCCACTAAGTCGATCCCCACAGTGTCGTGTTTGTTCATCATCATGGCCACTTTCAGCTTCGTGCCCACTCCGTCGGCGCAAGCCACGAGCACGGGATGACGATAATTCTTGGCAAACAGCCGAGCATTGTAATCCAGGCTAAAAAGACTGGCAAAGCCGCCGAAACCGTCGAGCACTCTCGGCGTGTGCGTCCGCACGGCCAATGGCCGCAACATTTCTAACGTCTGCTCATAGACGTCGAGGTCGAGTCCAGCGTCGCGATAAGTCAGGCCTGATTTCCCGGACATACGCGCATTCCACGGCGATAAAGCTGGGTCGGTTGGCGACTCGCTATCATTTTCCTAATCAGGCCGGTTGGGGAATATCCCTGGGTTGGGCAATTGCAGATGCTGCCGAACACGCTTCTGCATGACCGGAATTAGCTCGGCGGGCAGAAAGCGGCTCAGGTCACCTCCAAAGGCCGCGATTTGCCGGATGAGGGAACTGCTCAAGTGCGAATACTCGACCTTGGCCATGAGGAATACTGTTTCAATTTCTGGGTCGAGGGTCTGATTGGTGAGCGACATGCTAAACTCATATTCCATGTCGCTCACAGTGCGCAAGCCGCGGAGCATGACACCCGCCCCCACGGAGCGCACGAAGCAGACGGCTAAGCCGTGGAACGACCTTACTTCCACATTGGGAAAGCGTTGACACACGATTTGCAGCATCTCGATGCGTTCCTCGATGCTGAAGAACGGCGTCTTTTCGGGATTGATGCCGACGCCAACAATCAGGCGTCGGAAGATGCGACTACCGCGCTCGATAATATCGAGATGCCCCAGATGCACTGGGTCGAAGGTACCGGTGTAAACGGCCACTTGCGGATCGGCGCGTTCCATGATCGCTTCCCCAGCTAACGTATCGGCACGGCCAGATCTTCCCAAGCATTGACCTCGACGATACGTTCAGGCATCAGCTCGCTGAAGAAACTCGATGAGACGCGTCAGCTCATCTTCATTGTTATAAGCATGCGGACTAATGCGGAGCCGCGCGGCGCGGTGATTGATGACGATGCCCATTTGTCGCGCTAGGCGTACCAGCTGCTTTGCGGGCTGGTTTTTCGGCACGACGGAAACAATGCCTGATTTTTCCTGCGGTAAGCGACTACTGAAGACCTGCCAACCACCTGCCTCGAGTTGTTGGCATAAGCTGTCCGTAAGCACCTCAATGCGTTGCCAGATGCGAGCAATACCCATCTGCAGCAACAGCCGCAATGCCGCACCCAGGGCTAATAAAACTCCTGCGCTCAGCGTCCCGTTCTCCCACCGCAAGGCCGAAGGTTTGAGTCGAAAATCGAGAGTGGTAAAATCCCAGTGGCGCACTACACTCTTCCAGCCCACACTGACGGGACGCAAGAAATCGAGCAAGTCTTGCCGGAGATAAAAAATGCCTGCACCGACCGGGCCGAGCAGCCATTTATGACTGCCCGCGGCCAAAAAGTCCACAGGCACCTCACGAACACTCAACGGGATTGCCCCCAGCCCTTGTATTGCGTCGACGAAAAGATGAACACCCCGTGCATGGCATATTTCCGCTAAGTCGGCCAAAGGTAACCGAAAACCCGTGGCAAATTCGACAAAACTGACGGCCAACAAGCGAGTGCGGCTGTTCATCGCGGCGCGGATATCATCGAGCAGCACACGCCCCGCTCGGCTGGGCACGAAACGCACCTCGACGCCTCGCGCCGCCAGGTTCTGCCAAGGATAGACGTTCGATGGATATTCGTCCGCAGGGATAACCACGTTGTCGCCCGGTTGCCAAGGGTAGCCCTCGGCCACGAAACCAATGCCCTCTGAGGTATTTTTGATAAATGCGATACAATCGGGCTCGGCGTCGAGCAACTGGGCTGCTAAGCCTCGGATGTTTTCGATTTCCCTGTCCCACGTAGGCTCATTCACCTCGCCGTTATAAAGCACATCGTCTGCCCAAGCACACAGTGCGGCATGCGCGGCGCGACTAATCGGAGATACGGCCGCGTGATCAAAAAAGGCCCAGCGCTGCGTAACGGGGAACTGTTCACGAAACCCCTGCCAATCGGGAGCTGCAGAAGGCGTCATCGCGGGTGAAGATGTTCCCAGGCTCAATGTCGTCTATCCGCCAGGATAAGTCTCAACGACCAGACCCGTTCGCTGACGCACAGTTTCAGCAAGGGCGTTTAGTTCGGCGTCGGTCAACGGCAATGCCTCGGCTTCAGCGGGCGGACGAGCCACTGTGTACACTTGCACCAGACGAATCTGTCCCCCGGCCTGTACAATCTCACGTAGCCGCTGGCAATAAGCTTCAATCTCATGGCCGTCGGGCGGCGCACCGCGCCAACGCAGAAACAACGATTGGATGACGATAGGCCTCTGTTGCGCTGCGTGCCGTAAATTCTCCAATACCCGCGTCCAGGGGACTGTCGTCCGTTCAATTTCGCGATAATACGCCTCGGTGCCCGCATCAAGCTTGGCCCAAATCTCCCCCTCGTTGTCATCGAGGAGTTGTAACGCTTGCTGCACTTGGGGCCGATGCAGTAGGGTCGCGTTCGTAAGCAGAAGTATCTTGATCCCTCCCAGGCGGTACTTCTGTTTCAGCTCCACGACCAGGCGAACCGCCTCGAGGAACTCGCGGGCCGCCGTGGGCTCGCCGTCGCCACTGAAGGCGATGTCATTCCAGCGCCGTAACGGAGCCGGGGTCAGACGAAACCGTGGCCAATCGAAGATGGCACCGCTCTGCGCCAGTGGGATCATCGCCTCCAATTCGTGGCGTAACCGACCGAGGTCCACCTCGCGAATCTGTGGGGGCGTCCGTCGATCCACCTGGCAATAGACACAGTCAAAATTGCAGGCCTTATCAGGGTTCAGGTTGATGCCCAAACTCAGTCCTTTGCTTCGCCGCGAGATCACCGCGTAAACGTAGCGGTTATCCTCAAAACTTCGACGATGATCGCGAAATACCTCTGGGAGCGATGGTGTTTTCATGCCTCGGTTTCCAGGACTTCGATCTTGGTGAATTCGTCCACTACTATGCTACTCAACTCGCCGTTCTCTTTGACGAAGTGTAAGGTGGGCGCTGAAAACACATCATCAGGGGCCCTTTCCGTAGACAAGCCGACCACTAGCACTTGCGCTTCGCGAAAAGTACCCGTGACCGTAGCCGACCAGCAATCGAGACCAACACGAACCCTCTGCGTGATGCGAATACGTTGACCGGGCCGAAGTTGCCGATAGTCAGCCACAGGCACCCATTTCTCCTGACCCACAGCGCTCTGGCTCATAGCTGGGCTCACGTTTGCGGTGTGGCATCAACTTCGGACGCGGCGTCTTCCTCTTCCCACGTGGCAGCTGTTTTCTCACCCCGCACCAACGCCACGCGTCCTGTGCGGGCCAATTCCAGAATACCATATGGGCGCATCAACTCGATAAATGCCTCGATTTTCGGTTCTGTGCCGCTGATTTCAATCATCAGGACACGATGACTAATGTCCACGACGCGGCCTCGGAAAGTTTCTACGATCTGAAGAATTTCATGTCGCTTCTCAGGCGGGGCTTTCACCTTAATCAGCATCAGGTCGCGTTCGACGTAGTTTTCCCCGCTAATGTCCAGCACTTTGACCACGGTAATCAGCTTCTGCAACTGCTTACGTACCTGCTCGAGTTCGGCATCGTCGCCCATGACGACGAAGGTCATCCGCGACAAGCTGGGGTCTTCTGTTTCACTCACGGCCAGGCTGTCGATGTTGAAACCGCGCGACGCCAGCATGCCGGAGATGTGAGCCAACACTCCAGGCTGATTCATGACCAGCGCGGAGAGCACGTGTCTTCGGATGGGCCTGCCTTCACTCATCGCTCCTAAGCTCCCCTTTAGTCGAAAAAACGTTACAAAGCCTGTGCGTTGGATGCCCCACGGTAGCATGAATGGTACAAGGTTTACAACTCCTGCCCATCTTAGACACTAGGTTAGGGCAAATCAATGGCATCCAATGAAGGCCAAAAACCTAAGGCCCATCGAGAAGCACCGCTGGCGAGTGCATACGGCTGGCAGCTAACCGAGCCAGGTTGCGTTTCGCTCAGGCGGGAAAATTGACAGGTTCGAGGTAAGGACTTACACTTATGCTGGGCGGCAACTCAACGGCAGCGAAAAGTTGTCGATCCGAGCAGCAGTCGTCAGGAGAAAACCTATGGCCCGCAGAGCAGCCCGCACGGAAACTGCCAGTCGAGGCACGCATCCGGTGGTTATCGTATTTTTAGTATTCAGCATCTTACTCGCCCTGGTGCTCGGCGTGCTATTATACTTGGAAAAGGACAAGACAAAACAGGCGCGCGCCGCAGAACAACGGGCGCGACAAGAGTTAAGCGAAGCTAATAAGCGCGTGGAAATGTTCGGTGTGTGGCTACTACCGTTGGCCTTGGCATGGGTGTATCCCGAAAACGAAGCGTTGAAAGACGGAGATTTCGCGGAGGCTTGCCGGCGGCTCACCGAGTATCTCAACACGCCCGAGGCCAGTCGCCCTAAGGATGTGCCCGATATTTTCCTCAAGGCCCTGGAATACATCCAAAAGCCCGAAGTATTAGGCGATTACGGCATCAAGCAAGGGGGGCGTTTAGAGCCGTTTAGGGAAAAAAATCAGGCACCGTCACTGCCGCGGCGTCTTCAGCAAGCTATGCTACACGCCGCCGACTTCAAACGCAGGCTCGACGACTTGCAGGCCAAATTGGATCGGCTACAGCAGGAATATGACAACTACAAGGCCCAATGGAACGAAAACCGCTTGAATGACGAATTGGCGCGACAGCGTGAGCAACATCAAAAAGAATTAGCGAGGAAAGAACAGGAACATGAAGCCCGCCTAAAAGGTTTGCAAGCTAAGTTACAGGCACTTAGTCAGGATATGGACGACCGTATCAAAAAGCTCTTGGCCCAGGCGGATGAGGAGAAGAAACAGTTATTGCTGGAAATGAACAAACGTTTGGCGCAAATGGAGGCCGAGGTGGCGCAGGTACGGGCGGCGGCGCGACCCCGCTTGGAGTTAGCACGGCTCATCCAACCCAGCGGGCGGATTTTGTCCGCCAGTCCCGCGGGGGACTCGGTGATTATTGATCGGGGCCAAGTTCACCGTCTGCCTGAGGGCATCACTTTCAGCGTCTACCCACAGGGCCCCGATGGGCGATTAGTTCCCAAGATCAAGGCCATGATTCAGGTGGTTCGGGTGAATCGTGATACTGCGGTAGCCCGCGTTACCCGTATGGTAAAGCCTGAGGAACTGCGCGATCCCACCTGGGAGGAGTTTGACGAACGCTATTGGATCACCGAGCCCACGAAATTTGTGCTGCTTCGTGATCCAATTCGTCCAGGAGATTTCATCTATAACAGCGCCTGGAAACCTGATGAACCAGTACACTTGGCTCTGGCGGGCTTGATTGACCTCGATGGTGATGGTAAGGACGACTCGGATATGTTCAAACGGTTACTGCAGGAGCGAGGCGTGGTAGTGGACTTACACTTACGTTACACCGAAGCAGGCTACGTAACTGAAGGGCGCCTCAGCGAACGAACCGACATGTTGGTGGTGGGTATCAATCCCGGCTTCCGCGTCATTCAAAAGCCGCAGGAAGGCGAAGAGGGTAAGCCTGTCGAGACAAGAGACCCGTTCGAAATGCTCGAAGAAGAGGCACGACGGCGGGGCATGGATATAGTCGGAGTGCGGCTCTTTCTGTTACAGATGGGCTTCCTGGACCTCCGTGCTCTGGTCCGAGGGGCGGCCGTTCCCGCCAAACCTGCCGAGCCCGAAAAACCCGAAGCCAAACCTTGAGGCTCAATCGTGAACAATACCTCCCGCTTGGGACTCGAAGTCGAATCCTCGCGCAGGGTGAATAAGCACTCGGCGGGCTATCAGGGCAATGAAGGGATCGGTTTAGGACTTAGAAGCCGAGGAGACGAAAATTGAACTCAGCCACGTTGCCGACTTGGGGTTGTTGCCGCCAGACTCGGTCGCCCGGTAGATGCTTGGTCAAGTAGCTATCAATCCATTCTTCCGCCTTGAAGTTAGCCACGCCAGTTAGGAGGCGATGACCTACGAGCTTGCTTTTGACCACGTGCGTGATACCCATGCCACGAGCTTCATATTTAGCCTTCAGATTTTCCGGTCGGATGTAGGGGAGCACGCGCTTCCATGAATTTTGCCCCGCGGCGTCCTCGGCGCTGACAATGTTAGCCATGGGGGTATCTCGCAAGCTGGGACACTTTTGAAACCAACCTGGCAAGCGTATGCTTTGTCCCACGCCATTCAGGGAATCGCGAAAGCTCAGGAAAATGAACGCTACTATGTCCTTGCCCTGCTGTTCGCTGGTTGGATTCGTGGGGTCCTTACGACGGGCAGGGTCGAGATGCTCACAATATGCCCAAGCTAAGGCCAACATCGCTGTTTCTTCACAGGCGACCAGCACAAGGGCCGCGGAATTGCACTCCCTGCTGTTGTTGGCCAGATTGAGCCATTCCTTGGCCGCGGTGAGGTCGTTGCCCATCGTCAGAAAATGTTGAGCGAGGGTGAATTTGCTCGACTCGATAGAGGTCGGCGGATTCGCACGGTTGACCGGCAGCTTGAGCGGATTGGAATCCCAGAACTTCATTTCCACCTGGGTGCTCTCTCCGTACCCCCGAAAGTCAAAGGTCAACACCGCATAGCCCAGTGCTTGTAATTCTTCGATAAAAGCTGGAGCAAAATTCTTTCGGCTGAGCGCGTCTTTTGTGGCAGAGCGGCCTATCGCATGCAACAACATAATGGTCGGGCCGTTATGGCCTTTTGGAGAGGGATAAAAATCTCCGACTAGGCGAACTCCGTCGGCGGTAGTCGCGTTGAATTTTCGTTTTTCTGGTAATTTTCTTTCTTGAGCTTGTCCCTTAGGAACGGAGCCCGGATAAGTAAGCGCCCAAGCTAAGATAGCACCAGTTAACATGCCAAAGGGAAATTTGGCAAGGTAGCTCATGGCTCACCTCGAAATTGTGGAAGGCCTTTCAGGGTCATTTTGTGCCACAATCGCCCCAGGGGTAACGCGCTGGATGATAACGAACATATGTTGCTTATCATCATCGTAGGGAAGGCTGCAACTTAGGTCAAGCGGAAGCAAACCGGACAGGCAGGGTAATATCGACCCGGGTACCGTGCCCCGGTTCACTTTGCACGTCGATTTGTCCGCCGTGGGCCTCGATAATCTTTTTAGTCGTGGGTAAGCCTAAGCCACTCCCGTTGGGGCGTGTCGAGAAGAAGGGTTGGAAGATTTGTGCCAGCACCTCGGGAGTCATGCCTTCGCCCGTATCAATAACACTCAGGCGAACGGCGTGGGGCAGCTGTTCAACCTGCAGGGTGATCAGTCCGCCGCGCGGCATGGCCTGCTCTGCGTTGAGCAAGAGATTGAGCAGCGCTTGTTGAAAAAGGTCGCGATCCAACTCCAGAGCAGGCAAGTCTGCGGGTAGGAAAATTTGTAAATCGATCCCTTTTTGTTGCAGCGAGGGAGAAACTAGTTGAGCGAGTTCGCGGAGTACCTCAGCTAAGTTTTCGGGACGGCGTTGAAGCTGGCCCGCGCGCACGAAGCGGAGAAACTCGTTAGAAAAATCAGCCAGTCGCTGGCATTCCTGCTGAAGCCGACGCACCCGTTGGAGCGTGCGACGTTCGCGCGGGGTTTCGGGATTCTGCAGTTCCTCGCTTAACAATTGCAAGTTAAGACTGAGGGTGCTGAGATGATTCTTGATCTCGTGAACCATCCGCCCTGCCAAGTCTGCCAGCTCCCGGTAACGAGCTGAGAGGTCGGACGAGCTTGACCCCTGAAAATCACCTGACGCACAGGGCAGGTGCTCGGCAGGTGGACAGGATAAAGTTGCGGTCTCGCTCATAAAGCAGCTTCGCGGATGGGGCGTCTAACGATAGCGATCCCGATGGTCGCGGCGCCGGGTCGGCCGTCGGCCCATGTCCCGGCGTTCCCGAGAAGGCTCGCGGCGGGGCGTTGCAATCTCCTCTTCGAAAGGCTCCGGTGGTGGCGTGGCTCCTTCCTCGGCTCCGGCTGAGGGCGCTGGCTCTCCCTGCATCGCCTGCTTTTCGCGCAGCTCACGCAGTGCCGCCTTACGCGACAGTTTCAAGCGGTCTTGTTCATCAATCGCGATGACCTTCACAGGGATGCGGTCCCCCACCTTGACCACATCTTCCACTCGAGAAACGAACTTGTCGTCCAGTTCACTGATGTGCACCAAACCATCTTTACCCGGCAATACCTCGACAAACGCACCGAATTCTTTGATCCCGATCACTTTCCCATCGTAAATGTTGCCGACACGCACCTCTTCGGTTAGCGCACGTACTTTGCTCACGGCGAGATCGGCTTTGTCGTGGTCATAACAACAAATAACCACAGTACCGTCTTCCGCAATGTCGATGCGTGAGTGGGTTTCGTCCTGAATAGACTTGACGGTCTTGCCTCCTGGGCCGATGAGCAGGCCGATTTTTTCAGGATCAATACGCAGCACGAAAAGCCTGGGAGCATTCTTGCTGATTTCCGGTCTCGGTCGCGGTAACGTTTGCAGCATGATCTGCAGGATACGATGACGCGCCTCCCGCGCCTGTTGCAAGGTCTCGCGAATGATCTCTTCCCGAATGCCGGCAATCTTCAGGTCGAGCTGAATGCCAGTGATGCCATAACCCGTGCCGGCGACTTTGAAATCCATGTCGCCGAAATGGTCTTCATCGCCCATGATATCGGTCAACAGGACATAGCGATCCTCTTCTTGGACCAAGCCAATCGAAATTCCTGCTACGGGTTGATAAATCGGCACGCCCGCATCCATGAGACTGAGGGTAGCGCCGCACACCGTGGCCATACTGCTCGAACCATTCGATTCGAGGATTTCCGAGACTACCCGAATCGTATAAGGAAACTCCTCCGGCGTTGGCATAACTGCCTTCAGGGAACGTTCTGCCAAAGCCCCATGACCCACTTCTCGGCGGCCTGGTCCTCGGATGGGACGGACTTCGCCAACGCTGAATGGCGGGAAGTTATAGTCGAGCATGAATTTTTTGGTATATTCTTCGACCAAGCCCTCGACGCGTTGCTCGTCGCTGACCGTACCCAGAGTCGTAGTTACCAGGGCTTGAGTCTCTCCGCGCGTAAACACAGCTGAGCCGTGAGTCCGCGGCAGCACTCCCACTTCGCAACTGACGGGGCGTAATTCCTTCAGACCTCGTCCGTCCAGCCGTCGGCCCTGCAACGCCAAGTCCCGCACCACGCGCTTCTCCAGCCACGTGAGCGCTTCCTGGATTTGTTCTGGCGTCCAGGCAGGCACCTGGCCCTCACTGGCAATCGTGCCTGGAAGATATTCTTGGACGATGCGCTGCTTCAGGGCTTCGACTTTTTCCTTTCGCTCCTGTTTTTTCGGGGTCAGCTTTGCCTCCAGCATTTCGTCATAAAAGCGCTCCCGGAAAATGTTCTTTAGCGGATTTTCTGGAGGCGAAGGAATTTCCTTCGGAGCCAGGCCGAGCTTCTCGCGGAGTTCCTGGACCATCTCGATAATTAGTTGGCTCTCCTGATGAGCACGTAAAATGGCCTGCAACATTTCTTCTTCGGATAACTCCTTAGCGAACCCCTCGATCATGGTAACTCCTTCGCGATTTCCGGAAACCACCAGGTCCAAGTCGCCCTGCTCGACTTCGTCGTACGTGGGAAACACAATGAATTGGCCATCAACCCGTCCCAAGCGAATGGCCCCCGTCGGACCCAGGAAAGGAATGGGAGAAATATGAAGTGCGGCGCTGGCCCCATTCATGGCCAGTACGTCGGGGTCGTAATCAGGATCGGCCGACAACACTATGGCTTGAATTTGCACTTCTCGAGAGTAATGCGACGGGAACAGGGGCCGAATGGGACGGTCGATTAGCCGGCTCGTCAGGATTTCTTTCGTGGTCGGTCGTCCCTCTCGTTTGAAGAAACCGCCCGGGAATTTCCCAGCCGCGTAAGTCTTTTCCCGGTAATCCACGGTGAGAGGGAAAAAGTCCTGCCCCGCTTGGGCATTTCCTTCGACCACCGCAACCAGTACCACGCTATCACCATACTGGACAGTAACGGCCCCATGGGCCTGTTTAGCAAATTTACCTGTTTCGATGACCAAAGGATGCCTGCCTATGACTCGTTCGACTCGAACAACTGCCACTGCTGACTCCTCGCCGAAGTTCACCCTGGATGCCAAACCTAGTCAAAGCTTAGTTCCGCACAACGACGCCCAACACTCGGAGCCTGACTGGGCTCGGCTGCTTGCTATCGTATTGGACCCCAAAGATTGCATTGCACTTTACTGGAGGCAAGAGACATAGCTTGCTCATGAGCGTCGGGGGGACCTGGCTGCCCCAGCGAAATCGTTGCCGTTTTATTTCCGCAAACCCAAGCGCTCGATGACCTCCAGGTAGCGTTGGGGGGCCTTTTTCCGAATGTAGTTAAGCAGCCTGTTCCTTTTGCTGACCAGCATTAGCAGACCGCGTCGGCTCGAGAAATCCTTGCGGTGCTGCTTCAGGTGTTCGGTCAGCTCGTTGATACGGGCAGTGAGAAGCGCAATTTGGACTTCTGGCGACCCGGTGTCTTTTTCGCTCCGCCGATATTGTGCAATGATCTCCGCCTTGCGCTCCTTGGTCACTGCCATGTTCTGCCCTCGACTCAGCTCTGTCGGGCGCCGTTGGCTTTTCCCAGACTTTTGCCCATTCGCTCGAATCGATTTTGATCCTTACAAAAAAAATTTACTGGGCTAACGCGTAAGTTTCAAGGGGTGAGAAATTCTCTAACCATCACGTCCTTGCGGCCGCTTGAACTGTACTGCAACAGCAACATACGACAATCCCAGGAAACGCTTCACAAGTATCACCTCGCCTGGATCGTTTCCTTCAATAGCGTGGCCTACGAACTGTAAAGCGTAGCCCCCAAAAAACAACACAGCCGCGGCCGACCACCAGGTCAGTATCAGACAAGGAAGGGCAAGTATGGTCATCGGGATGCCCACTGCATGTAAGGCCAGACTTAGAGGATGCTGGTGGCGCTGCCGCCAGTTGTACCAAGCCCGTCTCAGCCAACCCATGTCGCTCTATCCTTAAGTGGCACTGGGCAAAAGTCCAGCCAGGCGTGCATAGGCGAATAAACCACCAGCCGCTAGAATAGGCGCGATGTCGCCGAGCGGCTTCAGGGCATGTGTTCGGCCCGTGCTGTGATTCACTAACCGCGCATGGCTTACGTCAATCTCGACCTCGTCTCCGGTGCGGATTTGCTCCACTAGACGTTCCACAGACTCGAACGGGATCAAATAGCCGCCATTGACGGCGTTGCGATAAAAGATGCGCGCGAAAAACTCCGCCACCACCACACGAACGCCCGCGGCATTCAAAGCGATCGGCGCATGTTCCCGCGACGAGCCGCAACCAAAGTTCCGACCGGCGATAATTATGGGAAAAGATGCCTTGAACTCGTCCTCAGACCTATGAAATGGTACGTATCCCTGGGGCAGACCCGCCTGCGCAACAGGAACGCCAGCCAGGGCATACTTACCCAGCATGCGATACTCTTCCGGTATCGCTGGATTGTAAATCAGATATTGGGCAGGAATGATTTGGTCGGTGTCAATGTTATCGCCCAACACGTATGCAGGGCCACGAATTACCTCCAGCATTTTTCTCCCATTCGTAGAAATCAAGGATCTTTGTCCCGAAACCGCGTTCCGCGGACAATTTTATTAGCCTAAATCAGCTAAAAACTTGAGGCAACAAAAGTCTCAGTTAGTACATGCCATTGTAAGCTTTTACCTTCGCCATGAAAATGGTTTCACTTCTTGGCAGGGCCGAGAATGGCATCTTTGGCCGCCTTTAAGAAACGGAATTTGAGCACTTTCTTTTTAGGAATAAGGATCTCCTGCCCTTGTTTGGGACCGAAACGCATAATCATTTTCCGCGCTGGCCGCTCGGATAGCACAATTTTTCCTAAACCTGGAATGACAAAGCCATTCTTCGCCTGCTTGTAAATCAGCTGCACTAGCTCTTGCATAACCTGCGCCGCTTGCTTCTTAGTGATGCCAACTTTTTCGGCCAAATACGAGGCAATTTCCGATTTACTCATCCGTCCAGTCGTTGCTGCTTTGGCCATGAGGCACCTCACTTACCGACGCGGGAAGTGTTAGGAATAATACCGCCAAAAGCCACCACACTACTCCCGCTCCTAATGTGGTGACTCCACCGTGCCACGCGCACGGCGAATTGGCACTGAATGTTGATCGAAACAGTAATCAAATTTGCTCGATTTTCAACTGGAAAAATAAAAAAATTTCTGATTTTTCGGCCTTTTTTTGGGTTTACTCCCCGCTTAGCCCACAGCTGCTGAGGCGAAATGGCGGTATTTTACCCTCGTATTGGGGCGTGTTAGCCTCACAATTCTGCTAGGCGTTTCACAGCTGCCTGTAAGCCGCGTTGGCTCGTGATAAATTTCTCTGCCAGCTGCTGCAGCATTCGTAAGAAAGTCAGCAGATTCTCGATCCGTTCCAGACGTTGGCGCGCTTTCGGGTCACTCGCCGCCTCCCCAATGGATTCAGCACTCAGACGCTCGCGACATTCTTCTAAAGTCCGTACTACGGGGTCAATCTCCCGCCGCTTCCGTTGCGCTGCCAGCACGGTAAACATTTCCCAAACATCCGTTACCGACTGAAAATATTCACGGCGATCCCCCCGTTTCCGTACCCGCCGTACTAACCCCCATTCTACTAACGTGCGTATATTCATGCTCACATTGCCACGTGATATTCCTAAACGCCTTTGAATTTCTTCAGCACTCAGAGCCTCGCCCGTGATATAAAGCAAGCCGTGAATCTCGGCCATGGTTCGACTTACACCCCACCACGAACTCATATCCCCCCATAGTTCTACGAATTGCTGTTCCACCTCAACGAGGAGTTGCGGTAACTGAGCAGCCTCGCTTTCCACAGCTTTTGCACCCTTTACAAGATTTTTTTCTTTCAGCAGCAAATGAATTTTATGAGCCGCATCCGAGAGGAGCAAATCTAAATCGAAATGGCCGAAAACCTGTTGTTACTTCGCTCTGAACTGAGGCATATCTCTCGCTGAACTTCTGACGGACTTCAGATGGCCGAACCTCGCGTTTGCCCCAGCTACATAAAATCAGGCAAGCCTAAAGCGCGGCGTTTTTCCCTGATGAATTGCACATGGTGGGGGATATGTCGAATGGCCGTATCCAGCAATTGTTCTACAGTGCGGGGGCCAGCTTGATTGTGCACTGCTACTCGTTGAAAGTCCTCCGGCTGCAGGGTTCGCAATATTCGGGCCAATTGCTTGCGAGTGAGTTCAATTAAACTTAGTTCTTCCTCCAAATCGCGCTCATGATAGGCCAAACGCTGGACGAAAAGGTCTTGATTTGCGCCCAAGATAGTAGGTCGTTCTTCTGCAAGAGCCCGCTTGATCCGATCGGCGAAGATCGGCTCGAAGTCTGCCAAATGACAAACCACTTCCAGCGTGCTCCATCGTCCAGGCACGGGTCGGGCCACGAGTTGCTCTTGAGTCATTCCCGCAACCGCCCGCCGTAGAAGTTGTGGACCTTGGAGGTATTCTTCAATTTTGGCCGAAATGTTCATAAGCTGACTCCCTGGTAGCGGACGATTTGTTGGCCTTCGTCAACTGCCGCTCCTGCCAAGCCCATTGTTGTCGCAGCCCTTCATCCAAGCCCACCCGTGGTCGCCAATCGAAATGTAGGCGGAGTTTCGTGGTGTCGGCAAAGGTATACCGCTGATCCCCTGGTCGCGATGCTTCCTGACGGATCCGCGCTTTGCGTCCGCTGATCCCCTCCAATTTCCGGATAATTTCCCAGACCGTAGCGGTCTCGCCGCCTCCGATGTTATAAGTTTCTCCAGGGGGTGCGTCCATGGTGCGGATAGTTGCTTCGATGCAGTCGCTAATATAAGTGTTGCCGCGGATTTGTAACCCATCTCCGTAAACGGTTATAGGTTCGTCCAGCAATAATGCGCGAATAAACCGATGATAAGCCATGTCCGGCCGCTGCCGGGGACCGTAAACCGAAAAATACCGCAGCACGACGAGGGGCAAGCCATAGACCTCAGCATGCGCTCGGCATAATTGTTCCCCTGCCAACTTAGTCACCCCATAGGGGGAGATTGGTTTTAATGGTAACGACTCATCTCCCGACGCATATCGTCCATAAACGGACGAGGTGCTGATATAGAGAAATCGGCGCAAGCTTGAAGCATGATGCTGAACGGCCTCTAATAAACGATGGGTCGCCAGTACGTTGCACGTCCAGTAGCCCTCGAAATCCTGCCAAGCTTGGATCAAACCCGGCATAGCCGCTAGGTGAAATATATAGTCTGCCCACCTCACCACTTCCCGCAGGTCTTGATAGCGTAGATCCCATCGGTAAAATCGAAAGCGCTGGTGTTGTAAGAGTCGTGTCAAGTTGGCTTGCTTAATTTGCGGATCATAGTAAGGGACCAGGGCATCTATACCGATAACATCATGTCCATCTTCTAATAAGCGCTCACATAAGTGCGAACCAATAAACCCCGCCGCCCCAGTTACTAGGCATCTCATGCCTTGTCCTCCATGACTCCTGAATCATGCAGGGCATCTTTTTGATATGCCAGGCACACTTTCTATAAGCCCACCCTCCTGATGCAGTGGCCCAACGCATATTTTTTACTCACATAAGTTAGGGGACCAAATACATAAGATGGTTCATTGATCGGGACTAGACATCGAGTAAGTCAGGGTTCTAAGCACATATTTATACGAACAAACTAAGACGGTATTACTCGGATTTCCGCGCCATTCTGGTCTAAGCACTGAATTTGGAGAAAATCAGGGGGTTGATTGGGAACGACCCGGATGACGATGTGCACTTGATGTTGTTCTTCTAAGGCAGTGATGTTCTTGCGTTGGCGATTCAGCAGATAATGAGCCACCGGTTCCGAAACGTTCACATGGATGCGGCGAATCCTGGCGCGATGAACGGCGAGTTTCAGCAGGCGGATAATTTCCAGGCTCACGCTCTCGGGGGTCTTTACCTGGCCGGTACCTTGACACCACGGGCAATCCTCGAAGACGCTGTGTTTGAGCGAGGGCCGAATCCGTTGCCGCGTCATTTCCACGATGCAGAAAGGAGACATGCGCAAAATCTTAGTTCGAGCGCGATCGCGTTGGACAGCTTCCCGCAACGTCCGCTCGACATCCCGTTTATGCTGTTCGTCGCGCATGTCTATGAAGTCAATGATTATCACACCGCCCAGATCCCGCAACCTTAGTTGCCGCGCAATTTCCTTGGCCGCGGCTAAGTTCACCAGATAAGCCGTCTGTTCTGCGTCATTATCGGCACGAAAGTTACCGCTATTAACATCCACAGCCACTAAGGCTTCGGTGGTGTCAATGACTAGGGAGCCACCGCCAGGTAGTTGGACATGTCGGCTATGCACGCGCGCAATCTCTTTTTCAATGCCATAGCGGTGAAACAAGGGTTCACTATCGGAATATAGTTGCAAACGGTCGGCGTAACGGGGCATAACAATCTGCAAAAATTCCCGCGCATGTTCATAAGCCTTCGGTTCATCTATATAAATTCTTTGAATTTGACTATCAAACACATCTCGGATGGTGCGAATAATCATGTCGCTTTCCTGATAAACCAGCGCAGGCGCTTGACACTTTCGCACTCTGCGGATCACCACTTTCCAAACGCGGGAAAGATAAGCTAAGTCGCGCTGGAGTTCTTTCTTCGTGCGATCTAAACCGGCAGTACGAATAATAAAGCCTAAGCCTTTCGGAAGGTGTAGCTCTTGGAGAATGCGGCGTAGCCGCCGACGCTGTTCTTCATCGGTAATCTTGCGGGACACGCCAATACGACCTAGTCCGGGCATTAGGACCAAATATCGGCCCGGAATGCTGATATAAGTAGAAAGTGTCGGCCCTTTCGAGCCCAGGCCTTCCTTGATGACCTGAACTAGGACTTCCTGTCCGCGGCGAAAGATGTCCTGAATCGGTGGCTTCGGTTGCCGTTGGGGCACGCCGCGCAGGCGTGGACGCATTCGGGCCTGCTGGGGGCGCGGGCATGCTTCGATTACAGAGCCTTCGGAACCGTTGGGAGAAGCTGTAGAGGCGGATGCCACGGGAATTGCCGGAACTGCTTGACCGGAACCGCCAACATCATCGACGACAGCGCACACTGGTTCAGCGCCGGGGGACGGAGATGTTAGCAGCGATTCCGAAGGAAGCGAAGCTTGAGGTTCAGCAAATCCACCGAATGGACGGCCGCGGCCCCGTGTTTCTAACTTGGCCGAGTGCCCTGCTTGAGGCCCGGAACATGCGGGCGAAGCCATCTCATAGCCACTGGGAGCTTCCTCCGCATGATCCTCGTCATCCTCTTCGGGGATATCGTAAACCGGCATATCGGGCAATTCGAAGATGGGGTCGGTTGGGGCAGGCAACCCTTCGAGGATGTGGCGATAATATTGGGGGGCCACATCGCTGACGTGGAGGAAGCCGTTGCGTCCGATTCCAAAATCCACGAAGGCGGCCTGAATACTCGGTTCGATGTTCACAATGCGACCTTTATAAATGTTGCCGATATAGCTTTCCTGCGAAGTGCGTTCAATATAGAGTTCTTCCAAGACGCCATCTTCGACGATGGCAATGCGACATTCCTCAGGTTCGCAGACGTTGATAAGCATTTCCTTTTTCATGAGGAGGAGACCTCCGACATCGGTTCGTCGGCAAGTTGTAAGCGCACGCGTTCAAGTACGTAGCCTTCATCCAGCAAATGCTCCAGATCAAGTAAACGCAAGATCTCTTCGGGCCGAGCCGTGCCTTTAGACGTTATGGCGCACGAAAAGTAAAGGGCACCGTCTTCTATCCAGAGGCGTTCGACGAAGCTACGGATGTCGATGGAACGCACCTGACGGCGCGGGATGGGAGCTACGAGAGGGACTTCAATATCGCCTGAGCTCGAATCTGGTCGTTGCGCTCCCCCTTCCAAGACGCGCACCCGTTCTACCCACCACTGTTCCTGTTGGTGCAGTTGCGCCAATCGCTCTTGTACCAACGGTAACAGAGCTTCGGGTAGGCGAAAGCGATATACACTGCGAATCGGTTGCGCCTTTCGTTTCGCCTCAATTAATTCTACCGAAAGAATAACTAAGTCCGGATGAGCCTGCTCACGAAGTCGCTGCTCAATTTCACTGGGGGTGAGCGGCTCGGTAAACTCGATTTCCACCACTTCCTCCCAACCGATAATCCCCAGGCCCAAGGCACTGGCAAAAGCTATGCGGGGCATGGGATGAAATCCCTCAGACATGCGAACCGGCAAAGCGGCCCGGCGAAGCATCCGCTCGAACATCCGAGCTAAGTCATGATGGCTAAAGAAGCGCAGGTCGCCTGCCTTACGAAAGCGGATGCGTGCTTTCGTGCGCGTTGTCATAATCCCGGGATAGCTCCTTGGCCGGACACCCCTGCGAACCTTTCTCGGCTACTACCGCTCACTCCCCAACCATGCCGGGGATGCGTTCAGGTGGTGGGCAGGCTGAGTTGCGTTCCCGGAATCCTTCGGGGAAATGTTGCGGTTAGGTTATCTGCTTGGGGTGGAAGCAGCAGGCATCCGGCTTGTCAGACCGCCAGTGCCTCTGGGAGAATTCGCCGAATTTGGTCGCGGAGGTAGTTAGTAATATCCTGAGCGCTTTCCATTTGCAACGCGGCTTGGGCGGCGCGCCGCGCTTCCTCGACGGTGATGGAGCGAATCAATCGCTTCAACTCGGGAATCGCACTCGGAGGTGTGCTCAGCTGGCGTAAACCAAGGCCAATGAGCACGAAGGCGTACATCGGCTCGGCGCCCATCTCGCCACAGACGTTGACGGGGATGCCGTGACGCTCCGCAGCGCGAACCACCTGTTCAATGAGCCGCAGCACCGCCGGATCTGACGCGTTGTAAAGATACGCGACATTTTCATTGGTCCGGTCGGCCGCTAGGACGTATTGAATCAAATCATTGGTACCGATGGAAAAGAAGTTCACCTCTTTGGCCAATAAGTCGGCGATGAGCGCTGCAGAGGGGACTTCAATCATAGTCCCGACAGGAATTTGCGGATTGAACGGAACTTGCTCCTCGTTCAACTCGTCCATCACGTCGTGCAATAGCAACTTAGCTTCCCGAAGCTCAGCCAGAGTACTGACCATGGGAAACATAATCCGAACATCGCCGAATGCGCTGGCTCGGAGTATAGCGCGAAGCTGCACACGGAATAAACTCTTGTTGTGCAGACAAAGGCGCAAACTCCGCACCCCGAGGAACGGGTTGCGTTCTTGTGCCGGTGGTTCCACGGCCGAGCGAAACTTGTCGGCACCAATGTCCAGGGTACGAATTACAATGGGCTTACCCGGTAGTTGCCTAAGCACCTTGAGATACGCTTGGAAATGCTCTTGCTCAGTAGGATCCTCCTTTCGGCCTAGGTAAAGAAACTCTGTGCGATACAACCCCACGCCATCCGCACCCCGTTCAAGAATTTGCGCCGCTTCTTCCGGAAACTCGATATTACCCAGCAAGAGGATGCGAACGCCGTCGCGGGTAATGGCAGGTAAGTCTCGTAACTCGATCAATTCGCGCTCATGACCTGCTTGAGCCGCCTGGGCTTGGCGATAACGCTCTAAGGTTTCGGCATCCGGGTCGAGAATAAGCAGGCCGCGATTGCCGTCCACTATTACCAGGTCGCCCCCCGATACATCCGTCAGAAACGGCCCGAGACCGACTACTGCCGGAATTCCCAGAGCATTGGCTACGATCGCGGTATGGCTTGTCCGCCCACCCGCCTCAGTAGCGAAGGCCAAAACATGTTGGCGGTCTAATTGGGCGGTTTCGCTGGGGGCCAAGTCATGAGCCAATAGAATCGCCGCTTCCGAGAGTTTCTGAAGTTGTGCCTGACGTTGGCCTACCAATTGGCGCAGCAGGCGTTTTTCAATATCAAACAAGTCGCTTTGCCGGTCGGCCAAAATGCGGTCATTCAGACCGGCCAAAATCTTGGCGCGCCGTCGAATGACACGGCTCAACGCGTATTCGGCGGTAAAACTGTGGTCGCGAATCTGCGCCGCGACTTCTTGACGCAGGTTGGGGTCTTCGATCAGTGCGGCATGAGCGCCGAAAATCGCCCCGTATTGTTCGCCCAGACGTTCAGAAACTGTCTTCTGAATCTGACGCGCTTCATTCGCGGCTGCTTGTACCGCTCGGTCGAAGCGCTCGATTTCCTCAGGGTACGTGCCCGTGGCGATAAAACGCTCCCCAATGCGTACTTCCTCCGTGTCCAGAACCCAAGCTGGACCAATAGCTACTCCCGGCGAAACGGCGACACCACGTTTAATTTCCATGCCAAGGTATGGCGATCAGTCAGTGAGAAGTCTGTCGGCTCAGGATAGCGGCGATTTCCTCGACCGCTTGCTCCGCATCGGGACCGGTAGCTTCGATGGTTACCGCGGCGCCGTAGCCTGCGCCCAGTTGCAAAATTTCAAAAGGGCTGCGACAATTCTCCGCTCGGCGCTCTCCCGAGACCAAAATAATCTGGCTTTGATAGCGTCCCGCTGCCTGCGCACATTCCACCGCCTGACGCAGATGCAATCCTTGCTGGTCGGCAATAATGATGGTGCGCACCACGCGCTGTTGAGGCATTGCTCCCTGCCCTGAGCGGAGGCGGATTCATGCGGCAGTGTCTCGGCTGGTAGCCCATTGGCCGTTGGCTCCCCACCTTAGGCACTGCCTTCCGCTTCGAGGATGAGTTCCCAAATTTCTTCGGCAGTCGTCGCTTGGCGTAAGAAACGGCAAAAGGTTTCGTTACGGAGATTTCTCGTTACGTTCTCTAATGCTCGCAAATGTTCGCCCGTGCGGTCAATTGGGGAAATGAGTAACACGAAAATGTAAACCGGCTCATTGTCGATACTCTGAAAGTCAACTCCCTGGTGGGAAACTGCCACTGTGCCAATCAGGCGATCCACCCCCTCATGTTTGGTGTGGGGAATGGCGACACCATGGCCTATGCCGGTCGAACCTAACTGCTCTCGCTTCAGCAGTGCTTTGACGATACTTTCCACTTGGCTGGCCTTGATGTGGCCAGTGCGTTTGAGCGCTTCTACCATCTCGCGAATGACGCCTTCTTTCGTAGTTTGCATTAGATTGGGTATCAGGGCCTCCTTGACGACGAATTCCGAAATGCGCATAAGTTTCAGCCCTTTCTTGGCGTACTTCAGACCGAGCGTTGAGTCGTAGTTGTCCAGGTACCTCCGGTCGCGCCCTGGGTTACGACGGACCCTGGGACGAACGCTTGGCTCATGATAACGGGGAGCCGACTACGGCACACCTCCCATCGGGGGCGTGCGCCGATGGTCCTGGATTTTTTCTTTATAGCGTGTCAGTTGCCTTTCCAGCTTATCCATAATCAAATCTACGGCCGCCCGCACATCTCCGGCCGACTCGCGCGCCACGAAATCATGTTTATGTTCGGCCGAGACAAGAAATTCCACCTGCTTAACGTCACCTTTCAGATCCACGGTAACCTCGACTGCCATCAGGCGCCCGAAATAATGCACCAGCTTCTCTGCTTTTTCCCGAATGAAGTCCTGCAGTTCCGGCGACAGTTGACCGTGGCGTGCAGAAATCTTGACCAGCACGAGTCGGCTCCTTACCAATGGCTGAAGACGGCCTTCTGCGAACTAATCATAGAAAACTTGTCGCAGGCAGTCAATTGACGCGGTGGCCACCGTTAGTTGCCGGCTAAGGCCTCCACCGATGCCGCGCTGGCAGCCAACCCAGGTAAATAGTGGCACCAAACCTGTCGGAACGTTTCTATAGGCAAACCGATCACGTTACTGACGGTTCCTTCGAGAACGGTGAGATAAGGATCATCCTGCTCTTCAATGGCATAGGCACCCGATTTACCCTGCCATCTGCCAGAATCTAGATAGGCTTCTAACTCTTGGTCCGTAATCGGTCGCATATACAAAATACTCTTCTCCTGCCAGGTTAACTGCCAGTCCTCAGGCCGTAGCCATACACACACGCCTGTCCACAACTCATGACGCGTGCCACTTAGCCGACGTAAAATCCGCCGAGCATCATCGCGATCTACGGGTTTGCCAATTACCTGTCCCTCATGCCACCCGACTGAATCTGCGGCCAAGATTACCCCGTAACTTACCCTGGACGCGACGGCATACGCCTTGCGCCAAGCTATCTCCGCAACATAAGCACGCACGTCCGCGGCACCGCTTTCGTCAGGCTCCTCAATCTGGGGTGCGATGACTTGGAAGGCAAAGCCCTGTTTGCGTAGTAATTCCTGCCGTGCGGGCGAACTACTCGCTAATATCAGAGGCCGAGGCCATCTCATTAGGTTATTTTTCCTCTTATTCCATTGTTTCAGTAATCCTTTACCCGCGATGTATGTCCCTGCACTTAGTGACCAAGGTAAATATTTAGACTTAGCTTTTTGCACGCCTAGCTCGAAATCTTATCTCACTACTAAGGTGCTCCTTAGTGATTACTAAAATGATTACTTATCTAACTTAGGTGCTTTTCCCATCTCCACCGCCATGACGCCTAATATTGGAAAAATCAGACGCAGTTGAATCATCTACGTCTGTCCGGGCAATCTTCAGGAAAGCATTTTACGATGCGCCAGGAGATACGCTATGAAGCTCCGATCGGATATCTGGCAATCTGCTAGGCGTCGCGAAAAAAAGATTCATTGCACCAACTCAGCATAGAGATGTACTAAGGACCGAGCAAGCTTGCGAAAGATATCTAAGCTGAGACTTTCATTAGGCGAATGCGCTGCCGATTGCGGATCCTCGATGCCAAGGAGTAACGCGGGAATCCCGCCGAATAGTTCGCAGAGCGGCCCGACGAATCCAATGGTGCCGCCGCAACCGATAGTCAAAGGCTTTTTTCCGTAACCCGCGTGCAATGCCCGCATAGCCGCCTCGAACGCCGTGCCCTTGGGCTGGATATACCACCATTTCACCGGCTCACCGACAGGGGTCACTTGCACGCGCACTCCCCAAGGCGCACGCGAGGTTAGCTCCTTGGTCAAAGCACGAATGACTTTCTTAGGTTCCTGTTCTGGAACGATGCGTACGCTGACTAATGCCATGGCGTAAGGAAGAACCTGGTTGCTGGCCTGTTTCAGGGAACTTGCCTCCTGAGCGATGATGGTCACAGCGGGTAAACGCCAAGTCTGTTCGTAAGGATGCACGCCCGGTAAGTGGGCGAATTTTACCCCAGGTAATAAGGTCAGGTCTTGCCGTAACTTTTGAGGCGAGACCTGCAGCGCGCGCAAGGCTTTCCGCTCCTTGCCTGTCATTCGCTTTACCTGCTCATAAAAACCCGGCACGGGAATCCGTCGCTTCCCCGCCCAACATAGCCGCGCCAGGATGGCGTTCAGCGCTAATGCCGCATCAGGGGCTAAGCCTCCTGCCATGCCCGAATGAAGGGGGCGTTCCAACGCTCGTACCTCGACTTTTAGTGTAATGATCCCGCGCAATGAAGTGGTGATGCACGGTGTTTGCGTATCTAAGTTTTCGGTATCGGTCACCACTAACACATCGGCACGCAACCGCTCCTGATGTTCTTTCAAAAAACCCATCAAATTTTGCGAACCTACTTCTTCTTCTCCCTCGACTAACATCTTAATGTTTACGGGCAAACCTCCCGAAGTTTTTAGCCAAGCTTCCAGGGACGCAAGTTGAACCGTAATAGCGCCTTTATCGTCTGCAGCGCCGCGTCCATAGAGCCTGCCGTCGCGCTGGGTCAGTTTCCATGGATCACTTTGCCACTGATCTAAGTAGTTGGTGGGCTGCACATCGTAATGGGAATAAAGGAGAATGGTCGGCCGGCCCGGTGCATGTAACCAGTCCCCGTAAACATAAGGATAGGCGCCCGCGGGACGCAAGATCTCGACATGCTCGAGACCTGCGCGGCGCATTTGCTCGGCCACTTTCTGGGCGCACGCTTCGATTTCCTGCGCGTGGGCACCGTCGGTGCTAATACTGGGAATGGCCACTAACTCGGCTAAGTCGCGAACCAGGCGTTCCTGTTGCCGTTCTAAGTATTCTAAAGCTGCCGCTCGACCGTTCCGTGATTCCGATTCTCCCGGCATGGATGAACTCCACTTTAGTCCCCTATCTTACTCGCAATTGTGTACTAAGCTACGACCAGATTGACCAGTTTATTAGGCACAATGATCGTCTTGCGAACGGTCTTCCCCGCGAGCCATTCCTGCACTTTCGGATCGGCTAAGGCGGTTTGTCGGATGGTTTCCTCATCGGCATCTCTCGGGACTATGATGCGGGTCCGTACTTTACCATTCACCTGGACAGGGATCTCTACTTCCTCAGTCCGAATTAGGTCAGGATCGTACTCTGGCCATGGATGATATGCGAGGGTCTGGGCATGGCCCAGAGCCTGCCATAATTCCTCAGCGATATGCGGAGCAAACGGGGACAACAACAAGACAAAGGTTTCTAGAACGGCTTTCGGCCTTACCTCGAGGCGACTTAGATAGTTAGCAAATTCCATCATGGCAGCGATGGCCGTGTTGAACCGCATAGCCTCGATGTCCTCGGTTACCTTTTTAATGGTTGCATGCAAGCGTCGGAGCGTTTCTCGGTCCGCTGCGACATCACGCACACCCGGGTGCAGCCGCATAGTGTCTGCTTCTTCGTCAATCACGAGCCGCCAGACACGATGCAGGAACCGATACACCCCTTCGACGCCGCGCATGCTCCAAGGTTTAGTAGCCTCTAACGGTCCCATAAACATTTCGTATAGGCGTAAACTGTCTGCTCCGTATTCTGCCACCACTTGATCGGGATTAATCACATTCCCCCGGCTTTTGGACATCTTGTAGGCCCGAGCATCCACGCGAATGTCGGGTGCCTCCTTGAGAACGAAATACTCGCCGCGTTTCTCGACCTGATCCTCGCTAAGTCGGACGCGTTCGTATTTTTCGCCCGTGCGTTTGTCCGTAGCGGTTTCCTCCTCGACGAATTGTGCCGATACCCATTGGCCCTGAGAGTTGCGAAACGCCGTGTATTCCATTTCCCCCAGAATCATGCCCTGATTAACGAGCTTCTGGAACGGCTCAGGAGTTGAGACATAGCCGCGATCGTAGAGGACCTTATGCCAGAACCGTGAATACAACAGGTGAAGCACAGCATGCTCGGCTCCCCCGACGTACAAGTCCACAGGCATCCAGGCTTTTTCCTTCGCGGGATCGCACAAGGCCTGGTCGTTTTTGGGGTCTATATAACGCAAATAATACCAGCAAGAGCCTGCCCATTGGGGCATGGTGTTTGTCTCGCGCTTATAGCGCTTTCCCTGACGTGTCACATAGACCCAATCTTTAGCCTTTTCCAAGGGCGGTTCGGGCCTGCCAGTAGGTTTGAAGTCCTCTAATTCTGGAAGCGTCAGGGGTAGCTCGGAAATCGTGAGCGGCTCCATAACACCTGTCGGTTGGCCCGCCTCATCTAACTCAAACAAAATAGGGAAGGGTTCGCCCCAATAGCGTTGGCGGCTAAAGAGCCAATCGCGCAATTTATAGTTGACCTTGAAACGTCCTAGGCCGCGTTCGCTCAACCAGGTCGTGATTCGTTTCTTGAACTCAGGAGTCGGCAGGCCATCGAACTCACCACTGTTCACAGCTATACCGTCTTGTACATACGCCTGGGTCAAGTGATCTAAAGTACTCTTAGTTTGCTCTAACCAGTCGTCGGGGGGCCGCACGACCGTGCGGATCGGCAGGCCGAACTGTTGGGCGAACTCAAAGTCGCGTTCATCGTGGGCAGGCACAGCCATAATCGCGCCTGTCCCGTAGCTGATCAGGACATAATCAGCTATCCAAATGGGGATGCGTTCACCGTTGACAGGATTAATGGCGTACGCGCCAGTAAAGACCCCCGTTTTCTTGCGGGCCAACTCAGTGCGCTCCAGATCGCTCTTGCGGGCGGCCTCGGCGCGATAAGCCTCCACGGCCTCACGATAGGGCGCAGCGGTAATCCGCGGCACCAACGGATGCTCGGGGGCCAACACCATATAGGTGGCGCCAAATAAGGTATCGGGCCTGGTAGTATAGATGCGAATCACGTCGGGCTCCGGCACTTCCGGCCAACCGCGCCGTTGCCGCTCCGCTAACCATTGCTGATATGCCGCATCGGGACGATCCAGAGGAAAATCTACTTCCGCCCCTTCGCTGCGCCCAATCCAATGACGTTGCATTTCCTTAATTGGTTCAGGCCAGTCCACCAGGTCCAGGTCGCGCAGCAATCGCTCGGCATAGGCAGTGATGCGGAGCATCCATTGCCGCAGCGGAATGCGGATGACAGGGTGGCCGCCGCGCTCTGACTTGCCATCTACTACTTCCTCATTCGCCAACACTGTGCCGAGAGCAGGGCACCAATTCACCGGGGCATCGGCTAGATAGGCCAATCGTTTACTGTCGCGATATTCGCGGACGGCACGCTCCCCCTGGGCCTGGATTTCTGGGGGAATGGGCAACTCCGCGATCGGACGACCACGCTGTTGGGTCTCATCGTACCACGTATCGTACAACAGCAGGAAAATCCATTGAGTCCACTTGTAGTAAGCTGGGTCGGTGGTATCGATTTCACGGTCCCAGTCATAGCTAAACCCGAGCATTTGGATTTGCCGACGAAACGTGGCGATGTTTTGTTGTGTAGTGATGCGAGGATGCGTACCCGTTTCGATAGCGTACTGCTCAGCGGGCAGACCAAACGCATCCCAACCCATGGGATGCAGCACACAATAGCCGCGCATCCTTTTATAACGGGCCACAATATCGGTCGCAGTGTAACCTTCGGGATGTCCCACATGCAAACCCGCACCACTAGGATAGGGAAACATATCCAAGACATAGAACTTCGGCTTATCGGGAAAATCCGGCGTGCGAAACGTTTTGTTTTCGAGCCAATACTTTTGCCATTTCGGTTCGATGCGTTGCGGATTGTATTTTGGCATAGTCACCCACTCCCAGCCATCTTGGGCTAGCCCAGCCGCATGAGATTTAATTGTAAATCATTGCTCGCACCCGCGTGACACCGTCCCGCTGGCTTAAGCTGTAACGATGTATTTCTCGCCAAGCGTGTGTCGGCTCATGTGATCGGGTTTCGCGGGCTAATTTTCAAACCCGTGCAATGTCAATAGTGGTTTCTTTTCGAGGCATTCACCAGACCGGTTCAATGGCTTATATTGGTTGGACGATGACGCCCAGCGTCCCCTTGTTGACTGGCCTACTAAACCTGGCTAATACAATAAATAAGTTATAGCGGGACATGTTAGGACCAGGATCATGCACCACGAATATTCGGCCTCGACAAGTGACATCTCCGCCGCGGAAAAGAAGCCAGGCCGTTGGTTTTGGCGTGTAGTAGTGCTCAGCCTCAGCTTGTTGGGTCTGGTTATCGGGTTACCTGGAACCTGGCTTATATACGTTTGGCACCAGGGTAAAGCGGAAGTAGCCCGTGCGTTGGAAGAAACGGACAAACTATATCCCAATTGGCGCTGGGACGACTTAGTGGCCCAGCGGGAACCGCTCGACCCCAGTGAGGACGCCTGGCCGATTGTCGTCGAACTGTCGCGACGCTTCCGCACTCATCCTCGGGCCAGCGAATTCTCACGCTCTCGACCGGGCAGCTTCTGGGATTGGTACCACGAAGAGGCGTTGAAGCATCCCAATCGTTCTTTGCCGCCGCATTTAAAAGAGTCGATCAACCATTGGCAGGCCGACGACCCAATTCTAGTGCAATGCGCGTTTCAACTTCTCCAGTATCGTCGCGCTCGCATCCCGCTAAGTCCGATGCAGCCAGACCCCTATATGGTGTCCTTAGGAATGTACGACATCCCACGGGGAACTATGAACGCCTTACAGTTGCTTCACGAAGGCTTTTGTTCAGAAAAACGTTTCCGGGAAGCAGAGGCGATGCTTCTGGCCCAGTGGGTGGTGGCAACCTGCTTCGACGATGAGTTGTATGCACTGGGACAAATTGCTGGCCTGCAACTGGCAGGACGAGCGGTGAGGCAAATCGAGCGGCATCTGGCATTAGGGGAGTTGTCCTAGGAAACACGGACGCGCTTGGCCCAGATCCTAGAACAGCGGGCGAACATGAACCCGTTTCTCGCTCTGGTGCGCGCAGAACGAGCCGCTTTCCAGGTTGCTTATGACAATTTATTGAGCGGGAGATTAACTTGGGGACAATTTGTCCGACCAAGTGTTCATAGTGTTTCTTCCCCAAGTAGGCCCGCTGGGTGGAGTGAAACATGGAAGAAGTGGGTTTTGGAGGACTTGCCCCACGCAACGAAGCAACGATTTGCGTATCCCTACTATCTTAAGTTTCATGCGGCCAATCTCCGCTACCTGAACCAAGTGGAGGCGTTTGCCCGTTTACCTTTTTCTGACCAGGCTTTCCCTGAGAATCAAAAGACGCTCAAACTACCTCCAGAGGCACTTGAGCCTTTCTGGGCAGCAGTGCTTTGTCGGGGCGGTCCTATGCAGCTGGATTACCCCCAGCTTTGGTCGGGGTGCGCTAACCTGCGAGGCGAATTATTGGCCGCTCAGGCCGCTCTAGCTGCCGAGGAATATCGAGTGCGCCACGGCCGACTGCCCGCCGACTGGTCAGAATTAGTGCCAACATTTTTATCCGAGATTCCCATAGACCCATTCACGGGTAGTGCCATGCTACTGAAAAGCACGCCCGAAGGTATCGTGATTTATTCCGTAGGGATGAACCGCACGGACGAGGGCGGCCAAGTTCATGACCGCAAGGACGTCGGTTTTCGTTTGTATCATTTACCGCAGCGCAACGCACCGCCCCACCCCGCGAAACCCGCCTCTTCGCCCTAGTGTTAGGAAAGTGCTTCCAAGTCGCCGACCGTTGCTCCCCAAAAAAATTTTCATACATTGAGGCTGCATGATGTCATCCTGGAGGGGGAGATTTCCCTGTAGCAGCGTGCTTTCACGCGAGGCCGGCAATATGAAACTTAGCCCGTATTCCTCACAAAAGGAGCCAGCGATGCGCAAGGGAACCAGTCGGCGGGATTTCCTGAAACAGTCGGCGCTGTTCGGGGTGAGCGTAGGTTTTTGGGTCGGCACAGAACGCGACCTTTTGGCACAGGCCGAACCCAAATCCGCTCTCGACAAAATCAACTTTGCGTGCATCGGCGTCGGGGGCAAAGGTCAAAGTGATACCGAACAAGCTGCACGGTTCGGCAACATCGTGGCCATCTGCGACATTGACGACCGACCTTTGAACAAAATGGCCGAGCGTTTCCCCGAAGCACGGAAGTACCACGATTTCCGCAAGATGTTGGACGAAATGGGTAACAAAATTGACGCTGTGGTTATCAGCACGCCCGACCACACCCATGCCGTCGCTGCTGTCCTGGCCATGCGGATGGGCAAACATGCCTACGTGCAGAAACCGCTCACCCATAACGTTTACGAGGCCCGGCTGCTCCGCGAAACGGCCCGCAAGTTCAAAGTGTGCACGCAAATGGGCAACCAGGGCACGGCGTCGCCCGTGTTGCGTCGCGGCGTGGAAGTAATTCGCGCGGGGGTCATTGGGCCTGTGAAAGAAGTCCATGTCTGGACAAATCGTCCTGTCTGGCGGCAGGCGCCCCAAATTATGCAGCGTCCCAAGCCCGAACCCGTCCCAGAATACGTCAAGTGGGATCTCTTTCTTGGCCCAGCACCCGAACGACCCTACAGCTCCGTGTATCACCCATTCGGTTGGCGTGGTTGGTGGGATTTCGGCACGGGCGCACTCGGCGACATGGGCTGCCACACTGCCAACCTGCCTTATATGGCCCTGAAACTCCATTATCCGACCTCTGTCGAAGCCCAAGCGGGCGACGTCAATCCTGAGACGTACCCCAGCTGGGCCCATGTCGTCTGGGAATTCCCCGCTCGCGAGGGCATGCCGCCTGTTGTTTTCCACTGGTACGAAGGCCGCCGCGACGGACAGTTGCTGCGTCCGCCTAAAGAACTGTTGCAGCGCATCCTGGATAGTGGCGTCAAGCAAATCGCCAGCAGCGGCTGCATCATGGTCGGCGAGAAAGGCTTACTCTACTCGCCCAGCGATTACGGCGGCGAATGGCAACTGATTCCGCGCGAACTGGAAGCGGAGGCCAAGAAGGTGCCGCAAACGTTGCCACGTAACAAAGACGGCGGCGACACCGGTATGAAAGCCGAACTCGCCATGGCTATCCGCGAAAACAAGCCCGAAATCGCCATGTCCAACTTTGATTACGCCGGCCCGCTCACCGAATTCATCCTGCTTGGTAACGTTGCGATCAAGGCAGGCGCCAAGTTGCAATGGGACGGCGAAAACTTCCGCATCACCAATAATTCCGAGGCCAATCGCTACCTCCGTCGCGAGTACCGTAAAGGCTGGGAAATTTGACGCCTTTGCGTTTCGCTCCAGGTGCTCGCTTCCCCACACGAGCGCGACGCTGATCACACCCGACTCGGGGGAGCCACTCGAGCGGATGTAACGTTCCGCGCGGAGCAATCGCTTCCCCACATGAGCGCGACGCTCATCACCACTGAGTTACCGCCGCACGCTTATCTGCGATCCATCCGCGGCGAAAGGGATTCATTTACACTGACATAAACACATTTCGTTGTCCGCCGTCTGTATTGCGTTTCGGCCACGATCCACGCGGCGAACGGCATGAATGGGATCGTGAAACTGAAATTATTGCGCTAAGGTAGCAATAATCAGACGGCTAAGTTACGCGTTATCCATCGAGGAAAAGCGGTAATGGCCCCGGCTCTTTACGAGTGGATAAGCGGCAAGGCCCAGCCGCTCACCGCCACGCTGACCTTCGAAGCCCGCCTGGGCAATCGAGTCGTCAGCAGCGATCGCGTTACCTTTTATAGGTTCCAAGCAGTCATCGTTGCTATTGGAGGTTTTACACAAACACCGGCTACATTCGAATTCGAAACTATACGTGCCAGAGGTTGGGGCATTTATGAAATCGGCAGAGAGTTATATCAAACTCACGGATTTGATGTGCACATGTTTGCGGAGCAAGAGCAAAGCCACCAAGAACAGACTTTAGGGACTGGTCAAGCATATGAAGAAGTGCGGGCCGCGGTCAACTTGCGCAATGTCTCCTACTTAGCTATGCTTGGCTTCAGCTGGGGGGCGGGGCTGCGTTGAACCTAGCGAATCGTCTCAGCGAAGCCGCTGCTGGGCGAATTCCTGACGAAGGCTTTCGTCTGCCCTTCGCGGTTCCTTTCACGGCCTATATAGACGCTATCGTTCACGGAAGTCGGCCTCGCATCGTTCTACAGGGAAACATGCTCACCTACGTGCCTCCTATGCCAGTTACTGAGCGCCCTATAAATTCTCAATATCATGCCAATTATTATCAGACTGTCGATGCTACTATACGTGGTAATGCCGTTCAGGGCGCTGACCATGACAGGGATGTGAATAACCCGCCTATCGATCCCTGGACTACCCTGAGTCACACCTCTATGGGTGATAATCCCAATGTGCAAGTTGGAATACTTCAGGCCTTCTTAGCCAGGACGCCTAGGCGCTAGGAGGCGCTCTATTTAGTTAACTTAGTCTAGTCACAGGTATTCAGAAACGAAAGCAAGTGCTTATGAAAAGAACGGAATACAAGTAGTGAAACAGAGATGCACCTCTTTCTCCATCACTAAATAGAGGAGGTATGAGCATGCTTAGAAGCGATTTCCCGCGGCAAGTAGCCTTTGTTGGAAACGTTGGTCTGTTCTACGGGCTGCCGGTGCTCATCGGTTTATTCCTGCCGACAGTTTTGGAGCACCCAGGGCCGGTTTTCGCAGGTCAACACGTTCGGCAACATCGCGAGTGTGTAATGCTTCGACATTTAGTTGGTAACCCGATGCAAATAGACAAGTTCCTGAAAGAGAAGGCTCAGGGAAAAATGGAATTAGACTTGCGCAAATGGGCGGAGACTATGGTGGAGACTTATGAGGAGGAATTCAAGAAAGATATAGTGGCAGCTATGGTATTTGAGGGAATACTACCATGCCTGCTGACTGTGGACACGTCGGGCATATGTCGGCACGTGTGGATTAAGTATCTTGAAACTAATGAACGTGGCGAACTTCCTAATGTGGAGAGTGTCGAATCTAAAGCAGCCATCGCGCACCGGCTGCTCAAGATGTATGACCAGATAAACAACATGGACTCCATCATCGGACTAAAATCTCGACCCGCGGATTCATATCCCACCATTATCGCAGAGTATCAGGATAAGATACCCGATGGGTTAGTAGAGTATTTGTATGAAAACTATAAGCAAGATGCTTGGCACTGGTTTCACAAGGGTGTGACAGCAAAAAGCCAATTGAATGCGGACGAATTCGATTGGGCCGCGCATGTCTTGGAGACAACAGCCTGGCGGATACGCCGCAATTTCAGGCAACACGCCGACGTGGAGCTCGCTAGAACCAAGCTGGAACGGCTGGTTAATGATAAGGCCTGGTACATCCGACGGTATGCGGTGCATGTGTTGATAAAGTATCCTTTCTTTCGCACGCCCGAATTGGTGAAGAAACTGCAGAACGATCCGCATCCATTAGTGCGCGACCGCGCCAAGCATATTAAGCTGGACAATAAGTAGCCTGAGCAGCGGCTAGTTCGCGACTATTAATTCATCACTTGGTACCAGCGACAGTATTTGGCCTTTAGATAACATTTCGCGTCCCTTCGAGCGGGTGCGCTGATCCCAGACTTACCTGCAAACGTAGGAGACACGCTGGCCCTGCAAGAAGGCAATGACCCCGCGGCAATAAGGACATTGCCTGACTCGATTGCTACCTCAGCCCAATAACAAAAAGTCGGCCAAATCTGAAACGCGCGGGAATTACGACATTTCTTGACGCGATTGCTACCCTGCCGCGTGCGGTTATAATAACGACGGTTTACTGACAGGCACGCACGGGGACGCACCATGAGCGACGCGCATTCCAGCACCAGTTGGCGTCAGGTTGAGGGGATGTTAGCTCAGGCGCAAGCAGGAGATACCGAGGCGGAAAACGCACTGTTCGCTTATGTCAGGCAACGGTTTGAAGCGATAGCCGCCCACATGTTCCGCACGCGGAATGACCCGGCGTTTAGCAGCTCCGACGTCATGCAGAATCTCTGCCTCCGTCTTTTAGAAACGCTTCGGGAGCAACGGCTCAACTTCCATTCGGCACGCCATTTCCTGGCGGTGGCGGCGAAAAATCTTCGCTGGGCCGCTTTGGAATTACTCCGCCGACCTGCCTTGCCGCATTGGGACAGCGTCGCCGAGCGTGACCAAGACACCGCTGGCTCAAGGCCTCAGCCCGTAGCCAGCACTTCCTCCTCACCCGAACGCTGGGAAGCCTGGCAACGGTTCCATGAACTGATTGACCAGCCCGGCGTCTTGGAAGAGGAGGAACGCGAGGTCGTCAATCTGCGTTGGTATCACGGCCTGACACAGGAAGAAATCGCCCGCATCCTGCAGGTCAGCGAACGCACCGTGAAACGCTATTGGCATAGTGCCAAGGAGAAACTCCGTCGCTACCTCGATTTGGACGACTTGAAATAAAGGAGAGTCGCCCGATGTCTGCGCCCGCGCCACACGAAGGGTCGCAACCCACGCAGCGTTCCCAGTCGGTTCAGCCGCTTACTCCACAACCTGCATCCCCTGGGCCATCCTCGCCTGCGGAGCCAGAGTATCGCTCCTTGAGCGACGAAAGCACCTTGCGACCCCCTGGAGACGGTTCCGCGTACAACGACCGCTCGGAAGCGACGAACGACGAACCGCAGCCACCGGCAACCGACATCGTGGAACAAACTCGCTACCGCATGATACGGCAGATCGGTCGGGGCGGCATGGGCGAAGTCTGGTTAGCCGAGGACCTCGCCCTCCAGCGACTAGTAGCGATCAAGTTCTCCCGCAATCCCTTTGAGCAAGCACGCTTCGAGCAAGAAGCGGCTATCACGGCGCAACTCGAGCATCCAGGCATCGTGCCCGTGTTAGGTCGGGGCGAAGCGAACCGCACGCGGTACTATGTCATGCGCTACCTCCAAGGCCAGCGTTACGACGAAGCGATTGCTGAGTTTCATCGCAGCGTTCGCCGAGCGCGCGACTTCGGGCGGCCCAGAGTGCGGTTGAGGTTTCTCGAACTGCTCAATCGGTTTCTCGCGGTGTGCCGGACCATTGCCTACGCGCATAGTCGTGGCGTCATTCACCGCGATTTAAAACCGCATAATATCTTGCTTGGTCCCTATGGCGAAACGATCGTTCTCGACTGGGGCTTGGCCCGACGCGTTCGCCAGGTCAGCTCGGTCGAATCCACTACCCAGATTACTAATGACGAAGATGGGGATGACCCCGCACTGACGGCACCTGGGGCGGTGTTGGGTACGAAGGCCTACATGGCTCCTGAACAACTCGCCGGTCAACCTGCCGACGAACGTACCGATGTGTTCCTGCTGGGCGCTACGTTATATCACCTGCTGACAGGCCAGCCGCCTTTCGCCGAAGGACGACCCGCGCCGCCTCCCGGCAAACTCAAACCCTGGCTGCCTCCTGCACTCGTGGCCATCTGCGCCAAGGCGATGGCCGAATCGCCCGATATGCGTTACCGCTCCGCCGAAGATTTGATTAGGGATGTCGAGAGATGGCTCGCGAATGAAGCTGTGTCGGCGTATCGGGAATCGGTGCGGGAACGGTTAGCGCGCTGGGCACGACGCCATCGCGTGCTGATGACTACGGGCGGGGCCGTGGTGCTGGTGGCTGCTCTGTTGCTGTCCGGTTTCGCGGCGGTTCTGGGGACGAAAAATCGCGAACTCGAGCAGACTAACGAGCAACTGAATGAAGCGCTCCGCCGCGAGGAAGTCGAACGCCAACGTGCCGAGACCAGCTTCCAACAAGCCGAGCAGGCCCGGAAGCTGGCGGAAGAACGTCGCGAGCAAGCGGAAAGCGCGGCCGAACGTGCCCGTCAAGCCATCGAACTGATCGCCTCCGATCAAGCTCTCGACCAGCTCAGCCGCAAACCCCACCTCACCGCGGAGGAAAAACAATTACTCCAAGCCTTGGTCGCCTACTACAAGGAGTACACCCAAGGTGCCGCAACCAGCCATGAAGAGAAGTACCGCTTAGCCCGTGCGTATTTTTCTTTGGGCAGGCTTTATGAAATCTTGGGTCAGCACGACCCTAGTGAACATGCATATCAGCGAGCAGTTTCGGTGCTCGAGACTTTAGCTCAAGAGCGTCCTCAGGTGCCGGAATATCGGCATGCACTCGGCATCGCGAGCAACAACCTGGGCGTCTTGTTACAATCTAAGGGACGAATGCAGGAAGCTGAGATATTGTTTCGGCATGCCCTAAGCATTCATCAAAAGCTAGCCGAAGAATATCCAAATGTGGCCCTGTACCGGCAAGAAGTTGCTACTTCACATAACAACTTAGGCAACTTACTGCAACTTTCTGGGCGAACGCAAGAGGCCGAGCTGGCCTATCGCCGAGCCCTGGCAAGCCAAGAAAAGCTAGTTGCAGATCTTCCCCAGGTGCCGGAAAATCGCCTAGAGCTCGCGCGAACTCATCAAAACCTAGGCCTTCTGTTAAGTGCCACAGGACGAATCCAGGAGGCTGAGTCCGCTTATCGGCAGGCGTTAGTACTCCTGGAAAAACTTGCTGCCGAGCACCCACAGGTGTCTTATTACCGCCAAGAGCTTGCACGCGCCCGCTATAATTTGGGGAATTTGTTGAGGAATACAGAACGAATGAGCGAAGCGAGGGCTGCCTATGTGCAGGCGCTGATAGTTTACGAAAAGCTCGCGGCCGACTATCCCCAAGTTCTACTCTATTACCAAGAATTCGCCGTCATTCAGCGTAGTTTGGGCGACTTGCTGCAAGACACTGGACAAGACAAGGAAGCGGAATCGGCTTATCAGCGGGCGTTGGCAATATATGAAAAGCTCAGCTTGGAGCATCCCCAGAATCCTCAGTACCGCCAACAACTTGCCGCAATACTAAACGACTTAGGCGTCTTATTGAAATCCACCGGGCGATTGGAGGAGGCGGAATCGGCTCATCAGAAGGCCTTGAAAATATATGAGAAGCTAGCTGGAGAATATCCTCGGACGCCTCAGTATCTCCAAGAGCTCGCTGCCACACACACTAACTTAGGTAATCTGCTGGACGACACGGGTAGAACGGAAGAAGCTGAGTTAGCCTATAGGCGAGCATTAGCAATCCGGGAAAGGCTCATAGCAGAGTATCCCCAATCCTCCATTTATCGCCGCCAACTCGCGGCCACCTATTACAACTTCGGCCTTATGCTGCAAGGCACGAAACGCATTAGGGAAGCGGAGTCGGCTTATCGGCAAGCATTGGCAATTCAAGAGAGCCTATTGGCGGAGGAGCCTAAGAACGCCGAATATCTTCAGGAATTAGCCCGCACTCAATATATTTTGGGGCATCTGTTAATAACCACAGGTCGCGTGAACGAAGCTGAGTCGGCATATCGCCAAGCCCTGACAGCGTATGAGGCGTTAGCCGGGAAGAATTCCCAGGTATCCAAATACCACGAGGAACTAGCCGACAAATACCACATGTATGGGGCCCTGCTATTGCAACGTAATAAGGTCAGCGAGGCCCAAAAATACTTCGAGCAAGCTCTAAGGCTCCGCCAAGCCCTGGTTCACGAGTTGCCCGATTTACCTGTTTATCATCTCGCTTTAGCTGAGACCCTCAGTGAGATAGGGTCATGTTTAGCTAAGGGAAACAAAAGAAGTCAGGCATTAGCTTATTTTAGCCAGGCGCGACAGATACTTCGTCGCTTGGTCGAAGAATATCCAGAAATGCACGACGCGCACATGCTGCTTAAATTCATAGAGGGGGCATATCGGGGCTTTGGTGGGAAGTGAATCAACGTGCTCCCAAGGATTTGATCGAAATGCTCCGACCAGACACGCTAAGTCATTCGCGTGGTGGGGCCGTTGTCGCACCCGTGTAGTGGACAGATCCTAGCTTTCCCCTTCAGGTGGTTTACTCGCTGTGTCTTGGGCTAGGACTGTGTATTGCTCCGCCGACGGAGTAGGTAACCCGCACCGACGGCGCCGGCACCTGCCATGGCCGCCGCGCCAACTTTTCCTGAACCTGAGGCCACTGAGCGAGGAAGCCTTACATTCGGCCGCGAAGTTTGTGAACTCGATGGATTTGAAAAGCAGACGTGTTCTATAACATGACTACCATACTCCAACACCTTACGCTTTTTTTCGTTATCAAACCAGGACTGTGTTCTTTTATTAGTTGGGGGCGTCAAGTAATCCACTTTCGAGTAGCCGTTCAGTTGCCCGTAGGAAGGCTGCTTGGGTATTTTGACAAATTCGTCATGTGTTGTATTATCAGGGGACATGTAAAAAGCTGTCTCGGAAGGTTTGGGGCTGGGTGTGAAGATCAGCGAGCTGATACCGGTCATGGCGATCACAACAATTTTGCGGCTAAAGTGATTGAACATAAGGGCCTTGTCCTGTCCAGGCACTTGTAGCTCCTCGCAGCCAACCGTGAGGCAGTAAACTAGTTGGCTCCCACAATAGAACAAAGAAGCACATAAGGTCACCGAGGAGCGTGGCTTGGACTGACCAGCTTATGGCAACTAGGCCTATCGGCTTATTCCGAAGTTGGCGTAGAATGCGCGGGTGTGAGGAGATAAGGTTCTACAGGGGCGAAGACAGTCCGGCAGAACTGGCGTAGTGAAGTAGTAGCGGGGTCGTCATCTTTGATTTTACTGGATAGCAATAGGCCCAGCAACAGGGTAATGAGCAGGCCGAGAGCCACACCGATACGGGCGTCGGTAGGCATGGTTGAGTTCTCGCTAGGGGACGGTATGGTTGGCGACGACTGTCAAGCCCACGCGAAGTTTGCTCGGCGCCGTCGATATTTCTGTGTCTGCGTCCGAGGCTGATGATTCGCGGCGGCGGCGAACCAGGATGTTGTCCACGAGGTAGTATAGCAGCTCACGCAACGTATCGGGCTGGATTTCGTCAGCGACCGCTTCGGCGCGCGCCCGATGTTTTTCGACCAATTGTTCGGCACGGCGGAAGACGCCTAGTTCGTCGAACAAACGCCGCAGCGTTTCGAGCCGTTCGACGTTAAGTTGGTTTGGTCGGAGTAACTGGAGTAACCAGCGACGTTGATGCTCGGGTAACAACTCCAGAGCCAGCGCAAGAATCACTGTGGGCCGACCGCTGAGAATGTCCTGACCTGCTATCAATTTGTTATCGTCGTCGCCGTCCCAGTCCTGTAGGTCATTGAGGATTTGGAAGGCAACTCCGAGATGGCGACAAAACTCGGCAATGGGTTTTTCATAATTACTCACGGGGCCCGCTAAGCGAACCCCGGCATACAGCGCAGCTTCGAAGGCAGGAGCAGTTTTTAAGGCGTAGATTTTTAGTGCGTCAAGCGGGGTGAGGGCTTTATCGGTGGCGTCGCGCCAAGCGAGTTCTGCCCCTTGGCCCTCGGAGAGTTTCATGTGGGCCTCGGCGAGCTTGTGGAGGATGTCGTTACATGCGGCCGCGTCCATCTCGGTGCGGCACCGTGCCGCCAAGCGATAGCCTAAACCGATTAGGTAATCGCCGACGTTGATGGCGGTGGCAATGCCATATCGGCGGTGTAAGGTTTCGCGGCCGTAGCGGTAACTGTCATTGTCTTCGATGTCGTCGTGTACGAGGGAGGCTTTATGGAACACCTCGATGGCCAGGGCGATGCGCCGCACATGGTCGGGAAAAGAAGCGATGGCCTGGCTCCGAGTAGCGGGAGCGCCCTGTAAGGCATCGTAGGCCGCGAGAGTAATGAAGGGGCGGAAGCGTTTGCCTCCTTGACGGAGCCAATCGTAGGCGAGGGACTCCGTTAGTGCAATCGGGTCTTGAGGCAAAGCGGTGGTGCGAAGCCGGGGCGCTAGTTGTTCGAGTTGGCCGTTGAACAGTTCGTTAGCGGCTCGAAGCAGCGGTAAGTAGCTGCGGGTGTGCACAGCTGGCGGTGCGGCGCGCAGCCCGATCACTTCTTGCACCCAATGCACGTCCACCGAGGTATTTTTGCAGTTGGACGACAGCAGCGGCACGGCGAGCGCGGGCACTTGAACTTGCAGCACTTTGTCGAGTGCTTTTTCCAGGACGTTGAGGCAGGCTACGCCGACGATACCGTCCACTTGGCCGCTCAGGATGATTTTCAACACGATGGGCGTTCCCTCGGCGACGAGCACTTTGTAGCCGAGGTCTTCGGCGCGTGTTTTGAAATCGGCGATGCTGCAGGCGCCACATTTTCGACAATCCAGACCGAATTCGTTGTACTCGGCAGGGCAACCTTCGGCATGCTTCAGGCAGTGGGGTAGCAGTAACAGCCGTTTGGAGAAATCGATCGCCATCAGTTGTTCGCGCCAAAATTCATTCGACAGGCACACGGCGGCGAAGCCGAGGTATTGTTCGCCCAGACCGAGGCGTTGCAGTAAATCCTGAGCCCATTGCTGTAATTGGGAGCGAGTCAGCGCTTTCGAGCGATCAGTGTGGGCGAGGTAATCGGCCGCGGCTCGTTTGATGCGTTCGCGTAGTTCAAGCGTTTCAGGAATGACTTTCCACCCGGCCGTACTCACGACCGCAGTCGCCGACACTCCAGTCATATGGGAAGCGCTGGCCGCTTTCATGGCGGCAGGTTCAGACGTAGCAAGGTTTGTCCTCTCCACGGTAGTGTTTCCTCGCAGGTCTAAGGGGATTTTTTCAAGATGTATGGAAAAAGAGGTGAAAGGCACGGCGAAGGGCCTGAGTTGCGAAGATGATGGGATAAAGCTTTTCATAGTACCATAGCCGCGCGAAGTAGAGTCCGATGGGGGATGGTGCAAGGTTGTGGTTTTCGAGTGCGTCGAGCAACCAATTTAGTCCGCGTTCGACCAGCGAGGAAACGACCCATTCCCCGTGTTGCTTCGGAACTTGTCTTAACCATGCTAGTAGAGCGTCCAGCGCGAGTGCGGTTTCCTCGACGGTGCTGGATAAACCATGTTGGCCGCCCCAACCTCCGTCGTTATTTTGCGTAAGGAGTAACCATTGAACAGCGCGGCGAACTGCCGGTTCGTCAGCATGGCCCCAAGCGAGCCAGGCGTGCACCACGCGAGCAGTGCCGTAAGTCAGGTTGGCTTCGTCGGGTGCCGCTTCGTTTCCGAACCATAACGGTAGCCAGGCACCGTCTTCACGCTGGTGATGACGTAGGAATTGGAAACCGTCGCGCACAGCGTGGACAATCCGCCTGACTAAGGCCGCTGCGGGCACACGGTACCGATCGTCCCAGCTGTGGCGCCAGCGTCGCAACATGGGCCACCAAGCGGCGAAAGCGCGCAACGCATGGGCGGTGAGGTCGGCGGCGCTGCGGTCGAACGGAAGGTAACCCCAGCCGCGACAGAACGTAGGCCAGCCACCGTCGCGATTCTGCAGATCCAAGAGCCAGCGCAAGCCCGCGAAGACAGCGTCCGCGTGGTCGGGTAAGTTTTCCTCGTTCAGTAGTTCGGCCAGGGCGAGTAAAGCGCCGGAGGTGTCGTCAACGTCGGGAACGCTGCCGCTGAGATGCGACCATCCCCAGCCGCCTGGTTCTGCTCCAGTGTATGGATGCCTGCGGCGTACTTGATGCTGTAGAATCCACTGGAGCGTAGCCGGACGATTCGGCACTTGGTCAGCGCCCAAAGCTAGCACGCTTAGTGTCGTTAACCACACGGACAGGTTGGAATCAATGGGCCAACTGCCGTCGGGTCGCGCACTGGCGATTAAAAAACGGATGCCGTCGCGGCATACGGGATGGTTGTGTTGCCCTGTGCTGGCCAAGGCCAGGATGACGAACGCGGTCAGCGGTACCGCTTCGAGGAAGCCGCCACTTTCAGGTTGGAGCTGTCTTAGCCGAAATAATGTCGGCAGCACAGCCCAGCGGCGAAGTTGTTGCCACCAGGCCGGACCGCGATAATGCGAGACCGCCTGACCGATGGCGATCAGGGCCGGAAGGGCGTAACTGACGACGGGAAGGCGAAGGAAGCGAAAGGTACGTTGAGGTAAAACTGCCAGTTCAAACGGCAAATGGGGGACAAGATGCCAGGGAATCAGACCTGCCAGAGCGGCGTTCATGAGAATGGGCACGCTGAAGGTGTGATCGCGGCCGTAACGTTGGCGTATCGCCATCGCATAGGCCGACGGTCCTGCACCACATTGCTTATCGAGGTAAGCGCGCCCGTTTTGGTCGGCAGCTTGGACGGCCTCCTGCTTGGTTGGTTCTAAAGCGCCAGGCAAAGCCTCGCGGCTCAGCTGCAAGGCCGAACATACAAGCAAAGTCGTCGCGATATTACTGCTGCTGCGAGGAGTATCCCCCCAACCACCGTCAGCATTCTGTGTTTCGATTAACCACTTCAACCCTTGCCGTACAATAGGAAGTATGGTCTCCGCCAGGTTCGGTTGCGAGCGTAGATAGACACATAGCGCGGAAATGGCCGTAGCATTGGCTAGGGCCGACGGAGAAAGTTCTCCGAGCCAGAAGCCTGGAGGTTGTTGTTCGGCTTGGAGGTGGCACACGAGTTTGGAGTAAGCATCGGCCAATCGTTGACGCAGCACGCTGGCCCTCCTCCCACCTAACCGGTGGGACCCACGGGAACGGGTTCACTCAATTCGTAGGTGCGTTGATGCGAGCGGTGGCTGTTCTTGAGGGCCAGTTGGTAGAGCCGCTCTCCTGTCGGCGTTGGATAATGGGCCGTGATACAGGCCTGACAAAGCCGATGCGCCTCCAACCCGATGCAACGGGCCACTGCCTCGATGGGTAGATACAGCAAACTGTCGGCTCCGAGTTCGGCCGCCATCTGGCGCAGTTCTTCCATGCTGGGTCGCAGATTCCGTAAATAGCGCGGAGCAAACAACTCGCCCACAGTCGACATGTCAATGCCATAAAAACACGGAGCGATGATCGGCGGACAAGCGACACGAACATGGATTTCCCGAGCCTCGCCGCGACGCCGCATTTCTTCCAAGAGCGCCTTCATGGTCGTGCTGCGTACAATCGTGTCTTCCACGAGCAAGACGCGTTTGCCCGCGAGGACTTCCCGTAAGGGCGTGTATTTCATGCGGGCGCGACTAGCTCGGTCTTCGCCTTGGATGAACGTGCGGCCCACATATCGATTGCGCATAAGGCCCTCTACGGAGGGTAAGCCTAACTCATAGGCCATCGCATCGGCGGCGGCTTTGCCCGTATCGGGTACGGGCACCACGATGGTGTCCTTATCCAAAGGTACCAGGCCCAGGCGTTTCTCCTGCCAAGCCAGTTCCCGTCCCAAAGCACAGCGAACGCTATATACGCCGCGACCTTCGATATTACTTGCCGCGTTTGCGAAATAAATCCACTCGAAGAAGCAATGGGCTGTCGTTTTGCTGCGGGCGAAGTATTCCAAGCGAATTTCGTTATCCTGAATGAGCACCATCTGGCCTGGTTCGAGAACGCGAATGTCGCGGAAACCCAGATTCGTCAACGCTACACTCTCGCTGGCTGCTGCAAACAGCGGTCCCTCGACGGCGTAAACCAAGGGGCGAAATCCCAGGGGATCCCGGGCCACTACCATGTCGCCGCGAGCATTGAGATACACGATGTTGTAAGCGCCTTCAAACCGCTGGCTCAGATTGTGAAATACCTCCACCAAATCAGGCTCCTGATCGCCGCGCAGTTCGTAACTGAGGTAATGCATGATGACTTCCGTGTCCGTGTCGCGGGTGAGGTGATAGTCCTTTTGCGAGAGGAGTTCGTCCTTGAGATCCTGGTAGTTGGCCAACTGACCATTGAAGGCAAAGCTAAACCATTTCCATCGACAACCGTGATAGCGTTCAAAGGGCTGGGCGTAATCTGGGTCCTCGCTGCCGCACGTAGCATACCGCACGTGTCCGATGACGGCTGGGCCGGCCAGTTGCTTCATCAAGGCCTCGAAATAATCCCGCTGGCTGAGCCGCAGCGCTTCGATGACAGTGCCTATTCTCTTATGCGTGATAAGCAGCTTCCGACGGAAGGGATGGTAGGAGGTAATGCCTGCGGCCAGCTGCCCACGGTTTTGCAAATCGAGCAACATCCGCGGCATCAGGCGGACAATCTGCTCGCGGCCTCCCGGCGGCGCCAAGGCACTCCGCTCAGGCTTATCTAAGTAGTATAAAGCTGCAATTCCGCATTCGTGCCGCACCTCGCCCATGTTTTCCCCCGCCTTCGCCCCCTACGCTGGGACAATGTGCATTATATTCCACTTCGCCACTTTAGCGTGTTCTATGCTCGAATGCGCCCTAGCTGAGCTGCATGAGTAGCAAAGTTGCCGATCGCGGGGCGTCATCAGATAACTTACACTGAATATGGTCAGCGCAGCCTGACACCGACCTTTACTCGAAGTGAGATAACCATGCGACGCGAATTTATATTACCCGATTTGGGCGAGGGATTACATGAAGCGACGTTGGTGGCCTGGAAAATCCGCGAAGGCGATTTCGTACGGGCTGACCAACCGCTGGCCGAAGTGGAGACGGATAAGGCTACGGCCGAGCTACCCAGCCCGTTTACCGGCCGGATCGTGAAGTTGCACTTTCAGCCGGGCGACCGCGTGCCGGTGGGCTCGGTCCTTGTGACATTTGAGGTTCAGGAAACGGCAGAAGCAGCACCGACTGTAGCCGCCACGCCAGTGCCTAGTGCGGTGGCGCCTGGCTCGGAATCCACACCGCCGCCGGCTCCAAAGACAATTGCGACGACTGCGCCGTCGACGCCGAGCGTGTCCCGTGCGGATAGTCATCGTGCCGCGCCCGCGGGTCGACCCATCTTGGCCGCGCCCATCACCCGCAAGATCGCCCGCGAACACGGCGTGAACCTCGCCGACGTACCGGGCACAGGCCCCGGCGGTCGGATTACCACGGAAGACGTGCTGGCTTATGTCGCGGCGCGTCAAGGTGGTCGGCGACCAGAAGCGCCCGCAGCCGCCGGAGTGGCCCCCGAAGTTCTAAGGCCCGTCGCCGCGCCGCCAGCCGCTCCTCCGGGAGAACCGAGTGTATTCAGCCTGACTCGGCCACCCCTGCCCGATTTTGCTCACTGGGGCCCTGTCGAGCGGCAGCCCGCCACCGCCATTCGCCGACGCATTGCCGAACGCATGACGTTGGCCCATTTGCTCCCGGCCACGGTGACTCACGCCGATGAGGCCGACATTACCGAGCTTGAACAGGCCCGTGCCCAGGCTAAGGCCCTCGCCGAAGCTCAAGGAGTGCGGCTCACGCTTCTGCCTTACGTGATCAAAGCCGTGGTTGCCGCACTGAAACGCTGGCCCCTTTTCAACGCCTCCTTCGACGAGCAACGGAATGAAATCGTTATCAAGAAATACTACCACATCGGCGTTGCCGTCGACACGCCTCAGGGCCTGCTCGTACCCGTCGTGCGGGATGCCGATCGCAAAAGTGTACTGCAATTAGCCCAAGAACTAGCTCAACTGGCCGAACGCGCTCGCCAGGGGAAACTCAGCGCGGACGAGATGCGTGGCGGTTCGTTCACGATCACTAACATTGGGAGCATCGGTGGCACGTTCTTTACGCCGATCATCAACTGGCCCGAAGTTGCTATCCTGGGCCTGGGACGCATTCAGGAACGCCTCGTGCTGGTCCATGACAAGCCTACGGCGCGGAAAATCCTGCCTCTATGTCTGTCTTTCGATCATCGTTTGCTCGACGGAGCCGACGCCGCACGCTTCGTCAACGAGCTGAGCCAATTCCTCGAGAACCCCGCTAAGTTGCTCTTGTTCTGCTAAGTTGCAAAAAAGCCAACGCAATCCTTAGGCGCGCACTGGTAGAGCATACTTGATGGGAAGCACGGGAGACGCCAGCTATGGTCATGGGAGAAGCGCAGGAACACGCAGAAGTTGTTGTCGTGGGTGGTGGTCCGGGGGGCTACACGGCTGCCTTTCGGGCTGCGGACTTAGGCAAGCAGGTGGCCTTGGTCGAGATGGAAAAGCGTCTGGGCGGAGTATGCCTGTTACGCGGATGTATTCCGTCCAAAGCACTGATCACCGCGGCGGAACTGGTGCAACGAATTCGTAACGCGGAACCAATGGGCATTAAGACGGGCGCGGTCGAGGTGAACCTGCCGAAACTTATCGCTTGGAAGAACGGCATCATCGAAGAGCTAGCCCGCGGTCTAGACACCTTGGCCAAGGCCCGCAAAATCATCCGCTACACCGGACGGGCGACTTTTCGGAATGCGCACGAGCTATATATTCACACGGCCGAGCAACCTGTGCTGCTGCGCTTTGAGCACGCCATCATTGCCACGGGGACAAGTCCAATCGTGCCTCCGCCCCTGGAGCGCAATGAGCTCATTATCACATCGGACGAGGCTCTTGATCTGACTGAGCTACCGCGTTCCTTACTGGTGGTTGGGGGCGGATATATTGGCATCGAACTGGGCAGTTGCTTCGCCGCATTAGGAAGTCAAGTCACCGTTGTGGAAATGCTCGATCGTTTGCTGCCGGGCACCGACCCAGAGCTAGTACGCGTTGTGCGAAAGCACCTGGAAGAATCCGGGGTGCGTGTACACTTGCAGTCGAAGGTCACGCAAGCCCGCATCGTCCAGGGGCGGGTGCAAGTTACCATCGAGCATCAGAACGGTCAGACATCCACTGGCGAATTTGACCGTGTCCTGGTAGCGGTGGGCCGGCGGCCTAATAGCGACAATTTGGGGCTGGAAAAAGCTGGTATCCACACCGATGCTAAGGGATACATACCCGTGAATGAGCGGTGCCAAACTCAGGTGCCCCACATCTTCGCCATCGGGGACATCACGGGCCCACCCGCCTTGGCACACCGAGCCAGACGGCAAGGCATCGTCGCCGCCGAGGTGCTCGCAGGGCTACCTGCAGCATTTGATAATCGCACCGTGCCCGCCGTCATCTTTTCCGATCCTGAAATCGCCTATTGCGGTCTCTCAGAGGAAGAGGCCCGAGCCGCGGGCTACCGCGTCAAGGTGGGGCGGTTTCGTTTGGCCGCCAGTGGTCGGGCCAAGACCCTCGCCCAGCAGGACGGGCTAGTTATCGTCATCGCCGAGGAAGGTTCAGAAGTCGTGCTCGGTGTTCGCATGGTCGGCCCACACGTCTCGGAACTGATTGCCGAAGCGACCTTGGCCATCGAAATGGGCGCAACGCTCGAGGACCTCATTTCCACTATTCACCCCCATCCCACTCTCAGCGAAACGCTTCAGGAAGCTGCCGAGGCTGCTCGCGGTCAAGCCATTCACGCACCGCCCACTCGCTCCTCGTCCACCAAGTCGTCATAACGCCGACGCTAAACCATCGGCCTTTTTATTTCTTGCTAGCGACACATCACCAGCTGGACGGACCAAGCAGGCTGCCTTTCAGGTATTCCAACGCACCTTACTTAGTTAATCGCCAAAAACGACCAAGTCAGCGGGAAATCTAGTTACTTGATGAAGCTCAATTTATCCCAGCGACATGGACAGTGCAACGGAATTATCAAATTGCAACTGGCCCAGCGGGCGGGCTGTTCCTTATTTTGGCTGGACGCTGATCTTTACTTGCCAGTATCCTGGCGAGCGTTAGGAAATATGGGCGTGCTGGACACTTCCGACCATCTACGTGATCGGCTCCAGGAGGCATATGCGGGAGAGGGTATCCTGCCGTCTCAGCGTCTCAGTGGGCGATACAACTGGGCAATGAGGATACTGGGTCGGCAGCGTCTTGAGGTACGACGACTATGCTCCGGAATCACTTCGCTTGCTGACTAGGTAAATGATGCTCAGGGCCACTTCGGTTGACCTGCATGCTCCTGCATGGGCAGGTTGCCCCACCAAGGAATTACTGGGCTTGCAAGAATGGCAGATCTGGCGCTTCCGCCGACTGAGGTTGCGGGCTAAGCTTCAGCGCTAACCATATTTTAGAGAGTCCGATTGTAATAATTGCAAATAGAAATGAAGCCACTTTCCCTGACACTTCGCAGGAAATAACACTTGTCAGGTAGTAAATCTAGCCTTGGTTGGCCTAAGGTGAAAGCTGCCGAAACTGATCCTGTTACGAGACATGTTGCGAAAGTTGCGAAAAGAAGCAGGGAGATATTACGATTGAGACAATATGGCATGTAAGCTGGCGAACATAGTAGGGAGAGCCGGCCCCTAAATCCCACCCCGATGGCCCGTTCGCCTGAAATTCGTGTCTCCTAGATTGCATTGCTAACCTGCCGATGCGGGCGCGCGATCTCGGAAAAGGCATGGAAGGTCCCGCCAGATGTCCGCCTACCAGGTATTGCCGAACCGTACTGAATAACTGATCACTCTGCCGCACTAGTTAGGCTGGGCGTGTCGCACGGGACGCCAACGGAGGCGATCCCGTCCGACTTCCAGATATAAATCATGTGTGGAGTCAAGAAGTTCTCGAAGGGGAATAATTGCACACGCGTGTTCGCCGATCTGCGCTTTGACGCCCGCCAAAATAATCGGCGTACCCTCGAGTATGCTTGCCTCTGCACCCGTGCTCGAGGTCAAGAAACGTATCACGGCATGATTCCGCACAATGAGGAGATAGGCCTTATAACGCTTGTCCGGAGCTTCCCAGATGAGCGTCTTGGGCGGCGCCTCCACGGCACTGGCTGCAGCTAGGTCCGGCCAATCCACTTCCGAACGAGCAAAAGCGTCTTCTGGCAATTCCAAATTATCCTGACTGAGCACGTGCCTCTCCTTTTGCTCAAGAGACGGAGCCTTGTGCGAAAGTGAAGCAGGCGGCGATACCCCCTCCGCCACTTCCAAGGCGTCGAGCATGGTGACGTATTTCCCGGCGGTCAGGAATAGTTCACAGTCATTGTCCAAATCGGAACGGAAACCCGCAGCGACTGATTGGAGCTGTGCCGAAATCAGGAAAAAGGTTTCCCCATGCTCCTGGAGCCATTCATGGGCTTGAGTAAGTCGTTCCTGCCATTGTTCTAACAGCTCAGCCAACGGCTCGATGAGGCAGTCTTGCTCTGGATATGTGGGAAGCCGGTTTGCAGTTTTGTCAGTTTGAAGCAAAAGAAGCTTAGTGCCTAAAGCACCTACCAAATCGAATTCGTCAAATTCAGTCCAGAGGTCTTGAACGCGCTGCGTCAGACGGTTCACTTCCTGGTGATCGGCATATCGCGGGTCGGCCAACTCGGTCTCTGGCTCGATTTCCTGCGCTCGACGGAGCCAGTCCCAACTCGAGCGTGCACTCAGTGCCGCATAAACCAGTGTAGGGCCCCAGCGCAAATAAGTTTGCATGGCCCAGGCTAGTGTAGATTGATACTGCGACAGTAACTTACGCCAGACCGTGTTCGGCGGTTTGACGCGTCGCGTCGGTGGGAAAACTCCACAATACGCTGGTTGGTCAGTCGCTGTAACACAGTAACCGTAGGCCCAAGTGCGCAGTAAGCTGCCGAAACTTGCCAGAAAATCGAAACAGCGTTCGGCACACTCTGTTGGAACTTCACGAGAAGCAAAAGTGAGTCGCGGAGAAGAGCCTTCGCGCTCCTCTAGAGGCGTGAACAACTGGAATAAATGCAGCAGTCTCTCGATGGGCTGTCTCTGTTCATGATCGGTGTCCTGCCCAGAAACATCTCCCAAGCACTTGCGAATTAGTAGCGGAAACGTAGGGAACACATTCATTCCGGCTGACCATGCCTGCTTGCAATGATTTAACGCCGAGGCTAGCTGTGGATTAAGCGAGTGCAATGCAACATCGAGCTTCAGACTACGCGATTGATCCAGGCGAACCAACCACTGGCGCACTGGTTTCAGTGGGCTAATGGGACGCGGCTCGGCGGCCCACAAGCGTGCGCGGTAAAACAGATTATCTTCGCGATGCGCCATGTTTCTTCGGCATTACCAAAGACATTTTGGAATCGTAGTTCGAGACTTCGTAAGAGATCCCTCTTGCTCGCTCGCACTCTCCTTACGATGGTCTTGCCTTAGATATTACGTTTTACACGGCAGAAGCGTTTCGCGACACTTTATGCGTAGCTCATACCAGGTTTGATACTTGATTCGCTTCCGCAAGGGCAAAACGTCCTTGAGCAAATAGTAATGTCGCTGTACGACGTGCCCGTTAGCGTCGATCGCAGCGGAATGTTGTCGAAATACAAATTGCAGGGCAGGACGAAATACCTCGTAATAAATCCGCTGCAAAGGAGTTCGCGTTGCGGTGCGCTTACGGCGTATGGCCTCATCGCGCTCATGAATAACCTGCAGGCGATGTCTGCGACCACTTGAGTGGGTACGCGAGTCGGTAACGGGGCCTACATAGATGGCTCCCTCTTCCTCACGCCGCTCTCGTACTTTCCTGGCACTTCCCGCCCCGGCGATGAAGGCAGTACGCATCACCCATTGTCCGTAATCACTACTTTCAAAGACGCCCAAGACGCCACTCGTGCCGAAGCCCACACAGACCATTCTTTGCTTCGAGGGCCCCGGCACGTTTCGGTTTTGTACCAGCCCAGCTGCCGGGCGTCACGCATTTCCAGATCAACGCACTCACAGTAGATGTCATAAAGTGGCTGAAGTTCGGACGAGACCGGGCGTTGGCGCGCTATCTGATTCCATCGAGCAACCACCCCGTCGCTCCCCAAATAAGGGGAAAGGCGCGGTTCGATCACCAACCACTTGTCCATCTCGGGGCTTCGTAACACATGATTCGCGATGTGCTCTGCAGCCCGTTCCGCGGTGGAATATGCTGCGGCTAGCACAGTAACGTTCGCTTGCGGCAGAGTGACGCGGCGCAGGTTCAACATGGGAATTCCCTCCCAGCATTCGGGAGCTTGGTTAGCCATCTAACAATTCCTTTATGACTCGCCGACGCTCCGAATCCCAGTCGCTGGTGACCTCATCAAATTTGCACCGAGCCCGACGCAGCCATTGACGCCAGCGCACATCGCGTAAAGCTTCCTTACACTGCGTTTTCGACAAATGTTCTATGAATTCCGAGGTGCTCAGGCTCTGGTCGTAATAGCTAAGGGCAAACTGCCTTACAGCATCCAACAGGTCGCGTAAGGGCGGCAATTCTGGAACGATGCGCAATTCAGCCAGCTCTGGCTCGTCCGCGAGCAGTCGGCTCTGCAACACTTCACCGACGTATCGACCCTCACTATCGAGAGGATTCAATTTCCAAACTCGAACGAAAATCTTTAGGATACACACCCCGAGGTAATCTACCTGGCCTCTTCTCTCACTTCTTCTAGGCCAGATATGAGTCAGTTCCTTTAGGCTTTCGAGCAGTTCCTCTAAAGCTTCGTCATTGAGGGTGCCACTGATTGGAGCTCTCGCTGGTGGCGAATCTGTCAGTGGCATAAGTTTTTTAGGGCCGCGTCGGGCTCGCATCTCCGCCCTCCAAAGATTAATCAGCACTTTCCGTATCCATTTCCGGAAGATAAGCTCTACAAGGGCTGGAGGAGTTGCGGGGGGCGGTTCGAACGCTTTTTCGCCTTTAGCTCGTTTTTTCATGAATATTTCCCATATATAGCTTGACGGGTTACTGAAGACTTGACTGGACTCAAAACGGGGGCCCAATCTCCCACGAAGTCCCTGGGCCACTTCTTCGACGATAGGTGCAATGTTATCCTCGAACAACATAAATGCCTCTGACTGCGGACAGTTAGGGTCTTGAATACGCTGGAGGACTTCTGCCAGCTGGGTCATAGTGCAGTTTGATGCTTTACTGCTCATGGTTTTAACCTCCTTTCTGTTTGCGTTGCTTCGGTGATTGACCTCAAAGCGGCCCGTCAATCCGCTCGAGGTGATTGCCACGACGAAAAGTTGGTTTCGCCTTGCTGTAACCATTGCTCTCTCCTTGTGGTAAAGAAAGGGCATGATTTCAATCTTCGATGGGGCTGCGCAGCCCAGCTTGAGCCGATGTATGTACACCAGCTGGAGCCAAGCTAGCGCCGTTTCAATCGGGTGAGTGTTCATGGTAAGGTCCTAGAAGGCATGACACTACAGCCTTGATGGTAAGTGGTACATGTACCGTCAAATAGTTAAACGCGGACCAATCGGAGAATGTGACAGCTCCCAATTAATTCGGCCGTACTGAAAGAGAAACTATTGGTGGACGTGAGAATCCAAAGTCGCAGCATCCAAGTGGAATTCAATCGGGAACCAACAGAGCAAATAGGAATGTACATACGCACTAAAGCTCTTGTACCAATGACCCCGACGGGATTCGAACCCGTGTTACGGCCTTGAAAGGGCCGTGTCCTAGGCCTCTAGACGACGGGGCCACCAGGGAAGCCTTCGTCAGCCTCCCCGAAAAGTCTTATCTGTGAGGTAGTCCACGGGGTACCACCCGACTTTACGTTGCCGCGGCAGGCGTGCCTGCGTTGCAGCCGAAGGCTGTCATCGTCCAGCACGATGCCGATGTATTTTAGCGCGGTCAAGCGTAGCGTCAATCCGCGATTATGGCCTAAGCCTCACAAATGCTCCAACAGAAGCTCATACTGAGTCAAATCCTGTAGCAACAAATCGGGCCGGTGTGCTTGGAGTTGTTCGACGCTGTGGGTGCCAGTAGCGACGGCCAGTACCCGCGCCCCAATATGTCGAGCACAGGCAATGTCCAGAGGGGTATCGCCGACCACCCAGATACGATCCGGCGCGCATGAGCCGTTGAGGTACTGTTGAGCCGCCCGGACCGCCTCACGGGCCACGTCGTTCCGGTCGAAATACTGGTCGCCAAAGCCGCCAAACGGAAACCGCTCCGCTAGTCCGAAATGGCCCAATTTGGTCTGTGCTCCTCGGCGTAAGTTACCGGTGAGTAAGCCTATGACCACGCCGTCGCGCCGCTCGAGCGCATCGAGCAGGTCTAACACGCCAGGTAAGACCCGCCCTGCCATGCGCTGTAAGCAATCGGGCAAGATCCGCAGATATACGTCCACCACACGCTCAAAATTTTCCGGCGTAAAGTCAATCCCATGGGCCCGTAACAAATCGCGTAGGATAGCGCGGTCGGTGCGGCCACTGAATGGCACTTCAACAGGCGCGGGATTGACTTGAAAGGCCTGCTGCACGGCCGTGAGCATGGCTAGCTTTCCCGCTCCGCCGCTGCGCAGTAATGTGCCATCAATGTCAAAAAAGACCACCGTTTTCATACCCGTGTATTGTACGATACTCAGGACGATACCAGCGGTCGGTCTCAGAAAAAATCGGCGTTTTCGCCCGCGGAGCTAGGGCCTCCACGGCGGCGAGATCAACCCGCTCAGGATTTTACGGTCGTCTAACATGCTGCTAGGGTATAACACGAATGGGCTGAATCAGGTGCCCTTAGAAGATGCCTTGGTGATTTTGGCACAATTAGGCTATCGTAGCGTGGCAATTACGCTCGACTATGGCTCGCTCGATCCGTTTTGCCGGGAAACTTGGCAGAGTCAGGCGCCGCGCATCGCACGTTGGTTGCAACGGCTCGGATTGCGTTGCGTCGTGGAGACGGGCGGGCGATTTTTGCTCGATCCACGTAGCAAACATCGCCCCACGCTTTTGCATCCACATCCGAACCAACGGCAGCGGCGCTTAGAATTCCTACTTCGCGCCCTGACCTTGGCACAACGCCTTGGCGCGGAATTGGTCAGCTTCTGGTCAGGAACGGCTGAAAGCCAGGAACCCGAGGAAATCCTCTGGCAACGGTTGATCACTGCCTGTCAACGATTAGCCGAGTCAGCCGACCGGCTCGGTTTGCGTCTCGGATTTGAGCCAGAACCTGGCATGTTTATTGATACTATGTCCCGCTTCGCGCATCTTTATAGTGCGGTGAATCATCCAGCTTTCGGGCTGACGTTGGACATCGGCCACCTGGTTTGCCTAGGAGAGCCTATCGAGGCCAACCTCCGCTCCTGGCGTGCCGTGCTATGGAACGTGCATCTAGAGGACATGCGTCCTGGCCAGCATGAGCATCTGCCCTTCGGCCAAGGAGAAGTGCCCGTAGCGGCGGTGCTCCGTTGCTTAGCGGAAGTGGAGTATCGCGGGGGCGTCCACATTGAATTGAGCCGACACGCTGGTGATGGCCTGACCCAAGCCCGACAGGCTATGGACTATCTTCGGCCGTATTGGCCTGTGCCCCTCGTATAATGGCACGATTGCCCTTACGAACGGAACTCGCTGCAGCGCCTTAGGAAAAGATGCCATGTTCAAATATCGCTTGCTCACACCTGGTCCGACGCCGGTACCTGAGGACACGCTTCTGGAACTGGCCCGTCCAGTACCGCACCATCGCACAGCTGAGGCCCGGCAAATCCTAGCCGATGTGGTCGAGGGCCTGCGCTATGTTTTCCAAACTCGGGGCGATGTCATTCCACTAACTTGCTCTGGCACCGGCGCCATGGAGGCCGCCCTCATTCACGCGGTGCCTCGAGGGGCGAAAGCTTTGTGCCTGGTAGCGGGCAAGTTCGGCGAACGCTGGCACCAGATTTGGCGTACGTATGGTGTCGAATCGGTTGCGATCACCGCACCGCCCGGCCAGGTGGTCACGCCCGCCATGGTGGAAACGGCTCTCCGTCAGCATCCCGACGCTCAGGCGGTCTGCGTGGTTCACTGTGAAACAAGCACAGGCGTGAAGCACGATCTGAAAGCTTTGGGGGAACTGGTGGCGCAGACCGACGCGGTGTTGCTCGTGGACGCAGTCAGCTCCGCGGGCGCGATGGAACTGCGCATGGACGATTGGCATATTGACTTCCTGGCCACGGGTTCGCAAAAGGCTCTCATGTTGCCGCCGGGTTTGGCTTTCGTCGCTGTGAGCGACAAAGGTTGGCGCGCTGCGCAACGCCATCAACCGCCGGCCTTTTATTTTGATTTGAAAAAAGCCCGGGACAAAATCCGGGAACACGACACGCCCTTTACGCCGGCCCACACATTGCTCCGTGCTTTGCGGAGGAGCTTGGAGAAAATCCGGACTGAAGGCATCGAAGCCGTCTGGTGGCGACATGCACGCCTGGCCCATGCCTGTCGCGCGGCGGTACAGGCTCTCGGCTTAGAACTATTCGCCACTGTCCCCGCCGAGTCCCTCACTGCCGTGCGCGTGCCTGCCCAGCTCGACGGTCAGGAGATCCTGCGCCGATTGGAAAAAGACTACGGCATTAAGCTCGCGGGAGGGCAGGATCAGCTCAAAGGCAAGATCCTCCGTATTGCCCATATGGGCTACATAGATTTCTTCGACCTCCTGGCTGCCATCGCCGCTCTCGAGCTGGTTTTACGCGACCTTGGTTTCGATGTGCCCGCGGGCCGTGGTGTCGCCGCCGCCCAGCGTGCCTTCGCAGAGTTTCACTGCAGCTCAGGGTCTAGCAATTGATGTCCGTCCAGTATTTTTTGGCCAGGCTGAATCAATCGGAGCGTCCTCAGAGGGGCGACTGTTCCAGACCCCCAGGGAGAGCGGTTTCCCCTAATCGTCGGGGTCGAAGAGATACCTTTCGTCCGAGTCTGGGAATCGATCTCGTTACGTGCGCTTCAATCCCCTAATTATCGGGGTCGTTTAGGTAAAGCAGCGACATAAGCATAGCCAAGGCGTTGGTTCGCTTGCAAGTAACCTAGGAAGCAAAAGCACCAGTTTGAATTCAGGCTAGGCCTCCTGGAGTTGTTGCAGGTTTTCCTCGAGGATACGGAGCTGTTCCAAGAGGTCGGCTTCGAGTTGGCGTTGTTGTTGAACGACCTCGGCAGGAGCCTTGCTGATAAACTGATCGTTAGCCAGTTTGGCCCGTACATTTTGCAGTTGGCGTTCTTTTTCTAAGCGTTGCTTTTGCAGGCGTTTGGTTTCCGCAGCAATGTCAATTAGGCCTTGAAGATGGAGGTAAACCTCAAAGTCCGCATGCACCGAGGCGGCGGCCTGCGGCGGTCGAGTTTTCTCGGGTCCGCAATGGAAGGCCTGCACGCGGGCCAGTTGGGTTATGAAGGGGCGCAGTTGCTGAAATTGCTCGGCCAGCCCCGGTTCAGCACGTACGGTCACCTCGACCTCTGCCTTTTCCGGCACTTGAAAATTGCTGCGCAGATTGCGAATCGCCCGCACCAGTTCTTGCATCTGCGTTATGAGGCGCTCGACCTGGGGGTCTTGCCAGCTACTCGGGAAATCGGGCCAAGGTGCCAGCATGATCGTTTCCGTGGCAGGTCGCGGTTGCGGTAAGCCGCGAAGATACGCGCATTGATTCAGTGCCTGCCAAAGAGATTCCGTGACAAAGGGCATGACCGGATGGAGTAACCGAATAATCGCGTCCAGCACGCCGACGAGCATTCGTTGCGCTAACGGTCGGCTCGCCGATTCCCGCAGCCGCGTTTTGCTCATTTCCACGTACCAGTCGCAAAATTCACTCCAAGTGAAGTCGTAAAGCCCGCGCGCAACATCGGCTAACTGATAGGACTCCAAGTTGCGGGTGACTTGCTCGGTTACCCGGCTCAGTCGGCTCAACATCCAGCGGTCTTCGATAGGTAGTGTCTCGAAAACAAGGTCTGCGGGAGTGTAACCGTCCAAATGGAGCAGAACAAACCGAGCGGCGTTCCAGAGTTTGTTAGCGAAGTTACGGCCAATTTCAAAACGTTCCGAGGCTTGACGGGCCGTGGGTAATTCTGGATCCTCCGTGGGCCAGGGACCTCCAGGGCGGAAAGGCTTCTTACATTGAGGACAGGTCACTTTGCGCGTGCGCATGTAGAGATGTTCCTGCTTTTGCGGCACCAACGCTTGACAATGGGGACAAACATTGGCCACCGGCATGCGGACGTCTTGAGTTTCCGTAGCCAGCTGACATAAACCGAAGCGTAGCGCATCGGTGCCATATAGCGCGATGATATCAAGCGGGTCCACACCGTTGCCCTTGCTCTTACTCATCGTCTCGCCGAAACCGTCGAGAATTTTGGGGTGAACGTAGACATGATGGAATGGAATTTGACCGGTATTATAGAGCCCCATCATCACCATGCGAGCAACCCAGAGGGTGATGATATCACGGCTGGTAACCAGAACGCTGGTAGGATAGTAATACCGAAGATCAGGAGTATCGTCGGGCCAACCAAAAACTTCATGGGGCCAGAGAGCCGAACTGAACCAAGTGTCGAGAACATCGGGGTCTTGTTGTGCCTGCAAAGGGGAATTCGGGTCGGTGAGCTCTGGTAAGTCGTTGAGACTACAAATCAACCAACGGGAATGAGATTCGTCCCGGCGATAGACCACATCGGGCCGTTGGCCAAGAGTCCTTCGCAGCAGCTCTTCGTCGGCCTCGCTATACCAAATGGGAATCCGATGGCCCCACCAAAGTTGCCGGCTGATGCACCAGTCGCGTTTTTCGCGGAGCCAGTCGAGGTAGGTACGAGCATAACGCTCCGGGAAAAATCGGATCTGCCCCGATTCGACCGCTTCGATAGCACGTTCGGCGAGGCTAGCCATCCGGATGAACCACTGTTCCGACAGATAGGGTTCGATGGGCGTCTTGCTGCGGTCACTATGAGCCAGTTCGATTTGCCGCTCCTCCACGCTCTCGAACAGTCCGAGCTGTCGCATATCCTCAATAATTCGCTGACGGGCTTCATAACGATCGAGTCCAACATAACGGCCACCGTTTTCGTTGATGGTCCCATCGGGACGGAGAATGTTGATCATCGGCAAGCCGTGCCGCAGACCGCATTCATAATCTCTAAAGTCATGCGCCGGTGTAACCTTGACAGCACCCGTGCCCAGCGTGGGATCGACCAATTCCGCATCAGCAATAATGGGAATCTCCCGATTCACCAGCGGGATCCATGCTTTCTTGCCAAGCAAATGACGGTAACGCGGATCCTCGGGGTGCACGGCCACCGCGGTATCACCGAGCATTGTTTCAGGGCGTGTCGTCGCAAAACGGATGAACTCATTTGTGCCGACGATAGGATACTTGAAAGTCCAAAAATATCCGGGCACGGTCTCATGGAAGATTTCGTCGTCGGCCACCGCAGTTTGCAAAGTCGTATCCCAGTTGACTAAGCGATAGCCACGATAAATCAGCCCGGCGCGAAAGAGCCGGAAGAATGTCTCACGCACTGCTCGGCTGCAAACCGGATCGAGGGTAAAACGTGTGCGCCGCCAATCACAACTGCAACCCAGCTCCCGCAACTGGCTCAGAATGCGCGCCTCATATTGGTCTTTCCATTGCCAGATACGACGCACCAACTCTTCACGCCCCAGATCATGCCGCGTTTTGCCTTCTTGTTGGAGAATGAGCTTTTCCACCACCGCTTGGGTCGCGATACCCGCATGATCAGTGCCGGGAACCCAGCAAGCGTTATATCCTTGCATGCGGCGCCAACGCACCAGCACATCCTGCAACGTGTTATTCAAAGCGTGCCCCAAGTGTAAAGCGCCAGTGACGTTAGGGGGTGGGATCACGACAGTGAACGGCGTCCGCTGACTATCCACATCGCTATCGTAATAGCCCCGCTCCAACCACCAAGCCAGCCAACGGGCTTGAGCTTGTTGCGGATCATATTGTTTGGGCAATTCCAGTGTCATGCCCTAACCCTCCGTGAGCCAGCCTTATCCCCTGTTCCTTATTTTGATACCTCCACAACGCCGGACCGCGAATCTGCTTCGCGAAAAAGCTTGTATTCAAAGCTATCCACCAAGGCCTGCCAGCTAGCTTCAATGATATTCTCGCTTACACCAACCGTGCCCCAAATGTCCCGACCGTCTCCCGACTCGATAACGACACGCACTCGGGCCGCAGTACCTGCTCGCGAGTTCACAACCCGGACTTTATAATCCAGCAAATGCATCTGCTTGAGTGTCGGGTAATACGGCTCTAAGGCCTTGCGTAACGCCGCATCCAAGGCATTTACGGGACCGTCTCCTTCAGCCACCACATGCTCGATCTGTCCGCGCACCCGCAACTTAATCGTTGCCTCGCTGACCAACCGTCCGGCACTGTCCGCCTCTACAGTAACATGGTAGTGAATCCGCTCAAACCACGGCTGATAAACCCCAGCCATTTTCCGCACTAACAGATCGAAAGAGGCCTCGGCGGCTTCAAACTCATAGCCTTGATTTTCCAATTCGCACACACGCTCCAGGATTCGCCGTAAGAGATTTTCGTCTAGCGGTATTTGAAGCCGATTCGCTTTGGCCGCAATGCTACTGCGGCCAGAAAGTTCACTAATAAGAATGCGGCGTTCGTTACCGACCAAAGCCGGGTCGATATGCTCATAAGTGGCACTATTGCGCACCACCGCATGAACATGCATGCCCCCTTTATGAGCAAACGCGCTAATCCCAACAAACGGCTGATTATTGCGGTAGTTCATATTCGCGGTTTCATACACATAGCGCGACACTTCGGTCAATTTTCGCAAGCTGCCCGGTTGCAGCACGTCATAGCCCTTCTTCAACGCCAAATTCGCAATGATACTTATGAGATCCGCATTCCCACAGCGCTCCCCGATGCCATTGATCGTACCCTGCACCTGAGTGACTCCAGCGTCCACAGCAGCCAGGGAGTTCGCCACAGCCACGTCGCTATCATTATGGCAATGAATGCCCAAAGGCGTGTTCACAGCCTGCCGAGCTATCCGCACGTATTCAGCAATACGTTCCGGCAACGACCCACCATTGGTATCGCACAAAATGATACACTGAGCGCCTGCCTCTTCAGCCACACGGAGAGTTTCCAAGGCGTATTCCCGATTAGCCAGCAACCCGTCAAAAAAGTGCTCCGCGTCATAAAAGACCCGCCGACCCCGACTCCGCAGGTAACCGATCGTCTCGCGGATCATGCGCAGGTTTTCGTCTAAAGACACGCCCAGCACTTGACTGACATGAAGATCCCAGGTTTTCCCTACGATAGTGATCACCGGCGCCTCCGAAGCCAACAAGGCCCGCAAACCAGGATCGTCCTCCACTCGACAATTCCTCCTGCGAGTCATACCAAATGCACAAATTTGCGCGTGGCGCAGTGGGAGATGACGAATCTCCCAAAAAAACTCTGCATCCTTCGGATTGGAATACGGATATCCACCTTCTATATAGTCGACGCCCAACTCATCCAGCTTACGCGCCACTAACAACTTATCTTGGAGCGAGAAGTTGACCCCCTCGCCCTGACTTCCATCCCGCAAGGTGGTATCGTAGATCTCAATACGCCGATTCATTGCGGACATAATCCGTACCCACTAGTCTCAGCTAAGTCATTGTTATCGAAGCTGACTTAAGGACTTAGCCCGCGCGACTCGCTTAGGCTAGCCATTATGCTACTTTCAAGCATCGAGCGACCACAAAAAAAGCCCTGAGGATTTTCCTCAGGGCCGGCTGCTTTTTCGTATCGTATGATAGGAGCGATCCGGCCCGCTACCGGCCGGCGATAATCACCGTAATTTCCTGTACCACTCGCTCCCACACGACCTTCATGAGCTTTACTGTCAGTGGATCTTTAATAGCACCGATTGCCAGTTTTATGTTACTACGGGCCGCTGCTATTGTCAAGCACTCCGAAATCGCCAACCGACATGTATTCGCAGCCTCTCCAACGCCCAGTACTTCTTCTCGGATAAATCTGCAAATTTGCCAAGGGCATCCCGGGACAATTTTCGTACCGCAGTACTAATCCCAAGATGAACCTGCCACTAAGTCGTTCGGTCTGTGCCCTAATAAGCTCTAGGGGTACTGCCAGGATATTCCTCCTTCTCAAGGAGACGGCTCTCTTCAGAGCTTATTATCAGGGTGGAGTTCAAATTAATAGGTACCTGTCTGAGGCAAATAAGAATCCTAAAGGGCTTTCCCTAACCCAAATTTTCTATAAAGCATGTGTTCAACCGTGGCGAACTCTATGAGTTTACTTTTTTCTAATCATTCGAAAAATACATAGTCACTAGGATTAGGTTTGACTCATATATCATAAAGTTTCTAAGCCAGCCATAAGCAATTTCCTAAGGGTACCTCGGTTCTTGTATCTATTGGGTCAGATGTCAGTGTAGCAAAGGGACTGGTTGAGACCTTGACCCAACTTATCACCCTAGGCTACCTAAGGGATTAACTGTCTAAAACGGTTGCTATCTGTGGCGCATTATCGTTGGCACACATAGGCGAGATGAGTAAGAGGCTTGGCCCATTCTTTGTTGCCGCTTCAGCATTTATTGACCATAAGTACTAATATTCAACATATGTCCCATCCACCTAAATAAGGTTCCATGATTCCCTGTCTTACCACCAGGATGATTACACAGACCAAGCCGCCCTGTTAACTGTTTAGATTTTCACACATTCCCTTGGTTGTTGTATGGACGGCCAAGTCCGCATTTATGGCGAAGACTGCTGAGTGTGAAGATAGTCACAAAGTAGCTCGCTTGTCAGCAAATTATTGATGGGATCCCACGGAATGACCATGCCTTGCCACATTTGCGGGCGCAATGGCCCGTCATACCTAGGGGCATCAGCAGCATTTTCTTCGTGCCCAGATCCACGACATCGCTAAGTACCTTGATACCAATAACGGTGTATGAGTGCGACACGTTAGCCCATCACTTTGAGAAAACCGCGAATTGGGAAGAACCAGACGAGATGCAATCCGGATTGATGCAATGCCCATGAGACGGTTAGAATCTCGCTAAGCCTCACCCCTACTCAAGAAACAGAAAGATAGGTACTGAGAACAAAAAAGCAGTCCCGTTATCTCGACGTTGGATCTGGCTTTTGGGGACGCGGTTAGATGCATATGTGGAATCGAACCGTAACGACTGCTAAGTAACGCGTTAACTTATTCGCGATGAATCGCAACAGATACTGGACCGAGGCGTCTACGTGATTTCACTAAGCTCTGCTGGGGATTCAGCAATGTACCTAATAAAGTAATTTCTTATTGACCATTTTATCTCGTTAAGCTGCACACCCGCGATATTATTCCCTGCTCATGGTGCATAGTGCATTGCTTTTGCACGTACTATCGCGATACTGTTCAGTTAACATTGGAGGCCACCAGTACGGCGAGCAATCAGGTTGGCTGCGGCGCCCTAAATTACGTACTCTCTTAGAGGAATCCTAAAATTCTTAGGAGTGGGCCTAAGTTCCACAGTGTTTTTCTTTACTGAATGGGAATCTGATCTAGAGATCCTTCGATTGGAGCATTAGTTTTGTCCACTTAAAGTCTTGATTTTGTTCACTTCGCGTGAATTCGACATTATGACGGGCCTATATTACCACCGTGCTCGTTACCTCGACCTGTTTATCGGCCGTTAGGCAACTGAGGATACCCTAGGTTTCGCCGCCGGCGATGCCAACCTGTACCGCTACGTCGGCAACAGGGCCACGCTGGCGACGGATCCGAGCGGCTATTTGGAACAGCCGCCACTGTGGGTACGTTTTGTCAACTCGTGGGATGTCGTGCTTGGCAACCCGCACACTGGTTGGTTTGCTCAGGCAAGTAATTTCTTTGCAGGATGGGGTGACACTCTTTCATTCGGTGCTACCAGCTACATTCGATGGGGGCTGGGGTACGACGAGGTGGTAGATTATCGGTCTGGAGCGTATTTCGGCGGAAAGGTTGTCGGGATCATTCACACTACGGCAATTGGCGGCGCAGCTGGCTGATCGAGAGCAGGGATTCGGGGAGCGGGAAGGGAGTTTTCGCATTGGATCCCAAACCGAGTGGGCGGGCCGCGTTCCCTGTGGAATGGAAACTACGTCCCGATTCGGGTGCAGGCACTATCCGATCCCTTCCGATACCGCTTCATGCCGCGAGCGTGGGAGCTATAGAACCTTATTTGGCATCCGGTGATCCGCCCATGGGTGCGGATTTCATATGTGTACAAGGGTACCGCTGTGGGGTATTTATATGGACAGATCAGTGTCATAGTTCAGCAATTTTCCTGGAGGACTTGTGATGAGTGATCGATATCAACTTTGGTTCAAATCAACACTGTTTAAGGTCATGCCCGACGAAGATGCGGACACAAATCCTGGTCGCTATGGAAAGGATCTGGCATATTGGCTTCGAGGCAAACTTGTAGCCAAGGGGTTCGTCGTGGAGGAGATCATTCCTGAGGATTGGGGATGGTGTATTTTGTGCAAACGACGGCCTTTCAGGTTGTGGGTTGGTTGTGGCAATGTGGTCGATCATAATGATGATAACAAAGTCCCGTTGGCGACTTCTCCACATAGCGACCGAAGCATAATCTGGACGTGTTTTGTGCAAGCTGAGGCTTCCCTTTTGGCACGTGTCTTCCGGAAGTTCGACACGGAGGCCGCTGTCAGAGAGCTGTATGATGCGATTAAGTCGATTCTTGAAAATGAACCAGGGATCGTACTCTTACCTGAACCATAACCGATCGGAACTAATCCATTGCCAGAGCTGAATGAACCGTTTTAGGCGTGTGGTCGATCGTAGGTCGTTACCGCCCCTTTTCCTGAAAAATCCTCCCATTTAGGGAAAACTCGAGCAGCTGAGCGGGTGGGATGTTGCTATGCTGGGCCGCATGGAGCGGGCTTGGCCATGCTCGGAGTGCGATCGGTTGCGTCGTGAAAACGACCAACTGAAAAGGCGCGACGCCGAACTCGAGGTCCGGGGGAAAACAAGGGGGACATCCATGCTTCTTGTTGACGTTATCCTCCAATAGCGGGGCGGGGCACAAGTGGCGGAGACTGTTGTGGGGGAGAGTCCGTCTCCGCTGTTCGGGCACACTCGTTTAGGACAGGTCAAAAGGATAGTGACTTAATCTAAGGAAATATGGGCGACAAAAACATTACCGTCAATCGGTACACTTATACGCATTTAACGGCACCTCTGACCACGCGCTGGTTGAGCGCACAAACGGGCTTTTATAGGGCAGCAAATACCACCAACTCTTCCCCCGCAAAAAAACATGGCCATCCCCTTTTATTTCCCACCTGAACTCGGTGCGGCTGGTGCTGGACGAAAGCGGTGCCCTGTTCGACCAAATCGCGTACAATGCCTTCAACGTCGTTATGGCCCAAGCGAACCCGCATTTTGACAACCCAATTCTGTTCGCCTCACGCGAATTCGACACCGAGAGCGGCTTGTACTACCACCGCGCCCGCTACTACGATCCCGTGATTGGCCGCTGGACAAGCGAGGATCCGTTAGGTTTCGCCGCCGGCGATGCGAACCTGTACCGCTACGTCGGCAACATGGCCACGCTGGCGACGGATTCGTCAGGAAGACGTGCGTTTGTTCTCATAATTATTGTTGCAACAATCATCGGCGCTGTTTCTGGCGGCGTGACGGGGTATGTGACAGGTGAAGGCTCGAGCACAGCAGGCAGTTTTATTCCTGGTTGGGGTGCAGGACGCAGCGCAGGAGCGCACTTTCGACGAGGAAATTACTGGCACGGAGCTGGTTATACAGCGCTTGCGGCGTCTGATGTATTCCTGGTTCGGGCGGTTGCGACCAAGTTTGACCGTGTCGGATTTCGCCTATCGGCTCCAGGCACGATGTCCGTTTATCGCGAAACAGGACGTTATCGTCTCAGTGGCGAACCAACTACCCATGATTTCTGGTCGGTGAGTGGTCGGCAGTCTTACCCATACTATCATGCGATTAACACTGTCCACAACGGTAGAGCCGGGGTCTTCGTCGTCGGATCCGAAATAACAGGAATCGCCGGCTATAATTACTCACAGGTCTTTTGGTCGCCGGTTTTGAACATTGGTATGGCAGGAATGGGCCGACATGGGTATCCGGGAACCAACTGCTTCCAGGCGTGGGCGACCGCTTGGAGCGCGGGAAACTATCACTGGGTACCGTATTTCGGTTTGCATTGACCCGCGACCATTTGGCTGCCCGAGCAACAGAATGATAATGCGGGCCAAGTCCATGGTCCTTTGTTTCTGCCGAACTTGGACCCGTTTGCGTTCAACCTTCGGCCCATTCCATTGCTGGTTCCATCTCCACGACACGAGCTATCTGCAATCGACTGGTGACCGATGAGCGGGTGGATTTGGGGACATCTCTGGTGCCCGTAAGGACTCGCCGAAAGGTGGCAGCGACTGCCGGAGCGCATTGGTTATACAATTCTGCCAGTGCCGCATCATTTTGCGCGCCAGTGGTGGGAACGCGAGGCCGTCGGTGAGCGAAGACGGATTGCCGAGGGTTGGTACTTAAAGGACATCTCGATCGACGATTCATTGATTGACTTAATCGTTGCACAGCAACATGCAGCTTTTGTAGTTACTGGAGCTGCGGCGTTCTGTATTTCTGCTTATCCAGACATTCTTCAGCAGCATGACTCGACACAGTCGTGGTGGTTGGAAGTAAAGACCGCGACTGAAGATGAAATATGCTCACTGTATTTCGACGTGCGGATCAACTTCCAGAAGGATATGTATCGGCGCGCGGCGGCCACATTGTTTGATTCGTTCTTGGCCTCGGGGGCAAGAGATAGCCCGAATGCAGTAAAAAATGCCCAGGCACTGCATCTCCGCCCGCCACCGAGAAATATCGTGGCCGAATCGATTTCTCGGCGAAGAGACAAACGGCTTCTTCGCTGCCCCGTGGATCTGGCGTCGCGGTGGCCGATGGTACTGCTTGATCCGGCGACGAACTGCGAACTCACTTCACTTGGTGGCCCTGTCTTCTCGCCCACGGGTGAGACGTTCATTTGCGGTCGAACGGCTAATTGGTTTAGCGAGGTCACAATCCGGTCCGGACCAGCATTTGATCCAGTCACATGGAATGATGCCGCTTTCTTAGCCATCGAATCGACGGGGTTCATCCAGAGGCGGGCGTTCCTCGACGGTCTGACGCAAAGGGCAGTTGAACACGGGGCAATCCAGATCTACTGACGCAGTATTTGGAGGGCTAGACACGCCCGCAGGTCTAGGCTTTATTACGAAAAGTGTCCCTCTCGCGGAGCTTTTCCGACGCTTTCAAGAACTTGACCATCGGAGGTTAACCAAGCGGATTCGCCCCTGGTTAATTGGGCGGTGGCCCAGACTTTCCGCCTGCAAGACCGGCCATACTCAATGCCTAGTCTGGCGCTGTGGAATTTGGCGACTTTTCGTGTGCTAATCGAGTATCCTCCTAGTACCTCCGATTACTATTTGGGGCAGCTTCGCCTGTCGCCCTCGGCGAAGCGTATAGCGATAGAGTTTATCCGTCAGCCGAGATGCGATTGGCGAGTGCTGTATGTGGCAGACATTCCGCCGCACTGGCATAAGTTAGTCGAGCCGAACCGTTAGGCACGGACCTGCTTACTCGAGACAGAAGTCTTGCATTCGAGCCGATAACGTAAATTCAATGCGACTCTAATGTCTTCCTATTTATGTAAATGTGCGAAGGCTTTCCCTGACTTAGAGGATCAAGTTTAGATACTCGTGAAAGGAAATACCAAGCTGGCCTGTGCTTAGGCAATAGTGTCGGTAGAGCCCTCAGGAAGAAACATTGCGTGCGTCGAATGTAATGCTTAGTGGCAACGTTATGGCTGTCGCCGTGAAGTTTGACAGGCACGCGTTGGTGCAGCGGCAATCGCGTCGCAATTAGGAACCTGCCGAGTTTAGATAATCAACTTAGCTGGTGCGGCTTTATTTCTCGGCGAGGATGACCAGGCGGACGGGCGTGCCTTCTTTCGGTAGCGATTTGCTAAGTTCGAGCTTAATGACAGGTTCATCTTTCATGGTGAGTTCGCTTTGGATTACGGTTTCATTAGTTACGGGGAAAATGGCGATGAGCGTGCCGCTAAGATCGGCCGCATAAACTTTTTCGGGCTTGTCCGGGTCAGGCTGTTTGTAAACGGAACCTGTGAAGTGCCACTTCAACGGGGGCAGAGGCTTGTTGGTGCGTCGGTCTACCATGCAGCGTTCGATAGGCAAGCGTTGCCAACCGCCCACGGGCGATGGAATTTCGAGAAAGATGCGTACCAGCGGCCCCTCGGCTTTTTGGCCTTCGCCCAGGGCTGGTCTGCCAGGTTTCAGGCCGAAACTTTCCAGTGCGCGGTGCACCTCGCTGGGCTTGACGCCGCTGAATACGACAACGGTCTCGTGCGCTTTCTGGCCTTTCGGCTCACCGTCGTGCGGATAGGTTGCGACAACTTCTAGCGGATAAATTTCCTTCAAGTGGGGTAGCTTACGCGGGGCGATGCGGCAGTGCAGGATCACAGCGCGTTCTTCGGATTTGACGAGCAGGATCGGCTCTTTCGTTTGCTCCTTTTGTTCCTGCGCTGGTGCCAAGAGGGAAGCGAAAAGCCAAACGAAGGCTATCGTGATTGCCGCTTTGCGATGCATGGTTTCTCCTTCCGATTTCCTCCAGTTGTCTCAAAGCGTCGTGTCATTGCACGGGAGCGACTTGGGCGTCGCCGATGCAGACGACGACCGTGGGTTGGCGGAGATGGGGGCCTTCATGATTGCAGGTGGCCAGGTAGAGCCGACCGTGAGCCAGTACCGGTGAGCCAAATATTAGGCCCGGCGCGTTCACTGCGGGGTCTTGGCCGAGCGAAAATGTCCATAGCCGTTGACCCGTTTCCAAGGTGAGGGCGTGAATTGTGCCGCTCAGGTCGGCGGCATAAACTGCGTCATCGGTAACAGCTGGCCCAGCGAAGAACGGTTGTTTGGCGTCGTAGTTCCAGCGGAGTTGTCCCGTGGCCAGGTCGAGCGCGCGGACGCGGCCATCGGTGGCCGTGAAGATGGCCAATCCCCGATGTGCTGCGATGGCGCTGAGTACACCGCCGGGCACTTCGCGTTGCCAAAGCGGTTGACCGTCGTTGAGGCGGAAGGCGGCCACTTCACCTTTGGCTTTCTTGGCCAGGCGCGTGTCGAAACGGATGTTGCTTCCGCCGATGAGTACAATTTCGCCGACCACGGTAGGGCCTGCCCACGGGTTGTAGCGTAGTGGCTTTTGCCAGAGCACCTTACCGGTGTCCGCATCGAGACAGAACAGGGCACGTTCGCCCAGCTTCTCCATCTCTAAGTAAGCGGAACCTGCCAGGACGCGCTGGCCCACGACGTTGACCGGTGCGTCCACGTGCCATTTTTCCTGACCGACCTGCCATGCGATGCGGGCCAAAGGCACTGCTAATTGTGATTCGTTCGGTGGCACAGCGGTCTCGGGGTTTTTCTTGCGGTCTGCCTCGTATTGTGCCAGGAGCGTTTGCCATCGTTGCAGGACGAATTGCCGTGCTGCGTCTTCCGGCATTTCCTTGCCTTCCAGGGTCAGGCGGGAAAAATCCACACACACCACTCCGCCGTTGCCGGCTCCGAAATAAGCGCGCTGGCCGACGACTGTCGGAGCACTTTCGATGTGGACTAATCGTCCGGGAAATTCGACTTGCCATAAGAGAAGGCCCGTTTCTGCGTCGAGGCAGCGTAGCGTGGCGCCATCGGTCTGGTGCATGCCGTCGCCAAAGATGAGACGGTGGCCTGCAAATGCGGGGGGACATACCACGGGCAGTTTCAATACGGGTACGCTTTTCGACCAGACGACTTGGCCCGCTTTCTCGCCTTGCAGAGCTAAGGCCCGCAAGATGGGGCTGTTGAACGCACCCAAGCCGGAGACTAACAATGTCTTCGGGGTTGGCACGGGAGAGGCAAGGTAATGCTCTGTGCTACGGTACACCCAAAGTACCTTTGGTTGACGTGGCCCCGTTGGGGAGGCCCAGGCTGCGGTGCGTGCGGCGTTCCCTCGGTGCGTGGGCCAATCGGCCCAAGTGGCACCGAGGCCCGCGAGCGTTACCCCGAGGATGAACGCGATTAGCCTTGTCTTACTTGGCATCAAACCCTCCATGCTCATGGCCTTTGCCTGGTATTTGCGCTATTATCGGTACAAAATCGGCTTCAGGCAAAAATACGGGAAACAGGACTGCCAAAACCGGGAAGGACGTCTTCGCCCTGGAGTGTATCGTCCGTGCGCAAAATTGCGCCTTGCAGGTTGGGACGCCATACGGTTATGGAGCGTGTTTCCGGGTCGGCAATCCAGACCAACCGTACGCCGGTCGTGAGGTAGGTTACAATTTTCTTCATCATGTGGCTGGCTGAGTCGTAAGGAGAAAGAATTTCAACAATCAGGTCGGGAATAACGCGCACCAGGCCTGGCACAATTTGATTCGGGGGATAGCGTTCATTAGTCCAAAATGCCAAGTCGGGGCCGAGCACAGTGTCTTCACTCACAATCAGACCGACTTCAGAGACGGCATGGCCTACGGGGCGTGCGTCCAGGTAATTCGCGAGGAGTTGGCTGAGCCGAAGCAGAACTTTGCCGTGTGCGTAGCCCGGCCGGGGCATGTCGATTACCTCTCCGTGCCATAACTCCTGCTGCGAGGTTTCCTCGCGTGTGGCCAACTGCGCGAACTCTCGCCACGTCAGCGGGGCCGACCGCTGCTTCGTTTCGCTGCGGCAGACGGTAATGCTCGCCTGGTTTTCCGGGGCCAGCGTGGTCGTGCTCATAATGGCCTTAGCGACCTCAGCCTGTCAGGCAAAAATGCGGGAGACCTGACTAGAAAAACCGGGAAGGACGTCTTCGGCCTGGAGTGTATCATCCGCGCGCAAAATTACGCCTTGCAGGTTGGGACGCCACACGGTTACGGAGCGTGTTTCCGGGTCGGCAATCCAGACCAACCGCACGCCGGCGGTGAGATATTCCAACACTTTCTGATGGAGGTAGCTCCAGCTGTCATGGGGCGAAACGACTTCTACCACCAGGTCGGGCACGACACGCGTGAAACCTTGGTCAGTTTCGAGCTGGCCAAGCTTTTCTTTCGACCAGAAGGCGAGATCGGGGCCGCGAACGACCTGTGTGTCTCCGACATGCAGGACAATGCCGACATCCGTGGCGGCTCGGCCCAACTGATGTTCCCGAACGAAGCTTCCTATGAGAACGGCCAACTCCATTTGTACGAGGCCGTGCGTAACACTGACTGGCGACATGGGCACGATCTCCCCGCCCACTAATTCCAATTTTCTGGTTTCGCTTTGTGCCGCGATGGGCAAGAACTCTTCAGGAGTCAGTTTTCGACCCGTGAAAACTGGCTCAGGAAGAAGTTCGCGATCCTCAGGTTCCTGCGCACCAGTTTTCTGCCTCGTCAGGTTCGCGGCAGACTGGGTGGTACCGCCTACGCAGGACAGGGCCTCCACTCCTGATGCAACGCTCATGGTGCAGACCTCGCATTACTGGCCGACGGAGGTGCGGTTTTCTCCCTGGGCCATTTTCGTGGCCCAATAATTGGGGTCGCTGAAGAGCACGACGCTATCCTGACCATCAGGATAGCGCCTTGCAGGTTGGGACGCCACACGGTTATGGAGCGTGTTTCCGGGTCGGCAATCCAGACCAGCCGCACGCCGGCCGTGAGGTAGGTTACGATTTTCTTCATCACGTGGCTGGCTGAGTCGTAAGGAGAAAGAATTTCGACAATCAGGTCGGGAATAACGCGCACCAGGCCTGGGGCAATTTGATTCGGGGGGATAGCGTTCATTAGTCCAAAATGCCAAATCGGGGCCGAGCACAGTGTCTTCACTCACGATGAGACCGACTTCAGAGACGGCATGGCCTACGGGGTGTGCGTCCAGGTGATTCGCGAGGAGTTGGCTGAGCCGAAGCAGAACTTTGCCGTGTGCATAGCCCGGCCGGGGCATGTCGATTACCTCTCCGTGCCATAACTCCTGTTGGGAGGTTTCGTCGCGTGTGGCCAACTGCGCGAACTCTCGCCATGTCAACGGGGCCGACCGCTGCTTCATTTCGCTGCGGCAGACGGTAATGCTCGCCTGGTTTTCCGGGGCCAGCGTGGTCGTGCTCATAATGGCCTCAGCGACCTCAGCTTATTAGGCGAAAATACGAGAGACGGGACTGGCGAAACCGGGAAGGACGTCATCGCCCTGGAGTGTATCGTCTGTGCGCAAAATTGCGCCTTGCAGGTTGGGACGCCACATGGTTACGGAACGTGTTTCCGGGTCGGCAATCCAGACCAGCCGCACGCCGGCGGTGAGATATTCCAACACTTTCTGATGGAGGTAGCTCCAGCTGTCATGGGGCGAAACAACTTCCACTACCAAGTCGGGCACGACACGCGTGAAACCTTTCAGGCTCGGAGCCTGAGATAGACGGGCCGCACTCCAATATGCCACATCAGGCGCACGCACGGTTTCACTCCCCTCGCCAAGGATTACGCCGGGGTCAACGAACACCTCGCCGAGTTGGTGGTTTTCGACGAACGTGCCAAGCGTGCGAACCAGCCGTGACTGAATGCGGCTATGCTCTAGGTTCACGGGCGACATGGGAACAACCTCGCCGTGGATTAATTCCAGTTTTGCCGCTTCGTTGCGCTCGGCCAGGGGTAGAAATTCATCCGCAGTTAGCTTCCTTGCAGGGTAAGACGTACCTGTTTCCTGGGGCTGGGTAACACCGACCTGGTGTGCGAGGGAGGATTCCGGCGAACGCGGGGGCGAACTAATTGTGGTTGGCTCAGCAGGAATGGTGATGGCACTATTCATGCGGTGCGCCTCGCATTACTGGCCGACGGAAGTGCGGTTTTTTCCCTGGGCCATTTTCGTGGCCCAATAATTCGGGTCGCTGAAAAGCACGACGCTGTCCTGACCGTCGTTGATGAGAATCCAGTCGGGCGCGCGGTCGCCGTTGAGATCGGCCACCGCTGTGGCTCGGGTTTGGAAGATACGCTGATACAAACGCAGTTCATCGGAAATGTCCACAAAGCGTAGCGGGGCCTCCTGGCGCAGGATGCGGCTATAGGTCCCAACACAACCGAGGAACAGATCGGGGCGACCGCTCGTGCTCCATTCGCCCCAGGCCACGGCATGAACGGGCACACGAACCTGAGCCAGGGCACCGGTTTCTGCCGTGATGTCGGCAAAGCGGGCGGAGCCGAGGTTGCGGAATACTCGACAGCCGTCCGACTGGGGCACGAGCACATCGGGCCGTTTATCTCCATCGAGATCGGTAACGAAAGGCTTGCCCGTGGTAACACGAAATTCCAGACCACAATTTTCAGCGATTCGGAAACCATCAGGTTTATTGAGAAGCAGGAGCGTCCGGTCGCCACAGACGAGTAAATCCTGTCGGCCATCGGTGTCGAAGTCGGCCGCGACGAGAAACTGTGTCCGTACGGAGGCCGCCAGGCCGTTTGGGCCGAGTCGGACACGCTCTGAGGCATCCTCGAAGCGATGAGTTACAGGCTGCTGCGGTGCTTCGGCACGGAAATAAAACGCCCATTCGCCTTCGCCTTGGCCGATTTTCAGCAACAGATGGTTGACGCCGGGCTTGAGTTTCAAAGTGGCTCGCGTCTGGTCTGGGGCGCAGGGGCGATAGACGTTTTCTTCTATGATTTTTTCGCCGTTGAGCCAGACGGCCAGCGTGTCGTCGCTGCCCAGAGCAATCGGCAGTTCCACAGCATGACTGGCATGGATCGCGCGATACAGGTAAGCAATCGTCTGGGTTCTGTCGGCAAAATGGGGCAGCAGTGAATGAACTTGGCCATCGGCGACGGCCAGCTCGCGCCAGCGCACTTTCGCATTCCTTTTACCGACGTATTCCTTATCCAGAGCAATTTCCTGTTCGGGAGGGTAGGCGATGTGAAAGCCGCGACCATCGGCATTGTCGAAGGGGCCGATGATATACCACTTATCAAAACGCAACTTCGGTTCAGTGTTGCCCTGGGGATTGCCGAGATTGCGGTAAAGGCGCAGACCGTGGAAGCTGGTGGCTGATACCACGTCGGGTTTGCCGTCGTTGTCGTAGTCGAGCCAGACCGCGGTCGGGCAGGCAGGGTAAGGCTCAACGGGCAAGGCTACCGTTTCTTCGCGAAATCTTCCCTGGCCGAGGTTGGCAAAAATCCGTGGGCCAGTCGGCGTGGCCAGGAGTAAGTCGGGTTTGCCATCGCCCGTGTAATCGCCCCATTCCGCGCTGCGTGCTGGGCCGGTGTATGGGAGACTGGCTTCCGCAAAGGCGTTGCCTTCGTTCTGAATCAACGACACTCGGCTGTCACCGTAAATGCACAAGTCTGATTTGTTATCGCCAGTGAAGTCAGCCAGGGCCACCCCCCGAGCCGCGGCTACCTTGGGAAGAACGGCTAGTTGTTTGAATCCAGGCCAGCCTGCCAGTGGACGCACGTCTTCCAGCCCGCCCCAACCGACAAAATCCCGCTGCGGGTTGTAATCGAGGAGCTTGAGACTGGCTTTCATGCGTTGAATGCGTGCGGTGCGCAGTTGCAGTGCGTTCTTATCGCCATCCACCATGCAGGGCACCACCACTTCCTGCCCGGCCAGCATCGCGCGGAGCAACGGGACGAGTCGGTCGGCGCGGCCGGCGTAACTGCGAAGCAGATACGGCTCGGCATGGCTCATGCTCCAATTATCGCCGTTGCCGTAGCACTGGTACCAGTACATATCAATGCACGTTTCGCTGGCACCGCCGTTGTGGAAAAACACCGCAATCTTTCCCGGTGCCGCCCATTCCATAGTGATTTGCCATTCGCGGGGATGAAAGCCGCCCCGGCCAATATTGTGGCGAATGATTTCAGTCGGATGTTTTCCCTTGAGGTCTTCGATTTTGCGGTACACGATGATGTTGCGTTCGCGATCCACCTGCTCCACGCGCATCACCACGATGTTGGTAGATTCAGCGATAACGCGCCCGAGTGTGTACGGCACTTCGACATAGGCGCTGATGGGGCGAACAGCTGCCAACCAGGCGAATGCCAGGGCGAATGCGGTGGCTGCAGTCGGGAAGCTAACGTGCTTGCGGGTCAAGCTTGGTCTCCTTCAATAAGTGCATGGCCAGACTTGCCACGCGCG
>JANXCQ010000079.1 GCA_025060195.1 Gemmatales bacterium | reverse complement strand
TCTACCTCGCTCGTGATCTCAACTTAGACCCCTCCCACTTCGGGATTGAAACACTGATCTTGTTCTCGTTCGATGTGGACGCCCATTACGATCTCAACTTAGACCCCAACCACTAGGGGATTGAAACCTTCTCCCTCGTTAAACACGTTAGATACTCCGGAGTTATCTCAACTTAGACCCCAACCACTAGGGGATTGAAACAACCGCCTGCGATGCCGTTTCCGTTGCGCCGGACTCGCATCTCAACTTAGACCCCAACCACTAGGGGATTGAAACGCCCACCGGGGCGCAAAAGCACCCCGTGGGAGGTGAGATCTCAACTTAGACCCCAACCACTAGGGGATTGAAACGCATCGCGTCTGGCAACGATCGCGACCGGGCCGTAACATCTCAACTTAGACCCCAACCACTAGGGGATTGAAACCTCATGCGTGTTCAACCATTGGAAAACTCGGCCGGCAATCTCAACTTAGACCCCAACCACTAGGGGATTGAAACTTTTTGGTTGTGCTTTTTTCATTTTTTGGCTCCTTTCATCTCAACTTGGACCCCAACCACTAGGGGATTGAAACCCGGCCAAACAGGACGCCGTGGCAACGGCGCCGCTGTCGATCTCAACTTAGACCCCAACCACTAGGGGATTGAAACACCTGATGCATTTTTGGTTGTGCTTTTTTCATTTTTTGATCTCAACTTAGACCCCAACCACTAGGGGATTGAAACGTCCCCACCTAACACCTGCAACGCCACATCACACGCGCCATCTCAACTTAGACCCCAACCACTAGGGGATTGAAACGTTGCCCTGGAAACCGCAACCGCGACGGAGCTTTCCAGATCTCAACTTAGACCCCAACCACTAGGGGATTGAAACCGCTCTTCTCGTCGTTC
>JANXCQ010000078.1 GCA_025060195.1 Gemmatales bacterium | reverse complement strand
GGTTGGGGTCTAAGTTGAGATTCTACTGCCGGCAACGCTACACTTTCGAATACACCAAAGTTTCAATCCCCTAGTGGTTGGGGTCTAAGTTGAGATACTAATCACTTAGAGATAATACACTTCCGTGTTTCAGGTTTCAATCCCCTAGTGGTTGGGGTCTAAGTTGAGATCCTCATTGAACGTTTGGCGTTTGCCAACGTCAATGAGGTTTCAATCCCCTAGTGGTTGGGGTCTAAGTTGAGATTCCGGCCGTCACAACGGGGTCCCCGATTTTGACCCCGACGTTTCAATCCCCTAGTGGTTGGGGTCTAAGTTGAGATGGCCCTGGCGGTGTTGGCCACGGGCCTGGTACATCACCGTTTCAATCCCCTAGTGGTCGGGGTCTAAGTTGAGATTTCCTGTTGGTGGACGAGTGGGATAAGACGTTAGACCGTGTTTCAATCCCCTAGTGGTTGGGGTCTAAGTTGAGATGCGTGTTCGCTCACGAGTTCGTGGCCGCGGTCGGCGGGCAGTTTCAATCCCCTAGTGGTTGGGGTCTAAGTTGAGATCGCTAAGGGCGGCCACCTCGGCCGACGACGTTAAACTGTGTTTCAATCCCCTAGTGGTTGGGGTCTAAGTTGAGATGACGCCCGGAAGGTTGCAATAAAGATTGCCGGGTATCTGTTTCAATCCCCTAGTGGTTGGGGTCTAAGTTGAGATGCCTCTTACGGTCGGCCAATTGACCGGCCGTCACAGCGTTTCAATCCCCTAGTGGTTGGGGTCTAAGTTGAGATGGTCGGGGTCTCCAGGAAGTTATTCTGACCGGGCTTGACGTTTCAATCCCCTAGTGGTTGGGGTCTAAGTTGAGATCCAAGCACATTTTTGGTTGGCGGCCCACGTTGCCGGGGTTTCAATCCCCTAGTG
>JANXCQ010000077.1 GCA_025060195.1 Gemmatales bacterium | reverse complement strand
CGGACGGGCACGCGGAAGCCTGGTAAGACGTCGCCGCCGTCCAGCGTGTCCGATTCCCGCAAAATTTCGCCCCGCTGACCTAAACGATGTACTTCGACTCTCCGCGCTTCAGGATGCACCACCCAGAGCAACCGCACTCCGGCCTTGAGGAAATCATCAATCCGCTGATCCACGTTGTGGGCCAAATCTCCGGGCGAAAGCACTTCGACGACCAAATCGGGGGCGATGCGAATATGGCCTTGGACCAAATCAGGCGTGAGCCGAGCACGCGCGATGAACGACACGTCGGGGAAGCGAACCGTATTCGGCCGGTGCGGAAAACATTGATAGCCCTGGTCAGCACCGAGGACTAATCCCGCTTGGGTTTCCTCGCAGTGTTTCATAAGCAAATAGATAATCTGCACTGCCACCGAGGAACTGGTCGCGGCCATGCTTTTCTCCACGAGTTGCCCATCCACTAACTCGTAACGCCGGTCGCGTGCCAGGCGGAGCAAGTCATCGGGCGTAATCGTTGGCCTCGCTTTGGCCTCCGTCTCGACTGTTGCTACGACCGCGCTCATGCCCCTGTCCCCCATTTGCCATGAAAGGGCCAACTGTTGGGATGCCTGAATGACCTGAAGATGAGTCTCACTTCTCCCTGGCCTAATGTCAGCGAGCCTTTACCAACCAATGCCCCTAGCAGAATTGTAGTCACATGCCCGTTCATAAGATTATCCTGCTTTTCCCATAGCAAGTCATCGGTTCCGACGACTTGCTACCATCTGACACTTGACCGCTATGGCGTTGGAATGCATCGCCGGTGCATATGGAATTGGTCGGACGAAACAGTTAGGAACAGCTTGGCCGCTGGCTGCGACTGCCCTCGTACACTTTTGCTCTGCCTTAGCCGATATTGACCGTGCTCAGCA
>JANXCQ010000076.1 GCA_025060195.1 Gemmatales bacterium | reverse complement strand
ACATCCCCTGGAATCCGAACCACCTCGAACAGCGCATGGGGCGCATCCACCGCTACGGGCAGCAGAAGGAGGTCCACATCTACAATCTGGTCGCTAGCGACACGCGGGAGGGCATAGTTTTGCGCAAGCTCTTTGAAAAGATCGAAAAGATTCAGCAAGCCCTTGGCAGCGACCGTGTCTTCGATGTTATCGGCGAGCTTGTTCCTGGTCGTTCGCTGAAAGACCTCATCGTGGACGCCATCTCTCAGCGGCGCACGCTGGAGGAGATCATCAGCGAAATTGAGACCATCCCCGATGCCGAAGCGGTGCGGAAAGCTCGTGAAGCCGCATTGGAAGCCTTAGCCAGCCGTCATATTGATCTTCAGCGCGTGCTGGGTGAAGACCGCCAGGCGCGCGAGCATCGCCTCGTGCCTGAGTACATCGAGCGCTTCTTCGAGCGCGCTTGCCGTTACCTCGATGTCCGATTAGAGCGACGCCGCGACGGTCTGTGGCGCGTGCCGTCGGTACCGTATGAGCTGCGCAACGTCTCACAGGAGTTCAAACACCGCTTCGGCGAAGTCTTCCGCGAATACAGCAAGATCGCCTTTGACAAACATGTCGCCCGCAGCCACGAGGCCGTGTTTATTGCGCCCGGGCATCCGCTCCTTGAGACCGTCATCGAAGCGGTGCTGGAACGGTGCCAGTCGGATATGCAGCGCGGCGCGGTGTTCGCTGATCCGGATGGGCGGTTGGACGGCTGGCTCTGGTTCCTGCAGGGCGAACTGCGCGATGGCAACAATGAGATCGCCGGCAGGCGCCTCTTCGCCATTTTCCAACCAGCAAACGGCGGCCCTCTGCAGTTGGCGAACAGCTCCATCCTCTGGGACCTCAAACCCCTCGCCGACCCAGAAGCAAGAGGACACTGCCCTCCCAAAGAGGAAGTCATT
>JANXCQ010000075.1 GCA_025060195.1 Gemmatales bacterium | reverse complement strand
TCTCACTCGTTATTCTCAGCGAGCTCGGTTTCGCCGATCCCACGCGGAAGTGTGAACCCTTCGATTTCGCCAGTCATCACAAATAGGTGCTCGAGGCCTTGGGTTTCGCCAGAACGCACATGCGAGTACGAGGCCCGCTGTGTGTTTCTTCGCACATGGGGGCTCTCGAGTGTCGGATCTGTACCCAGAGCAAAGGCACTGCGAGGCCTGCTGTGTACCCTCACGCAAGAAGGCTCTCGAGTGCTGGATTTGTGGCGTAGAGCGAAGGCAGTGCGAGGCGTGGCGTGTGTCTCTTCGTACAAGAAGCTCGGCCCATTTGCCCCGGCCGAAGTCTAGCAATGCGACAGACAGCCGCCCCCTTTTTGCCCTGGGTCGCTGATGCCAGCGCTAAGCGAACGGGCCTTAGCAACGTGTCACAGTCGGGGCAAGCGGACGGTGCACCTGACGCGGTAGTTTCCTGCCGTTCTTGGTCGGTATCTTGATGGGATCTAGCACAAATTTCGGGACCAGAAGGCGGCGACAGCAGGTTGCTTAGCGCGACTTCCACCGTTTCACATTGGCGAAACCATTTGCGTAAGGCTTTACCAAAAGCCACTGGGCGTCTCTTGGCGCGACTTTTTTCCAGCGATTGTCGGCCCAAGTTTGACGAAGTTTTCCGATGCAGCCTGTGCGGAGGTGCGGGAGGTGGGTGAGCGCCACTCCCAACCTTTTCCAAGGCCGAACTCATCGACGTGAGAATTTACGTTCTGAGCACCTAGCGGCCCTATGTCCCGCAGTACGAGCTTTTCCAAGGGCGAAGCCAATGACATGAGAATTTGCAGGAGCAAAACCATTCTCCCCCCGCGACTGGCATCGGGCCTCAGTCGGCCCAAGTTTGACGAAGTTTTCCGATGCAGCCTGTGCGGGGGAGCGGGAAGTGGGTGAGCGCCAGTCCGGCCCTTGTCTAGGGCCAAAGCCACTGACGTGAGAACTTACAGGAGCTCCAACCAGTCTC
>JANXCQ010000074.1 GCA_025060195.1 Gemmatales bacterium | reverse complement strand
CCCAACCACTAGGGGATAGAAACTTCATAGCATCCCGTCTATCAGGTTAGCTGTCGGGCAGATCTCAACTTAGACCCCAACCACTAGGGGATTGAAACTCTCCAAGTCGGCGATGCTTCCCTGCCCGCCGACTGCGATCTCAACTTAGACCCCAACCACTAGGGGATTGAAACCCGACAACTTGGCCTGATATCATTTTCTTGCCCTGGAAATCTCAACTTAGACCCCAACCACTAGGGGATTGAAACGTCCTCACCACGTTCAAAACCCTAACAACCTGCCGGCATCTCAACTTAGACCCCAACCACTAGGGGATTGAAACACTCGGATGGCCGCCTCCCGGTCAAGCCCGGTCATAAATCTCAACTTAGACCCCAACCACTAGGGGATTGAAACAACTAGAAATCGGCGGCAGTCCATTTAGCCGCAGGAGATCTCAACTTAGACCCCAACCACTAGGGGATTGAAACGCACGCCCGTCGGGCGTGCCTTCCAGGGCCAAATCGCATCTCAACTTAGACCCCAACCACTAGGGGATTGAAACTCAGGAAACGCTGAACACCTGCACGGACCAACGGCGATCTCAACTTAGACCCCAACCACTAGGGGATTGAAACGTTGGCAAACGCCAAACGTTCAATGAGGACCCCGCCAAATCTCAACTTAGACCCCAACCACTAGGGGATTGAAACCCCCAAACGGACCGCCGACAATACCATCTTGGAGAAACATCTCAACTTAGACCCCAACCACTAGGGGATTGAAACGGAACAGCTCTGTCATTGCTCTTTCGACGAGCGGTTGCATCTCAACTTAGACCCCAACCACTAGGGGATTGAAACGCATGGCCGCCTCCTCCTTTAACTTGACCACTCCCTGTAGCATCTCAACTTAGACCCCAACCACTAGGGGATTGAAACGCAAAAACCGGCCGGCAGGCCGGTCTCTTTCCGAATGATCTCAACTTAGACCCCAACCACTAGGGGATTGAAACGCGTCGCT
>JANXCQ010000073.1 GCA_025060195.1 Gemmatales bacterium | reverse complement strand
TGATGAATACCGCCTTCGGCACTGTCGAAGGCGTGACCGAATCGGCGCCGCGCATTGTGCTCCCTCAGGATGCGCCTGGCGAAGCGCAGATTCACCCTCATATTCGCCTGCGCACCTTTCCGATGCAACACTCAGATTTCGCGCCCGTGCTCGGGTTGCGCATTGAAACGCGCGGACCGTTCGGTGAGCACGCCATTGCCTTCACGGGCGACACCTTGCCCAACCCGAACATCGCGCTGCTTGCACAAGATGCGGATTTGCTCGTGCACGAAGCAACGCTGTGCGCCACGCTCGAGCCGCAGTTCGCCGAGGGCGCTTACGGACACAGCACAGCGCAGAGCGCTGGGCGGAACGCGCGCCTTGCGCGAGCGCGTCGTTTGGCGCTCACGCACATCGAGGCGAGCACGCTTGAGCAGCGCCAGTTGCTGATCGAGGAAGCGCAGCGCGAGTTCGACGGGCCTGTGTTCATCCCAGTGCCTGGGCTGCGGCTGGTGCTTTAGCGCAGCGGCAATCGGCGCAGCCGCAGGCTGTTGCCCACGACGAACAGCGAGCTGAACGCCATCGCGCCCGCCGCGAGGATTGGACCGTATTCCTGGAAGACCCCTAGCGCTGCGGTTGGGATGAGCAACACGTTGTAGAAGAATGCCCAGAACAGGTTTTGGCGCACGCCGCGCAGCGTTTGCTGGGCTAGCCGCACGGCGCGCGCTACGTCGCGCACGTCGTTGTGCACAAGCGTCACGTCGGCGGCTTCGAGCGCGATGTCTGCGCCGCGCGCCATGGCGATCCCCACGTCAGCAGCCGCTAGGGCAGGCGCGTCGTTGATGCCGTCGCCGATCATGGCTAGCGTCCTGCGTTTCCCTTCGCGCTGACGAAGCCCCTCGCGTAGGCGCGCGATGTGCTCTGCCTTGTCGGTGGGCAGCACTTCAGCGATTACTTCATCAATGCCGAGGCGGTGGGCGATGGCTTGCGCAGCTTGCCGGTGGTCGCCTGTGAGCATGATGGTGCGCACGCCCATCGCTCGCAGTGCCGCCAACCCGTCGTGCG
>JANXCQ010000072.1 GCA_025060195.1 Gemmatales bacterium | reverse complement strand
TCTAAGTTGAGATATCCTTCGGGATCGAGGGTATAGGTTTCATGGTAAGTGTTTCAATCCCCTAGTGGTTGGGGTCTAAGTTGAGATTCCTGGATGGTTGCTCCAGGCGGCGTTGCAATCTCAGCGTTTCAATCCCCTAGTGGTTGGGGTCTAAGTTGAGATTGATTTTGAGCCGGATTTGTATGCGGAAGAATACGCTAAGTTTCAATCCCCTAGTGGTTGGGGTCTAAGTTGAGATGCCGCCGATTTCTAGTTTATTCGGCGGCGGCTCGACTGGTTTCAATCCCCTAGTGGTTGGGGTCTAAGTTGAGATGGAAAAAGAAAAAATGTTCACAGCCGAAAACCTCCGGGTTTCAATCCCCTAGTGGTTGGGGTCTAAGTTGAGATGTTTTTCTGGCTGCGTTGGGACCTTCCCAACGCAGCCCGTTTCAATCCCCTAGTGGTTGGGGTCTAAGTTGAGATCCGAGGAAAGTTCTCAAGGCCCCGAGCACCCGGAACAACCGTTTCAATCCCCTAGTGGTTGGGGTCTAAGTTGAGATCTGGCCCGAACCCTCGCCAAGTTAATTGGCGGGGTCCGTTTCAATCCCCTAGTGGTTGGGGTCTAAGTTGAGATGGTCCTCATTGAGCGTTTGGCGTTTGCCAACGTCAATGTTTCAATCCCCTAGTGGTTGGGGTCTAAGTTGAGATTGCAGCCGCTAATGTTCTTGAACATTCTCCTGATGGTGTTTCAATCCCCTAGTGGTTGGGGTCTAAGTTGAGATGTCGCAGGTGGCCAGCGAGTTTGTAAAAATCGGGCTGGGTTTCAATCCCCTAGTGGTTGGGGTCTAAGTTGAGATCCAGGGTTGAGGGAGACTTTTCTGGGGTAACCTGTAGCGTTTCAATCCCCTAGTGGTTGGGGTCTAAGTTGAGATGCTGCTTAAAGAGAAGAGGGATAAAGACGCCCTAGAGGTTTCAATCCCCTAGTGGTTGGGGTCTAAGTTGAGATTTTTCACGTCTCTGCCTTACACAATGAAACTGGCTCTAAGGGTTTCAATCCCCTAGTGGTTGGGGTCTAAGTT
>JANXCQ010000071.1 GCA_025060195.1 Gemmatales bacterium | reverse complement strand
ATTGTTACCATCGCGCAGTTCGCCCTGCAGGAACCAGAGCCAGCCGTCCAACCGCCCGTCTGGGTCGGCGAAGACGGCACCATGCTGCACGTCCGACTGGCACCGTTCCAGCACTGCTTCGATGACGGTCTCAAGGAGCGGATGCCCTGGTGCAACAAACACGGCCTCGTGGCTGCGGGCGACATGTTTGTCAAAGGCGATCTTGCTGTATTCGCGGAAGACTTCGCCGAAGCGGTGTTTGAATTCCTGGGAGACGTTGCGCAGTTCATACGGCACCGACGGCACACGCCACAGCCCATTAGGGCGTTGTTCTAATCGGACATCGAGGAAATGGCAAGCGCGCTCGAAGAAGCGCTCGATGTACTCAGGCATGAGGCGATGCTCGCGCGCCTGGCGATCTTCGCCCAAGATGCGTTGTAGATCGATGTGCCGCGTCGCCAAAGCTTCGAGAGCAGCTTGGCGCACTTTCTCCACCGCCTCGGCATCGGGGATGGCTTGGATCTGGCTTACGATCTCCTCCAGAGTGCGTCGGTTAGCAATCGCTTCCACGATGAGGTCTTTGAGCGAGCGTCCGGGCACTACTTCACCGATGACGTCGAAGACGCGATCGCTGCCCATGGCTTGGCGAATGCGATCGAGCTTCTCAAAGAGCGCCCGCAGCACCTTGCCCTCGCGCGTGTCGCCCGCGACTAAGTTGTAGATGTGGACTTCCTTTTGCTGCCCGTAGCGGTGGATGCGCCCCATGCGCTGCTCGAGCCGGTTGGGGTTCCAGGGAATGTCGTAGTTAACCATCAGCGAGCAGAACTGAAGGTTGATGCCTTCGCCGCCAGCCTCGGTCGAGATCATCACTTGCGCGTGCTCGCGGAACTGATGCTCGGCGCGGATGCGGTCGTCAAGGCTCATCCCGCCATGCAACGTTGCGACGCTGTAGCCCCAAGCCCTCAACTTTTCAGCCAAGTACTCCAGCGTCTCTCTGGATTCGGTGAAGATGAGCAGCTTATCGCCGTGCTGGCGGAGCTGGAGTTCGTCCATGACCTGGCGCAGCTCTTTGAGCTTGGTCTCGAC
>JANXCQ010000070.1 GCA_025060195.1 Gemmatales bacterium | reverse complement strand
GGCCAAGGCGACATCAACCCAGCCGGTCAGCGCGCCCGGGATCAAGATCGCCAGAACGGCTAGCGAGAAGATGATGTTTTGGCGGCTGATGGCACGCGCCCGGCGCCCGAGGCGGACAGCGTAGGCCACTTTTCTCAGATCGTCGGCCATCAGGGCGACGTCAGCCGCCTCAATAGCGGCGTCGGTTCCCGCGGTGCCCATGGCTATCCCGACCGTGGCAGCGGCTAGGGCCGGCGCGTCGTTGATGCCGTCGCCGACCATGATCACACCGCCATACTCTTCAGCCAGCGCCTTCACGATCCTGGCCTTGTCCTCCGGCTTCAGTTCCGCCCGGACATCGTCGATGCCAAGTTCCCGGGCGATGGCGTTCGCCGTCCGCTGATTGTCGCCGGTTAGCATGATGATGTGCTCGATACCCGCTTCGCGCAATGCCTGTAGAGCGTCTTTTGCCTCGGGCCGGATCTCATCGCGGATGGCCAGCAGCCCCCTCACTTCCTCATCGGTGCCCACGAAGACGACCGTATGCCCGCTGTCCCGCAGCTCGTCGATCTTGTCCGACAGCTCCGCGGGGACCCGGGCTCCCAGCTGTTGAAAGAGAGCGGGGCTCCCAACATAGAGGCTCACCTCGCCGACCACCGCCTTGGCCCCGGCTCCGGGTAGAGCCTGAAAGTCCCTGGCCTCGGGTACCTCGATCCCTTCATTCTGGGCCTTGGCCATGACCGCTCGGGCCAGGGGGTGCTCGGAGAAACGCTCAATCGCGGCCGCTTGCGCCAGCACTTCCCGCTCCGTCCATCCGGGCGCTGCGACAATGGTAGTCACCACGGGCTCTCCGCGCGTCAGCGTTCCGGTCTTGTCGAAGGCCACTGCGCGGACCGTGCCGAGGTTCTCAAGATGGATGCCCCCCTTGATGAGCACGCCGTTCTTGCCGGCTGCACCGATGGCGGAAGCCATGGCCACGGGCGTCGATATGACAAAAGCGCAGGGTGCCGCTGCTACCAGGAGGACCACAGCGCGGGTGGCCCAGGTCGACCAGTCGAGACCGATCAGGGGCGGGAGCACGACCAAGGCCAC
>JANXCQ010000006.1 GCA_025060195.1 Gemmatales bacterium | reverse complement strand
GGGAGGAACACACATTTTCCGGCCGCAGCATGATGACCTTGCTCAGGCGTGGCAGAAACCGCGGGAAGACGGTCATCAGAGAAGGATGTTCGGCTCCAAATGAATTGAGGATGGTATGTTGCAAATGCGATCAGCCTAAGCTGGATCGAGGTTGGGATAAGCATGACTTAGCACAGTACTGGGTGATTATACTTGCACGTTTCAAGAAATAGATTTACTCTGCGCAAGTCCGCGCCATATGCGGTTCTGATCAGGAATCTCATGAATCCGCCGAAGTTGCATAGAAGGGATACGAGCAAAGTTAGTGAATTATCGTCTTGAGCTGCCTGGTTAGCTGCACAACTTCGTTGCTCACCTTACACACACTTCAGGCTTGGGGAAGCTGTGTTTCGCTAGGTGCGAAAATGGTGCGACCGCCATCCACTGGGATACACGCGCCAGTGACGAAGTCATTGTCTAGAAGGAAAAATACTGCTTGAACTACGTGCCGCGGCTCGCCTAGACGTTTGACCAGCGTTGCTTGGGCGACTGCCTGACGCTCTTCCTGGCTCATGGTTTCGGGCACCATCACTGGGCCGGGTAGAATCGCATTGACGCGGATACGGGGGTTGCGTAACCCGAGTTCGACGGCTAATACCCGCGTGAGCGTGGGAATTGCTCCTTTGGAGACAAAGTAGGCGGCATAATCGGTATAGGGGCGAGTGATCGCCCAGTCACCTAAGTTGATGATACAGCCGCCTTCGCGCTGTGGAACCATGGCCAAGCCCGCGCGTTGGGCGCATAGGAAGGTCCCTAACACGTTGGTTTCCCAATGGCGACGTAAATCGTCGGCGGTGACCTTTTCGAGAGATTGGCTTTCCCAGATAGCGGCAGCATTGACTAAAACATCGAGCCGACCGAACGTATCAAGGACGCGGCTGATCATTTCGTTCACTGACTGGGCCTGGCGTAAGTCCGCGTAAAATGCTTCCGCGTAATGGCCTGCTTGCCGTAGTTGCGTGACGTTTTCCAGGGCCGACTGCTGCGATTGAAAGTAATGCAGTGCCAGGGTGTAGCCGCGTTGGGCTAAGGCTTGGGCGATTTCCCAGCCCAGGCGACGCCTGCCGCTGCCTGTGATTAGCGCTACTGGATTTGCCACTGGTGATACTTGCCCAGTTCCGGGAGAGCGTGGCAGAAAAGTCGCTCTGACTCACTCGTGGGGCATACTGCGTTAGTTGGCACAATTGAGCAGTGCCAGCCGCAGCGTGGGTCTGAAGTTTTGCTCAGGGCCAGGTTAGACGAGTGCGGTTTTGCCAGGAACTGCTAACGGTGGCACGGGTAGATTATCGGGGGTGAGCGGTTCGGGGCGCCATTTCTCCTTCGAGTTGAGCGCTTGTTCCCAGGTAACCACTTTGCCTGTGTAGGCGGACATACGGCCCATGATGGCGGTTAACGTGCTTTCGGTGACGTCTTTCAGTTCGTTGATGGGTTTGCCCGCACGAATACTCTCGATGAGATCGGTGTGCTCCTGGACGTAAGGATTGTTGAAGCGTCGAGCGGTTTCGCGGGGTACGACATATTGGCCGTTGATGGTTGCGTTGTGCACCATGCACACGCCTTTGGTACCCACTAGTACTTCGGCCACGCCGCTAATGCCCGGCAGATTACCGTCGCAGCCTGTGATTTGCCGGCACATGCTGTGGACACGCACGCCGTTGGGGTATTCATATTCGACGCAGAAAAAGTTGTAGATGTGGCCGTCTACTTTCGGGTCGGTATAAGGATGCACGCGACCGCCCATACCTAGACATCGTAACGGATGGGCACGCAACGCCCAATTGATGACATCAAGATTATGTACATGTTGCTCTACGTTGTGATCGCCGCTAAGCCAAACGAAGTGGTACCAGTTGTGAATCTGATAATCGAGGTCGGTCATGCCCGACTCTCGCTTGCGGAACCATATGTTCCCTTGGTTCCAGTAACACCGCGCGGTGATAATGTCGCCAAGGACACCGTCGTGAATGCGTTTGATGGTTTCGATATATGATCCCTGATGGCGACGTTGCGTGCCAGCGGCGATACCCAAGCCCTTTTTCAGAGCTTCCTCATAGACTTTCAGGCATACACGAACGCCGGCACCGTCCACGGCTACGGGTTTTTCCGTGAAAACGTGCTTGCCTGCTGCAACGCAAGCCTCCAGATGTTCGGGACGAAATCCTGGGGGCGTGGCGAGAATCACGTAGTTGACATCACATTCAAGCACACGGCGATAACCATCTAAGCCACCGAAACAGCGTTCTGGAGGAACATCCACCTTGTTGTTGTATTTGTTTTCGTTCTTGTTTTCGACAAACCTGTAGAGGCGTTCGCGGAGCCCGAGGGCTTTGTTACGGAAATAGTCGCACAATGCCACAATGCGTACATTGGGCGCGGCTTTGAGCACATCTTCGGCTGCTCCTGAGCCTCGACCGCCGCAACCTACGACTCCAACGCGGATTTCGTCGGAACCAGCGGCATGGACAAAAGGTACCTGGGCGAGCGTGGCCGCAGCTCCTGCTGCTACGACGCTAGTTTCCTGCAAAAAATCTCGCCGCGTGACCTTTGGTTCGGACATCGTAGGCCTCCTTTGACTTGGGGTTTATGTGGTACGGAATTTTTTCTCGCTCCCTCTAGTGAGATTCCTAGGAGTGGTTTCTGGTGCTAGGGACTCTCTTTGGTCACTTTGGAGCGGAGACCCTTCAGGAAGTCGTATTCCTGGTAGGGCCGCACAACGCGGAAGCCGACGAACGTTCCCTCGGTGAGCCACCAAATACTCTGCGGCCGCTGCGGGTCTTGGCGCCACCATTCTTTCGACGAGGCCCGACGAGCGGCACTGCGCAGCATGGGCGCATCGTCATCCCAAGAACCGCCCCGCACCACATGGGGCACTCGTCGCTCTGTCGGCAGCAGGACGGGGCAAAGGGTGGCAACGTCGGCAGGAAATTTGCGGTAAAAGTTCGCGTCGTAGTGATCGACACACCATTCCGCCACGTTGCCATGCATGTCATGCAAGCCCCAGGGGTTGGGTTTTTTCTGGCCCACGGGGTGGGGCTTGGCGTCCGAGTTTTCCACGTACCAGGCGTATTCGCCGAGGAGCTTCGGATCGTCGCCGAACGAGTAGGCCGTAGTCGTGCCAGCCCGGCAAGCATATTCCCATTCTGCCTCGGTGGGCAGTCGGTAGAGCCGCTGGGTTTTTGCGGACAGCCATCGGCAATATTCCATTGCGGCGTGATGGGTCATGCACAGGGCAGGATAACCATCATGACCATAGCCAAAGGTCATATCCGTGTAAGGCGGAGTGGGCCGACTGACTGCATCGGCTTCTCTTTCGTGCGGCGGTTGCTTCGTCAGGTCAATCTTGGCTTCCTGTTTCCGCTTAATGTCATACTGGAAGGCAAACTCGTCGTACTCATTCCAGGTCACTTCGCATTTACCCATCCAAAATGGCCGCACCCGCACCAGATGCTGGGGGCCTTCGTCGGCCTGTCGATCGGGCTCGTTTTCGGGACTGCCCATGAGAAAGACGCCCCCTGGAATGGGCACCATCTCAAACTTGATGTTGGTGCCAGGGATTACTTCAACGTAAGGCTTCATGTCAGGCGGCAAGGGTTCAATATGGGGAACAGTTTTCTCCTGGGCTTGGGGGAGGTAAACTATACCGCAGACCAGCACTAGACAGATAGCTAAGGACAAGCTTGGTCGCATTCACCGTCTCCACAGCAGTAGGCGACCCACTCTCGCAGTTTTCGTCTTCTATTTACGAGGAAAGATATCCTATAGGCTCAAGGCGGGTACGACCATGAGAAGCCCGACAGTATGGCTTATCGTGTCATTTGTTGCGCTGGTCGCAGGTCTTCCTGGCGTGGTTTTGCTGCAAGCCTCGGGGGAGGCTGAAGAACGTTACCAGGCCGAACAGCCGCACATGGGGACTTTATTCCGCATCGTCGTTTACTCGCCAGACGAAGCGCGGGCACGAGCGGCCTGTCAGGGGGCGTTCGCCCGCATCGCCCAACTGGATCATATCATGAGTGATTACCGCGACGACAGCGAGCTGACCCAACTGTGCCGACAAGCTGGCGGTAATCCTGTCAAAGTTAGCCCAGATTTATTCCGTGTACTGAGCGTGGCTCAAGAGATCGCCCGGGCCACGGACGGGGCGTTCGACGTAACCGCGGGTCCCGTAATCCGCCTATGGCGCCGCGCTCGCCGACAACGTGAGCTTCCCGACCCGCAACGCCTACAGGCCGCTCGCGCTTTAGTGGGCTACGACAAAATGCGTCTCGATCCCGACCAGCAAACAGTTGAGTTGAAAGTTGCAGAAATGCGGTTAGATTTGGGAGGCATCGGGAAAGGCTTCGCTGCGGACGAAGCTCTCCACGTTCTGAGGAAACACGGATGTACTCGCGCCATGATCGTGGCGGGCGGGGACGTGCGCGTCGGCGACCCGCCTCCCAATTCGCGGGGCTGGAAGATTGCCATTGCGGGACTGGAGAATGGCGCGAAAGCCACCGAGCACTTGCTCTTAGCACACGCCGCGGTTTCCACCTCCGGCGACCTAGAGCAATACTTCGAGCTAAACGGAACACGTTACTCGCACATCGTCGATCCCAAAACGGGACAAGCCTTGCTGGGCAGGCGGAGCGCTACCGTGGTGGCGCCGACGGCCACGCAGTCCGACGCCTGGGCCACTGCCTTATGCGTACTGGGTGAAAAAGGAATCCCACTCATCGAAAAACATGCCCACTTCGCGGCTCGACTAATCTTGGCCGACGACGAGTCTCCCGCTGCGCCACCACACGTTCCTCAGGTGCGAATTTTGACCACCTCGTCGTGGCAACGACTGCCGCGACCGTGAAGGAAAAGCGCGTCCACCCCATCTTCGCGAACTTCAGGGCGGTTCCGCTGCGGGGCGTGCCACCGCTTACCAGACGCCACTTCTGCCGACCCCTGAGCCAACCAGTAAACACGCTCCTGGAAAATTCAATCCATAAGCTTAGCCAGGAGTCTGAGCCGCCAAGCTCCGCTCTAAGCGAACAAGGAGCTGCGACAATTGAGCTTTTTTCCTTGCAGCATAGTTGGGATGGACAATACGTTTACAAGCGGCCCGATCCAGCCTCTTAAAGGCCAGGCTCGTTTCCTTGCGCAACGCTTCCAAATCTCCCGCCTTATAAGCGGCCAAGGCCTTCTTAATTTGCGTCTTAATCGCGTGCTTGACGCTCCGATTCCGAGCCCGTCGTTTCAGATTCTGACGCAGGCGTTTTTTGGCGTTCCTAGAATGCGGCATCGGTTTCACCTCATACGAGCCAGCGCTAATAGTATGGCCAGCGCAACCTTTTGGCGCTTCTCAATCGTTTCTCCCAGCCTCCATCAGCATGCACTCGCAGTCAGGCTTCTGATTCTAATGACTATTTACTTCGCTTTCAACCGTGCTGGAACATCTCCGCACTTCACAGTGTTCCCCATTCGGTCACCTGCGCGACCATTTGGCGCCAGAATCACCAATGGTATATTCGCTTGCCGGCACATTGATGATTTCTAAGGCTAAGCTGCCTACCTCATTGTATTGCTGCCTGAAAAACTCTACCCGAACCTGCGATGGTCCTCACGTTATAAACCTTCGGACGTGCCTAAGTGCCGTGCATGCCGCGACCTTTTTGTGTTATGCCTTAGCCATGCATTTGTCTATAGTCGCTATAGAAACGGGTTATTGGCCACGAAAACGGGCTAACACAGCGCTAGAGGTCTGAACTTCTGCGCGCTGGCAACTCTGCCCTTAGGTGGTTACGCTGATCAGCCCATGGGACGGCCCACAGTTGCTGCCATTGCGCCATCCGAGTCACCTCATCCAAGCTGAAAACGTATTGAGCTTTCAATCGTAGTCAGCCTTACCAGCGTGGTCACGACTGATGCGACGGGCCGATTCGAACCGCTCGCCGAGGAACCAGGCTTCAACGAGGCGCGCACTAAGGCGTTCACCAATAAGATTATCGGATTCTGTCCGCAGTTTAACGAAGCCGCCTCTGATCATTATTCATTGGGAGTATTAGTAAGCCTGGCCATATGCAGAGATGTAATGGCGGTAAACGCCACGCGGCTCTCCCAGTGGCAAGAAGAGTTTCCGGCAGGCTGATCCCGCATGTAATCACTTTGTCCCCCGCGCGAACTAGGCGGACATCGCAGCAACGCCATCACGACTGCGGAAATCTGGATTGTGCAGAAGGCCCTAGAACGTGCGCCCTCACGAAGGAAGTGTCAGGTTCGCCGTCGACAGTTTCCCCGCGCGCACTTTAGCGCACTGGTTCGCCACGCGGGTGTCGCGAGACGTCGGTGCACCAAATCTACCCGAACTGATGGTAATCCCCGAACTGGCACGCTTGAAACATTGCTGCCACAGTTCACAGCGTTCACAATTGCTCGTGCACTGTCGTTTTTCCGAGGAAGCTTGGCACGACGTGCCCCACTACAGCGTGCCCCCGCCCAACGATCCCAGTCAGGCTTGCATCTCCCCTAGGGGGTGCTCGAGTACCACGATCCCAACGAAATGGCGATCCTTTGCCGCTATCTCGGTACCACAGGCACCGTTCGCGTGCGCCATATTGCCCGTTCGCCCGGCCTTGCCCAGCGAGTTACCCCTACTACTAATGAGGTAGCCGATGATCCCGCGGATGGGCACCACGACAAGAGCCAGCAAAGGTGCCCGCGATTATTATCGCAACCGTTTTCCAGGCATGCTTGGCCAGCGGTTCCGTCCGAAATGCCATCCTCTACGGCGCGTCCAACAATGGAGCCACTTACTCACGAGAGCTCGTGCGACTATATCAATTCAGTCGCCACCATTTTAGCCGCCATGCGACTCGAGCCCCACACAACCATCACGAGCCTAAGCGGGCCACTCATGCCACTTACCCCATGGCACACCCATCGCCAAGCTGATATGCTTACTATGGTCCTGACCAAAGTCACTATGAAATTCGCAGCGGCGCCAAAAGTGAGCCGATTATAGAACAAACGCCAGATTGTCAACCAGTCTAAGTGATCCAGATATCTAACTCGGACTAAGCATACCTAAGACCTAGAGATGCCATTAGTTCCATTCCGCTCATTTTCCAAGCCTTTAGGCAAGGAGATACAGTATGCAAATAAATCGAGTGCTTTCCTGCCGCCATTTCAGCCATGCACATTTTCTTGACGTGCTGACGCTGCTAATAGTGTTAATACCCAACTGGGTAGTTGCACAACCGAAGGAAATTTTTCCTCAGGATGCTAAGCTGGAACGAGTCTGGTCAGAAGGCCAGTTCACCGAAGGACCCGCTTATGGCCCCGACCATTGTGTTTATTTTTCCGATATAGGTAATCGCATCCTGAAATATGACCCTGCTACAGGCCGGGTCACCGTTTTCCGGGATCCGAGCGGCCGCGCTAATGGATTATGTTTTGATAAACTCGGCCGATTGCTCGCCTGCGAAGGAGCTAACGGCGGAAATCGTCGAGTGAGTATTACTGAGAAAGACGGCACCGTCCGCACACTGGCTGACCGCTGGCAAAGCAAACGGCTCAATAGCCCTAATGACTTAGACATAGATCCGCAAGGCCGCATATATTTCTCTGACCCTCGCTATGTTGGCAACGAACCGCGGGAAATTGAACAGGAAGCGGTCTATCGCATTGACCCAGACGGCACCATCATACAACTCATCACTGATGTGCAAAAGCCCAACGGCGTAGCAGTTTCTCCCGATGGCAAGACCCTTTATATAGCTGACAATAATCCCGCCCCTAAAGGCGCCCGGCTTCTATTAGCGTACCCCCTTCATCCCGACGGCAGCGTAGGCCCTAAGAAGGTGCTTTACGACTTCGGTCAAGAACGAGGCATTGACGGCATGTGCTTAGACGAACACGGAAACATTTACGCTGCCGCAGGTTCAGGTGCCAAAGGTGGCATATATGTATTTACTCCAGAGGGCAAGCTCTTGACCTTCTTGGCCGTTCCTGAAACTCCGACTAATTGTACCTTCGGCGACCCAGACCGCAAAACGCTCTATATTACTGCAGGAAAATCCCTTTATCGCATTCGCACTCACGTACGGGGCCATGCCATCTATTGGCCACCTAATAAGTAGCCCGAAGACCTAGACCCGAGAATGAATCGAAGGAGGCCTAACTCCCCCTAAGCCTCCCACAGCCCTATGACTGACTACTAAGTATTACTAAGCAAAGCCAATCGAACCGTATGGTACACGCCTACGTGGCATAAAGAGGATGCTTTTCAGTGTCCGGGATGAGCAGCAGGTGCATAAGCGGCAGGCGTGGACGGAACGGCCCACTGCATGGTCGGACTAACGAACACCGGTGCATATTGTGGTCGCCCGCAATAACCGTAAGGTCCACACATCCCGGCCGCCCCGCCGTTGATTTGATAGCCGTGGAACTTATAGTAAGTTACCCAGTCAATGTGAGCCAGTCGACCATAGTAATGCTCCAACGCGTCATAATAATCATGCCAGAACTTGAGCCAGCGCTCTTCTTCCGTACTGCAATGCCCTCGATGGAAGCGTGTCCAGAAAGCCCACCGCGGTTGATAGCCACCGTAATGTAAGGTTCCCCAATCGGCACGGCTCGCCTGCGTGCCCACTAACATCCCCACGCCCACTAATGCCCAGATAACTACCTTCTTCATGGGTTCTCCTTTCACCAATGGCGAGGCAGAAGGCTGGTTCTCTGCTCGGGCCGACTTCCCAGCATCTTCTGCAACTCGCGCTTTCCCAGTCCCTCCGGGTAGCTCCTATTTTCCGCTTTTGTGTGCACTATTGTTATCGGCTAACTCGACCCGAAAATATGCTAAATTTGATGCAACGCTGGTTCTGCTCAGCTTCCCCCTAAGTACCATTCAAGGGCACTTTCCCCATAAGCTATATCAGCTGATGGCCAGGCCGACTGGTCGGCACTAAGATAGTTTCGTCTCAACTAATTAGCAAAGGAGGAGCTTATGTCCCACCCGACAACCTTGTGGCATCGGCGCGATTTTCTAGCTTATTCTGCGGCCAGTCTGACCCTGCCCCACTTTGTGCCTGCCAGTGCGTTAGGTTCCCAAGGCCGACCAGCTCCCAGCGAACGGATCACCGTGGGCGTCATTGGTACGGGAGGTCGCGGCGTCGGCCTTATTAACATGTTTCTCAACGAAAAAGATGTCGAGATCGTTGCTGTTTGCGATGTAGACGCGCGCCACCTGCAAAATGGCTTACAGGCGGTACGGAAACGCACCGGCAAAGATTGCGCTGCCTATAAGGACTTCCGCGAGCTCCTAGACCGCAAAGATATAGATGCTGTCATCGTTGCCACTCCCGACCATTGGCATGGACTAATTAGCCTTGCCGCCGCGAAAGCAGGCAAGGACATCTACTGTGAAAAGCCCTTAGTTAATTCAGTGGCGGAAGGCCGCGCTCTATGCCGGGCAGTTCAGGAAAATAAGCGCATCCTGCAAACTGGCAGCCATGAACGCTCTACTCCGAGCATTCGCTTCGCCTGCGAATTAGTGCGCAACGGCCTTCTCGGGGAAGTGCACACCGTTCGCATCCACCTGCCTTGCAGTGATAATCATCATAAAAAAGCCCGGGCTTTCAAAACTATCCCCGCTGAAGAGCCTGTGCCGGAAGGTTTCGATTATGATTTTTGGCTTGGCCCTGCTCCTAAGGCACCTTATACACCTTTACGCACCCATTTCTGGTGGCGCTTTATCTTAGCCTACGGTGGTGGGGAAATGACCGACCGTGGGGCTCACGTGATTGATATAGCTCAGTTAGGCCTCGGTATGGACGAGTCGGGACCCGTCGAAATCGAAGCGAAAGGCGTGCAGACGCCCGGGAGCTTATATGACGCATTCTGGGATTATCAATTTACTAACATCTATAGTAATGGCGTGCGCCTCATCGGCTCGACTGCTACACCTCGAGGGCTGAAATTCGAAGGCACCGCTGGCTGGATATTTATTCATATCCACGGCGGTAAATTAGAAGCAGAACCTGCGGATTTACTTCAAACCGACGTCTCGAAGCTCAAGTTCTCACTAGGCCGCAGTCCTGGACACGTGCGCAATTTTCTCGACTGTGTCAAATCGCGCCAGCAACCAGTTGCGCCAGTCGAGGTTGGTCATCGCACTGCTACCATATGCCACCTCAATAACATCGCCATGCGCCTCGGACGAAAGATCAAGTGGGATCCCGTCTCCGAACGTACTAATGATCCGGAAGTTAATAAACTCCTCAAAGCTCCCATGCGACCTCCTTGGACATTGTAATAGTTACCTAAGGTTGGGAGAGCCTAGCTTCAATCATTAACGCTAAGTGGACATAAATGTTCATAGAGCGAACTTAACTCTTAAATCTTTGCTCCAGAGGTAAGGCGGAATACCATGTGACTAAGCTTAGGAAACTGAATCCGAGCGCACTGACGGTGCCATGCCAGGTTCGCATGTTGGGAATGTCTAAGTTTGCTAAAGGAATATAAGCTCGCAGACCATAGAGAGCGGCGAGCACAACTGCCACTAACAAGGCAATTCCCCCTAAACAAAGTCCAATTCTCAGTTTGGCGGATAGATCGCTCCGAGATAGTAGCGATATTTGGCCTAACCCAATAACAGCCCCAAAAAAGTTGAGAAGACAGGAAGCGAACGTCTCCAACCCAGGCCACCCTCTTATATGAGTGGCAGTGATTCCAGCGGCCACTAACGGAACAGACACCAGGATTCCAACTGGAGCAGCCCTAAGCGCTATATGTGGCAGGCACTGCACTAACAATCCGGCGCAGATTGGCAGGGTGTAAGCAGCATAGTGAAAGTGAATTGCCGTGAGGAAGACAATCTCCGCGTCGAAATCCAGGGGCCGATAGGCCATTCGATCGCAGAAAAGCCACACTCCGCCAATCACCGTGAACATCGCTCCTATATCGAAACTGATTTCCTGCACTGCCCATTTTGGGCTATTCATAAGCCGCACCAAGCCGAGCAATCCTAATATGACCAGTAGCACAAACCAAGGCAGCGCGCTAAGTGTAGCTAGTAGTCCTGGTTGCAAATGTAGGGAGAGTACTAACAGGCAAGCAGCGGGTAAGACCCCTATGGTTATAATGCGCCAGAGCGCATAGGCTAGTCGCGACGTGGACGGCCTCAGCCAAGGAAGGCTGACCGGTATCAAGACGAGCGCCGCGAGAAGGAGTAACTGTTCGCCCCAGAGTCGGCTTCCTATTGGTGGACGACGCACCATCCACACCGCGAGCCAGATCACTAAACCTGATATAATCCGCATTGTTAATTTATCCGGGGAAATAAGTATGTCCGCCACAAAACGTTGCATTGTGACACTCCAGATTATGACCTCTCGACGCCCAATTTAGGTATATATAATATCCGTGGAATGACTGCGGACAGGGAGTCCTTCAACTTGGGGGATACGCGTGTTATCAAGTCGCAAATTCGTACTGTCGAGCTTCTTGGCCCTAACTGGCCCGATAATATTTAGCACATTAGCGCAAGACCAATCATCCGTGTTGGATATACGCGTTATCCCAGAGCCCTCGGCCGACAGAAACAAAATAATTGCGACTCTGCGACGATTAGGCTTCGTATGGGATAGCCAGCATACGACGGATGGCGAATTCTGGGGGCGTCTACCGAGTAAATCGGCCCAGGAAGTTGAGAGAGTTCCCGGAATCAATTGGGTAGTCATTGAGCCCGGACAGCGTAAGCCCGTTGCGCCTGAGCGCTATCAAGTGTGGATGCGAATTTTACTGTCGGCCGATGCTCGTGTCCCTGGTGCACGATACATCGAATATCATCGGCTTATTAAGCAATTGGGCGAGCAAGGTTTTTTGCAGGCGCCATTACAACCGCAAGAGTGGCTTTATAATGACATCCTCCGGGGCGAAATAGCCGCGCATCAAGTACCATACCTACTTGCCCATCATGCTGTCCGAACAGTTCTTTTGACCCCATGGGACAGTAAAATACTTGATGCGCCGAAGAAACTCGTTTTCATCGAGATCTGGTTGGGATGTAACTTCCGCTATCAAGATCAACAGGTTATTAAGCGAGAGTCTTTAGATAGACTTGCCAAATTAGGATTTGTCGAAGCCTATGGTTATGATGATGAATTCGGAGTGCGATTATTAGGTTGGCTGCCTGCCGAACGCCTACTTAACCTCTTAGATGTTCAGCATGAATATGTTTTTAGCAAATCGCCCGAAACTGATATAGGTTCTGCATCACCGACACCCCTGTTTCGGATGATCGAGGTCTTAGGGACGCCCGGACAAATCGATGTCGATAAAATGGAAACAGGTGTTCTAAGTTGGCCGGAGGAAATCGCGGCAGAATTGAAATTAAGTCCGGAATTACGGACATTATTAGCCCACGAGGTTAAGGAAAGTCGTCGTGTCGAGGTGATTTTCCGTCATGCCGTTCAGGAAAAAACCATCCAGAGAAGACTGGCCGACTTAGCCCCGTCGCTAATCTGGGAGGGTAGTTTAGGCCCTATAGCGTGGATGCGTGCGAGGGCCGAGGAAGCGTTAGCTATAGCAAAGCAGCCCGACGTCTCTAGTATTCGGCTCGCCCAGGCCGCTTCTGACAGTCGGTTGTCTGCCAAGCGGAATGTACGCGTGCGCTATCTGAAACTAGGCCGATCTTCTCAGCGCTCCGACACTATTCAATCCCTAATCAACTGGAAGGCGCCGATGCGCGTGGCGGTTATCGGTGTAGATTTTCATGGGTGGCAGGAAAGAGTGGGTAATACACTACCAAGAGCGACTTATTACATAGACTATACCCGCAGGATGAATGAACGACTGGCCCCGGAACCTGCGCCTAGTATTTCCGATGGTGGTCTGTTTGTGGCAGAACAGCTATGTCAGACTGGTGCAGTGGACGAGCTGTACTTAGTTCGTATTCATGAAAGCGCCCCATATCAAATCCTGCAATTGCTGGAGTATATCCACGGGTCGGGCCGCACCTCCACGATGGTCGAAGCACGTTTCGAGAATTTGAAACGCAAGGCTACGATTATCGAATCCTTAGAGCGTGAGTTGCGTATTAGGCGAGCTTCGTTAGTAATCCAATTTCGCGAGGATGATCCTAACTATTGGAAGCTGCGGGATGAAGTGCTGGAACAGGAAAAGAAAGTACAGGCGCTGAAACGTCAGTATATGGAAGAACTATATCGAATCAGGGAGTTCCAAGAGGACTTAGCGCGGTTGCAAGGAATAAAAACGATAGTAATAGTGCCGGTCTGGAGAAAAGGTTATGCTTCGTTGGCCGATTCGGTACCAATGCTTAGGTGGAATATTCAAACCTTAGCAAATGGGCTTAGTATTATCCAGGTCGTGCCAGAGTGGACTGCGAGTGACTGGTTCGGATGGTTGCAGGATGTGAATAATAATGAGGCGATTGAATTTCGCGATGTAAAAGTGCCTGAGTGGGTGCAATGGAATGCAGAAATCTGGCAGCGACGGCATGGAAGCGCGGGTGCTCGTTGGGGTTCTCCTGAGCTGAATTGGTTAGCCTGGCAACCATCTCAAACGGCTTTACCAGCGGAATTGCAAGGGACGCGGAAAACATGTTTCGCGCAACTGCCGCCTCGGATGACCGTTGAAATTATCTTACAGTGGAAAGAGGTGCATGATCCCAGATGGTATCAAGGGGAAATTGATGTCTATCAGCGGCCGCTCACACCGTGGGTCATTGAAATCTTGGAGCCCATAGCTTCAGCAGGAACTTTAGTGCCTCAAGATGTTTATCGAGTAGTGACTTATTCCCGCGACTTACCGGAGCGAATTGAGCATGAACCTAGGTATAGCGTATATGAGATGCGACTCCGCTTTCGTACTGGTGAGCAGGGCGGTCGTTATGCGGTACGTTTGCGAGCACGCACGCCCGTGGATTCGTCCCCGGTGGGGATGCCCCATATACGTGGAGAGATGCAGGAAACCTGGTTCCGCCTTTCAGCCGAAGTGCCGGAGGGGCCACACCGCGAGCAAGGTCGGTTAGTGTGGCTCACATCGCCACGGATAAGGCCTTAGCTGCTCAGTGCTTGGCCGCTCGGTGTATATAGATCTGGTAAGATTGCGCGCAAAGTATGCACCTTAGTTGGAAGGCAAGATTAACGTGAAAACATCTATAAGTGAGTCAAACAAAGGTGCATCGTCGATCTGAGTCGCGTTAGTATTCGTAGTAATGCCGTTCACAATCTGTATGGACAGCAAAACTTAGTTAAGTCCAAAACTGAAACGGCCTAATCCAGGGATACAACTGTGTCAAGCAGCCTTTTTCTTGAATGTGGCAGGACAATTTTGATGGCTGGACGCTAATTCTCGGAGAAGAGCGCTGATGCGGTGGGTGCTCTGGCCGTCGAGCAGGCCCCAGGGGGAGATGCGTATGCCGTCTGCGGGCACATGTTGACCGGGGCGTAGTTCCTTGACTAACTCGTGCAAGGCTTGCTTGAACTCCTGGGCATTCTCTACGGTGCGCACTTGAGGTTCGCAGCGGAAATAAGTGTAGCCGAAGCGGTAAACATCGAAGTCGATGACAGGTAAGCCGCAAGCGAGCGCCCAGCGGATGATGGAAGACACGCAGGCAATGAGGGCGTCGGCTAATGGCATAAGTTCATAGGTGGGTCGGTCCGAAAAACGTACCGTTTCCCGTTCCAGAGCTCGCCAACTGACCTGAGAAAAGCTGGGGTGCATAACAAACACGGTTTGGCAATCAGGTAAGCTGGCCAAGGTGTCCACCCAGAAGGTCAGTAATTCTGGGTAGGAGTTGAATTGCGTATGGTGCTGGCGTTGGTTCATTTGATTCGAGGGTAGCGCTGCCAACAAGATGGGGCGGTTAGGGTCTAGGTGCAGTTCTTTGCACAACTCTTCGCGCTTCTGGTGCCAAAGGCGTAAACCCGAGTGGAGGTCGTCATCGCACCAGGAGCCGGTAAGGCGAAGGCGGTGCTCCGGGACGCCTTCGCGGCGGTAGTGTTCCATCATCCAAGGACTCTCGACAGCTAAAGCCGAGGCGAAGCCACTTTGGAAAGCCCAGGGATTTTCCGGGGCACAACCGAGAATTTCCAATGCCGCTGCTTCGTAAACCGGAGCGCGTAACAGCGGCTGGTCGCTGAGCGAACACCAGCGAGGAAACCGCTGACAAAAAGCTCGCGCGGAGGCCGTGGTGGCGTGGTAAAGCGGAATGGCGGCCAGAGCTTGCAGGAATTCCCCTTGGGAAGCCAAGCACCATGGAACGATGACGCTGGGAATACCCTGCTGCAAGGCCGTATGGGAATATAGGGTGGAAAATTTGGAAACATTTTCTTGACCCAACACCAAAACTTGAGGGCGAAGCTCTGCGAGGATTTGGCGGAAGTACGCTTGTTCGCGTCGCAACATAGCTAGGTGTTCTGGCAGTTCGGGCACGCCGAGAGACAGGCACCACTGAAGCAAGGCCTCTTGCGATGCGTCGAGTGGTTCAAGCTCGACCGTGGCCGTGCTGCTATTGTCGAACAAATAGGGCTGGGTCAGATACCTGAGCACCCGCGGACTGGCATAAACCGGGAGTCGCCATTGCCGACAACGCAGCACATGTTTGGTCAAAAGCGGGTAAGGTTCGGTGAAGTAGAGAATGGGATGCCAAGCGCATTGGTCGCGCAGGTGCTGCGCGAGCTGAGCTAAAGCTGTGAACTCGGCCACCTCGTTGATAAGCACTAAGACACGCTGAGCCGCTGGATGATTTGCCTCGGCTATGAAAGTCGGGGGCAGGGGCTGTCTCTCTTCGGTTGACGAGAGATCAGTGTCCAGGTCGCTTGTCGTGGTGGTTTCCAGCAGGGGTAGAGCGACGGTCGCACAGTCGGTCGTTGGTGACTGTTCCGCAGTGGTTGATCGTACATTGGGTGGAAAGGTTCGAGTCTCAGACACGGTATCGGAGACGGCTGCCCGAACGATATGACGTAACCAGGCCGCTACCTGAGGATCCTCGATGCGGATTTCTAATGCAGCGGTGTTTGGTTGAGCGCGGATTGTGTGAGTGCGCCAGACCCGGCTGATTTCCGCTAGGAAGGCCGCTTTGATTGCTGCTGGAAGCTCCACTAAGTTGCCGCACTGTTGACATGTTTCGAAGGTCTGACGACGGAGTTCGCGGCGCACCTTCTCCACGACGGTATTATGATAAAGGAGGTTCCAGTCGTCGTCGGCGTGGCCCAACGGCAAGCTGGCCGAAAAATCCTGGCAGCAGAGGAGGCGTTTTCCATCGAAAGCTATGGTAAGCTTCTGAAACGGGTCGGAGCAAACGGGCACTATGGCCCGCTCGAACGACCAATAGTCCTCCGCTAACCTCGGTTCCGGAATACTCCGATGTTGACCGTCGATTATCCCTGCGGTGGGATACATGGGGTGGAAAACGATTTCGTCGAAAAATTGACCCCAAAGTAAGGCGTATTGTTCGACGTCAGTCTTCCGTGTGAGCAAACAATTGACGACATATCGCTGCTGGGCAGGTCTCACGGCGGCGTATTCCTGAACATTGGCATAAACCCGTTCAAAGCGCAAAGGATAGCGGTAACGTTCATAACTGACACGGTCCCAACCTTCGATCGAAAGTTGCACGGAATCGGCTAGGCGCAGACCGCGACGGTGTTGATGCATCATCGAGCCATTCGTCGAGCAAACTACGAAATAGCCTAGGTCTTTGGCCAAGGCAACGAAATCGTCGAAGCGCGGGTGAAGCGTTGGCTCGCCCGTGGAGTACAAATAGATGGTGTCTATCTGGTGTTCGCGACCCCGTTGCAAGATACGGCGGAACAGCTCAAAATCCATGAAGCCCTTACTCCGTTCTACGGGCATGGCCACGCGCGGGCAGAATGGACATCGAGCATTGCAGCTACCGACAATGTCCACAGTGAGCGAGGTGAACCGTTGCGTACGAGTCAACTCGTGCCAGGGATGTTGCGACCAGATTAAGGCCGCACGGGCAAATGCGAACCACTGCTCAATGGACATATCACGCGTGGACAAATTTTGGCTCGCACGGCGTAACTGGGAAGCGATTTCCTCCGCAAGCTGGCGGAGTTGCCCTGCCCGAGCTAACATGGCAGTCCGCTCGGGCGCGGTATATTGCAAATGATGAATCAGGTCTTCGGGCCAACGTTGTGGGTCGCGATGCAGACAGGGCGTGTCCCAGTTGACTTGAATGGCCCGGAGCCGTGCTTGCTGGAACAATTGCGTTAGGCAAATGGGATCGGAATGCTCATGGTTTGCCCAACTCTGCCATTCTTGGCGTGCCCAGTGCAGGACGTTCTCCAAATGCGGCTCAACAATGCCGCGCCGTTGCGCTTCGGCATAGCTTTCCGGAGCAGCGAGACGCCAAGCGTCCTCCAAAGCGCTCTGCCAGAGCTCGATGTTCCGCGGGATTTCGGGAACGCTCGTGGTAACAGGTGCGGCATTCCTTACGGGAGGAGCGGCGACGTGGCCGATTTTGGCCGCGAGTTCTGATTCCACGAGGCGTCGCGCTATGCGCCGAGGATAACCTGAACGACGTAAAGTCGCATAACGCTCCCGAGCGATTTGGAGCAAATACGTCAGGTGAGCTTCCAGGAAACCTTCTTGTAACGCGCGTTGATATGTTTCTGGCGAGGAAGTTTTCAACCAGAGTTCTATGTCGTCTCTCCAACATCGAGGTAACCAACTGAGCCGATTCCGAAAGCTTGACATTCGCACGAAGCCGTGGATTATGCGCCGCCCCCAGAGAACAAAGTTGCGTGGTGCTAGCAATAGCATGACTATTTTCCAGGGCATTCCCTTTCCTTTGTCGAAGGGTACCGAACCCAATTAGTGAAGCAGTCGATTCTGGTACCCGGGAAGTTGCCGCGGTTTGACGCGCATTTTCTGCCGCACCAAGCAGACCTATGCACAAGGCGGGAAGTTTTGTCAACGCGGCGCACCAAGTTGCTCATATTCCAAGGGATGTAACTCGAAAATGAGACGGCCAAACATCTCTAAGGGACTGTCGGAACTCGCTGCCACGATTTACCGAGAGCCAACTATTTCGGCAGAACGCAGTTTCTCGCTGAAGCAAACTGGGTAAGGGTGCTGTGCAGGTTCCAACTCCTGCCAAATGGTGGGTAGTGCGGTTAGTTGTGCGCGACAACGTTGCTGAATCTCGGAAAGGGTGGGCAAGGGACGAACGAGTTCACCGTCGCGCAAGACGATCTCTAATAACGGTTCCCCTGGCATTTGTTCATCGGCGCGTCCGACCCAGTCTTGCTCAAAGTAACCTGCCGAATCGCGGCGGCGATAAATCTGCTTCGCGAAGGGATAGGTATGTTTCTCGGGGGAGGTCTTGAGTGTGCCTATCAAGCCTTGGGGTGTCTGTAGTGCTACCAACTTATAGACGGTGTTCAAGGACGGTTCGTCGCGGCTGGTGACCATTTCAGTGCCGACGCCGAAAATGTCGATGGGCGCGCCTGCCGCTAGGAGGTCCCGAATTCGATACTCGTTGAGGTCGCCACTGGCCATGATGCGTACGTCAGGACGCCCGGCTTCATCCAAGATGCGTCGGCAGGCTTGGCTTAGCGCTAACAAGTCGCCACTGTCAATGCGCACCGCTTTGAGCGGTACGCCAGATTCCAAGGCATGGCGCACGCCTCGTAATGTGTCGTAGGTATCTACCAGCATCGTGCCTACGTCGGGGAACACTTGGCCGAAGGCACGAAATGCCTCGGTCTCTTCGTGAAACGCCATGATCCAGGAGTGGGCCTGCGTGCCCAGGGCAGGGATAGAGAGTAATCGAGCGGCTTCGGTGTTGCTGGTGCCGGCGCAGCCAGCAATGAAAGCGGCCCGCGCGGCTAGCAAACCTGCTTGAGGGCCATGAGCACGGCGGGAACCAAAGTCCACCACAGTTCGTCCTTGCGCCGCCAACGCAACCCGTGCAGCCTTTGTGGCGACCAGCGTCTGGAACGTAATTGTCGTCATCAGGTAAGTTTCGATAATCTGCGCCTGCATGAGCGGAGCGGTAACGCGCAGTATTGGCTCGCCGGCGAAAACTACCGTTCCTTCAGGGACTGCCCACACCTCCCCTGTAAAACGCAAGGTGCCCAAGGTTTCAAACCACGCCGGCGGGACATGACGAAACACAGGGTGTTGCCGAAGGTACTCCACCTGTGCGGGAGAAAAGCTCAGGTGTTGCAGATAATGAACGGCTTGCTCCAGACCCGCGGCGACGAGGAAATTCCGGCGCGGAGGTAAGCGTCTGACCCATAACTCGAACGTGGCGGGCCAATCGGCCATACCGTGAACAAAATAACCCGCCGCCATCGTTAACTCGTAGAAGTCGGTCAATAAACCCAATTCCGTTTCGCGGGGCAACAAACCTGTGGGTTGACGCGGCGGCTGCATGAGTCGGAGCAATCAGCTAGCCAGACCTGCGTGTTGAGTAAACGCGGCCAAGGCACGCAAGGCTTCGAGCTTTGCCTCTTGTCCTATGCGTGCCAATTCGATCCAACGACGCAAGCGTTGGATGTTTTCATCGTAGAGTCGGCGATTGACGGGATACGGCTGACCGTCTTTACCACCGTGAGCAAAGCTATAAGCGGCGGGATCGCGTCGACTGGCCGGAGCATTGTAAATCAGTTCCGCCAGCAAGCTCAGACTCCGCAAGGCTGCCGCTCCAATATTTTCTTCCCCGAGCAGGTGCTCAAATTCCGATGCCTGCCGCTCGTAGGTTTTCAGCAAAACTTTGCGTAAGCTGTTAGGATTCAGGTCCCGTGGCGATAAGCGATGGCGAGCGGGCAATCGTAATCCATTGCCGTCGGAGTTTCGGTTTGTCGCGGGAAAGAAAGGAAGCTTCTCGCCTTTTTCTAACAACTTCCGCACTTCACGAAGAAGTTTGTCGGGATGTTCTCGAGACAAGGCCGTTAGTGCTTGGCGATGGCGTTCTGCTTCGCCAGCCACGAGATTTAAGACGGAGTCGCCCCGTTTATCGCAGACCACGGCGGCGTGCGGATCGCTCACAAAACTGGGCATGACTTCCGACAACCAGTGATAACGACGGGCATAACGCTTACGCGGATCCATGCCTTGCTGCACAACCGCCCACACCGGCTGGCCGGGAACGAACAAGAAACAGTGGTGGTACAGCTCATAATTGTCCTGAACGGCAGCACTATCCACCTTAGCTGCCATGCGGCTGGCATAAATCAGCGACTCCGCGGGGTCGCCCGTCTTTTCGCAGATGCGGCGGATCTCCTCGGGCGTTTTGCGGGCTAGTGCTCCCTTGCCGCCACAAACTACGATTCCCAGGTCGTTATTGGAGCGTCGGCAGGCTTCCTTCAATGCCGCCAATACCGTTGTGGTTACGCCACTGGAGTGCCAATCAAAGCCCAACACGCAGCCAAACGCCTGGAACCAGAAGGGATCGCTCAACCGCCGCAATAACTCCACCGGGCCGTATTCCCGCACGATCACGGTGCCGATGGCTTCTGCCATCTCCACCATACGTTTCATGAGCCAAGCCGGTGCCTCCCCCCGATGTAAAGGCAAATCGGCAGTACGTCGCGTTGGCATAATCTCCCTCCCTTTCCAAGGATTTTTCAGCCAATGGGAATTACCTCTGTCCAAGTGCGCCAAGCGACGTCAGCCTTCGCCGTATCGAACCATTTCATCATCCCTTTCATCAGCGGTGTAAGAGAGCTTTGCAAGGTGGGGCATTATTAGTTTATTGGGACGACAAGGGTGACAGAGAAATTTTTCCGATTTGCCCAATTGTATCAGCAGTTACAAGGAAAACGAGCAACCTACTTTGGTATAGGCACGACGAACTAATCGTCTGCGGATACAAGCCTAACCGCGAACGACTGAACCAGGAACCTCACCGATAGGGTCGAGTCTATGAAAAGCGATTCAGTGTATCGGGTCGCACCCCTATAATCAAGGTACGGGAGGCGACCTTACCAATCCAAAGCATAAGTTGCTCGGGCTCGACTGCTGAACGGCCCCATGCCTGAAGTGCCCAAACTTCCCTCGAATCATGTCTAAGGCGGATCAGCCCGGCCTCGAAACGAGATGAGTCATGGCAACGTTGATGGAATTCTGGCACGAAATTTCCCGTCTGGTGCAAGCGGGGCGATGGGGCGAGGCGGAACGTAGAGTAGCAGAGGCCTGGCCAGCTCAACCTTCGCCCGAGGGGATGAATGAGTGGGGGGTGCTCTTGGCCCAGCATGGCCGTTTGACTCAAGCTGAAAACGCCTTTCGCCAAATCGTTGAACGTTTTCCGCATTACGCCCCCGCGTATGGAAATCTCGGATTGGTTCTGCGTCGGCTCGGTCGGTGGGAAGAAGCCGTTCAGGCCTTTCATCGCGCCTTAGCCTTAGACGGCCAGTTTGTGGAAGCGCTCAATAACCTCGCTTTGCTCTTACGCGATCTCAACCGCATTTCGGAAGCCTTACCTTACTTAGAACGTGCGGTGCAACTCCGTCCCGATCAGGCTGTCTTACATGCGAATCTTGCCCAGCTTTATCGTCAGCTCCAGCGTCATACGGAAGCAGTGCGTCATTTTCGTCTAGCCCTGGCAACTCAATCTGGGCATCTCGATATATGTATAGGCCTAAGTCTCAGCCTTTTAGCTTTAGGGGAGGAAGGGGAAGCAGAAAGTTGGGCACGCTTGGCCACAGAGTTAGCGCCGCAACATGCCGACGCTTGGAATGCATTAGGCACGATACTTTCCACTATGGGACGCTATGCGGAAGCGCAGCAATGCTTTGACGAATCGTTACGCCATAATCCGCAAAATCATCTCGCCTATCTCAACCGAGGCATGATTTATCTCACTCAAGGTCGCTGGCAGCAAGGCTGGGACGATTATGAACATCGACTTTACACTAACCTCCCAGAATGGCAAAGGTTTGCCTCACCGCGTTGGCAAGGTGAACCGCTCCATGGCAGGACTATCATGTTAGTCGCCGAGCAGGGGATAGGAGATACAATCCAGTTTATCCGCTATGCTCAGGTCTTACGCCAGCAAGGCGCCCGCGTGTTATTAGAATGTCCTCGAAACTTAGTTGCCTTGCTTAGCCGGGTGGTAGACTTAGAGAGTTGCTATGCCCAAGGCGACCCGTTACCCCCATATGATGTGTATAGCCCTTTACTTAGTGTGCCCCGATATATAGGAACAGCTCCCGACACGATTCGTTTTGAGGTCCCTTATATTGCTCCTAATGGTGACTTAGTTGAGCATTGGCGTCCTATTTTGTCCCAACTCAAGGGATTTCGCGTAGGTATTGCCTGGCAGGGAAATCCGAACTATCCCAATGATCGGCAACGTTCTGTGCCTTTGCAGATGTTCCGCAGTTTAGCGGAAATCCCCGGAGTGAGACTCGTCAGTTTGCAAAAAGGCCCTGGGGAGGAACAATTGACGAAATGTGATTTTCCGGTTGTGGACTTAGGGAGGCATCGCGACGAGGCCCATGGAGCCTTTATGGATACGGCCGCGATCATGCAGCATTTAGATTTGGTAATTTGCATCGATTCGGCGATCGCGCACTTAGCAGGAGCATTAGGGCGCCCCGTATGGTTGTTATTAGGTTATGTGTGTGATTGGCGCTGGGGCACTGAAGGGGAGACCACGTTCTGGTATCCGACGATGCGGCTGTTTCGACAACCGAAGCGCCACGATTGGGCAACAGTATTCGCCCAAGTGGCAAAGCATCTGTGCTCCTTAGTGGAACAGAACCTAGGAAGGGGTCGTAACACGAACTCGGTTGATATTTTAGTACCCATTTCGCCGGGCGAGTTACTGGACAAGATCACCATTTTGCGTATCAAGCGAGAGCGGATTACCGACTGGGAAAAACTCCGTCATGTGGAGATCGAGTTAGCGGAGTTGGAACGCATCGCCGAGCGAAGTTTGCCCCAATCGGTGGAGTTACAAAACCTGGTCGCGGAACTGCAGGCGGTGAATTTGACGCTATGGCAAGTGGAAGACGAACTCCGCGACTGTGAGCGCAGGCAGGATTTCGGTTCGCATTTCATCGAGTTGGCTCGTTCCGTGTATCGCCATAATGATCGCCGCGCAGACGTGAAGAAACGTATCAACTTATTGCTCGGTTCACGGTTGCTAGAGGAGAAATCCTATCAGCCTTACTAAGGCGCTATGTGAACAAAAACGGCGATGCGGTGTATATTATTAGTAGGGAAGAAGCGACCTGCGCAAGACCTTGTTCCCAAAGTGCAGGTTGCATAAGCGTCCCTAGCTGAGATGAGGGAGAGGATCCATGCACATACCGCTGGCTTTCTTCAACATAGGAACGCCCGAGTTGATAATCATCTTGCTCGTGGGCGTGTTGCTCTTTGGGCGGCGTTTGCCGGAAGTGGGTCGTTACCTGGGTAAGGGCATCGTGGAGTTCAAGAAGGGCTTACGAGGCATTGAAGAAGACATCGAGCCCCCGCAGACGGCCCCGTATAGCGCCGGTTCAGGTAGTCCGGGTGCGGCCGAGCCGCCGGCGCCGCCGCGACGCATTTCGCCCACGGCTCCAAAGTTCGAAGAGAGCGCGCCTCCCGTAGGTTAGCCTGCCCGCTTGAAGATGCTTACACCTATTTAGTGGGCTGGTTAGTGCGCGGGTCAGAAACTCATCGAACGCGGGCGCTACGGTAGTCTTATCGTTTGACGGCAAGTGGTTACAACAACATAGGCCGTTCGGTTGTTCATGCGGTTTCGATGGCGGCAGCACGCTGCAGGCCGAAGCGTTCAATGCCCATTTCCCGGAGTTTAAATTTTTGCACCTTACCCGTCACGGTCGTGGGATATTCGTCCACGAAGACGATGTAGCGGGGGATTTTGTAATGGGCGATGCGGCCGCGGCAGAAATCGCGCACTTCCTCTTCGGTCAATGTCATCCCCGGTCTCACACGTATCCAGGCGCTCACTTCTTCGCCGTATTTTTCATCTGGTAAACCCACGACCTGGACGTCGAGAATCTTAGGATGAGTCAGTAAGAATTCTTCGATTTCCCGAGGATAGATGTTTTCGCCCCCGCGGATGATCATGTCCTTGATGCGTCCCGTGATGCGATAATATCCGTCGGGCGTCTGCATTGCCAAGTCGCCGGTACGCAGCCAGCCTTCGGGACTGAGCACCTCGGCCGTCTCAGCGGGTTTGTTGTAGTAGCCCTTCATGACACCGTGGCCCCGAACTATCAATTCTCCTGGTTCCCCGGGGGCGACATCTTCCCACGTGCCGGGCTTAACGATGCGCACTTCGAGGCCTGGTAACGGTTGACCCACCGTACCTACACGGTGTTCCAGGCTGTCGGTGGTATGCGTCTGGGTGATGACAGGCGAGGCTTCCGTCAGGCCATAGGCAATGGTGATGCCGCGGCAACCCATTTTTTCCACGACTTGCTTCATCAGCTCGATGGGACACGGACTTCCCGCCATGATACCTGTGCGCAACGAGGAAAGGTCAAATTCGCCGAAGCGGGGATGATTCAACTCGGCCAGGAACATGGTGGGCACTCCGTAGATTGCAGTACAGCGTTCCTGGTGAATGGCTTGCAGTGTGGCCAGGGGGTCGAATACCTCGGCGGGAACCACCATGGTCGCCCCATAGATGACGCACATCAGCGTTCCCATCACACAGCCGAAACAGTGGTAAAACGGCACGGGAATGCACAAGCGGTCGTTTTCCGTAAACCCGAGCCGCTCCCCGACGTAATACGCATTCAGGAGGAGATTACGGTGGGTCAGCATGGCGCCCTTGGGAAAACCGGTTGTCCCGGACGTGTATTGGATGTTGACTACATCATGAGGGCTGAGAAACTCGGCCCGATGATGCACTGCCTCAACGGCCACTTGCTCGGCGAGATTCAGGAACTCTTCCCAATTCTTCATGCCCGGGAGCTTGGTGGACTGGATGCTGATAACGTGGCGCAAGCGTGGACAGCGCACTGAGGGGCGGAGTTCCAGTGGACAGGAGGTCAGTTCCGGACACAATTCGCGCAGCATGGCGAAATAGTCCGACTGCTTGAAACGGTCAGTCAGGAAGAGAACGGAAATGTCAGCCTGCTTCAGAATGTATTCCAACTCGTGGACGCGATAGGCAGGATTAATGTTAACCAGGACGGCCCCTACGGTGGCAGTGGCCAACTGGAGAATGACCCATTGGGGCCAGTTGGTCGCCCAGATGCCCACGTGTTCGTTCGGCTGAATGTTCAGGGCCAGCAAGGCACGGGCGGCGCGCTCGACCTCCTGGCCAAACTGATGCCAAGTAATGCGGTATCCGATTTGCGGAAAGACCATCGCCTCGCGTTGGGGCCAGCGCTCGACCGTGCGGCGTAACACCTCGGGAAAGGTCAACCCATCTACCCACACAGAACCGCTCATATCTCCTCCCTCCTCTGGCGTCCTTGCACTTCGACATCTTGGTAAGGTATCCGTTTATGTAAGGGTGACGATTATTGGCCAGCGTTACGTCAACTGCATGAGCATACACTTCGACGCGCCACCGCAGGAACTTGGCATGGTAAGTCGCATCATTGCACCCAAGGAGCAGGGCGTTTTTCCAGAAAAGCCCGTAATCCCTCGCGGCATTCGATTTGTAAGCGTGCCAGGGCGCTTTCTTCAGCGGCCTGGCTGGCCGTGATAAACGGTGAGAAGCGTCGGAGTAATTCTTTTGTCTTGGCCAGGGCTTGCGGGCCTCCTAGGGCACACCGCCGGGCCCATTGGAGCGCCGTCGGAAGAAGGTCGTTTTCAGGAACGACAGCGTTGATCAGCCCGATTTGATAAGCCCGCTCGGCGTCGATGAGTTCGCCCCCAAGGAGCAGTTCGCGGGCAATCCGCTCACCAACGAGGCGGAGTAAATGGGGTAGGACCATAGCCGCCACCAAGCCCCGCCGCACTTCGGGATAACCGAAACGCGCTTGAGGTGTGGCTACGGCCAGATCGCAGACAGTGATTAATCCGGCACCGCCGGCGACGGCTGGTCCGGGTACTGCCGCGATGGTCGGCTTCGGACACGTGTAGATCAGTTCGTATAACTCGGCTAATCGGCGAGTGTCAGCGTGGACTTGTTCGGCTTCGTCGGGGCGGTCGAGAGTTTCTGCTAACTCGGCCAGATCCATCCCAGCGCAAAATGCCGGCCCATTGGCCGTCAGAATGATGACCCGCACTTGAGTGTCTGCGATGACTTGATGAAACGCCTCCAGGAGGCGCATTACCAGGGCCCGATTGAGGGCGTTGCGCTTATCGGGACGATTCAACGTGATCGTTGCCACGGAAGCTTCCACACGCGCGAGCACGATGTCACTCATAAGCGATTACTCCGCTCCAGTGGCAGATTCGGAAGCGACCGTATCGAACAGGGAATAGCCAAAGTGAGTGAGGAGCTTTCGCGAGCGACGACTTTGCCGGGCTGCGGCGGCATTGGTCTCGTGCTGGTTTTCCAGACGCGCCAGTATTTGTCGTGCGCGTTCCAGGACGGCTCTAGGCAAACCAGCCAGTTCGGCCACATGCACGCCATAACTGCGGTCGGCCGCACCTGGCAGAATGCGATGCAGAAAAACGATGCGTCCGTGGGCCTCGTGTACCGCGGCCTGGAAATTGCGTACCCCCGGCAAGACCTCCGCCAATTGCGTCAGTTCGTGGTAATGCGTGGCGAACAAAGTGCGACAACCCAGGACGTTGTGAATGTATTCCGCGACGCTCCAGGCAATAGCCAGGCCGTCGTACGTGCTCGTGCCCCGACCAATCTCGTCCAAAATGACTAAACTGCGGGGCGAAGCATTATGGAGGATATTTGCGGTCTCGGTCATTTCGACCAGGAATGTACTCTGTCCGCGCGCGACGTCATCGCTGGCGCCCACACGCGTAAAGATGCGGTCAGTGATGCCGATGCGGGCGCTCTGCGCGGGAATAAAGCTGCCCATGTGGGCCAATAGAACCAAAAGAGCGGTTTGGCGTATATAAGTTGACTTGCCCGACATGTTCGGCCCGGTGATCACCAGGACAAACCCCGCTTCGGGGGACATTTCAACGTCATTCGGGACGAAAGTTCCCGCAGGCAAGATTTGTTCAAGAACCGGATGGCGGCCTTGGCGAATTTCTAAGATAGGCTGCTCGACAATCTCCGGACGGCAATAGTTTTGCGCGTCTGCTAACTCGGCCAAGCCTGCGAACACGTCGAGCCGGGCTAGGGCCTCCGCAGTTTCTACCAGCGACTTCGCCTCTTGGGCGGCTCGCTCGCGTAACTGTAGAAAGAGTTCATACTCCAGGGCATGAGCCCGCTCTTCAGCTCGCAGGACCTGATCTTCGTATTGTTTTAGTTCGGGAGTGATGTAGCGCTCGGCATTTTTGAGGGTCTGCTTACGTTGGTAATCCGGTGGAACTTTGTCCGCATGAGCATGGGTAACCTCGATGTAATAACCAAACACACGGTTGAAACCGACCTTGAGCGAGGGAATCCCAGTGCGGGCAATTTCTCGAGCTTGGAATTGGGCTATCCAAGCTTTACCGCCTCGGGCTAATTCGCGGAGTTGGTCTAATTCCGCATGATAACCTTCACGGATCAGTCCGCCTTCTTTCGGGCTCAGCGGTGGTGCATCAACCAGAGCCCGTTCCAATTCCAGTTGCAGTTCGGGTAACGGGTGCAGTTGCGCTCCGACTTGCTGCAACCCTGGGGCCTGGACATCGCTTAGTCGGCTGATGAGTTCGGGCATAAGTTTGAGTGACGCCGCCAGCGCGCATAAATCGCGAGGTGTGGCACGCCCAGTACTGATGCGGCTTGTCAGACGCTGGACATCATGCAAACGTGCCAAAATGGCCCGCACTTGGCGACGTAGGCTCGGTCGCTCTTTCAATTCCGCGATGGCTTCCTGACGTTGACGAATCGCCTGCGGGTCGGTCAACGGAGCTAGCAACCATTCCTGCAGCAAACGCGCCCCCATAGGAGTAACCGTGCGGTCAATGGCAGCTAGCAGGGAACCTTCGCGCCGTCCTTCGCGGAGCGTACGCACCAGTTCCAGGCTGCGTCGAGTTACCGCATCCAAGTGGAGCACTTGGCCGCTTCGATAGTGCCGTAACCGCGTTAGGTGGGCCAAACTGGTCTTCAATGTTTCCTGGAGGTAACGCACTAAGGCCCCGGCTGCTTGCAGACAGATTTGTCCTTCGTCGAAGCCGAAGCTTTCCAGAGAACGCACCTGCAATTGTTGGCGGAGAGTTTCCAAGGCGTTGCGGGGTTCAAAGGTCCACATCGGTCGTGGCGTCAAACTCACCATAGGCCATTGTCCTTGCAACACGCTGAGCCAACTTGGGTTTGCTCCTTCGGGGATGAGAAGTTCGGAAACTTCTAAGCGGGCCAGTTCATCTGCCAAGCGTTCAGTAGGCAAGTCCGCAGCCCACATTTGGCCCATAGAAAGCTCGGCCCAAGCCAGGCCCGAATAGCGCTCGCCGGGACAGACTGCGGCTAGGTAATTAGGTTTCTGCGGGTCAAGCAACGACTCTTCCGTGAGCGTGCCAGGGGTGACGATGCGCACCACTTCCCGGCGTACCAGACCCTTGGCCGTCGCGGGGTCCTCCACCTGCTCACAGACGGCCACTCGGAAACCCGCTTGTAACAATCGTCGCAGGTGCTGATCGAGAGAGTGATGTGGGAAACCCGCCATCGGGACTTGCTTGTCGCGGCTGGTCAACGTCAGCTGGAGCACGCGGGAGGCCGTGATCGCATCCTCGTAGAACATTTCGTAAAAATCGCCCAAGCGGAACAGTAACAGCATATCGGGATGGCGACTCTTGATGTCCCGATATTGCTGCATCATGGGCGTCAAGTTTTGGGACGCCTCAGCGTTGTGGGCCCGTGTCATGGCTAGGACCTACGGGACACTCTCAATCATCGGCCTAGAAAGGTTTTTCCGTAAGCTGCAATCCAGTCCAAGAGTCGGAGAGCCGCTGCGAATAATCTTACAAAGGGGATAGATGAACTGAAACCAGCGTTCGGTCACGGGCGATACGACACGGGGCCAGGGAGAGCTTTGCGATGCCGTTCAGCTATCCGCCAGGCAGCCGACCCATAGAACCTTATACGATCAAGCACGCTCTCGGCAGCGGCGGGTTCGGTGAAGTTTATTACGCAGTGAGCGATTCGGGAAAGGAAGTGGCCCTCAAGTGCCTACGGCGCGATTGTGACGTCGAGTTGCGCGGCATCCGCGCCTGCCTCAACTTAGCTCACCCCCATCTCGTGGCCGTTCATGATCTGCGACAGGCAACTGATGGCACGTGGTGGTTGATCATGGAATATGTTGCTGGCCCCACCTGGTCAGCGCTGTTGCGCGAACATCCCAACGGATTAGCTTTGCCCCAAGTCTGTGCCTGGTTTTGCCAGTTAGCCGACGCGGTCGATTTTTTACATCAGCATGGCGTAGTTCATCGCGACTTGAAGCCGAGCAACATTTTTCTGATGGATTCAGTGCCTGGTGGTTGGGTCAAACTGGGCGACTACGGCCTCAGCAAAGTCATGTCCGGGCAGTCCGCCGACACGCATACGCAGCTGGGCACCGTCTATTACATGGCCCCCGAAATGACGCAAGGCAAGTATGGCGCCGCGGTGGACATTTATGCCGCGGGTGTCATTCTGTACCAGATGCTCACTGGCAGACTGCCCTTCGCGGGCCAATCGGTGCAGGAAATTTTGCTACGCCATCTCACCGACGAACCTGATTGGACGAAACTACCTCCCGCAGCAGTCGCGGTGTTACGCCAAGCTCTGGCCAAAGACCCAGCCACTCGATTTACCAGCCTCCAGGAAATGGCTCAACAATTAGAACGCAGCATCGCTGGCTCTGGTGCGGCGCACGTCTCCGTCGGCAGTCTGCGGACTGCAGCTGAGGTTTCCCAAGCGGCGGCCACTAGAGTTAGCCTACGCCGTGGCCCTAGAAGTGGTTCCCACGAACCGAGTACGGTAGTCTATCGCCCGCCGAATCGTCTTTATGAACTAGCCCGCAGCTGGACGCTTTCGGCTCTGGGCGCAGTGGTGGTCGCCATGTTTATCGGAGTCATCGGCTCGAATCTTCGCCCGCAAACTCCGTGGAGCGATTACGCGTTGCTTGGCGCGTTCGCCTGGGTGACCAGTTGGAGCCTGCTGGCCGTGCAGCGGCTTTGGTGGGACTACCATTGGCCCGAAGTTTGGGCACGTTGTCTGGTGCGTATCGTGCTTGGGATGAGCCTAGGACTTGTCTCTGCCTGGCTCGACGGTGCAGGCAGCCTCTGGCCACCGACCAATCTCCCCGAGTCGTGGGTGTTTCGACAGGCCTACCCGTTTACTTTCCTTCATCAAGGACTTCGCTGCGCCGCGTTCTTCGGCCTGCTTTTCCTGTTAGTGCCGTGGGAACATCTGATGCGTCTTTCCCGGCCTTGGCGATTCGATTGGAATCCTGTGCTCTTGATCGTCCTCCTGGCGGGCGGATTGATTTGGCTCTGGCAACTACGGGAAGTCATCCGCTGGGAGCAAGAGTACCACAAGGTGTTCAACGCCGGGCTGACGGCTATGCTCATCCAATGGGCCAGCCCGCACCAACGCACTGCTTCTGGCGCGTATGTTACCCCCCAGCAATCATCCTAAAAAATCACAGCGTATCCACAGCGCAATCGGCCAGAGGACATGCCCGACCACCCGGGCACCCCACGCCCGGTTTAGTGGCGTGCAGCTTCTGAGGAGCTACCTTACGCCGCGAATCGGCTCATGGTTGGTTGTGTGCGGGGCATATCTGTGTGCTGGCCTCGCCTCGGGACCTGTTTTTGCTCCTGCCGAGGCGTCCTCCGCTATGGTGTCGCCTTCACGTTCCCCAAATCCAATTTACACTTGGGCGGTGCGCTTGGACGTCGGTGAGCTTTCCAGCGACCGCCTGACAGCTATCCAACGGGCCGAGCAACAAGCCCAAACTCAAGTGACTAGCTGGCTCCGCCAAATCTGGCCGAACATTTCGTGGTCACCCACAACGGATCAATTGCGGCAGTTAGGCATCCTCTATGACAGTTATGCTGAAACACGCGAACTGGAGTTACCTGACGGCAGGCAAACCATGTTTGTCGGCGTCGCCGAGTGCCAACTCACTGCAGATCGCTGGTATGCCTTGCTTCGGCAAGCCCAATTGACCGAGCGCACCAATCGGCTTCGCTGGCTCAGTGTTTATTTTCTTTTCCCCTTAGGCCTGCTTTCTGCACTCGCATACGCTCTTTCCCGACCTGAGTAACCGCCAGACTGAATTTGCAGGAGACGAGAAAGCGCGGTCTGAAGGCATGTGCTGGAAATTCGGTTTGGGCTGTCTGAGCACCACAACATTCTCTCAGTAGCATATTTGCTGAAATAGCCGGCGCTCTAGCACCCAGGCTAAAAGTCGTGGAGGCGCCATCATGAAGACGTCCGACTGTCCCGCTGACAGCGTGTTGCAAGCGTATCACCGTGCCGAGTTATGAGAAGACGAGGCGGAGCAGGTTCGCAGGCATCCGGCCGTGTGCCCGGACTGCCGAGCACGCTGGGCATGACAGGAATCCTTAGGGCCCACCGAATTAGATGCCGTTCCTTCTGCCGAGGCGGGTGCCAACAAGCTTCCCGACACAATTTTGCAGGACGCCAGCCGCGCCACATCTACCCCGAAGCAGAAAGTCAGGCCTCCGACAAAACCATCCTTCCCCATGCCAGCAAACTAAAAGGCTCTCGACTTTATCGGCTAAGGCGGCATGGGCATGGTCTGGCGGGTGCGCGACCGCCGCATTGACCGCATCGTCGCTTTGAAGACCCTGCACGATCATTATTACAACGACGACAAGGCGCGGCGGCGGTTTCAGGCGGAAGCCCGCATCACCGGCCAGTTGCAGCACCCTGGCATTCCCCCCGTCCACGAACTCGGCGAGTTGCCCGACGGCCGACCGTACATGGTCATGAAGCTGGTGCGGGGCGAAACGCTGAAAGACCTCTTGGCCCTTCGCATGAACGACTCGGCCAGCGAAACAAGCGGCGCGAGCCTGGGGCAGTGCATCGCCATTTTCGAGCAAATCTGCCAAGCAGTGGGTTACGCGCACGCCCACCAAGTGATCCATCGCGACCTTAAACCATCGAACGTCATGGTCGGTTCCCACGGCGAAGTCCAAGTCATGGACTGGGGCTTAGCCAAAGTTCTCGCTCCCAGCCCACAAGCCCAGCCTGCGGATGAATCCGAGGAACTTGCTCCGACCATCTGCTTGAAAACGGAGGAGATCAGCGCCTCTGAAGACGTACTTGGGACGAAAACCGGAGTAGCCCTGGGCACGCCCAGCTATATGCCGCCCGAACAGGCAGCAGGCGAGGTTCATAAGCTCGACGCCCGCAGCGATGTCTTCGCGCTGGGAGCGATCTTGTGTGAAATCCTGACCGGACGCCCACCCTACACGGGGCACAACCACCATGCAGTGCGGCTCAAGGCGGTACGTTGGGACATTGCAGAAGCCTTCGCACGGCTGGATAGGTGCGGCGCCGAACCGGAGTTGGTCGCCTTGTGCAAACGCTGCCTGGCCTTTCGACAGGAAGACCGCCCTGCGGATGGCAACGCCGTCGCCGCTGAGGTGGCACGTCTTCGCCTCGACACCGAACAATGCCCCCGCCAAGCCGAACTAGCACATGCTCAGGCCTTAGTGCGAGCGCAGGAGCAGGCTCAGCGTCGGCGTCTGTTGGCTTGGTCAGCCAGTTTGATGTTGGCCGTGCTTTTGGCAGGATTGGCCGTGAGTGTGTGGCAAATGGTTCGGGCCTTACGTGCCGAGGCACTGGCCAAGGAGAACGAGCAGAAAGCCCTGACCGCCGAGGCACACGCACGCCAGCGTGCCGAAGAGCGCGAGGCGGAGACGCGCGCCGTGCTTGAATTTGTGGAAAGTAAGATTTTCGCCGCGGCTCGGCCCGCAGGCCAGGACGGAGGACTGGGCCACGATGTGAGGCTTGCCGATGCTATCCGGCAGGCTTTGCCTGACGTCGAAACGAGCTTCGCGGACCAGCCCCTCATCGAAGCACGCCTACGGATGACCATCGGTATCTCTTTTTTGTACCTAGGCGAGGCCCAAATTGCTTTACAGCAATTCCTGGCTGCACGAAACATCTACGAGCAGTATTGTGGCCCCGACCATTCAAACACGCTTCACAGTATGAACAACCTCGCTAACAGTTACGCCCAACTAGGCCGCCATGAGGAAGCGTTGAAGCTCCGCGAAGAGACGCTGCGGCGATGTCAGGCCAAGCTCGGCCCCGACCATCCCGACACACTTCTCAGTATGAACAACCTCGCTAACAGTTACGCCCGACTGGGCCGCCATGAGGAAGCGTTGAAGCTCCGCGAAGAGACGCTGCGGCTATGCCGCGACAAGCTCGGCCCCGAGCATCCCGACACGCTTAGCAGTATGGACAACCTTGCCAGTTGCTACGTCGTCCTCGGCAGGCATGATGAAGCATTAAAGCTCCAGGAAGAAACGCTGCGGCTGCGTTGCGCCAAGCTCGGCCCCGAGCATCCCGACACGCTTAGCAGTATGAACAACCTCGCCAATAGCTACTTCGCCTTACGCCGATATGCAGATGCGGCAAAACTCCACGAAGAAACGATGCGGTTGCGCCGCGCCAAGCTCGGCGTCGACCATCCCGACACGCTTACCAGTATGGACAACCTCGCCAATTGTTACGTTGTCCTCGGCCGCCATGAGGAAGCATTAAAGCTCCACGAAGAGACGTTGCGACTGCGCCGGGCCAAGCTCGGCCCTGACCATCCCGACACGCTTCGTAGTATGCACAACCTCGCGCTCAACTATTACGCCTCAGGCCGGTATGCCGAGTCAGCGAAACTCCATGAAGAGACGCTACGCTTGCTCCAAGCCAAGCTGGGTCCTGACCATCCCGACATGCTTCTCAGCATGTACAACCTGGCCAACGTCTACGCTGAACTGGGCCGCTACGAGGAAGCAGTGAGACTTGGAGAGGCGTTGGTAGGCCTGGGTCGTGCCAAGCTCGGCCCCGACCATCCGGACACGCTTCGTATTATGCACAACCTCGCTGCCAGCTATTTCTGTTTGGGCCGATATGCACAGTCAGCAAAGCTCCTGGAAGAGACGCTGGGGGTATATCAGGCCAAGCTGGGCCCCGACCATCCCGACACCATTCTGAGCATGTTCACGCTGGCCTCATCGCTAATCCAAATGAAGCACTACGCACGAGCCGAGGAATTGTTGCTCCAAGTCGAGTCGGCAGTTGCTAAAGGTCGCCTCGGGATTGATCCTAATGTCTGTCGCAACATGGTTCCCACTCTCGTCGAACTGTACCAAGCCTGGGGCAAGCCCACTGAAGCAGCAAAATGGCGCGCCAAGTTACCGCCGTCGAAACAAAAACCGCCCCAGAAGTAGGAACCAGCGCCAAAGCAACAACTGCTTTTGAGCGAGCAACCGCCCTCGTAGCAAGAACTACCCTCGAGGGAAGTGCCGCCGACAAAAGCAACAACTGCCGCCGAAGCAGTAACAATCCTCGAGGTAGCAAACCACCCGAAAGCAGAACCATTTCCGAAGCAAGAGCCATCGCCCATAGCAGCAACTGGCGCTAAAAGGTCAACCAGCCACCAAGCAAGCGCCTTTCCTGAACCAAGAATCACGACCACAGAATCAACTCCCTCGGCAGGAGCCACCGCCCCCGAAGCCATAGCCAGCGCCAAAGTAACACCTGCCCCCAAAGCAGTAACCGACCCCTAAGCAACTCGCGTCCCGTTAGCAAGGTACACCTGAAGAAAATCCAGTACAAATGCGTGCTTCACTAAGATGAGGAAATGTTCACATGATGCTCCCCCATCTCACCAGCGCAATGCTCGCGGATGGGCTCCCCCTGACCACGTCATCGCTTAGGGAGTACGTAACCAAACGATCCGCCATCCTAGCGCAGATCACGCGGGCGCAGGCCTGACCATACCGCCGCTTGGGAAGTGCGCAACCGCTCACTCTCACTCTCTCCGCCCCAGCACCGACCACGCCGATGCGCGCCCGACTTTATGATTCATTGGAAAGTGCGTAACCAGCCAGTTCGCCGCCCCAGCCTAGATCACGCGGATACACACCTAAGCCTGCCGTTGACGAGCAACGGTGAAAGGAAGAAGTTCATCTTTTTAGCTTCGATCACGTGGCTGCGCTCTGGTCCTACCGCTGATGGGGAAGTATGTAGCCAAGCAGATCGCTATGCCAACGCAGCCCACGTGGATGGGCCTGCGACCACAGTGCCGAAGGGTAAGTATGTAACCAATCAGTTCACCGCGCCAGCTCAGACCGCGTTGATGCGAGCCTGACCATGCCCAACACGCTCACCTCGTCTGATGGTCCGTCGCCGACCAGCGAAAAAGTCGCGAGTAATTAGTTTATAGCATATCGTTATCGGGAATGCAGCCCTTTCGTCCTGAGACCATTCACAAAAGCGGTAATCTGTCAGCTTGTCCTGAACGCATCCCCAGCCCACCCCTTAGTGTGTGCCCCATCTTTGGGAAAAGTCGTGCCCTGTTGGTGGCTGGCCCTGCTTTCCATCACTCGTACTTGTCGTTTAAGCAGCCTCCCAGGGATAACACACACTTGATAGCTTATCACGCATTGCTTTCTAACGGCCAGATCCTGCTCGTCCATATAATATGGCATAACAACCGATGCAGATCAGCTAATGACGCCCCGCTTCCCGGAACTTGCATCTGTCATCCGTCAATTATGACAGCGGACACCCCGTTTGGTTTGGGTCAAGGAACGTACTAAACCTATTCCATTGCTAGCCATGTCTCGGCATATATAACACCAAATGACCCGGCTCCCTCTACGACAACTAGATAATTCCCGGTTCGTCCAAAGTATAAAATCACAGGCTTTTTAGATATACACAGAGAAAGGCTCACGGGCTAATGGACGTTATTGACAAGTCCATTATCACCGACAGCTGTATCGAAAATCCCGAGCCAACACGTATCGCATCCGTGGCGCTCTTAGTATCATAAATCCGCTTCCATCGGCGTTGGTTTGCGACCCTCTGCATCAATTCGTACAATCCACGCTTTATCTAATACTTAAGACTGGGCACTACCCAGACGAATCCAGAGTGATACTAAGCATGCAGCTTCTAAGGAAGCCGCGTGCTTACTAAGAGAAGGACGAAACCCGTTTGGCCCTTGCTAGCTTGATGTAATTGAAGTTCTAAAGACCAGAGCGAAAATACTCTTAGAGACGATAGAGGCCACTATAGGATTAGTCTCAATATTATTATGATCTAAGGGAACTATAGAGGATTTCTGTCTGAGATATCTAGCATTCATTAGACTCTGTGCAAGATTAGCCGGGTCATGGACGCTTAACATCACTGTCCTAACACCAGGATTATTTCAAAACGTCATAATGGAACTAGCATCCCCAGGCGGACTCATGTTTATTTTCGCTTATGGTTAGTCCTGTTATTATTGCAATGCTGACCAATAGTCGGTCGTGGATTGCTCATTATGCACTAGACGGGCAAGCCTAAGGTGCTCCGTGGCGTTGCGGCGAATGCTATTTCGCCCGCAGACACAGTGTACTAGCCCAGTGCTAGATTCGCGATTTAGCATGATCCGATATGCCTAAGATTCACAGTGCCTCTCACGTTTAGGGCGTGTTGTACTAGTTAAGCTTCGTCTTGCTTGCGAGCATTTAGAAGAGCAGAGTCGGCCATGAACCCGGCTAGGGCATCGCCTTCAGGCGAGTTAGATGTCGTTAACCCTCCTTATCAATTCTCTAAAGCCTAGACGAGCAAAGGTGGAATGCCGTCGTAGCCTGAGTCTGCCTCTACTGAGGTTTGGCCTCTCAATTCTGGCCATTGAGTTTTTCTATTCCTTTCTCAAGGTCGTAAAGTTTGGCCGCACTATGGTCACTAGTCATCGCACCAGGGGTCTACTAACATCCCTTCGCCAAGTGTGCCGCAGGTTCGCGCGTTGGAGGCTGGGCAAATCGTGAGTTCCGCGGTGCGCAAGCGCTGGCTGGATGTCAACATGGGCTTCGACGCCTTGGTCACTATCGCGGCATCTTTAGGCCTGGGGCTGTTATTGGTCGTTACAACGTGGATGAACAGAGAAGTGAAACGGTCCGGGCGGATTAAGATTACGGACGCAATTGATCCCTCGCGATCATTCTTGCCTCGTCTTCGGAGCGGCATTAACGAACGCAAGTTAGCCCCTAACATTATTTCGGTATCGATGGTTGCCACATGAACGCGCGCTTTGATTTTAGTTACCTTGTTGGTATGAGGTGAGCCATCATGCTCTTTTACGGCACATCCTGGCGGGGCCAGTGTCCATACTTAGCCTTGATATCCTGACAAGCGCACTAGGGAACTGATGCTTTCGTGCATCGAGTACAAAAGACTTATGATGCTTTAGCAGAGATCTGGCTACATTCTGAGGCAGGCTTAGAGGTGTTGACGGCGGAGACGAATGTGTCCACGGTCTCTAGCTACGGGAACAGCATGTATCGCATGCTACCGCGAGTACATAATTAGCCACGACTTTGATGAGTTTTCAATCTACATCGGGTAACCGCTTATCTTAGCTACTATACTAGGTGATCGCGAGCCCTTAATGCCCCTAGTTATGATGCTAGAATATTGGGTCAGAGCTGTTCAGGTACGAACTTATCTCAGATAGGCATTTCCCATTGAAATTAGCCAAATTGAAGAAGCCGGATTAATCATGTACTGTGAGGTGAACCGATAGTGTTTGTTAGTCTAACAGTCGCGCAGTAGTTGATGTAGTTCTAGTTTCAATATCTGCTCCTACCGGGCCGCCTCTCGTTTAGTCTCTAAACTAGTTACGCGAATATATTCTAATGACGATCCTACGGACGGACGTTAGAAGGGGAGCCATGCTAAATGGATTTAAACACTGGAATATTATTAGTTCGGCGTGCTAGGGACTAATCGTTCTGGCCAGCTTGCAGGTTCTCGGGTTGTATCTGGGAGTTGCCACTTAGCTGCAGCCCTCACACGTTCTTTTACAGCGATGGTATGCTGGTGCGACATTGCGGAGGTTACGGTGGACGCTACAAGAAACCGTTTGCTACAAATTAGCGTTGCGGTTGAAAGTTAGCAGATTGGAGTGTCTCGGCTAAGTTGTTAGAGAGTGTCCCAGGCAAGCCACTACGGGGATAAGAGCGTATCGCAATTCGCAGGTCGATGACCTGTTAGTAATACCGTGCACTCGTCAAGCCAGTACGGGGACAAGAGCCTTTAGCAAGCGGCAGGGTTGGGTTTGTCGGGGTCGAGGCCGAGTTGCTTCATCGCTTGGGTGACCCGGCGCGTTTCCAGTTTGCCCGCTCGCGCCAGTTGGTATAACGCGGCCAACACAATGGATTCTGCATCCACTTCGAAAAAGCGTCGCAGCATTGGTCGGTCGGCGCTGCGTCCGAAACCGTCGGTGCCCAGGGAAAAAATTCCTTGCGGGACCCACTTGGCCAAGCCGTCGGGTAGTATTTTCATGTAATCGGACACGGCGACGACGGGCCAGGGTTCCGCCTCCATAAGTTGGGTGATATAAGGCTTGCGAGGTGGGGCTTCAGGATGTAACCAGTTCCAGCGCTCGATTTCTAAGGCCTCGCGGCGAAGCAGGACGAAACTGGTGACGCTCCAGACGTCGGCCTGAATGTGGAACTGTTCATCGAGCATGGTCTGGGCGCGCAAGGCCTCGACGACCATCGGCCCTGAGGCGAGTATGTGAACCCGCAGTGCGCGCCGGGAGGGGCGGGGGGCAGGGCGGAATTTGTAGAGACCGCGCAGGATGCCTTCGCGCACCTTTTCACCGTCTGGAATAGGTGGCATCTCATAACGCTCGTTGTAAAGCGTGATGTAGTAGAAGATGTCTTCCTGGAGTTCATACATGCGGCGGATGCCGTCCTGGATAATGACCGCTAACTCAAACGCGAATGCAGGGTCGTAGGGTTGAACGTTCGGCACAGTTGAGGCGAGAACGTGACTGTGACCGTCCTGATGTTGCAGACCTTCGCCTGCTAACGTGGTGCGTCCTGCAGTCGCGCCCATCAGGAAACCTTTGCCACGCGAATCGGCGTTGGCCCAGATGAAATCGCCGACACGCTGGAAGCCGAACATGGAGTAGAAGATATAAAAGGGAATCGTGTTGATGCCCCGCAGAGCCGGAGTAGTTCCCGCCGCGGTGAACAAGGCCATCGCTCCCGCTTCGTTGATGCCTTCCTCGAGAATCTGACCATCTGTTGCTTCACGGTAGTAAATGAGCATGCCTTTATCTACGGGTTCGTACAGCTGGCCTTTAGGGGAATAGATACCGAACGGTCGGAAGAGCGCATCCATGCCGAAGGTGCGGGCCTCGTCGGGCACGATGGGGACGATGAGTTTGCCAATGGTCTTGTCGCGCATCAGCAGATTGAGCATCTGCACGAAGGCCATGGTCGTGGAGACTTCCCGACCTGCTCCGGAACCTTTGAGAAATTCTTGGAAAAGTTCCAAAGACGGTGCCCGCAGCGGAGCGGCTCGCATGACGCGCCGCGGCAAAAATCCCCCCAGAGCGCGACGTCGCTCGAGGAGATATTCCACCTCGGGACTCTTCGGCCCGGGATGGTAGAAGGGAACTTCAGGAATCTTGCTATCGGGAATGGGCAAGTCGAAGCGGTCTCGGAACTCGCGGAGGTGTTGCTCTTCGAGTTTCTTCTGCTGATGAGCAATGTTGCGTGCCTCGCCCGCTTCACCGAGACCGTAGCCCTTGATGGTCTTCGCCAGGATGACTGTAGGCTGGCCGCGATGTTCAACTGCCCGTTTATAGGCCGCGTACACCTTGACGGGATCATGGCCACCACGCCGTAAGCGCGGTAGTTGCTCGTCACTGAGGTGTTCGACCAGTTTGAGCAACGGTGGATATTTGCCGAAGAAATGCTGACGAATATAGGCTCCATCGGAAGCCGCGTATTTCTGGTAATCACCGTCCACTGCTTCATTCATGCGACGCACGAGCAGACCGTCTTTATCGGCAGCCAACAAGGGGTCCCAATCGCAGCCCCAAATGACTTTGATGACGTTCCAACCCGCGCCGCGGAAGAGCGCTTCCAGTTCCTGGATGATCTTACCGTTGCCCCGTACTGGACCGTCGAGCCGTTGGAGATTGCAATTAACCACCCAGATGAGGTTGTCCAATTCTTCGCGACCGGCCAGATAAATCGCCCCCGCGGATTCGGGTTCGTCCATTTCACCGTCGCCGAGGAAACACCAGACGCGCGTATTCGAAGTGTCGGCGATGCCGCGATGTTGGAGGTAGCGCAAGAAACGTGCCTGCTGCACGGACATCATAGGGGAAAGTCCCATGGACACGGTGGGAAACTCCCAGAAATGCGGCATGAGCCAGGGGTGCGGATAGGAGGGTAATCCGCCGCCGGGTAAGAGTTCCATGCGGAAGTTTTCTAACTGTGCCTCGGAGATGCGACCCTCCAGGTAAGCGCGGGCGTAGATACCTGGAGCGGAATGGCCTTGGAAATAAACGTAGTCGCCAACTTCTTTGTCGATGCTGCCGCGGAAGAAGTGATTAAAGCCGACCTCATAGAGTTTGGCGATAGAAGCGAAGGTGGCAATATGTCCGCCCACGGCAGGATACTTCCGATTAACCCGCACCACCATGGCCATAGCGTTCCAGCGGATGATGCTAGAAATTCTCCGCTCTAGAACCCGGTCGCCAGGATAAGGCGGGTCTTCGCTTGCGGGGATGGTGTTGACATAAGGAGTGGTGAAGCCCAAGCGTAACGGCACGCCGCGTTGCTGGGCCCGTTCGACAATGCGCTCGGCCAGGAATTGTGCCCGCGCAGCCCCGCGAGCTTCTAAGACAGCATCTAGTGAATCTAGCCATTCTTGCGTCTCCACAGGGTCGAAATCCTGGAGCCGCTCGACCATTTGGTTTCCTCCATGACATTCCGGTTTTGGCACGGCGTGGTCGTTCTCTCTGTCGTTGTGATTTTACCACAGTAAACATGCGGAATATGCAAACGTGGCACTCGATGCGGACAAAAACAATGTGGGTAGGCACAACTGCGTCGAGTTAATCACGAGGCCTTGGCATCGGAGCACGGATGCGTTGTCGCCAATGGGCCAATTCCCTCTGGAGTTCATCCCGCAAGTCAGGATGTTGGGCCGCTACGTTCCGCGTCTCGCCTAAATCATCTCGCAGATTGTATAGCTCTAATTCGCCGTCCTCGTAATGCTCGATCAACTTCCAATCCCGAAAGCGAATCGCCCCGCAAGGCTTGCCGCCCTGATTGCTGTAGTGGGGAAAATGCCAATAAAGGTAGTCCCGCCGCAATTGTTGCGCTTGTCCGCGTAGAAGGGATAGCAAGCTAACACCGTCGAACTCGCGATCCTTGGGTAAGTGGGCCCCGGCAGCCTCCACTAGGGTCACAAACAAGTCTTCACTGCGCACGGGCACAGAACATACCTGTGTAGGCGCCACGACGCCTGGCCAGCGAATCAGTAACGGCACGCGGATACCGCCTTCGTAAAGATAACCTTTTCCCAAGCGAAGAGGAGCGTTAGAAGTCGCAGGAGTGTGTGGCCCCTCGACAACTGATAGGCCACCATTGTCAGAGGTGAAGACCACAAGGGTGCGCTCGCGAAGCCCCAAATCGTCGAGTTTTTTCAGGATGCGGCCCACACTCTCGTCGAGACTGTGCACCACCGCTGCATAATGGGGATTTTTTCGCACGAGATCGTTGCCGGCCTGTGCGGCTTTCCTTTGGTAGTGGGCCAGCAACTCCGGCTTTGCCTCGAGGGGTATGTGCACGGCAAAATGGGGCAGGTAAAGAAAGAAGGGTCGGTCACGATGCGCTTCTAGAAAGCGTTCCGCCTCTTCAGTGAGGCGGTCTGTGAGATACTCCTGCTCGTCCCGCGCCACCAGGTTAGGGCCTTTGAACCGAAAGTAGCGCCCCACCGCTCCACGATAGACGTCGAATCCCCGGGCGAGGGGACTAGCCTCAGGTCCCTCGCCCAGATGCCATTTACCGAAATGTCCACATACGTAGCCTCGCGCTTTCAGCAATTCTGCCAGGGTCACTTCTTCTTTTGGCAACGCGGGACGAATGACCGGCTGAAGCAGCTTCTGGTCGGGCCAATCTTTTCGGCCCGGCAGAAACGTGGTCAAATGCAGGCGCGCTGGGTGACGGCCTGTCATCAGGGCCGCACGCGTCGGAGAACATACACAACTAGCCGCATATCCATCGGTAAAGCGTATGCCCTCCCGGGCCAGTCGGTCCAAGTTGGGCGTGTGCCATAAGGAGGGTGCGAAGCAACTCAGGTCAGCCCAGCCCAAATCATCGGCTACAATCAACACGATGTTAGGCGGCATTTGTGCCCTGACTGGGCCAGGCAACATCACACCGACCACCAGCACTAGTATTGTCAATCTACACAGCATAACTACACCCCCAAGTTTGCATCCATCCCAAGCCTTAGGAACACTTAGCAAGATCCGAATGCACGCGGCCGTCAAGGATGGGCTTACCCAGGTGGCGAAAGGCTCCAATGGAGTTTATCCCGTAAGGTACGGTAATAGCTATGGCCCGGCAAGTGAACCAATTGAAACCAGACCGGCGCTTGCCGCACGGTGATGGTGTGCTGGGAGGATACTGGGATCGAATCCTGTCCATCGAGAATCAAAGTGGTACCAGGCCCGGCCTTTGGCAGGCGGATGCAGTAGGTCTTATCCGCACGATCCACCAGCGACCTGTTGGTCAACATGTGCGGACAGATAAAGGTGACCACAAAGGCGGCCAATTCCTGGTGCAAAATCGGGCCCCCTGCTGAGAGATTGTGTGCCGTGGACCCAATAGGCGTACTGAGAATAAAACCATCTCCGCCATAGCGAGCCGCTAGCTCTCCCTCGACGTAAAGTTCGATTTCAATAAGACGAAACGGCGGACCATGGTAAATCACGATTTCGTTCAGTCCTAGGGTAGTCCGCTGGAGTTCCGGCCCGGTCACGGTGCATTCGTACATCACGTGTCGCGACACGCGAAATTTTCCCGCCACTAACTGGTCGAGCTGCGCCAGCAACTCGTGAGGCGACACCTCCGCGAGGAAACCGAGTCGGCCCAGATTGACACCCAGTACAGGTCGCTGCCGATACCCCATTTGTCGCGCCGCGCGGAGAATCGCGCCATCGCCGCCCACTACCAGGGCTAAGTCCGCCTCCGATTGGCTCAGGTCGCTTTGGCCTGTCAGGTCGAACGCTGTGATGGTGCACACGTGCTGTAATGCGTCGCGGAGCCGTTCAGCCCACTCGGCGACGCCCGGCTTGGCCCCGTTGCCAAAAAGCCATAACCGCATGCTGCCCTCCAGTTTCCCGTTCGACCCGCCCTGAAGGACGGCCATCTGGTGTACCGAGTCGAGTGCGCCATCCTACCTTGCGGTGGCGCCTGTGCGCCCATTTTATCTGCGTACGTGCAATACACCGTTTACCGCGACCTTGCTTCTGCCCTCCCGAACCCAACTGCGACAAAACCTGCGCCCACCAGCATTAGCCCTCATAGTCGCATCATTGGTGGGGGCTTCAACCCTGGTGACGTGAGAAGGTGACCCTGTTTTTATCGGGATCGGGTTTCGCAAATGACAGGATTGCGCAGGATGCCGATAAACTCAATTTCGCACTCGACCAGGTCGCCGGGCCTAAGGAGAATATCGAGGTGTTTGGATGCTGCGCTAACGCCAGCAAATGTTCCAGTTGAAATCAAGTCGCGAGGCTCCAAAAATGATAAACCTGGAAGGAATCGAAACGAGAGCGGCCCTGGGAAATTCATCCGGCATGTACAAGCGTTTTACGTGGTTTGGCGTTGGACACACACAAGCGGAGGCGGAGCTTCTGCGGATCGGTAGCCACATGGGCAAAGCGCACGCGTGGGCCGCAAAGCAGAAATGTATCGTGCTACTTGCCATGCAGCCAACCAAAGGAGGCGTCGTTATCGCGTGGCTTGCGTTTGGAGTTGAGGCGGAAACGTCGGTCAGAAACCTCGTTGCAACTGGTGTAGCCCGCGACTTACTGCAATGCTTCCCTTGCTGAATTGTGCCCACATCGTTTGCCCATCACTACGCGCAATTCGATTTTCCAACCGACGTACTTCGGAGAAACCGCTTGGGTAGAACAATTGGGCGCTTTGATAGGTCCATGTGGTATTGGATGGCTTCTAAGAGTACCTGGGTAAGCTTTCCACTTTCGGATGAATGGCACCAACTCTTGCCATGTAATCTGCGTATTTACCTGCCAGCAAGATTACTTTTCTCAGCCACATGGTCGATATCCACAGTTCGACCTCCAAGAAACTGAGTTACAGCTGCTAGTGCTGACGGGATGGCCGCTTGTCCTGCTGTTCCGCAACCTACGCAACCGCAAAGAAGGCTATTCATTCAAGCCAGCAAATAACTTTGGTAGGCAGCACCCCATACAACGCCGCGGCCAGCTACGCGATAGGCACAACGCTTATCGCGCGATATAGGCCCCCCGTTTCATACGCAGGAGGCTCTCATCGGGCTAAGCACATCAACGGCTCCCTGACCATGGTTGTTGATTATTCCGGCTGCGCTGACCTGCCCACCAGCGCCCAAGTTACGATCACGAGCGCTGAGATTTTATGAAAAACTCGCCCCTTATTTGTGCAATCTTCACAGGAACTTCACAGCGCCTGGTTATAATGCCCGCGATTGACAAATGGTCTGTGTCCTATGAATAGGGCCGGCCCTCGCTGAAATGGGCACCGCCCGCGAAACAGCATACATGGGAGGCTAATCGGAGTGTCGTAGCGGTGCCGTAGCAGTCGAGGAAGCTTTGGAGCCTTATTCGAGGACACGTAACAAAGGGGGTAGGCTGATGCAGAGGAGTCGCTCGAGCCGGCGTGGCTTCACGCTCATTGAGCTGCTGGTGGTCATCGCCATCATCGCTTTGCTCATCTCGATGCTCTTGCCTGCGATTCAGCGGGCACGCGAGGCAGCGAACCGTACACGCTGCTCGAACAACCTCAGGCAAATCGGTATCGCTATCCACAACTTCCATTCCGACCGCAATCGCTTCCCGCGCTCTGGTGAACACCTGGTTACCTGGACAGATGGTCTGACCTATCGCGCCCAATGCTTCCATAGCCCCTACACCATGCTCCTGCCTTATCTGGATCAATCCATTGCCTGGGACGAGATGGACCTCAAGTTTCGGCATAACGAAGGTATTAACGCCACCTTGGCGTCTCAGGGCCGTGGTCCAGGTACGGTGATTCAAACCTTGCTGTGTCCGACCAACCCGCTAAGGCAGCAACCTCGCGATTCCGAAGGCTATGCCGCCGCCGATTACGCTATTCTACCCTACGTGCAAGTGCGCAGGAGCGAAGCTTCCATTGTAGGGTTATCCGCCGGATTCCACCCGACAGCCTTGACCTCCGATCCCTACCCGTTGAATTACTACAAGCAGTACACGATCAACAGCGGGCCGCCTTGCTGGGTTAGCCAAGATAAGAGCGTGCAGCTTTTAGAATCCACCGCGATTCAGGCTATGGGGGGAATTGACCATTACTATGGCGGTGCCAATATCAGCGCTGTCATTGACGGTACCAGCTATTCCATCTTGGTTTACGAAGACGTCGGTCGCAATGAGACCATGACTGGAGATCCGACTGGCACCCCGTTCGGACCGAATAGCTACCACGATCCGGTCACCGGCTGTAAACGTGCCCACTGGCGCTGGGCGGAACCGGACAATACCTCTGGCTGCTCGCGTCCAATCAACAATAACAATAAGCCGTTTGGCGGACCTCCCAGCTGCCCCTGGCGCTATCATGACTGCGGCCCGAACAACGAGTGGTTCAGCTTCCACTCGGGTGGAGCTTATGCCCTCTTCGCTGACGGCAGTACCCGATTCGTCTCGGACGGTATCTCTCTGCGAGTGGTTTACGCCCTGGGCACCCGGGCGGGGCGTGAGGCCATCACCTTGGACGAGTAATGGCATTTTTCCGTCAGAACTGCGGTAATAGCCAGAATTAAGCGCATCACTCTCTCGCATCTGACCTATTTTGCACGCCCCACTCGTGCTGGCCATGAGTGGGGCAATTTTTGGATGAACACTATGCTACGCAGCTGGAATCGTATGAACCTGAATGAGCGGAGGGCGTACATAATGCGGCAGGTTGGCTATGGTGTAATTTTCCTAGTAGCAGGGATACTCGCCCTGAACAATCTCGGATGTGGTGGCCCGAAACGCGATGTCGTGCCGGTGAAAGGAAAGCTGATCTTTGAAGACGGCACGCCGCTACCTGCAGGCACGATTGTGATTCTTGATCCCATCGAAGGCAAGGTTGGGAGTGCTTCGGGCGAAACCGCCGCAGACGGCTCGTTCGAAATACGCCATGTCGCCGGCCAAGCGGGCGCGGAGGTGGGTCAGTATCGTGTCCTGATTGGGGCCCCGAAGAATGATACTGGTACCTTTTGGAAAATGGTGCCTGATAGTTATCGGGAAGGTGGCGAGTTGTTTTTAGAAGTCAAGCCAGGCATGGGTGAGGTAACACTAAAAATCAAGCGGCAGGCCCCGCCAGGCTAATTTCCTTTAGGGTGACTCTATTCGGCTGTACGTTGTCTTTTGCCGTCCATGCTCGGGTAATCGTGGTGGAATTTTCTGGCCAGCTGAAGGGAATGTTGTACAATGCAGACTAGCGAAGCTCTCTGAGAGGGAGCTATGTAGCCGCGGTGCTGGCTGCTGCTTTTATCGTTCTGCCGAGGTAAGCATCAAAGAGGGGAACTTCCTATGTACGAACGTGGAACGTTATCCCGGCGTGGATTTCTGCAACGAACGGCGAATGCCTTAATGGCAGTGGGCCTGCCCAGTTGGTTTGCGCGGGAGCAGGCTTATGCCCTCGGTCAACAGCAAGCTACTGCCAAGCCACAAGACACGCTCCGCTTTGCGGTCATTGGCATTGGCAGCCCGGCGAGTCGCGGCTTGCAGCTGGTGGACGCCTCAGGCCCCAGCTTGAAGTCGGGGCAGATTACTTATGTCGTCGGTTGCGACGTGGATGCGCGCCACCGGAAGCGGGCTACTGAGGTCATGCGTAGCAAGGGTTTCAAAGATTTTGACTGCCCCTACAACGACTACCGCGAAGTGCTCCAGCGCAAGGATATCGACTGCGTAGTCATCGCCACGCCCGACCACTGGCACGCCCAAATTGCCATCGAAGCCATGAAAGCGGGCAAAGACGTTTATTGCGAGAAGCCGTTGACCCTCACTGTCGAAGAGGCGTTAGCCGTCGAAAAAGTCGCTAAAGAAACGGATCGCGTCCTGCAAACCGGCAGTCAGCAACGCACCGAATATAACGGCATGTTCCGCCTGGCTGTGGAAGCCGTGCGAGCGGGGCGGATTGGCCGAGTGAAACTCATCGAATGCCGCATCGGGGAAAACCCGACTAGTGGTCCAATTCCGGAAGCACCTGTGCCCGAGGGACTCGATTGGGATTTCTGGCTGGGCCCGACGCCCAAAGTGCCGTATCGCTACAAAGACGGCAAGACGAATTGCCATTACGAGTTCCGCTGGTGGTACGAATACAGCGGCGGAAAAATGACCGATTGGGGCGCCCATCACATTGATATCGCCCAGTGGGCATTGAACAAGGATGGCAGCGGTCCTGTGTTAGTCGAAGTGCTCCGCGCCGATGCGCCCTATCCCGGCGACGACGGTTATAATTGCCACCCGCGCTTCCAGGTACAGTTTACCTACGAAGATGGTACCCGCGTCATCGCCATGAGCGGCGGCGGTACGACGGTGAAGGGGCTCGTTAACGCGCGCGGAGAAATACCTACTCGTGTTCAAAAAGGCAAACCCGTCGGCAAAATCGAAGCGATCAGCGGCGACGAAAACGGCGTCCTGATTGTTGGCGAGGAGGGAACGATCTTCGTCAGCCGGAGCATGCTTCTCGCCAGCGACCCGAAAATCCTGGCCGAGCCGATCAAGCTGTCTCAGGAACTGTATCCCGGCCGACCTACCAACCACATGCAGGACTTTGTGGATTGTGTGCGGAGCCGACGGCAGCCGATCTGCAACGCCACCGTGGGTGCTAGTACTGTGATTGTTTGTCATATCGGTGTCATCGCTCTGCGCACCGGCAAGAAACTCCGTTGGGATCCCAAGACTTACCGTTTCGACGACACTCAGGCCAACGAGATGCTTTCCCGCCCGCGTCGCGCTCCCTGGAAACTGCCAACGTAACACTTTTTCCGAAAAGCCAATTTCTCGCCTTCCGACGTCCTGCTAAGTGACCCTCAAGTCAGAAGATAGTGCAAGCCTTTATTCGTGCTAGCGTTCGTCTAAGCGGGAAGTTATACGACGCTATTGCGATGGGCGTGGCCGCCCCAGCAGGGCCAACCTGTGAGCTCAGCCTGGCCCGTCTTGATGCACACGAGTTTGCCGGTAGCGGTTACGGCGAAAATGCGGCCTCGATCGACGGCCGGCGGAAACGCTATCGGCGCACCAACGTCGTATTTATTCCTGACCTCACCGCTTCCGGGCTCCAAAAGCAGGATTTCGCCGTTGACCTTCGCCACGACCACCGCATTGCCGGCCAGTGCTACCGGCATCGCGGCACCAACTTCACAGGACCAGTAGGCCATTCCGTGTGCCGCTCCCAGGCAGTGGACCGCGTTGCCCAGGGCCACATAGATTCTGCCGTCTGCGTACACCGGGCGCGAACCTTGGTAGACATAAGCAGCATTGGCTCCCTGATCCTGAGGCCAATTTCTACTTCCTCGTTGGGTTGTTTCCAGAACTATGTGGTTGTCGTCTTTCGCATGAGCCACTATCGTCTCAACCTGGGTACCAGGGCGCACGCGGCTGTAAAGAACGTAATTACCGACAATCACTGGCGCTGATGTGGGCTGACTCCGCACGGCCAAGAGAACCGCGCCGTCTTTCTGCCGAAAACGATACAGAATGCCGCCGAACGTCGCCACATAAACATCTTCCTTGTCCGCCACCGGACAGGACAAAATTTCGCTATCAATCCGCCTGATCCAGAACGCCCGACCCGTCCTAGCTTCCAGACAGACCAAAGCATGAGTTCCTGTGCCGTCCAGTGGGTAGGCCGTGAATACGCGGCCATGGGCCACCGTCGGCATAGTGGGCAGTGGGTCGCCAAGATACCATGACCAAATCTGTTGTCCCGTCGTAGCATTTAGGGCAAACAGAGTGCAGGATTCGGTGTTGACATATACGATGCCGTCTTCATAAGCTGCCGCAGTGGGACCGTTGTCACTCAGTTGCACGGACCAAATCACCTTCCCCGAGTTCGCATCCAAACAATAAAATGTCGTGCCGGTGAATCCGCTGCCCACGTAAACGCGGTCGCCGACAACCAACGGCGTGGCGATAGGTTGTCCGGGGGCTATTGTTAGCTCATAGCCTTCTCGTCGCTGGTTGATTTGGAAGGCCACCCTACGGACAGCTATGCGGCCTGGGCGAAACCCGGGCGTTACAGGCCTTCGGTTCCATTGTTGGACCATCTCGGTAACATTCTCGCCTACGATACCCAAAGGCGTTTCGCCGCAAATCTTACCGCAGAACAAAGCCCCAATACTCATCTGCAGCCAGTGCCGACGTGCTAATCTCATGGCCGAGCTCCTCTCCGGGTTGTTAACGTGATTTGCTAGACAGCCAACCGATTTTTATGGTACAACGTCCATTGCCTTGGTGGCAAGGGTGAATAGATAAAACAACTTCGATCTTCCCGTTACGCTTGCTCTCAGCCAGGGAGAAAATCTGTGCAGTGCGCTAGTCGAGGAGACCTACCCATGTGGATTAGTGTCGGTCTAACCTTGGCCATGTGCATCACGGCCGCGGAGCCAACCACTAATACGGTGTACGAACTGCGGATTTATCATACCGCTCCAGGAAAGATGGAAGCACTGTTGGCCCGCTTCCGCCAGCACACCATCAAGTTGTTCGAGAAGCACGGCATGACTAACATCGGTTACTGGGTGCCTGTAGATGAGAAGGACCAGCGACTGATTTATCTGCTATCTTTTCCCAGTGTCGAGGCACGTGACCGATGTTGGAAGGCGTTTGCCGCCGATCCTGAATGGCAACGCGTTCGTGCCGAGACAGAAAAAGAGGGCCGATTGGTGGAGCGCGTGGAATCGTTCCTTCTGCGGCCGACGGATTATTCGCCTGTCATCAAGCCCGAAAAAATCGCTGGGCGCGTCTTCGAATTGCGCCTCTACGTTGCAGAGCCAGGTCGCCTCGAAGCGTTGCACCAACGTTTCCGCCACCATACGATGAAGCTGTTCGCCAAACATGGGATGGTAAACTTGGCCTACTGGGAACTCCTGCCAGGACAAAAAGAATCGGAGCGTAAGTTGATTTACATCTTGGCTCACAAAAGCGTTGAAGCGGCTAAGGAATCCTTCGCGGCCTTTAGTAAGGACCCCGAATGGCTGCGGGTGCGCAAGGAATCCGAAGAAAAGGCTGGTGGGCCACTGGTGGTGCCGAAAACTGGTGTCACCTCCGTTTTCCTCAAGCCCACCGATTTTTCTCCTTGGCAATAATCTCGCGGCTCGAAGCCCCTGGCATCATACGCGTCGCTCAATGTGAGATGCGCCGATGAAGAAACTGTGCCTCCAACTTTTGCTCGGACTGATGCTTTGGCACATTGCCTCGCTTATGCTTAGTGCCCAGGAGAAAGCTGGCTTACCAGAGGAGGGCTTGCCAATTAGCGAGCGAGAGAAAAAAGCGGTAGCACGGTTACAGCAAGCGGGTGTGTTAGTGCTACGGTTAGCGATGAACACGAATTGGCTGTTTGCCGACTTCAGTTTGCGGGGGCAACCAGTGCGCGAGGAGGAGCTGGCCTTATTGGCCGACATACCTAATCTGGTCGAACTCAATCTGGCCGGCACCAACGTCGGCGACGCGCACATGGCCATGGTGGCTAAATTACCCCATTTGCGAGTGCTGAAGCTGCAAAAAACGGCCCTGACCGACAAAGGTCTGCAAGCTTTACGGTCCTTGCAGCATTTGGAAGTGCTCAATCTGTATGGTACTCAGGTGAGCGATGAGGGCCTGGCAGAGTTAACAGGGTTGAAACAACTCAAAAGACTCTATGTCTGGGACACAAAGGTAACGGAAGCGGGGGCGAAAAAAATCATGGCCGTTATTCCTGGCCTGCATGTGGAACTGGGAATCGTCGCTACGGAGAAGCCTGCGGACGCAGCGAGAAAGGAACCATCACCTCCGCCAAAGACCGAGACCAAACCTCCCGACAAACCTCAAAACCAACCCGACAAACCCGAGGGGAAACCTCAGACAAAACCGACAGAGAAACCTCCGGAAAAAACGCCTGCAAAACCGAACACTGGGACTACTCGCTAGACGCTGAAGCGACGCGCCATGCTAGCAGGCGCCAGGATTGTGCTTCCTTTGTTGACCGAATTTTCGATTCTCCTATTCAAAGATGTAAGGCATACGCAGCGCCGCGGCCAAGGCACTAGACGAGGTGCAGGCAAGGCGAAATGGATGCGGAGACGCGCGCGTTATTGACCCTACGGTTGGTTCCAGGATTAGGTCCACGCCTGATTCGGGCCTTGGTGAATCATTTCGGCACGGCTCAGGCAGTAATTGCAGCAGACGCCGAGCAGTTAGCATCTGTGCCACGTTTGCCGCACAAACTAGCGCAGGCGTTGCGACACGCCATCGCCCAAGCGCCCGTGGAGCGAGAATTGGCAGAGGCGGCCGCTGCACAAACGCGCCTCATCTCCTGGAACAGCCCCGACTACCCGGTGTGGCTGCGCAACTTATCTGATGCACCGCCCTTATTGTATGTGCGCGGCGAATTGGTGCCTAACGAGCCTTGCGTCGCCTTCGTGGGTTCGCGTCATTGCACCTACTATGGTCGGCGCATTACCGAGAGCTTAGTCACTGGATTAGTCCGTGCGGGTTACACAATAGTCAGCGGCCTAGCCCGGGGCATTGATGCCATAGCGCACCAGACGGCCCTGAGTCAAGGCGGCCGTACCATTGCCATATCCGCAGGCGGCTTATTATGCGTCTATCCCCCTGAGCATCGGGATTTGGCCCAACGAATCGTGCGGCAAGGAGCGCTGGTCAGTGAACAGCCGATGCGTATGCCTCCCGAGCGACAGTTGTTTCCCGCGCGCAATCGTCTCATCAGCGGATGGTGTCAAGGGGTGGTGGTGGTCGAGGCCAGTGAACGAAGCGGCGCCCTGATCACCGCACGCCATGCCGTCGAGCAGGGCCGCGAAGTTTTTGTCGTGCCCGGACCGGTGGACAGCCCCAATTCAGGTGGCATCGTTCAGCTACTACGCCAAGGAGCATATCCCATTCGAGATGCCTCCGAAATTATCGCCGTGTTACGGAACTTGCAGGCCAATGACAAGGCGCACTCAGCAACTGGCCAGTTATCACCCCGCAGTCCGGCGCTTTTTCCTGACACGAGTGCGCGTGATGCTGCTCTGCAAAGAGTTAGGCCGACGATAGCCATGACAACTCCTGCCGATCCACCCCAAAAGGCACAGACATCTGAATATTCGACTTCGTCTCTCGCCACGGGTGAACCAACGTCTGCACCCTTGGAAAAAATGAATTCTTGGCCCGTCGGTTTGCCTGAATGTGCGCGGCAACTCTATGAGGTCCTCACTGAGGTGCCGCAGGATGTGGATGCGCTGGTCGAACGCACGGGCTTGTCGGCCCAAGATTTAGCCCGCGCTGCGGTGCAATTGGAACTGCACGGTCTTATTCGCCGATTACCCGGCAACCGTTTGGCACGATGCCGATGACCAGCTTAGGCAGCAACCCCGAAAGACTCTATTCGGGCTGGCTGTGGGATAGTGCTCTTAGGCTGGATTCAGCTGCTTTCTCATCCTCATGCCAAGTATCGGGGCACGCTGGCTCTTCGACGGTATTGAGGCAATATATCAAGAGGCACTATTGGTTTGGGAAGGAGAACGAATTCTCCGAGTTGAATCGTTTCGGGCACAACACGGCGAGACCTACTTTAGCGACGCTATCATTCTGCCTGGCCTAGTAAATGCTCATACCCATCTCGACCTCAGCGATCTGCGTGCCGCGCAATTGCCGCGCGAACCGCTTGCCTGGCTAAGTTCAGTGATTACTCATCGCCGTCAAGCCGATGCTACAAGTGTCGCTCGGGCAATGCGAGAGGGGATGCGTGAGTCGCTCCGTTACGGCGTTACATTAGTAGGCGATATTGCCGGGACACTGGGGAATTTGGAGGAGTGGCGGACGACAGCCCTTCGCGCCACCGTATTTGTCGAAATCGTAGGCTTATCGAAACAACGCGCTCGTGGTACTTGGCAGGCGGCCCGACAACTGCTGACTAGCTGGCAAAGGCCGAATAATGTCCGCCTGGGCCTAAGTCCCCACGCACCTTATTCCACACGCCGAAGTTTGTTTGCGCTCGCTGCACGATCTGGTCTGCCACTGGCCATTCACTGCCTGGAATTCGCGGAGGAACACGACCTCTTGGCTAAGCGTTCAGGGCCGTTTCGCATGTGGCTGGAATCGCTGGGCGCGTGGGACGAACGGGGATTAATGAGCGGCTACGAGGAATTACTCAATTTGACAGCATCCGCGCCCCGCATACTCTTTGTCCATGTCAATTATCCCAACGACGCTTTGGAGCAAACCTTGATTCACTGGGCAGGACTGGGAAGAACGGGAATCGTCTATTGTCCCCGCACTCATGCTTTTTTCGGCCATCCGCCACATCCCTGGTTACGGTTGCTGCGACTTGGTGTGCCGGTCGTATTCGGCACAGATAGCCGCGCGTCGAATCCCGACTTGAACGTTTTGAACGAACTGCGCTTTGTGTGGAAGTGCGGCTGTCCACTTTCGCCAAAGCGACTGCTGAACCTGGTTACTCACACCGCCGCGCGACTGTTAGGCTGGCCAGAAACAGGCACACTTTGTCCCGGACAATTAGCCGATTTTATCGTGATGCCTCTCAACCAAAGACCTTCGGATGATCCGCTATCCTGTTTGCTGGAAAGTCAGGAAGCGCCCTTACGTGTCTATATTGGTGGTCAATTGGTTTACTGTACGGACGAATTGTCGTGAAGTGGCAATTCGAGCCGCTTCATGGGTACAGCTTCGAACAACCGCACCATTTTCAGGCGAAGTCCTGCCTTGCTTAGGAGCGATCCGCACCTGCGTTAGTTCCGGTTATAGTTACATCAGTCGCTGGTTTGGTCAAACCATCCACACTTAGTGCAGGCCATGATGGAAATACTTACCGATTTGGGTTACCAACGCCGGCACGGATTTGTTCCTATCAATCAATTCTCCCATGTGATGAAAAACGACCTCCCGATTGCCGAGTGCAGGGAAGACTATGACCAGGGCCAATGCAGTGTCGAGACTAGCCCCAGCTGGAGACAACCCTGCAGATTTAGCTCCCCGTCTAAAACGAATAAGCTTCCGTTCACTACTGAACCAAGCCGTCTTATGTGTGTATATGCCTCTTTATGATAAACGACATTGTGGTCAGCCGTGGATGAGATTGCAGGCCTTCCACAGCAAGTCCGTTTTCGACTTGGGAAGGTGCCTTATCGCTACAACGCATTATCGTGGTGAAACTTAAAACCGTGATGCCCCATTTCGCCTGCATCTATTCGGGCTATGATTCCGTCCGTGCTGCGTTCATTCCCAGACCTTCAGCATGTTTAGTTCCCCATGCAGATGCTAGATCTCAGTGTTACTGCACTCAGTCTTCTTACAGATTTTCCCGGCTGAACAGACCTGGTGGAAAGCCATGTGTCCGTCGAAGGCCAGATCCCATGCCGCGCTTCACCAACGCCCAGCTCGGCATCCCCAATCAGTGCCCGTGGGTGTTGATTAGGACTACGGCTATGACTATAAGACGACGCGATATCTTCACGAACTTAACACAACGCGCCGGCTTTTCTCGACAAAAAATTCTCCATACCATATGCAGCACTGAGAAATGGCACCGTTAGGCAAAGCTTTTGACGCACAACCAGAGGAGGTCTAATGGCGACGGCATTGCATGGCAACGCTTTGATTGCGCAATCAGGCGGGCCTACCGCCGTCATTAATGCACAAGCCTACGGCCTGATTCAAGAACTGCGGCGTTACAATTTCATCACTGGCATATATGGCGCCGACCACGGCATACTGGGCGTGCTGCATGAAGAGCTGTTTGACCTGAATGCCGAAAGTCCCGAGGTCATTGAGGGCTTGCAGTGGACGCCCGCGGCAGCCATTGGTTCGTGCCGTTACAAGTTAAAGCCGGACGACTATGGACGAATTTTGGAAGTGTTTCGGGCTCACGAGATTCGATACTTTTTTTACATTGGGGGCAACGATTCGGCCGACACCGCGCTGCGCGTACATCAGCTAGCTCAGCAAGCAGGCTATCCCCTCCGCGTTCTGGGGGTAATGAAAACGATTGATAACGACCTGATGGACACGGATCACTGTCCTGGTTATGGCAGCGCCGCAAAGTATCTGGCGACGATCGTACGCGAAGCGTGGCTAGACGCGCGAGCCATGGCCACGCAACATCAAGTGGTATTGATCGAGGCGATGGGGCGAAATGCCGGTTGGTTGGCCGCTGCCTCTGCAGTGGCGCGCCGTGCTGACGACGACGCCCCCCATATGATTTTGCTGCCCGAACGACCCCTAAAGATGTATCGCTTCCTGGGGCATCTGGAAGACTTGTTAGCCCGCCATAAAGTGGTACTTCTGGTAGTGAGCGAAGGGATTCGCGATCAAGATGGCCGATTGTACGCTGAGTTAGCTCGTACCACCGGAACCATTCATGTGGATGCTTTCGGCCACAAGCAGTTAGGCGGGGCAGCGGCTTACTTGAGAGACGAAATCGAACGCCATCTGCGCATTCGCGGCTCGGCGATCGCACCTTGGTGGCAAGGGGAAGCGAATGACTATGTGCGGGCTCGCTTCAATCTGCCTGGCACGACACAACGTAATGCGGGCCACCTTATGTCCCAGACCGATCGTGATGAGGCGATTCGCTTGAGCCAGGCGGCCGTCCGCTTCGCCGTGGAAGAAGGGGCGAGCGGCTATAGTGTCGGTTTCGAGCCACGCCACGATTTCTATGCGCCCTATCAAGCCAAACCCTGCCTAATCAGTTTGGAGCGCGTCGCCAATAAAACTCGTTACTTAGAAGAGCGCTTCATCAGTGCCGACGGTTATTTCGTTACCCAGGCCTTCTTGGACTACGTTCGTCCTCTATTACGGGGACGGGTTGCTATTCCGGAGGACGATTATGGTTTGCCTAAGTATGTCGACCTAAGTAAGAAACCCTTGCCCAAAAAGCTACCTCCGTGGCGATGAAGCGACGGGCCGCCAAACAAATCTTCGAGCCGCGGCATCTCTTGGCACCGATGGCGAGCATGAGCCTAACAAGGGCGTTCGCTGCTTATCAACGCGGTCGCCTGGTGCAAAGGAGCGCGGATGAGCGCTTTGCGCTTTCGCTTACCGCCCGATTTGCCCGACAATGTGCACCGCTGGTTGACATTTGCCTACCTCCAACGCGGCAGCGAATGCTTGCCCGTGGCCACTTCTGTGGCCGTGGAAGAAGAACAACTGGTGCTTCATCCCTGCGAAACAGTGGCTTCGGTGGCGGCTTGCATCCCCTGGATGGTTGGTTCTGAGCTTTGGATGCTCGCCACTACCACGCTCATGCCCCGCTTACGTCCCTATGACTTGGTGCGCGAATTGGCTCGGGGCCAGTTGCACCAAGTGCGCGAGCTTGCTACTGCTTGGGAAGAGGCGGGTTTAATTTCTCCTAGGGAACTGACGGCACACTTACGCCAGGCACTGCGGCAGTTTCTTTACTCCGCCCAAGCTGGTCAAGAAGCCCACGGTCGGTCGGCGCGACAGGCGTTGCAGTTCGCCATGGTCGCGGGCCAAGCCCTCACGCTCGAAACGGCCCGCTCGTTGGCCCAAGCGCGGCAAGAACGGTCGCCCGTTCCCTTCTATGTGGGCCACGTTCTCGACCGAGTTACGCATGTGGGCGACTTGACCCCGCTCTATCCCACCTTTCAAGGTATTCGCCTGACGTGTCCGTTTGATCCTCAGGCCTGTGAGCAAGAAAGTTACTGGTGGCATCTCCACTTGACGCTCGACTGTCTTCGTCGGCAAGGTTGGCAAGTGTGCTTGGGTCCGTTCTTTGATTTCGCCTCCACGCATTTCTACGAACTCTGGCAAAGTTTGAATAATAAAGAACAATTCCTGCAAAGGGGAATACTGTTTCTCAGCCGCATGTGTGCCCATGCGGAGTTCGTCCATGACTGGCACATCGCCTCGGCGGTCAATCTCTTTCCCACGGAATTGGGCTTAGAAGAAGGTATAAGGTTCTTGGGCCGACTGCTCCGTCCCATAAAGCGACTTCTCAGAGGCAAGAACGTCAGTGTAGGCCTAGCACACCCTTTCGGCGAACTAGCAGCGCGCTCGCAGGAACATCCGATCCCGGTTCTACTAGCGGATTGGCTCAGCCGGGCTGACTTGGGACTGACTGCTTTGGATCTGGAACTGATTTTCGAATGTGAACCGCGCGGCAGTTTCTTACGTCCGCCTTGGAGCATCAGCCACCTGTTTGATGTCTTCTCTGACATCCAGCTTCCCCTGCATTTGAGTCTCGGACTGCCTGCCACGCACGAGAGCGATGCACTGGCGGATCCGCCTGATCAAGAGGTGTTCGTGCCCGCCAATGAGGACTGGCAAGCCGCCTGGGCCTCTGCCTTATTGGACCTGGCATTGGCCCACCCGAACGTTCAACGCGTCACCTGGCTCGACGCCTCTGATGCGATTCCCCATTTAGTACCGCACGGTGGCCTTCTTGATAAAAATGGTCGGCCTCGCCCAGTCCTCCAAGCTTTCCGTCAACGTTGCCCCCACTTTCTTCGCCAGAAGACTGATTAGTCTGGAAGAACGGTACAAGCTTTGCGTTATCCCCTTCAGAAGGCTACGTCAAGGGGGTTCCCATGGTGGCTATGTTTTCTTGTGGGTTACAAACACGATAAGTAGCGGGCCCGCATGGCGGTCTTATGCATATAGGCGCCTAACGCGGCGCTACCGCCAAGTAGTGGCCAACTGAGAATACACACCTTGCTGAGATTACTGCGCTGACGAAAGGAAAACAGAGTGATTTTAGGCTGATGGTGCATACCCGCTCGGCTCAGGACAATGAGAGGTTCAAGTGCCCACCTGAAGACCCGCTGGCGTGAAACTCAACTGCCGAGGGCCGAGTTGAGGCGTTATTCGATGCCCACGGTCATTGCCGCCTAAGAAAGGCTTTGCAGAAGCCTTCACCGAGAAGGGAATCCTAAAGCGCCGTGCCGAAGTAGTTAGATCTTCCCAAAGAGAAGCTGCTACTTCTTTCGCTGGGCACTGTGCTGGTGATGGGTAGAAGATAGAAGTTCGACGTAAAAAGCATGAGACTTTCATAGTCCACCACATCACGTCAAGCTACACTTATGACTTGAAGCGACATTCTTTATGTGCATTTGCCTTACCGCGAAAGGTGAATTGGAGATTTTTAGACAAGGCCGGGCGGATCGATTCGCGGGCCGTGGTAAAATGCTGCACCGCACCGAAACAGACCCATAAACGCTCCGCGTCATCTCTGTTGTGGCTATTGCTCGTAATCCAAAGTTGAAAGCAGGTAGCCTTAGTGCTGAAATCTCGGGGGACATCAAAATTTCCATCGCATTACAGCTGGTTGTTCCCATCAGCCAGGCGGAATTCAGATGTTAAATTCACCTACCAGCGACTTAGTTCCAAGGTAGTTTGATCCTTTCGGATGCGGTGAACGCTGGGAGATGCTATTTCCTAGTCCGGAGCACTCAAAGATGTTACGCCACGGACAACCCACATACATTCACCACAGCATCCCCCGGGAAAAGTTAGTTTAGCAGCTTCAGACGCCTGCAGGAGAGCGAACACAGCCAGCAAATTTGGCTTAGGAAACGGCTAGACTGGGACCCGTACAGAACTGGTCAACACGGCTTATTCATCCTGGATCCGATTGCGGTAGTGCCTGCGGCTCTCTCATTTGACTGGGTCGTTTCTGAGATTTCGTTAGCCGAGTATGAGAAGAGGTAGCCAGGCGACTCGAATAGCCCATCAGTCATTGAAGTGGACGCCAAGTGGACATCAAAAACACGGTCGTCAACGTAAACGTGACAGCCTGAAACAAGAATATCGCTGGCCGATCTCGTATCCTACGGAGTATTTCCGGCGAGCCTTCAATCAGCAAGTCAAACAAGATCACACTAAGCAGCCAGGGTGATGACATAGCGATTAGTAGCATAGTTCCAATTAAGAGGTGCAAGAACTTGCTTAGTTTGCCCGTAGCTCTATCATAGGGCACTTTCCAAAGCAACCATGCTAACAAAATTAGAATCCACACACTGAGGAACGTTCCTATATAGACGAATTCACTTACGTCTAGTTCTAGACCCGCATACATTCCCCACAAGCCAAGCGTGGAAAGCACTAAGAAGGCAACATAACGCCGGAAGCCGCAGGGCCGATTGAACAGGGCAAGCGCATACGGAAGTCGCTCCTCAACCTGGGCTTTGTCCGTAGCAGTGATCGAGTGAAGGTCAGTTTGCAGTTCACTGGCTTTTTGGTAACGCCGCTCGGGTTCGTTTTCTAAAGCACGAAGAACGACGGCGTCGAGCCGCACGTCGAGTTGCACCTTCCGCGAAGGTAGCTCGAATTTGCCGATCGGCAGTTCGCCAGTTAGCAGTTCGTAGAAGACGACTCCGAGGGAATAAATGTCGGCTCGGTGATCGACATTGTTGGAACCACGCAATTGTTCCGGTGCCATGTAATGCAATGTGCCCATGACCTGACCGGTGGCCGTTAGGGTCCAGGCTTGACCGACGGCAGCTGCTTCGCCAGCCGGCGCTCGGCCCATAATTTTTGCCAGGCCGAAGTCGGCAATTTTTACACGCCCTTGGCGGTCGAGCAGGATGTTTTCAGGTTTGATGTCGCGATGCACTATGCCCTGCTCGTGGGCATACTGCAAGGCGTCGCAAATTTGCGTCACGATGGCCAGTGCTTCATTCGGCTCAAGCCGGCCCTTGCGGATCACCTCTCGCAAATTCGTTCCGTCCACGTATTGCATGAGGAGATAGTAGAGGCGACACTCTTGCTCCGCGGGCACCGTCGCAAGGGAGGTTGGCGCTGAGGAAACCGCTAGCGACCACGGCACATAGCCGAAATCATACACAGCGATAATGTGGGGCTGATTGAGTTTGGCCAATGCCCGCGCTCCACGAATGAAACGCTCTTCGAAGGTAGGGTCCATGCCTAATTCAGGAGGCAAGACCTTCAGTGCCACGAAGCGTTCTAGATGGGGCTGACGCGCCTTGTAAACCGCACCCATGCCGCCGCTGCCAATGAGCTCCAGGATTTCCAGGTGCGGAAAGGCACGCGCCAATTCGTCAGGACGAGGTGTCACAAAGCGGGACCTGCTGGAGGCGTTCGCGATTGAAGAAGAAGTTGCCCCTGCAACGCCAGTCTGCGATGGGATTTGCAGTCCAGCTCCCAGGAGGCATTTCGGACAAAGACCACCCGGTGCGTCGGCAGGTAACGAAGCCCCGCATTTGGGACAAGTAGCGGTTTCTGGCATGGCAAATCTCCCGAGCGGCAGGGTGCTCGTTCGCTGCGTTTCCTGTAAGCGCCCCTCGTAAGTTATCTGACAGAAAAAGTCGCAAAGGTAACAGGTTTGCGAACGCGTTGCTTAGTTCGCCAGGGCGGAGAACAATTAGCGCAGTTGTTCCTCTACCTCCTCAGGGCTGGCGACGGTATGGGCGATTTCTTCGCGCAGAAGTTCTCGATAACGGCGGCGCAGGCGATACACCGCCACCTTCACCGCTGCTTTCGTCAGGCCGAGCTGAGTGGCGAGCGCTTCGTAGGTAGTTTCCCCTTGCTCCCCGAGAAGGAACGGTTTCAGGGTGGTAAAGAGCGCTCCTTTGCCGCTTTGGACGTAGCTTTGCTCCAATCGGCTGAGCACACGCGCCAACAAGGCCAAACCCATTGACGCTCGTATTCCTGTTCGAGAGTGCGGCAGGTGGCTGCGAGATCTCCCATTCGACTGTCGATTCCAGCAAAGTCCAGAGAAAAAACGCGAACGCCACCGCCCCGTTTCAGGGCTTTGCATCTGGCCCAATGCTTACTCAAGAAGTGTTGGCAGGCAGTGAGCAAGAACGAACGGAAACAGCCCCGTTCCGGGGTCGCGGTGCGAAGATAGTCCTTTTCGAGCAACTCGGCGAAGAAGGCCTGCGTTACATCTTGGGCCTCCGCAGCATCGGCCAAGCGCCGACGCAGATAGGCATACATCAGCATCCAGTACGTTTCGCAAAGTCTTTCCAGGGCCTGTTGTGCTTTCGGTGTCGCACGTCGCCCAGCGGTCAGCACCAGACTCCAGTGCGTTGTCGGTAACCTTCCCGCTGAAGGCATAGATCCTTGGTTAGCGGCCCTGGACCCCGAGGCTCTTTCTTTCCACGTCAAATCACTAACCCACAACAAATGCACTTACAGGCCTCGGAGCAACACTGATGACCTCCAATAACTTAGCAGGGCTTCTCAGCCCGATCGGGCATGCAAGCGAGTTGAATCATGGGTGGCTAGCCATCGCCGGTGATGGCAAGACCCCAAGCCACTCGTAAACGGCGTTTCCTGATACACGGAAACAAGCTATGCCCTTCGCAGGACTGTAAGATCGCGATTGGTTTAGGAGTGTAGCGACTCCACGAGCTGGTGACTCAACACTGTACAAGCCTCCCAAAACTCCGACTAAGTCGGCCTCGCCGATGAGTTGTTTCTGCTGTGCGCTGCCACAAAGCCACCCTACCTGCGGGTCGGCCCATTTGCAAGTGGGTCGCGCGCTCAGCCCGTCCAACCAAGGTTGATTATGCGATTTTTAAGCTTAGCGGGATAAGCGCGGCAAGCGCTTGTAGTAAATTACTAAGTCATCACCGTCAGCGTAAAAGTCGGGAATAACGCCGGCCCGCTGATAACCGTGTTTTTCATAAAACCGCCGTGTGGCCTCGTAGGTGGGTAACGAACTGGTTTCCACGCGGACTAATTTGCCTCGCTGGGCGCGAATCCGCGCTTCTGCCGACTCTAACAAGCGCGAGCCAATGCCATGACGTTGCACATCCCTGCTGACCGCGATCCAATAGATGTCCCACGTGTGCACCGTCAACGGGGTTGGCCCAAATATCACGAACCCTGCGACCCCTGGACGAAACCAACTCACTTGATGCGTCGTCAATTCCCTGACCGGCTCCAAGCTCTTTTGCGCATCTTCGAACACTTCCTGATACTCGGAAGAATCCGCTTGGTCAGCAGTAAGTTTCAATTCTGCCACTGTAGCGTAATAACCTTCCCCGCCTGGCGCACGCAAATACTCCTCGATCACTTCGGCTAACACCGCTAATTCCACGGGTCGAAAAACTCCCGTGTTGCGTGCTAACTCCGCCACACACTGGCAATCGTCTCGCTCCAAGTTGCGTAAAGTCAGGCGCCAATGGACCACGGTTGGCCCCGATGAGGGTCTCTTGATTTGTATTACGGCAAGGTAAGTTCCACAATAATATTGTCATAGGACTTCGAGCTTCGGATGTGCGTCTTTCCGCCCGGGGAAACTCCATGGCTTATACAGTGGAAAATTACTGCGGTCTGATAATGCGAAGTAAGTTGCTCAGCCCCGAGGCCGTTCAGGAATTATGCAACCGTTGGCGGGAATCCGCACGCGATCCGCGCGACACCAAAGCTTTCGCTCGTTGGCTGGTGCAAAATCAATATCTGACTGAGTATCAGGCCGCTCTGCTGTTACATGGTTACGCCGATAATTTCTTTCTCGGCCCGTATAAAATCCTCGAGCGGGTCGCCAAAGGACGAATGGCAGGCATTTATCGAGCAATCCATGTTGCGAGCAACCAAGTGGTGGCCCTGAAGGTGTTGCCGCCTTCCTCAGCCCGCGACCCCGTTTTGTTAGCGCGATTTTTTCGGGAAGCAGAAATCGCTCGGGAGTTGGTTCATCCTAATATTGTGCGGACTTTTCACGCCGGAGAACACAACGGGATTTACTTCCTTGTTATGGAGTATCTCGATGGGGCCACTCTGGCTGAGGTCCTCGAGCAACGCCGCACGTTGACACCGCTCGAAACCGCCCGGATCGGTTTTTTCATCAGCCAAGCGTTGCAGCATCTGTACGAAAAACATGTGGTACATCGCGATCTCAAGCCGGCTAATATCATGCTCGTACCTGAACCTAAACCCTCAGAATTGACTTTACGTTGCGTAGTCAAGTTGCTGGACATAGGTTTGGCCCGTGAAATTTTTGAGCCTAAGCGAGCGCCGCAACATGCAGAACTGACCATGGAGGTCGCGATTTTTGGAAATCCCGATTACATGGCGCCTGAACAGGCCCGTGATGCTCGCCGCGTGGACATTCGCGCTGACTTGTATAGCTTGGGGTGCATTCTCTACGAATGTTTAGCCGGGCAACCGCCGTTCGCGGACACTAACCCCATACGTCAGCTGGCTCGCCATGCCACCGAAGCTCCCCGTCCCTTGTCTGAAATCAACCCCCAAGTCTCAGAAACGCTTTGGCAAATCCTGGCTCGCTTATTAGCAAAAAACCCCGAAGACCGCTTTCCCACACCTGCAGCCGCTGCGGAAGCATTCAAGGCAGTGCTGAAAGAACTCCCTGCTGAGCCTCTGGATCAAGCTCAGGCCCAGTCGGCGGAGTATCTGGCTTGGCTCCAGCACCAACATGCCGCACGCGCGCAGCCAGGCGCTAGTGGCTCTTCCTCGTCCGTGAAATTGGCCAAGCCGCCGCCTTCGCTGAAACAATTGAAGCGTCGGCGCCGCCAAGGTCGCGTAATACGCTTGCCTACCCCGCCCGAAAAGCGTCCAGGTCCTCCCGAAGTCAGTTCCACTCCGAGTGAAAGCCGAGAGCCTCGTTCGGCACCTCCGAGCGTGGGAGCCGTACCTGGATCTCCGAGCGTCGTGGTCGCGCCCACTTCTCCAACTTCAGCCAGTGTCGCTCCTACTCCCGAATCTGAAGCAGCCCCAGCGCGCCTGGCTTCCGCGGTCCCTCCTCAAGCCTCCCCTGACTCGTCGGCCGCGAGCGCTTCTTGGCTTCAGCTCATCAACGTGGAGCCTGTGTCCCCCGCCGACTTAGTCAAAGCCCCATTTGGCCTGCCCGTGCCCCGGGATCTGTTCATGTTCCTCCTAGGCGCCATAAGTGTGCTAGTTTTGGTTGGGTTAATTTGGCTTTTGGTCTGGTTTGCGAGTCCTCCGCCGCTACCTCCCCCAGAGCTTGAGTAGCGAAGATGGCTGCACTGGCTGTCTCGCAGCTAAATTCCTAGCTGACATGTAACTAATGCTGGAATACTTCGTCTTGCTCCGCTCGGTCAACTTTTCGCCTGCTGCTTAGTCGTGCACTGACGCATCGGCATAGAAAACGGAGGTTAAAATGCGCTTCGTGAAAATGCATGGGTGCGGCAACGACTATATTTTTATTGATTGTTTTCGCCAACCCATACCTCGTGATCCTGGAGCACTAAGTCGGCAAATGAGTGATCGGCACTTTGGCGTAGGCAGCGATGGTCTCATTTTGATATGTCCCTCGGAACGTGCGGATGCCCGGATGCGTATGTTCAATGCCGATGGCAGTGAGGCCGAGATGTGCGGCAACGGTATTCGTTGTTTGGCGAAGTATCTCTATGATCACGGGTTAGTATCAAAGCGACACCTGCAGATTGAAACCGGGCGAGGCATTCTCGAGTTAGAGCTTCACCTCCACCAAGGACGCGTGGAGCAAGTGACGGTGGATATGGGCGAACCGATATTCCAGCCGGAGGAAATTCCCACTACCCTTCCCGGCTGTCCGCCAAAGGATGTTCCTCTCTCTGTCCAGGATCGAACCTTCCTTGTAACCAGCATTTCGATGGGCAATCCCCACTGCATTATTTATATGGGGCAATTAAGTGATCGAGTGGTTTTAGACTATGGACCGCTCATTGAAAAACATGCAGCTTTTCCCCGACGGGTTAATGTGGAATTCGTTCAAATACTAAGTCCTGAGGAAGTTAGAATACGGGTCTGGGAACGGGGTAGTGGAGAGACCTTAGCCTGTGGCACTGGAGCATGTGCTGTGTGTGTCGCAGGCGCACTGACCGGACGCACTAAGCGACGACTGTTAGCTCATCTGCTGGGCGGCGACTTGGAGCTATATTGGTCGGAGACGAGTAACCATGTTTATCTAACAGGCCCCGCTGTCGAAGTCTTTCAAGGAGATTGGCCCGACTAGAATCTTTGTGTAACTAAGGTAACAAGGTATCAGGCTATGGGGGGAACGTCGGCCCAAACGACCAGGTCCTGGGGTTATGCGATTTTGATCACTTTAGCCGCGGGGCACTTGGCAGGGCGAATCTTATCCGCCGAATATGTTCTTGAACCGAGTCTCCATCGCCCGGCCGAGCGTTGGGAGGATCCTCGACGGCCTTGGCCAATAAGTCCACCCCCAGCACTGCCGTTTTATAGTTCTAATGATCGAGCGCGCTGGGCAACAATCCGCGCCTTAGTGGAGCAAGGTACTTATAGTGTAGGCTATCGCCTAGAATATCCACCATTTGGAGAACTTAGCCACTTACAAGCGCAAGCAGTCTTATTATGCCGAGCACTTGGTACAGGTACTTTATTCATAATTACCCCTAACTTTATACCGCCAATCTTGCCACCGCCCCTTTATAGTGATCACGGTATCCTGTTTGAACCCGGCTACACGAGCGTGGATCGCGTCTTGCACCCGCAAACGAAACGGTATTATTCCAGTAAGCCACCTCTTCTTCCTACACTCATTGCGGGCGAATATTGGCTCATCCGGTGGCTCTTCGGTTGGTCCTTAACCGAACGGCCCATGTTAGTTGCGAAAATTGTTTTGTTCACCTGGAACTGGCTCCCGTTTCTTTTGTATTTGGTGCTCATGAGTAAGTTGATTGAATATTACGGTCAGACGGATTGGGGACGCTTATTCAGCATGGGAGCCGCTTCTTGGGCGACCTTTCTTAGCACTTTTAGCGTTACGCTTAATAATCACACACAGGCGGCTACGGGTCTAGTTTTCGGATTATATCCATTTCTCCAAATTTGGCGGCAGGGCGAATCGAACCGCGAGCTTTCCTTCATCCCCACCGACTCGCGGCACAGGCAATGGTGGTACTATTGTTTAGCGGGCCTCTTTGCGGGTTGGACTGCGTGTAATGAGTTGCCAGCTCTTTTGATCGTCGTCGGTTTCGCGTGCCTACTGATGTGGCGCAACGTCTTGCTAACGATAGTGTTTTATATCCCGGCCGCTTTATTACCCATCGCAGGGTTTGCATACACCAATTATTTAGCGCTGGGAGAGTGGTGGCCCGCCTACGAGAAATTCGGGTCAATTTGGTATGAATATCCTGGGAGCTATTGGGCGGTGCGTCGCGGTATTGATGCAGCACGCGAACCAGTTTGGCTTTATATGGTCCATCTTCTGGTGGGCCATCATGGTATATTTTCACTAAGTCCCGTTTTCCTGCTAAGCCTGGTGAGCATAGTTTGCCCGAAAATTTCAAATCCTGGGTCGCCTTCGTCTTATAAAGTCCTGCTAATAGGTACAGGCGTGGTTAGTTTGATTGTGTTTCTTTTTTACACGGTCTATGTTTACTATGCCCTTAAGACGAGTAACTACGGTGGGTGGACTAGTGGGCCGCGCTGGTTTTTCTGGTTGATTCCGTTGTGGTTACTGAGTATGTTACCTGCTGCAGATTGGCTTGCGGCTACGCGGACCCGTCGTTTCTTGGGATACATCTTACTAGCATGGTCGGCTGTCAGCGTCGCCCATCCTGCGTGGAATCCCTGGAGGCATCCTTGGCTATATAACTGGATGGAAGCGCTCGGCTGGATTCGTTATTAGACGAGTATAAGATGACAACTTAGTCTCCAAGGCGAGCCAATCTTAGTAAGGAGTGAATTATGGGGCGTACAGCTTGGCTAATGCTAGTTATCGCTGCGGTAGCCTGCGTTGGTTATGCGCAAAAACCAGCTGACAAGGAATTGCCTGGCGATGCATTAGTTTATGCGTGGCTTCGTGCAGAGACCGCGAAACTCTCCCAAGCCCCGTTTGCCTACGCCCAGTCTCGCGAAGAATGGGAGCGGCTACGCCCCCATTTGCATCAGCAGTTTTTGTATATGCTCGGTTTGTGGCCGATGCCCGAAAAGACACCGCTCCACGCCCGCGTGACAGGTACCTTAGAGCGCGATAATTTTCGCGTGGAGAAACTATATTTTCAAAGCCGACCCGGATTGTATGTCACAGGCAATCTCTATCTTCCGAAAAATATAAAGCCGGGCGAGAAGCTTCCTGCAGTGCTCTACGTTTGCGGTCACTCTAATCGTGGGCGGGATGGTAATAAGACAGCCTTTCAGCACCACGGTATTTGGTTCGCTACCCATGGCTATGTTTGCCTGATTATAGATACCTTGCAACTGGGCGAGATTGCTGGGATTCACCATGGTACCTACCGCGAGGGTCGCTGGTGGTGGCATTCAGCGGGTTATACGCCAGCAGGCGTCGAGTGTTGGAATGGCCTACGAGCACTCGATTATCTTTGTAGCCGACCTGAGGTGGATCCTGAGCGTATCGCCGTGACGGGCATTAGTGGGGGCGGTGCTTATACTGTATGGATTAGTGCCGCAGATGAACGGGTTAAGGTGGCGGTGCCAGTAAGCGGATTTAGTGACTTACAAACGCATGTGATTGATCGCGTGATGAATGGGCACTGCGATTGTATGTTTCCCTACAATGTTTATCGCTGGGATTTTAGCACGATATTAGGCCTCATAGCACCTCGAGCATTATTATTTCTCAATTCCAGCAACGACACTATATTTCCAATGCCGGGCAACGAACGTCTGCGGGCGAAATTGCATCAGTTCTACGGTCTCTTTTATCCTCAGGCGCAGAGTCATTTCGAGTTTGGAGTGGTGCCTGGACCGCATCAGGATCACCCCGAACTTCGACTGTTAGCTTATCGCTGGATTAATCGCCACCTAAAAAAGGATCCTCGCCCGGTGCACGAACCAGAGGTTCCCCTGTTTAGCGGTAAGGAACTTCGAGTCTTCCCTGAGGATAGCGATATTCCAGCTGATGCGATCAATCGCCGCATTGACGAAAGTTTCGTGCCCCGTGCATCAGTGCGGGCCCCGGAAAAATCGGAAGATTGGCCGAAGTGGTACGCAGACTTACTCGCCCAATTGCGTCAGCGCGTGTTCACCGATTGGCCTCAGCCGGTGCCCGCCGCGCAACTCCTGAAGAACAATCAGGAGACAGGCGAGTTTCTCTTAGGCACGGATGAGGTGATGGTAGTGATAGTCCATCGGCTGGCAGGCCCGAAGCAGGCGAAGCGACAATTACTCATCGTCCTCGGGCCGGAAGATGAAGAAGGAAAACTGCCGGCTTGGGCGAAGGCGTGGATCGCGGCCGAGGATGAAGTCTGGCTACTTTATCCTCGTGGCTGCGGTCGGTTTGCCTGGACCAGACGCAATCCGCCGAATTATGTCGAACGTGCTCACGCGTTACTTGGCCGCACGGTGGATCAAATGCGAGTCTGGGATATTCAGGCGGTGGCGCGTTGGCTGCATGAGAGCAGGGAGGAAGCGCTACCGTTGACCGTCATGGGCCGGGGGACGATGGCCATCAACTGCGCTTATGCGGCGATTTGGGAAGGGGCGATCTCTGAGGTCGTTTTGATAGAGCCGACGACGAGCCATCTGCAGGGCCCTCATTATCTGGGTATCCTTCGGGTACTCGATGTGCCCATCGCCCTAGCTTTGTTAGCGCCGCGACGATTGACCATTGCTGGCGCCGCGGCAGAAGCGTTTCAAGTGACGCGGCAAGTTTACGAGCGGGCCAAGGCGTCGGAGCGTTTGCATTTTGCGCCCTGATGAAAATTCATGCAGACCTTACTGCTTGGGCACTTTCGTTGGAGGCGCGATAACGGTTGCAACGAAGCGTGCTAGAATGACATGGAACTGGCGGCTGAGGGCTGATCAGGAGCCACAAGAAATGTCCTGCCCGCTCTCGCTATTATTATTGACCCTATTTTGTCGGAAATGGTAGGGTATCTACGAAGCAAGATACCAAGGAACGCACATGGCAAGGGTTTTCGTTGCGGACAAGCTGGAAAACGTGGGCTTGGAACTGCTTCACCAGGCTGGTTTGGAAGTGGATTACCGCCCAGGTTTAAAGGGAGAAGAGCTGCGTCGCGCTTTGCAACGGGCTGACGGCATGATTGTGCGGAGCGGGACACGAGTGACCGCTGATTTGTTGGAACAGCCGGGGCAGTTGCGTGCAATCGTTCGCGCTGGGGTTGGAGTGGACAATATAGACGTGGCAGCGGCGACCCGGCGTGGTATCGTGGTAATGAATACGCCAGGTGGAAACACGGTCAGTACGGCGGAGCACACGTGGGCCCTAATCTTGTCGCTCGTTCGACACGTACCGGCCGCCGATGCCAGTGTTCGGGCGGGAAAGTGGGAGCGTCAACGGTTCATCGGCATGCAGCTGGCAGGGAAAACTCTGGGCGTGGTGGGAGTCGGTCGGATCGGTCGTGAGGTTGCACGGCGTGCCTTGGCGTTCGATATGAAGGTGCTAGCCTACGACCCGTTCTTGACCGCAGAGCGTGCGGCCCAATTGGGAATTGAGCCGGCACCTAGCTTACACGCATTACTACCCCACTGCGACATCGTAACCCTGCACGTACCTCTCACGGACCAAACTCGACAGCTCCTTGGGGCTCGTGAAATCTCCCTGATGAAACGGGGAGCGTACCTGATTAATTGCGCTCGTGGGGGCGTGGTGGACGAAACCGCCTTGGTCGAAGCGCTGCAAAGCGGGCAGTTGGCGGGAGCCGCTTTGGATGTCTTTGCCGAAGAACCGCCTGCGCCCGATTCGCCGCTGTTGAACTTGCCCAACGTGGTGCTTACGCCCCACCTTGGGGCTTCTACCGTTGAGGCACAAACTTCTGTGGCGTGCGAGGCCGCCCAGTTGCTCATTGACTTTCTGGTCAAAGGCGTGGTGCAGTCGGCGGTGAACATGGCCACGCTCGATGCGGCCGAGCTACGCGAACTGCGCTGGTATCTCGACTTAGCCCGGCGGTTGGGCTTATTGCTCACCCAACTGAGCCGGGGTGCCGTCCGCAAAGCAGTTTTGACTTACCGCGGCGATGTTGCCAATCGGAACACGCGCCTGGTCACCGCGGCGTTTGCCGCTGGTCTTTTAGAACCGCACTTAGCCGACAGTGTCAACATCGTGAATGCCGAGCTGCTCGCCCGTGAACGACAAATTGAACTAGTGGAGCAAGTCAGTTCGCTGCGAGGCGATTTTAGTTCGCTCATTCGTGCCGAAGTCGAAACGGAACAAGGGACGCTGAGTGCTGCTGGGACGCTTTTCGGCAAACAATACTTACGTGTGGTTCAGCTGGGACAGTTCCATCTGGATGCTTATCTGGACGGGATTCTCATGATCTTCCAACATCGGGATGCCCCTGGACTGATTGGTTTCATCGGCACGGTGTTAGGCCGGCATCAGGTCAACATTGCTCAGATGAACGTGGGACGGGTGCGACCAGGTGGAGAGGCGGTGGCCATCTTGAATTTAGATAGCCTTCCTCCCGAGGAGGCTTTAGAGGAAGTACGTCGGCATCCGCTGATTAGCAGTGTGCACGTGGTAAAATTACCGCCGCCGGGCCAGACGCCGTCCTGGCTGGGTTAGGCCAATCCGCGTTTCTTACGGAACGGCACCGTCCATGGGGCAGGTTGATATGGCCCGTCTTGGTGAACGAGATTTACAAACGGATCGAGAAGCATTACGGGCCTGGCAGTTGGAACGCCTGCGCGCCATGCTCACGGAAATCTTACTTCGGAATCGCTTTTATCAACGTAAGCTCGGTCAATTCCCGTTGCCCCGCTCGTTAGACGAAATGTCAGCTTGGCCCTTCACGACTAAGGACGAATTGTTAGCCGACCAGCGTCAGCATCCGCCTTATGGTAGCAACTTGACTTACCCAGTGGCACGATATGTGCGCGTCCACCAGACCTCAGGAAGCACAGCACAACCATTACGTTGGCCCGACACGCCTGAAAATTGGGAGTGGCTGATGCAATGTTGGCGTTGGATCTTCCAGGTTGTGGGCCTGCGAGCTGGGGACCGCTTATTCTTTCCATTCTCCTTCGGCCCGTTCTTGGGATTCTGGGCGGCCTGGGATGCGGCCGTACGTGGCGGTTGGTTCGTCCTGCCCGGCGGTGGCATGACAAGCGTAGCGCGGCTTCGGGCTATCTTAGAGCACCGTATCACCGTAATCTTTTGCACGCCCACTTATGCATTACACCTGTTGGAAGTAGCGCGACGCGAAGGTTTAACACTCCAGGATAGTGCGGTTCGTTTACTTATCGTGGCCGGGGAACCGGGCGGCAGCGTGCCGCACGTGCGTCAGCGCATCGAACAAGGTTGGCAGGCACGAGTTTTTGACCACACAGGCATGACCGAAATCGGGTCACTTGGGATTGAGTGTCCCGAGAACCCAGGTGGGGTACATTTGCTGGAGACGGAATGCATCGCTGAAGTGATCGATCCGAGCACAAGCAAGCCTGTCCCTGCAGGAGTCGAGGGCGAGTTAGTACTCACCAATTTAGGTCGATGGGGCAGCCCCCTGATCCGCTATCGTACAGGTGACCGGGTTTTAGTGGATCCTCAGCCGTGCCCTTGCGGTCGCATCTGGCTGCGTCTCCAGGGCGGCATCCTCGGTCGGTTCGACGACCTCGTCGTGGTTCGCGGTGTCAAAATTTACCCCAGTGCTCTGGACGAGGTGTTACACCGTTTTCCCGAATTGGTCGAGTATCGCGTTACCTGGCGTAGCGACCAGGTCACGGAGAGTTTCCTCATCGAGGTCGAACCATCTACGCATGAGCTGGCGGATGGTCCGGCAGCGATGCAATGGGCAGAACGGATCGCACAGGAGGTCAAGTCTGTATTCCTGGTGAACCCAACTGTCCTGGTCGTAGCTCCCGGCTCACTCCCGCGGTATGAACTCAAAGCTCGACGTTGGCGTAAGGAAACGTAGCTATTCTTCCGCTTTCCCCTATACTAATTATCCCATTGATTGTCCCCCCAGAACGGCACGGAAGAAATACCTAAAAACTTCCACGTGGGAGCGAAGAACGATGCGAATTTGGGCTGCTCTCGCGGTGTTGTATGCTGGAACATGCTTGGCCTGGGCAGCCGACTGGTTGCATTGGCGTGGCCCGGAACAAAATGGCGTTTCGCGCGACACGGGCTTACCTGCCGTATGGTCGGCTACGGGACTGAATCTGCTTTGGAAACAACCTTATGGCGGCCGCTCGACACCCGTAATCTGTCAAGGACGAGTTTACATCATTAACGGCGCCGAGCCCGGCAAGGTCCGTGAGCAGGAACGGGTCATGTGTTTTGATGCCGACACGGGCAAGTTGCTCTGGGAATACCGGTTCAACATTTTCCACACTGACATCGTCACCAACCGCGTCGGCTGGGCGAATCTGGCGGCAGATGCTGAGACAGGTTACGTCTACGCCCACGGCATTCAAGGACTTCTCCTGTGTTTCTCACCTGATGGCAAGGTGGTATGGTCGCGTTCGCTTACTGAAGAATATGGCCGCATTTCCGGCTATGGCGGCCGAACGACATCGCCGATCGTGGACGAAGACCGTGTTATCCTTCACTTCCTCAACGCCAGTTGGGGAGACCAGGCACGAGCCGGTCATCGCTTCGTTGCCTTCGACAAGCGTACAGGCGAAGTGCTTTGGTGGTCGGAGCCCGGCGACGTGCCCGTGGACACGCTCTATTCCGTACCTGTAGTGGCGGCGATTCAAGGCGAACGCCTGATTATCTGCGGCGGGGCCGACGGTGCTATACATGCTTTACAATCGCGCACTGGAAAACCGGTTTGGAGCTTTGCGATCTCCAAGCGGGGTATCAATCCGTCGCCCGTGGTCGCAGGCTCGCGGGTTTATATTACACACGGCGACGAAAATCTTGATACGAACGAAATGGGCGGCGTCTATTGCCTGGACGCTGCGCAGGTGCGGGAGCGGCAACCAAAACTGGTATGGCGGCGCCTCGGGATTTTGGCAGGACTGGCCTCCCCTGCTTTGCATGGCGACCGCCTCTACGTCGTTGATAACTCGGCCAAACTATTCTGTTTAGATGCGCTAACAGGCGAAACGCTCTGGGAACATAAATTCGGTACCATGGGCCGCGGTTCGCCTGTATGGGCCGACGGCAAGATTTACGTCATGGAAGTTGCTGGGAAGTTCCACATCCTGGAGCCCGGAGAGCGGAGTTGTAAAACCATCCATTCTTTCTCCAACCCGGTGGGTCCCCAGGGCGAGATTATCGAAAACAATGGAAGCCCGGCTGTGTGGAACGGTCGGCTTTACTTCACCACGGGCGACGCTCTGTATTGTCTGGGTACTCAAGAAAGCCGCGCCGGCCCAGTGCCTGCGATGACCGCCGAACCAGCGGTCGATCCCAGAGACGAACCCGGTTGGCTTCAACTCCTTCCCGCCGACGTTGTGCTTGAACCGGGCCAGCAAGTTAGGTTTCGGGCACGTCTTTATAACGCCCGTGGCCAGGTGCTCGGCGAGATCACGCCACAAAGCTGGACACTACCGGCTCCGGAAATTACTGCCAAGACACCGGAAGGCAAGCCGGCCCCTTCACCTCCACCATTGCGGGGCACCCTCGCAGATGGTGTCTTCACGGCCGACCCCCAAGTTCCCGCGCAGCATGGTTATGTTCAGGCCCATTGGCGTCACTTGAGCGCACGGGCGCGCGTCCGTGTCGCGCCCCGCATTCCTTTAGTGCAGACCTTCGACACGCTTCCCGAAGGTGCGGTGCCAGGTGGCTGGGTCAATGTCGCTGGTAAGTTTGTCGTTACCGCAGACCCCACCAACCCTCAGAACAAAGTGCTCAAAAAGCTCGCCAATAACCCAAACCCCATGCTGGCGCGAGCCTTGGCTTTTATTACTACTCCCCAAGCACGCGATTACACTATTGAAGCGGACCTGATGGCTACGGAGCGACGACGGAACTTGCCTGACATGGGCGTCGTCAACTGCCGTTATAGCCTGACCTTAGACGGGAATAAGCAGCGATTACTCTTGCGCACCTGGGAAGCGCGTCGCCCTGAGGACGCCCCACCCGACGCTATTCCGGGGCGGATCAATGCCAAAGTGGACTATCCCTGGAGAGCAGGCATCTGGTATCGCTTCAAACTCCGCGTGCAAGTAGTGGACGGTAAAGGTCTCCTACAGGGCAAAGTTTGGCCTCGCGACCAGCCGGAACCTGCAGAGTGGACCATCACTGCCGAAGATCCGATCCCTAACACCGAAGGTGCAGCCGCATTATACGCCTACGCTACTGGCATCACCGCTAATTCTCCCGGAGCTGAGGCCTTTTTCGATAACGTCCGCATTTATCCTAACCGCTGACGGGAGGCCCGATCCCCACGGCTTCCATTGACTGAAAGCGATTTGATGAGGAGAACGTCGAACTATGCAATCTCTGTCCCCTGGTTTCCGTTGGCCCCTGGCTTTCCTTTCTGCCACCTGTTTCCTCGCGGTGGCTTGGTGGGCGCAGTCCGATCCGACCACTCCGCCTCGCGGGCCACGCATTCATGCCCAGGGTGCGAAACCGGAACCGGGCAAGCCCCATCAACGTGTTTGGCAGATGTTTGGCGGTACTCCGGCTCGCAACATGGTCAACACGGTCGAGAAAGGTCTGCCCGCCGAGTGGCACATCGGCGACCAGCGCCGCAAAATCTCGCCCAAAAATATCAAGTGGGTAGCTAAATTAGGTTCCCAATCGTATGGCAATCCTGTAGTTTACGGGGGCAAAATTTTCCTTGGCACTAACAACGGTGGTCTTCGAAATCCCCGCGATGCCATCAAAAAAGGCAATGAGCTAATTCCGATAGATAAAGGCATCTTGCTTTGTCTGCGTGAATCGGACGGACAATGTCTCTGGCAGGCAGTTCACGACAAGCTTCCCTCCGGACGCGTTAATGATTGGCCTGAGCAGGGTATTTGCTCCTCCCCGTATGTCGAAGGAAACCGCGTGTATTACGTGAGCAATCGTTGCGAGTTGGTCTGCGCTGATACCGAAGGTTTTCTCGATGGCAAAAACGACGGTGCCCAGGATGAAAAGTACAAGGAAAAGATGGACGCAGATTTTATTTGGCGTTTGGACATGATGGAAGAACTCGGCGTTTTTCCCCATAACTTGGCGGTCTGCTCCCCATTGGTCGTGGGCGATATCGTCTATGTCGTTACGGGTAACGGACATGATGAATCCCATGAGAACATCCCAGCGCCCCAGGCGCCCAGCTTCTTAGCGGTCAATAAACACACGGGCAAAGTCATTTGGGAAAGCAACCTGCCGGGCGATAAAATTCTCCACGGACAATGGTCGAACCCTTGCTACGCGGTCATCAACGGACAACCCCAAGTCATCTTTCCCGGTGGCGATGGTTGGCTCTACGCTTTTGAACCTTTGACGGGCAAGCTGCTCTGGAAATTCGATTGCAATCCGAAGAATTCAAAGTACATCCTGGGCGGCCGCGGCACGAAAAACGAAATCATTGCCACTCCTGTGGTTTATGAAGGCCGGGTTTATGTTCAGGTCGGTCAGGACCCTGAACACGGTGAAGGCGTGGGACACCTATGGTGTATCGACCCCAGCAAGGCCAGTCCCACCAATATTGACCTAAGTCCCGTCAATGACAACTTCGATCCAAAAGCGCCAGAAAACAAAAACTCCGGTTTAGTTTGGCATGTCGGCGGTCAGGACAAGGACGGAAAGCTCCTGTGGCGTCGAGGATTGTCCACGTGCGCTATACATGAAGGCTTATGTTACATCGCTAACCTAAGTGGCTTCGTCGCCTGCTTCGACGCCTATACGGGAGAAAAATATTGGGAATACGACACCTTAGCAGCTATCTGGGGATCGCCTTACGTCGTGGATAACAAGGTCTATATCGGCACCGATGAAGGTGTGGTTTACGTATTCGAACATGGGAAAAAACTACGCCTTTTAGCTAAGAACGAAATGGAAGCCCCCGTACTTAGCACGCCGATAGCTGTCAACGGTGTCCTCTACGTCATGACCCGCCAAAACTTATATGCCATTAGCGAACAGAAATAGCCCGCGCGTCTTTGTTCCCAAAACTAAGCGTACTAAGAGACCCGCTTTTCCACGGAGCCTGTCGCGGCTATGACTGCATTATTATCGTCAACTTTGCAAGAACGCGTAGCGACTGCTCGGGCCCAACTCGACGCCCATGTTCGGGAAATCATTAACTGGCACTTCAGCCCAGAAACCGGCACACCGTTTTGGCTCGATGCTGTCGCCGGTACGAACCCGCACTTCAAGCTCAATTTCGACCCGCGCCAGGAAGTTCACGGTTTCGCCGACCTGAAAAAATTTGGGTTCTTTGAGGATGATTGGCTCCGTGGCGGTCCCGTGCGCCGGTGGGTGCCCCTTGCTTATCAGAATCGGCCTATCTATGTTTTCGAGACCGGCGGTACTACAGGCATCCCTAAGACCCGCATCAATATTGAGGATTTTCGCATTGATTATGAGCAATTTAGCGAAACATTACCTGACGAATACTTTCCCAAAGGAGCTAACTGGCTTATGCTCGGTCCGTCCGGGCCACGTCGCCTGCGCTTGGCCGTGGAACATCTTTGCCAATATCGCGGCGGCATCTGTTTTTGCATTGACTTAGATCCCCGTTGGGTCGTCAAGTGTCTCAAACGCGGCTGGGTGGACGTAGCTAAGGCCTATATGGAACACTGCATTGAGCAAGCCCTGACGATATTAGAGGCCGGTCACGACATTAAGTGCATGTTCACTACTCCGAAACTATTAGAGGCCTTAGCCCTCGAATTGGAAAAACGCGGTACCTCCCTTCGGCAAATGGGTATTACCGGGATTTTCTGTGGTGGCACGGAAATGACCCCGCAGTGGATGCGTTTCACCATCGAAGAACTGTTAGGCCCGGGCATCTACATTGCCCCGACCTACGGGAACACGCTCATGGGTCTGGCCGTTGCCCCTATGCCCAGGCCTGAGGAGAATTACAAAATCACGTACTATGCCCCCCAACCTCGTGCAGTCATCGAAGTGGTAGACTTCGACGATTACAATCGCATTGTGGACTACGGCCAAGAGGGTCGTGTCCTACTGACCACGTTAACTAAGGAATTCTTTATGCCGCGGTTTCCTGAGCGGGATGAAGGCGTTCGCGAACCGCCCTGCGAACGCTTTCCGTGGGATGGTATCAGCGGAGTCAAACCGTTCCGCGGTTTCGCCGCCACGACTACGGTTGGCGTTTATTGACGATCTTCAAATAAAATCAAGTGTACTTAAAATCTAAACAATCCACTAACTAAGCAACCCTATAGTCCCACCGAAAGGAGCGCACCATGTTACACATCCCCATTTCCCGTTGGGGCGAACCCTATCAAAGCATGGAAACTGACCGCGTGGTACACTTCCAAACCGGCGAAGTGCTCGCGGAAGTCAGTCGAGCTAATGCCGCGCTAGTCGAACGCGACCTGCGCTATGCTCGTCGCGCACGGGAAGTGCTCCGCGAGATTCCTGTGCGCGAGCTATTGGCTATGCTCAAAAAAGCTGCTGACCTCTATACGCGTGCTGAACTACCGCTTGGTAATGGTTCACAGACGCCGGAGCAGTTCGTACGCATGCAATCGGCCACCACCGGCATGCCCGAGCACATGTGTCGGTTCAACATGGAAAAAAATTTCTATGTGTTGACTCACATGGACGAGATTTTAGACTCACTCACCCGCGGCTTAGACCTAGAAATTTTATCTCGCGGTTATGGCGTGGAGAACCGCGGTGTTCCCGTGAGCTATCAATGTCAGTCTCCAGTGCTTGGTTTAGTCCTACCCAGCAACTCACCTGGGGTACACACATTATGGTTGCCCATTATACCTTTACAAATTGGCTTAGTGCTCAAGCCAGGCCCCCAGGAACCTTGGACGCCGTATCGCATGACTCAAGCCTTCCTTCAAGCGGGGATTCCTAAGCAGGCCATTGCGATTTACCCAGGTTTAGGCGATGTTGGTGCCGCGGTGCTCCAGGCTTGTCCACGCAGCCTGATTTTCGGCAGTGCCCAGACCGTAGAACAATACAAGGCTAATCCACGTGTTCAGGTACATGGGCCGGGATTCAGTAAGATATTGTTTGGCGACGATAAAGTTGACGAATGGGAACGCTACTTAGACCTAATGGTGGATAGTGTGTTAGTTAATAGTGGTCGAGGTTGCATCAACTGTTCTGGCATCTGGGTTTCTCGGCACGGTCGCAAAATTGCTCAAGTGTTAGCTGAACGCCTGGGCCCAATTGAACCGAGGCCTCCCGACGACCCGGAAGCCCAACTCGCCGCTTTCACGGTTCCCGGTCAAGCAGAAGCTATCTATGCTGATATCGAGCGTGACCTGACTCAACCCGGCGTCGAGGACATGACGGCGAAATTCGGCCCACGACTTATCAAGCAGGAGCGTTGCGCTTATCTGCGTCCTATGGTCATCTTTTGTTCCTCTCCCGATGCCAATATCGCTAAAAAAGAATATATGTTCCCCTTTGTAACTGTCGTAGAATGCCCACAGGACAAGATGGTAGAAAAAATCGGACCTACGTTAGTTTGCACAGCCATCACCACCGATGCTAAGTTTCAGCGCACCTTAGCCGACGCCCCTCATATTGACCGCCTCAACATAGGTCCTATTCCTACGATTAAACTAAACTGGCTCCAACCTCACGAAGGAAACATAGTGGATTTCCTATTCCGGCCTCGCGCCTTTCAGTTTGATAAAGATTGGATCCGTATCTAAGTCCGCGCCCCCCCAGACTGGTAAGTAACTATGGGAAGAATGTCGGCCCTACTTAGTCACTTCGACTATTTTCCTGCTACTCGAGTAGTGTTTGGCATTGGTGCGTTAGACCGTCTTGGAGAATTAGCGCGCGACTTAGGGGCAACCCGTGTCCTATTGGTCACTGATCCCGGATTAGAGGCCGTGGGCCATCCTCAACGAGCTAGAGAATCCCTTACCAAGGCAGGGATCACGGTAGAAATATTCGACGGAGTTGAAGAAAATCCCACAACACGCCATGTGGAAGCAGGCGTAGCTGTCGCCCAAAATTTCCACCCTGATTGTTTAGTCGCAGTCGGTGGCGGCAGTGCGATGGACTGTGCTAAGGGTATTAATTTCCTTTACACCAATGGTGGCCGAATGCATGACTATCGGGGCTTCGGCAAAGCCAAGCAACCCATGTTGCCTTCGATTGGCGTTCCCACGACAGCGGGTACTGGCAGCGAAGCTCAATCGTATGCCTTAATAGCTGATCCGGAAACGCATATAAAAATGGCCTGTGGCGATCGGAAAGCTGCATTTCGCATCGCCATCTTAGACCCCGTCGTGACCACTACTCAACCTAAACACGTAACCGCCGATACGGGATTGGATGCCATGGCCCATGCTTTAGAAAGCTATGTTTGCACCAAAAGGAATGTCTGGTCGCAAATGTTTGCTCGCGAGGCCTGGCGCCTACTACAGGCGAATTTTCTACGTGTGTTAGAACATCCACATGACTTAGAAGCGCGCGCTGCCATGCAGTTGGGCGCCCATCTCGCGGGGCAGGCAATCGAACTTTCTATGTTAGGAGCAACCCATGCCTTAGCTAACCCGCTCACGGCGCACTACGGTCTCGTCCATGGTTTAGCCGTATCGCTCATGCTGCCTCACGTGATTCGTTTCAATAGCACGGAAGTTGATAACCTCTATGCCGATTTGGTTGCAGTGACGGATTTATCATGTCATGCTACAAGCCATGCGGGCGAAACGCTCGCCTCACATCTCGAACATTTACGCCAGGCTGCAGGATTACCCAGCCGATTACAAGAAGTAGGCGTCAACCCAGCAATTATACCTTTATTGGCCGAAGAAGCCGCTCAACAATGGACGGGCAAATTTAATCCCCGGCCGGTGAGCTTCGACGACTTCGTGCAACTTTACCAGGCCGCCTACTAAACTTGGTCAGGCCCTCGACCATATGCACTGAGGTGGGGGTAATTCTTGCAAATATTGGCAATACTCTATCGCACTGAGTAATGGCGGTAATTCCGTGGTACTAAATTCGATTAGCCAAACGCGGTAATTGTCAAAACTAAGGCAATTCGGATCTTCCAACACCGTTCGATTGACTGCTTCGACACGGCATAATACGGGACTATAAATAGAAACCACGGCTTTTTCGGTCTCTACGACGCCGAGTAATCCGCCCTCAACGATAATGGTACCTGGTTGTGGTAATTGTTCGACAAAATAGACTTCGATTCCAGGCCGGCAGACATAAGCCGTCAGCCCTAATTTATAGTGTCCAGTTCCTGCTGTATCAGATAGAATCCAATAGTGATGACGGTGGTACCATCGATCTGCCGCAATCCGAATACCGCCCGGTGCTTGGAGATATTCCATCGAATCCATGATTCAGTTTTCTATGGCCACGAGGTCAGGATGACTAAGATGCAGACTCGGAATAAAAGACTATGCTTAGCTATAATTCTAAGTCTGGGACTTGCGTGGGAAATAGCCTCTGCTGACTGGATTACTTGGCGGGGTAATCCTGAGCAAACGGGCGTGGCACCCGAGGAATTGGCACCACCTTTGAAAGAACTCTGGCGGGTGAAACTCGGCGACAGTATAGAGGCCGCGGCCATTATTGTGCATGATACTGTTTTCGTCAGTTGCATGGACGGACACTTATATGCTCTCAACCTAGCTGACGGAAAGGAAAGATGGAAATACGCGGCCAGCGCGCCGATTAAGGCACCGCCCGCTTATCAAGATGGCGTCGTTTATGTCGGCGATAATCGAGGGACTCTTCATGCGGTGAATGCGCAAACGGGAAAGAATGTCTGGAAGTTTGAGACCGAAGGGGAGATCGTGGCCGGGGCGTCGTTTTGGAAAGATCGCATAGTGATCGGCTCATATGACGAGCATCTGTATTGCTTACAGGCCAAGTCCGGGAAGTTAGTCTGGAAAGTTCAGACTGAAGGGCCAGTCAATGCCACCGCAGCCATCGCCGAGGGAAAAGCAATCCTAGGAGGCTGTGATTCCCAACTGCACGTTGTAGATTTAGCGACGGGTAAAGAAATTCGCAAATTAGAATTAGGGGGCCAAGTGGGTGGCTCGCCGGCCATCGTAGGCAATAGACTATATGTCGGCAACATGGATAAGACCTTCTTAGCCATCGATTGGAAGGCTGGGAAAATCCTCTGGCAATTTGAACCGGAACGTGCGTTCCCCTTTTATGCTTCGCCTGCAGTGCATGATAATTTAGTGGTCGTCGGTTGTCGCGACCGGGCAGTGTACGGCTTAGAGGCCCCTACCGGTAAACTTCGTTGGCGTACTGCCACGCGCGGCAAAGTGGATAGCTCTCCCGTCCTTGCGGGCAAATACGTTTATGTAGGTTCGGGTGATGGTCACCTTTATGCGCTGGCCCTGGCCACGGGGGAGCAGATTTGGTCTGTACCCTCGGGAGCCGCCATTACTGCCTCGCCAGCCATCGCCCGCGGTCATCTCGTCATCGGTAATCACGACGGCTTGATCTTCTGCTTTGGAAAATAATCATGCTCCGGGATAGCTCTACCGCGGCGGTTAGCAAAAAAATTAGCTTGGCTGGTGACCAGGAGAAAACTGGTCTCGGGAACTATTTCATTGCGAACTATCCTCCGTTTTCCTTTTGGACTCCGCAATGCGTCGAGGCAGTGCATGCGGTTCTTTCCCGCAGTCCTCAACATGCATCTCCTTTAGGACTATATGTTCACATTCCCTTCTGCCGTAAACGGTGCAAATTTTGTTATTTCCGCGTCTATACCGACAAAAATGCTCGCGATATTGAGGAATACTTACAGCGTGTCTTAGTGGAAGTGAGCATATATAGCTCTCAAGCTGCAATTCGAGACAGGAGCTTAGATTTTGTTTATTTCGGAGGGGGGACGCCTTCTTATCTTAGTGCTCGGCAATTACGGGATTTCCTGGGGGCATTGAAACGATTCATGCCTTGGGAGCAGGTAAAGGAGGTGACTTTTGAATGTGAGCCGGGCACCTTGCAGCGGCAAAAACTGGAAGTATTGCGTGAACTGGGCATCACGCGACTAAGTTTAGGGGTTGAGAATTTCAATGACACGATATTAGAGGAAAATGGCCGGGCTCATCGCTCTGCGGAAATATTTCGTGCATACCAGTGGATTCAAGAGTTAGCCTTTCCCCAGGTGAATATTGACCTGATTGCTGGAATGGTGGGAGAGACATGGGAGAATTGGCGCGAATGCATTCGACAGACTATAGCTCTCAATCCGGATAGTGTCACGATTTATCAGATGGAATTGCCTTATAACACGGAGTATGCGAAGACCGTTCGCAATGGAGAGTCTTTACCGTTGCCTCTGGCCGATTGGCCCACGAAGCGTGCTTGGGTGGACTACGCTTTCGATCAACTGATTGCTGCGGGCTATGAGGTTTCCAGTGGCTACACGCTCGTCCGTGACAAGAAGCGTGTTCAATTTCATTATCGTGATGCGCTCTGGCACGGAGCAGATTTATTAGGTACAGGGGTCGCGTCTTTTGGACACATTCAAGGCGTTCATGTTCAAAACTTCACGGAGTGGGACACTTATTTACAACCTTTACGAGAAGGTCGCTTGCCTTTGTATCGTGCCTATGTTTGCGCGCCTTTGGAATTATGCTTGCGGGAGTTCATCCTGCAACTGAAAACTGGTCGAGTTGAATTTGGTTATTTTTTGGACAAATACGGTGAGCGGCTAAACCTGCGTTTTGGCGAGGAGCTTCACTGGCTGAGCGAGCAAGGTTTTGCGCAATTCGATGACAAACAACTGGTACTCACCCGCGCAGGCTTATTGCAAGTAGACAGACTATTACCCATATTTTTCTTGCCTCAGCATCGTACACACCGATATGTCTAAACGCAACGATTCATCGGACGACGCTTTGTCGGGGGAAAGCGAATTAATCTTCTGGATGGGAAAATATGCGGCGGTGCTGCCGCGCGACCGTCGGTATTGTCGCAACCATATGTGGTGTCAAGCCCAGGGCGAACGTTGGCGTTTTGGTTTTACCAGCTTCGCGGTGCGCTTGATGCAGGATGTTTACTTTCTCGACTGGTATATTCGCGAGGGGGATTGGGTGGATTCTTGGCAACACATTGGGCATATCGAAACCTCGAAGGCGACGGCGGATTTGTTTGCCCCATTAGCCGGACGGCTTGTGGAAATCAACCAGGCGTTGCTGCAAGACCCGTCGCCAATCAATCTCGACGGTTACGGGGCGGGCTGGCTTTTCGCTATGAGTGAGGTGAGGGGTGAAAGTTGGGACGCCGAGCAATATAAAGCCTTCCTCGAGGCCACCTGGGAAGAAACTCAGCGGACTTTGAAAGGAGACATCAACCGATGAGCGATAAGGTGGTGCTCGCCCCTTGCATGGGTGTGGGTAAAGTGGTGGCCAATGTGACCCGCCGGGCGGCGTATCTGGCCCATGCCGCTTGCCCAGAGGACACGGAGATTCTGTCCCTCCCCGCACTGCTAGCAGGGGACACAGCCGAGAGGCGGCTAGTATTCGAGCATCCTGTAGTGGTCATCGAAGGCTGTGTGTTACGCTGTGCCAGCCACGTGCTTCGGCTCGTCGGAGCAAAGCCCGCAGCCAAGATTGAAGTATCACGCATCATTCGGGAAAAACGCCTTACCCCAGGTCGCACACGTAAAGAACTGGAGGCTTCCGGGAAACAACTGGCTCAGGCGGTGGCAGAGCGCATTGCTTTAGCGCTCGCGGACGAACCCTGGGGCGATTCTCCGGCCCAGCCGGAAGCTGGGACAGGTTGTCCGTGTGCTTGTTCGTGCTCCTCATCGGGTCGGACCCCAGCGGAGGCTCCCTCACCGAATCAAGGCGTAAGCCAAGTACACTCGCTCAGTCCCCCGGCTCAGCCAATTACTGATAATCTCCAATCGAATGGTGAGCCGCCCCCTGCGCAGGGACTAACCTTACTACCGTGTCAGGGGATCAAGCGAAGTGGCGCGCGGATTGCCCAGCGGACGGCGTACCACCTTTGCGAAGATGAGGACAAGCTCCTGGGCCAATCGCAGCCGCTGTGTGTCTCGGCCCTAGCCGCGGGCGTCCCGGAAGACGTGCATTATTACCGGGACTTTCCGACGGTAGCCCTAAACGGTTGTCCGCAAAATTGCGCAACCAAGATAGCTGAACTGTTCGGTATTCCTGCGGTGCGCAGCGTGAACCTGTACGAGGCCTTTCCCGAGTATCCATGTGAAACCCGCGTGTTAGAGCCGGATCTGACCCCGCAGGAGTCAGAGCTAGCGCGACGTTGGGCCGAACAACTGTTGCCTGAACTGCAAGAGTTGTTGCAGCAAACGCGTTGGCAACCGCGAGCGCACTGTACGCATGGTATGGTCAACGATCCGGTAGGCATCGAAAGGTTCTTCGGATACCAAGCCACGTCGCGGGGCTACGACGTGCCGCGAGCAGTCCATGAACCTGCGGCCACATAGTTAGAACCTAACTGCCGAGGCACGTGGTTGTATGCCTACAGCTTGACTTCTTATCTAGGGTCGCGTTTACGGGTTCTCATAGGATGTTTGTGGAATATCTTAGCGCGGAGGCAGGTTGCATAGTCAAATGCTGAGGACGACTCGCTGAGACAGGTCGAGGAGAGATCGGCCATGACTCCCAAGCTCTATCACTTGCTGCAGCGTTTTCGTGCCGACTTACCCCTAAGTCAGGCCCATACTATCCCGGCCAGTTGGTACACAGATGCGGAGTTGGCCGAATGGGAGCGCCGCGCTGTTTTTACACGCCACTGGCTCGTGGCTGGCCGCTCTGATCAGGTGGCGCAACCCGGGCAGTTTTTTACCCTGGACCTAGCAGGCTGGCCTCTCGTCGTGGTGCGAGGAGAGGATGGAGTTTTACGCGGCTTTTACAATGTCTGCCGCCATCGCGCCGCCCGCGTCGCCGTGGCTGAGCAAGGCACTGCGGATCGCTTCCGCTGCCGCTATCACGGCTGGACTTATGATTTGGCGGGAAATTTACGGGGTGTGCCCGAGTTTGACGGTGTCGAGGGATTTTGCCGGGAGGAAAACGGTCTCATCCCCGTTCAAGTCGCGGAATGGCCTCCGCTGATTTTCGTACACCTTGGTCAACCAAGCTGCTCCTTGGAAGAGTACCTGGCCCCTATGCCAGACCGATTACGGATTTTCACCATCGAGAAACTTCACTTCGTGGCCCGACGGATCTATGACCTGCATTGCAATTGGAAGGTGTTTGTGGACAATTATCTCGATGGCGGCTATCACGTGCTGACGTTGCACCGATCGTTAGCAGCAGTGCTCGACTATAAGCACTATACGACGGAGACATTCCGCTATTGCAGCGTGCAAGCCAGTCCCATGCGGGCTCCGGATCCACAGCGAGAAGACGCGAGCGCTGCTGGGGTGCGTAAAGGTCAATTGGCCGCTTATTGGTGGCTCTATCCCAACTTTATGCTCAACGCTTATGAGGGCTATATGGATACCAATTTAGTACTGCCCCTAGGAGTAGATCGTTGCCGCGTGATTTTCGATTTCTATTTTGCGGAGCAACCGGGTACGCCGCAGTCGGAACAATATATTGCGGAAAGCATAGCTGTGGCTGATCGTGTGCAACAAGAAGATATGGAAATATGTGAAGACGTACAGCGGGGCTTAGCTAGCGGAGTCTTCGACACGGGACGCTATAGCCTACGACGCGAATCCGGGATTTACCATTTTCACCAACTCCTGGCCCAAGACCTGCGCTCAGATATGAAGTGATCTAATCAACCGCCGTGAGACTTCTTTGACCATATCCACGAGAAAATAATAGCCTCAGACGATTTAGGGCCAAGCTACCTCATGGAGCGAAAAAGGGCGACACACATGATGCCACAGCTACCCGGATCAAACTAGGATGCGACTGGATCGGAAACTTAGCCATGGAAAACTATGATCCGCGATACTTAGCCGGAATATTACTCTTCAATGAAGGAGCATTTTTTGAGGCTCATGAGGTCTGGGAGGATTTATGGTTAGACACGGGAGGCGAAGCCAAGCGGTTTTATCAAGGGCTCATCCAAGCTGCGGTGTGTTTGGTGCACTTATGCAATCGCAATTATTCGGGAGCTGCTCGATTATACCAATCCGCACAAAACTATATGCGTGCGTATGGCCGGCATTTTCTGGGATTGGACATCGAGGATTTTTGGCGGCAAATGGAAGCCACCTGTAAGCCCTATTTAGAGTCTGAACGTCCTCCGGCGCAGGAACCCGAGACTTATCCACAAATTCGCCTGAATCCCGAACCCTCTGTCTGGCCCGATCCTGAACCGTTCTTACCGCCAGAATCATGAACTGTTTCCGAGGAGGATAGACTGCGATTACTACTTGAGATAGAAGCAAGCCATTTTGTTGATTGATATGAGAATGTTACTAACAAGCTTATTAGACAAGTTTTTCGCGAAATGTAATAAGAATTTCTTAGTTGGCAGATTTTGATTATAAAAATAGCACGACGGGTTATTAGGCAGAGCCGCTACTTTCTACTAGTTGGGACCTCGGCATAGTGCGAATCAGTTGGCGGCCTAGTGGGAGCTTCTAAAGAGGATGGATTTGTGAGCGCCCTAGTACAAATTGTTAAGGAAACCTTTTTAGCAGACCTGCGGGAGGTTCCTGAAAGGATGGATTTGTAAGCGCCAGTCAAAGGTTTGCAAATATTGGCTGGGGTTAAGCTGTTCGCTAAAATGAGCTTCACCTCAGGATAAGCAGTTTATTCACTATGGAAGGCATATGGCAAGGATAGACACTATGACCAGAATGGCTTGGATAACGGGTGCGGTGGCGATGCTGTGTTGCTCGTCCTGGGCTTGTGCCCAGGAGCTACAGGAGCGTCGTGGTTTTGTTACGGAAGTTTGGACGGCGCCCAATGGTGAGAAGGTAACCTTTGAAATGTTCATTCCGCACAGCTATACGGGAAAGGAGCCGTTCCCGTTAATTTTGTTTCTTCACGGTGCGGGCGAACGGGAGGGCGGCAAGTACAAACCCAGCGAAGTCGGCATCGGTCCTGCGATTCGCAGATATGGGGAGAAGGATTTTCCGTTCTTCGTATTATTTCCACGCTGCCGAGCTAATCGCAACTGGATGGCGGGGGGCGACGACGCACAGCGAGCAATGGCCATATTAGAATTTGTTGAGAAAAAATATAATATTGACCCCAAACGTATTTACTTGACGGGACTCTCGTTAGGCGGATACGGTACGTGGAGTTTGGCCGCGAAGTATCCCGACAAATGGGCGGCGATCGTGCCGATTTGCGGAGGCGGTGACCCGCAATGGGCCGAGAGAATTAAGCACATTCCCGTGTGGTGTTTCCACGGCGACCGAGATAAAGCGGTTCGGGTGGAGGAATCTCGGCGGATGATCGAAGCGCTAAAAGCTGCGGGGGCCTCCCCCCGCTACACCGAATATCCTGGTGTAGGCCATAATTGTTGGGACCTGGCTTACAACACAAAAGAGCTTTACGCCTGGCTGCTCTCTCAGAAGCGACCTTGAGTCTAAGGAAAATCCCTTCCTCTGATCAGACTGCCTAAATGTGAGGAGGTCAACTATGCCGAGAATGCCGCGACGCGCTTTCTTGAAAGCCGCTGGAGCTAGTGTCTTGGCCTTGTCCGCGCGCACGTATAGCCGTCTCTATGGAGCCAATGAGCGGATCGGTGTGGCGTTTTTAGGCACCGGCGGACGGTGCCAGGCTCATATTGAAATTATCAACGAATTTAGGAAACAGAACAAAGGGGTCGAACCAGTAGCGGTTTGTGATGTCTGGGACGGTTATGAGGGTACCTACGAGACGGTGCGCGATGGTAAGGTGGTCAAACGATTTTATAGTCAAGGTTTATATCCCTCGGCGAAGAAATGCGGATTGCCTCCCGACGACACGCGGCATGTGACGAAAGATTATCGGCGGGTGTTGGAGTTACCTGAGGTGGATGTGGTGTGCATTTGTACGCCCGATCATTGGCACGCCAAGATGTGCATTGACGCCGCGGCGGCTGGCAAACACATCTATTGCGAAAAGCCCATGACCCGCACGATTGATGAAGCCCACGCCGTGGTGGACGCCATGAACAAATACAATCGCGTCATGACCGTCGGCGTGCAGTCGATGGCCGATCCTACTTGGCGCATCGCTTATGAGTACATTCGTAATGGTAAAATTGGCCACGTGGCCCAAGGGCAGACCAGTTACTATCGCAATTCCTTGGAAGGACAATGGCGCTATTACCCGGTGTTGCGGGAGATGACACCCAAGACGATTGATTGGGACATGTTCTTAGGGCACCAGTTTAGCGTTTTCGAGGGGCAACCTATCGGGCCCAAGTTGCCCTTTGACCGGGCGCTATTTGCCCAATGGCGTTGCTATTGGCCGTTCGGAGGTGGCATGTTCACAGATTTGTTTGTACACCAAGTAACGCATCTGATCGCGGCGATGGGGGTACGTTATCCTGCTCGCGTGGTCGGCGCGGGCGGTATTTACTTAGAGTACGACGGTCGGGACGTCCCCGATGTGGCTACGGTGGTCGCTGACTATGAGGAAGGTTGTCAGCTCCTCGTTACCGCGACTATGATCAATCGCTACCCCATTGAAGAAACGATTCGCGGACGTTTAGGTACCATCAAATTCGTCAAAGGCGGCTTCGAGATTATTCCCGACGAGCCTGCCGGGGGTGCGGGAACGCCGGCTCGTTTGGAAGATCGCATCCGCGGGGAGTTCGTGGACTGCAAGCCACCTGAGGGCCGTAATGCCGATACCGCTGCGTTATGGGAAGATTTTCTCCATTGTGTGCGCTCAGGCCGACGCGATACTTTGTCGCCACCCGAGTTAGGCGCTGCGGCATTTACCACCGTGAGTATGGGAGTGCTTAGCTATCGCACAGGCAAGGTTTATCGCTGGGATAAGACGCAGCGCAAGCCGGTCCCCGATGATGGTAGTTGGGCTAGTATGTGGGAAAAGCGGAGCCATGAACGTGGCAAGCCGAACAACATCATCGGCTGGCAAGCAGGCGATATTGGTTGCATCGTGAAGACACCTGATTACAACTTGAAACTGGCCGGTCCTTGGATCAACGGACGTGATCCTGCGGAACGCTAGGTACTGTTTCTTGCGCACCGCCGTCAAGGCTTGTGTCTAACCACGCGGGCTTTACTCCGCGGGAATGATGCGGATGGAACAGCTCGAAGCAGCTCCATTACCATCCGCAGCGAGTACGCTGACGTGGCATACCGCGGCACTAGCGGTGTTATGAGCTTTGAGCTGAACGGTGAAAATCTCGCGGACATGTGGCCCGAGAGAGTTGAGCTTCCAGATGACTTGCTGGTCTTGCACGTGGGGAGTAGGCAGTGCTGACTGGGCTCGCAGCACTCGTGGTAGGTGTAAGATGACTTCTGTATCCTGCAGGTTTCGGTCGCTGCGGTTGGACAACACGATACGTAGCTCGGCGGTCTGCTCAAGGGTCATTTGTGGGGGACTGACTATTTCCAGGTGTAAGGCCTGTGACTGGGGGTAAGAATTCCTGCTATCCCCCTGAAAAGAATTCGGTGCGGGTGGTGGGGCCTCCGATTGAGGGGATGCTTTGCGGGGAGGGGGAATCAATATGTCTTGGCTTGGGCCGTCGGGTGGCGAAGATCTATTGGGCTCTTCCTGCAAGCGCGGCATAGGTGCTGGTTCATTGTTTGAAGAGACACTGCCGTCGCTTAGTGAAAAGGGAGTCCCGTATTGTGCGGTAACTAAGGGTATTGACCAGGCGGGCGCATGAGGAGTACCAGGGACATAGGGCCAGCCTGTCCACCACCCGAACCCATAGGTCTTAGTTCCTGGCGGCGTACCCAGGTAGACATGGCAATTGTGATAATGATACCACCCCAAGCAATGACAGCCCTGCACCAAAACTAAGCTCGCGAGCCAGCTTAACCCAGTACCGCAGAAGCTCGCTCTCGCCATAAGTTAGTCCTCCGAGTCCACAAACTGATATCGGCTCACGTTCGGAACGGATACAATTTGCACTGGGAGAACATCCCCTATGGCCTTTCACGCCGTGATGATTGTGTCATTATTAACAAAAATGCCGAGATGGAGCCTTGTTCCTCCGCTTTCGTGATAATCGCTACTCTCATATTACCGAAGGGAGTAGGCAGGCTAAGCAACGCAGTTAGTAAGTCGGCTGCGAACGCTGGGCGCACTGTGGTTTAGCGGGACGTATGCCTCATGAGACGCAACATACTGCAATGTGCGGGCAGACTGCCTCCACTACTTTGTAATTACGACTTAGCCAAAGAGATATTCAACGCGACTCCGTCCCAAGATATTAACTAGCTCAAGGGTAAGTTTGCAGAGTAAATCGTTAGGCTTGGCCAACGGTTCACAACACAAGAGATAGCGCTTATCCTCTTATTATTCAGTTAGGTGGAAGACGGTACGAACATCCGGTAACCGCGGCAAATTCTTTGCGAGTACTAGCACATCCCAACACAGGGAGCGGCCAGCGCCGAATAAGCCTTGAAATTGTTTGCCCAGAGGCTGAAGCCAATTGGGATGAGTGATGCGATTCCGCCCAAAGCAGGATGGTTTATCGCTTTTGGAAAAGTTACGTCGGGAATGGCCCGAAGTGATATCCTTGGTTATGAGTCGCAGTGTCCGTGATAGTATGTCCATGCTCCTAGATTATTTGGGTCTGACTGTGGAAGGGTGTTTCACAAACCCCTAGACACTGAAGCGCTTCGTCAAGCGCTTACCCAGCGAGTTCAAAAAGTACAGCACGAAAAGCAACGGAGGCGCTAAATTCGTAACGTGCAATCCTGCCCCCGGCTGATGGCACGCCATGAGATCGAAAATGGTATCCAGGCCTCGTAAGTACCGGTAACCGCAAATAAGCCTTTAGGATCTCATGATGTTCAGCCATTGTCGGAAGTTATGCTGTCTTGCGAAGACGCTGAGTCGCATCCAGCGGCTGCCAGCGCTGCGTTTAGTGGCGCTTAGGTTCGCAGCACGAGTCCATGAGGTTGGGAAGCTAGGTGCTCCCCACCGTTGCTGCATGAGACGCTACCGTTGTAGCCAGCCAAGGATTCGCTAGGCATGCAACACCCTATCTGGCGTGGGCAAATCGTTAGCCCCATGCTTAGGCAGCCACAACTGTCCCACGCGATTCGTCATCACCATGAATGATGGGAAGGACAAAATTATCCTGCGGGTTTGGGGGGCCAGCAAACGTCGTTCCTGGCCTGAATCCTCACCGTCGTAGATGTGTCTATGATGCCATACCCTGTGTTCGGCCTAATCAAAAACCCACGATATAATAGGACGCTCGCAAAGAATTGCAAATCCAAACAGGAAAACAGTTCCATCTGGATCTCACCAACAAGTTTGTGCGTACGATCTAACGGCAACCAGATTGGTTCCTGCCAGAGCCACCAGAACTGCAGGTCCGTACCCACCGCCTCCATGATGTAGGGGGCACGATGGTCGTTCCCCAGCGATGCCCTGCCTGCGTCTTTGGCTGCTATGTAAGGGCTGATCTTCCCCTAAACCATGGCAATTGCTATGTATCGCGGAGCCAGGAACCCGAATTCCCACTCGGATTTGTTCGATTACCCATAGGGAACACCTGCTTAGGCCGGGAGGCGAAATGACTCGCTGGGCGATGACGTTAGCCGCAAGCGTGACCGCACTAGGTTTGGCCGCTCAAAGTATGCTCCACGTGCATCGCGATGGCTTCGAGGGGCCAACAACAGCTTGGCGTAAAGGACTGGCGGACGTTACCCATCGAGAATGGATTCACGAGCGTACCACACAAACCGCCCACTCGGGGCGCCAATCTGAACATATCCGCCTTCAAGCCGAACAGGGGACTTTTATCCATTATTACTACCCCATTGGCAAAGCCGTGCTACTGGATGAATTGACCTTGAGCGTGTGGGTGAAAGCTAACCGTCCTGGGGCGCAGCTAATGGCCCGGTTAGTCATGCCTCGTGAACGCGATCCACAGAATCTTGACCGCCCCCTAACAACGTTACTACGTGGCGATACGTACGAACTGGTCGGACGTTGGCAGCGCTTGGAATTGCGTCAAGTCTCGCAACGCGTGCGGGAGGTGCAAAGGCTGCTGCGGCAGGAACTAGCTCGTGAGGTCAATTTCGAGGATGCATATGTTGACCAAGTCGTGCTTAACATTTATAGCGGGCCTGGTGTACATGAGATTTGGATAGATGACTTGGAAGTCGGACCGCTCTGGAGTGAGACGTTTGGCCCTGCTCAATCACCGGGCGACGGCCCCCAGCCTACGGCAGTTCCCACCAGCAAGGTTCGTGTGGTGCAGCGGGTGGAGATTTTTCAGGAGCGTCTTCATCTAAACAACAAAGCGTTTCTATTGCGGCTCGTGCGCGACACGGGGACTCCGCTACAGGTGTTACGCGATGCTGGCTTCAATGCCTTGCTCGTGCCAACGGATACCAGTGACGAGCGTCTGCGGCAAGCAGCAGAACTCGGTTTCTTGTTGGTACCCTCTTGGCCTGGTCTGGTAGAAAGCCTTGGGGCTGAAGGCAAGGTGGCCGGAAATTTTGCGCGGCAAATGGAACGTTTGGCTCTCGCCGAAAATATCCTTGCCTGGCACCTAGGAAGTGGTTGGTCGGCGGAGCAAGGTGAATCCTTCAGCCGCTTCGTCAAGGACTTCCGCAGTAGAAATCGATCTTTATTAGCTTTAGAAGCTTGGGACGGTTTGCGCGACTATTCGCGGCAAGTAGATTTGCTTGGCACCTACCGTTGGCCGTTGCATACTGGTCTCGAGTTGCAGGATTACCACAACTGGCTGGTACACCGCCGCCGCTTGGCCGACCCCGGCACTTTCCTTTTTACCTGGATTCAATGTCATGCTCCAAATTGGATGAGGGCCGAGTTTGCGCAGTCGTTTCCGGCCAAGAGCATTGACCCCGAACACATTCGAATTCTCACATGGCTGGCCTTAGCGGCAGGTTACCGTGGTCTGGCATTTTGGGCCGATGACACTTTTGGCGATCCAGAGTTGGCACGGGCTCGCCTACTTCAACTGGCTCTTCTCAATCTTGAATTGGAAATGGTGGAAGCATTCTTAGCCACGGCCCGGGAATGCACCGTTTTGCCGCAACGTCATTCTGAATTGCTGACTGCCATCCTACGCAGTGATGCCGGGCTGCTTGCGCTGATTGTTTGGACAGGGCCTGGCGGACAATACGTACCGGGCCAATCCTCTTTCCAGAGCACTCAGATAGTTATTCCAACGGTGCCCGAAGACGCACAAGCGTGGGAAGTTACTGCTGGCCAAGTGCGGGCTTTACGCACGGAACGCGTCGGCGGTGGGGTCAGGGTGACCCTCCCCGAGTTCAATCTCACCACGCTTGTGGTTTTTACCTCCGATTTACGGATGGTCGAGAAGCTTCAGGCGACCAACACCCGATATAGGCACTTGGCAGCGCAATGGGCTTATGACCTGGGGGTTGAGCAACTCACGCGCACTGAGTCCGTAGTAGCTCGACTTCAGTCGCTGCAACTCTCTGATAGCGTTACCCGGCTTTATTTGGATCAGGCACGCCGTCATTTGGAGCGGGCGCGTGCCTCCCTGCTTCGTGCGGGCCAACTAGACTATCTCGAGGCATGGTCGCAAAGCCAAGCGGCACTTCGCTTACTTCGCCTCAGCAGGCGAAGACTTTGGGAACAGGCAGTCCGGCTGCTTGATTATCCTGTCTGCCTACCGTTTGCAGTAGCTTTTGACACGCTGCCCGAATTCTGGCAAGCGGTCGCGGAAATACGCCGTGCGCGTGTCGGCCCGAACTTGTTGGAGAACGGCGGGTTTGAGATTCCATCGTCAGGTTTGTTACACGGTTGGCAGGTGCAAAAGGCTAGTCTCGACGCAGTTGAAATGAGAGCAGAGTTCTCGACTGAACAACCCAAGGAAGGGCGGTCGTGCTGGTTGCTCGAAGTGCGGCCAAAGAATCCTCATCAGCGCCCTGCCGCTCTGGAACGTACTTATTTGGGCCTGGTTAGCCCGCCAGTTGCTTTGCAGCCTGGAAGTTGGATACGTATCAGTGCCTGGCTACGCGTTCCCGAACCGATCCAAGGCAGCGTTGACGGCATGTTACTGTATGATTCCATAGGGGGCGAACCTTTGGCACTCCGCCTCACCAGTGCGACTCCCTGGCGTAAGTTCACCCTCTTTCGTAAAGTGCCTGCTTCAGGTTCCGTCGTGGTGACCATGGCGTTGACCGGCCTCGGCCGCGTTTACCTTGACGACTTGCGTGTGGAACCCCTAATCCGTGCTTTTCCCCAGCATACACGCACTCCTCCCGCCAGTGAGCAAGACTAAACTCTTGGCTCGACAACGCCACGCTGAGTTATCCAAAAAATCAGTTATGAACGGGGATTTAGTGCAAAACAGACTTTAGTTGTATTGTGATTACCACTCCAGTCAACCTCCAGATGCGTTTGTCGCTTGAGCGATTCGACAAGACCAATCCGTTTGGGAATAATTGTAATAAGAACTTATCACCCTCTTGGAAACCGGATATTGCGAGAATTTTCGTCTAATATGAGTATGAATACTGCCCTTCCAGAACTGACATGGCACTGTGATGTAACTGACCCTGCGGGCACACAGCGACTAGCCCAAGAGTTGGCACGGCATCTGTTTCCAGGAGCTGTTATCGGACTAATCGGCGAACTGGGGGCGGGGAAGACCTTTCTGGTACGCTGTCTCGCCGAAGCCTTGGGAACTCCCGACAGCCGATTGGTGAATAGCCCCACCTTCATCCTCATTCAAGAATACGAGGGGCGCTTACCTATTTATCACTTCGATACCTACCGCCTGACACGGGTTCGAGATTTCGAGGATCTGGGCGTGCATGAATATTTTCGCGGCGATGGGGTGTGTTTGATCGAATGGGCCGACCGCGTCCGCTCCGTTTTGCCAGGGGAGCGCTTGGAGATGATCCTCCAAATTACCGGTCCGACGAGTCGGCGAATTGTTTGCCAAGCGTTCGGTCATGCCTACGTGCAACTGTTAGAGCGCCTACGACGAGCCTGGGCCACCCTTGACCAACCTGTTCGACTCACCGACAATGCCTCTATCGCTGCCAAAGACTAAGTCGCGTGCGAACTTTTTTCTGAGTACCTCGTAGCAAAGAGTAGCCAGTGTTGCAGGAGTGGGATCTGGCACAGCTGAGCGATGAAGAATTAATGGCCCAACTCCAAAAAGGGCGCAAGGAGGCTTTAGGCGAACTGATTCGACGCTACGAAAGAGAACTCTATATCTACCTCCGTCGTTTCACGAGTGATCCGATTTTAGCTGAAGATATTTTCCAAAATACTTTCCTCCAAGTCTTGCAGCGGGCTAAACAATATCAACTTGGTCGAGCCGTGCGGCCTTGGCTCTATGCTATTGCTACCAACTTAGCCATCGATGCTTTACGACGTAGCGCTCGGCGTCAAGCGGCTAGCTTGGAACGTACCGTCGAATCGGAACGATACGAGACTCAAGGGTCATTGCTACAGTCGCTTCGTGGTCCCAGTAGGGAACCTTTTGAAGCCCTGGAAGAGAAGGAGCGCGCCGAATTGGTTCAGCAGGCTCTCCAAAGTCTGCCAGAATCTTTGCGCGCCGTTGTCTTGCTTGCTTACTTTCGCGGGCTGAAATACCAGGATATCGCAGACATCCTGGGAATCCCTATAGGGACGGTAAAGTCTCGACTACATGTCGCGCTCAAACGTATCCACGACTGGCTGCAGGCACGCCTGGCACCTGAGGCTTCCGAATCAGCCGAACCACCTGCCAAGCCACTACGTGCGGAGTAGGGTATGGAGGAGGCAGATCTGATTGGCTACGCTTTAGGCCTACTGGATTCTGAGGAAGCACTTCGCATTCAGTTGAAGCTGGAACAATCTCCAAAACAGCGTGAGGCCTTCAGCATTCTCCTCCATTGGCTACATGGCTTAGGCTTGCATGATCTCCCACAAGATGAACTTCCCGATGGTTTGCGCTATCGTACGTTACGAGCCATAGTGGCCCACGTTACCGAAGTAAACGCTTCTATCGATGCTACGACTGTTTCGTCTGCCATACCGTCTCCGTATGATCCTCGCTCGTTTGGCGAAAGCGATGCCTTGCCGCTGGCTCCGACTTCTCACAAAGGCATCACAGCTTATGATTTAGGCCGGTCATCTTGGCGCCTCGTAGATTTTGTGGTATTAGCTATCTTGTCCCTCCTGGTGGCTTCCTTAGTTCCGCCAGTATTGCTTCAGGCCAAGCACTGGGAGCGGGTTCTAGCGTGCCAAAACAATCTACGACGATTTCATACCTGCTTACGCAGTTACGCCGAACAGCATAACTACTCCTTTCCCGCTCCCGAAGAACAAGGGCCCCTGGCCAGGGCTGGTGCTTTCGTCTTACTCTTGCGTCGCTCTGGTACTTGGGATCATGACTTATCTGTAATCTGTCCTGCCAATCGTTCTCGTGCTGTAGCAGAATCGTCGGAGCCTCCTTCGCTAGAAGAATGGCTACGATGGGCGTCGTCGCAAGATGAGGCACAAGCCAGAGAATTTGAACAGTGGTGTCGTCGTTTGAGCGGATGCTACGCTTATCATTTGGGATACCGAGACGAAGAGCGGCGATTGTGTGGCCTCACGCTGCAAGATGACGGTTGCCTACCGATACTCGCTGATCGACCCTTGCGAGCTGCAGAAGACCCCCATTGGTCCGCAAAAAACAGCCCCAATCATGCGGGACTGGGGCAAAACGTTCTTTGCGTTGGTGGCCATGTGAAATTCCAACGCCGGCGTTTTGGCGATTATGCACGGGACGACATTTACCTTAATCGGGAACGCCAACTGGCTGCGGGCTGCGACCGTTACGATGTTGTTCTTGCTCCCAGTGAAGCTAGCCCCGCCGGCACGCTACTCAAGCGATTAGCAGTCAACGAGTTTGCAGGAAAATCACCCTAACAAAAGTTTTTGGCCTATGGGCCCGTTACTTTCATAACCTCCCCGACTACCGTCCTCCGTTTCGCGCCAGTCCACCAGCCCACTATCAAGGTAATCAGCAACATAACGACGAAAACTATGGGTTCAGCTAACATGTTTTCCTGGAGCATGATTTCGTAACCATCATAGGCTTCGGCTAAATAAGGCTTCCCCTTGCCCAGCAATAACATCAACCAGTGGCGTATGCTGCGCTCCTGGGCTGGGATTGCCTTCGCCTCGGCTTCGAGATCCTCCAGCCACGCTTCCACCGCTTTCCGACCCTTGAACGGCATCGCCGTTTCCTCTCCAGTGCTCGGACTGGGGCGAATCGCGGTGTACTCAAACACCACTGTATCCACTGGCAACGCTCTCAAGATAAACACTCCCACAGGGAGTAATAACGTCAACCATAGACACAGCCAAAACAGCCAGCCCCGACCTTCCTTGACCCGCATAGGAACGCGAAGCTCTTGCGCCTTGCCCGTCCCGCTGCTGATACTCACATATCCTTCCCTTAGTTTTCCTTTCGCTAAAGGCATCACCCAAAAGCGGGCCTCCCGCTTGTCTCCCTGTAAAGTTCGCTTCTGGGGCCAAACCATGGCACCGGGAAGAAATGGTTGCACTTCCACTTGGGCGCCCGCAGGCAAAGGGCCTACAGATTCACCTCCCTTGGCACCTAACTGCACCACCAGCGGATACACATGTCCACGAAACAGTTTTCGGAAATATCGAACCCGCGGTATACATTCCACACCTCCTAACTGCGATATTGATGGCGCGCTTGGTCTGGGCACAGAGGTGGAAGAAACCTTAATTGGCGGGCCCGACGAACCACTTGCACTACTTGTGGACGGTCCCGTAGGCACCGAAGTCAGCCCTCCACTCTCCTCCCTACCACTGCCTGTCGAAGGAGACACATGATCGTCTAGCCAATCAGGTTGCGAAGACGGTTTCGCCATGATCTTGCTCCTTTAGCTTATGTTGGCATTTCGATGACCTTTTCGCTTGCACGTCCCCTCACCTCCAAGTATTCCCCCTCGGTCACAATCCTTCAACCAACTTACGCCCTAGCCCTTCCGTAGCACTGCCTGCTACATTGATACTATCCCATCTGCGAGGTTTTGCAAGAAGACGATGGATCTACGTCGGCACTCGGCCACGGAACGATTTCCAACACATGGTAACCCGCCTCCCGAAATCCTAGCCGCGCGTAGGCTGATTGTGCCAGACAATTCCTCTTTTCCACATACAACCGTAGCCCGACCACATCGCCCTGTTGGCGAGCTAATCCCTCTAAATGTTTCACTAAGCTCCGCAATACTCCCCGCCGACGGTGCTCCGGCTTGACGTACACGCTTTGCAACCACCAAAACCAACCATTGCGCCAGTCGCTCCACTCCCACGTCATCATCACTTGTCCTGCTATTGCTCCCTCCTGCTCGGCCACAAAATATCGCCCTTTAGAAGCGTCCGTCAGTACCGCTGCCACACCTTGTCGCAAACGCGCCGCATCCAGCTGTTTGCCCTCTGATTCCCAAGCCAACTCGCAATTTAGCCTCACGATGGTCTCTAAGTCACTCCAAGTCGCTGCCCGAACTTGCCATTCGCCTTCCTGGTTGAGCCGATGGTGAACCGCCTCCGACATGGATGACACCGTGGCTAGTATTTCGCCAATAAATCCTTGCTCCATGATTTTGACCTTACTAATATACTGCAACTTGGTGAAACCAGTGAGTGCCAAAAGACCGCATTCCCGTTAGCTGCCTTTGCTTATTGTCTGAACCTCGCGAGGACGTCGCTATGGCCATCAATTCCTTGCCGCGTACTAAGGGCGAACGCTTTACCGGCCTCTCCGTGGCGCTCATCACTCCCTTCCGCAACGGCGAAATCGACTGGGAGCGGCTTAATCGTCTGGTAGACTGGCATGTTGAACAAGGCACCGACTGTTTAGTTCCTGTCGGCACTACGGGTGAGTCCCCCACCCTCGACCATGACGAGCATGAACGTGTTATCGCTGCAGTAGTGGAACGTGCTCGTGGCCGCATCAAGGTCATGGCGGGAACCGGCTCCAACAGCACTCGCGAAGCTCTTCGGCTGACTCGGTTCGCACACCGCGCGGGCGCAGACGCGGCATTGATGGTCGGGCCTTACTATAACAAGCCGACCCAAGAAGGCTATTATCGCCATTTCGCTTCTATTGCAGAAGCCGTGGATATTCCAATTATCCTCTACAATATTCCAAGCCGTACTGGTTCTAACATCCTACCTGAGACCATCGCACGCTTGGCGGAAATCCCCAACATCGTTGGGATTAAGGAAGCTAGCGGCTCCTTGGATCAAGTGTCTCAGATTGCAGTCACTACTGACCTAACCATCCTTAGCGGAGACGACAGCCTCACCCTTCCGATCATGAGTGTCGGCGGTCGCGGGGTAGTCTCTGTGGTCGGCAATATAGTTCCCAAGGACGTTAAAGCCATGATCACTGCCTTCCTGAAGGGCGACCTCATGCAAGCCATTGCTTGGCATCGCAAACTTTTTCCTCTTTGCCGGGATATGCTCACCGTCGCGACTAATCCCATTCCCATCAAAACGGCTATGAAGCTGCTCCAAATGGACAGTGGGGAACTCCGCTTACCTCTATGCCCTCTGGATATATCCGGTGAAGCGAAAATTCGTAAGACCTTACAAGACTATGGCCTGCTTCCATCTTAGAACCCACCTCCCTCTGGGCTTCTATAATTCCACTCTATCACACGCATAGTTCTCCATTTACCTCCCAAAAAACGTCCTAAGAACACCAAGGCCAGCACGATCACGTAACCAGTAGCAAAGCCCCACGCCACGCCTAAGCCCCAATCATAGTACCAGGCTAACCAGCTAGGCACAATCAACACAGGCACTGCTAATCCAGCTGACATCCATGTTATGTAGACCGTATCTCCTGCTCCACGTAATGCTGAGGAGAATACGATATTCATGCTGTCGAATAAACAATACAGAGCAACAAATTGAAGCAACCAGCAAGTTAGCTCACGAACTCTGGCTTGCATATGTAATATCTGAAACTTGTCTGAAGTGAATACGTAAAACCAGTCCACGAAAATGCCCGGCGCCCAATAATATAATCCAGCCACCACACTCATATACAGCCAAGTTATCCCAAACCCTATCCAGGTCACCTGAGACGCTGCCCCAGGTCGATTCTCACCTAAATGTTGTCCGACCAAAACACTAATGGCCTGTCCCAACCCTAGCATTGGCACGAAGGCCACCGAATTAATGGCAAACGCGACGCTAGTCGCGCTTAATTCTTCCGCACCCATCCACCCAATCACCACTAAGAACACCGTCCATGCTAAGCTATCGAACCACCACTGTAAACCCGCAGGTAGCCCATAGCGCAGTAACCGCCTCAACAGTGCCACTTCTATCGCTCGCCCTTGCCATGTTCCGCAGTATTCTCGATACTTGTTACGCCAAAATAGGCCTAACGCCAGCATTGCAGAAACAATTGCCGCTATCACGGTTGCTATTCCCGCTCCAACCACGCCCAATTCCGCTAACCCCCAATGTCCGAAAATCAAGGCATAGTCCAAAACTAAATTTGTTATAACGCTTACTAAATTGATTGCAAGAACTGCCCAAGTCTCTCCTCGGCCTGCAAAAAAGCCACTAATAGCCGCTACCACCAGCGTGGGCAGCGCCGAAACAATCAAGCAGATTAAGTACTCCCGCTCCCATTGACGCAATTGCGCCTCGTGCCCTAACCAGTCAACCGTAGCTTGCGCGAATGGCAACCATGCCAGCGCGATAAGTCCTACCAGCATGGCTAAATAAAGTCCTTGCCACACTACCGGACCTTGGCGGTCCACTTTTCCTGCCCCATGGTATTGTGCGACAAATGTGCCTACATAGCCGATGCAATTATAGGGCAATACAAAAACGGCCCAAAACACCATAGCCGATTGCACCGCTGCACCTACGGCTAAGGGATGATACCAGCTAAGAAACATCCGATCCAAGGCCAACTCTATAGTCCAACACCCGCTGGAGATGACCAATGGCCCTGCTACACGGAGTAATTCTTTCAGCAGTGTCCACCAACTTGGCTCATTCATCTCGAACTTGCGGGGTTCATCCATTTTCTCAGAGGAAATACTCATTCCATCATAGCATTCAAGGTTCATGTTTGCTTAGTTAGGGCATGAGAAAGAAATCCGACTAAAGTCCTCATGAAGATCCCCCTCTAGTTCTTAGCCAAAAAAGAGAAACTACCTCCCTTATAAACATTTTCTATCACAGGCACTGCATGTGAATGAAGACTAGATTGTGACTATGAGCATTTACTAATTCACAGGCAATCGCCAAATATTATGGAATCGTATCGAATATCTAGAAATCCTAAAGTACGATCAGACCTGCACCGCTAGGATCATCTTCCCAATGCAGCCCGTATATTATCGGCAAGTATTCTTACCTTCTCATGAGTCATGACTCCATTACGGGCTAGCATCGTCCCATAGAAGCTTTCTTTTCTCCCCATTCACAGAGTTCAGTAACATAAACTAGCGTTAGCAAAAGTAGGGTCTTTGCACGAATTTGCCAGCAGTGCTGTCACATTAGTAAATCCCCCTACCATCATTTTCCTGACACTCCAGACCTTACGTATCTAGTTTCTGCACATCATCCCGTCGATGCCTATAAGCGCCATTGTTGCCCATGACTTCACCCTTAGCATGCGATAGACAGAGCACGGGAACCCTACGCCTAATCTAAATTTCCCGGCGGAGCATTGCTTAGTTATTATGTTATCTGTCCCAAGGACTACCCCCGTCACATAACGAACAATGCGCCAATCAGTTGGCGATTTTCCATTGAGCTTAGTCCAATTAGCAAGATTTCTCGCACTGAACAAAACACTCGCTCGATCTGGTGGGTGCTCACTTCTTATGTGAGCTTTCTCTCGAGGCTTGAGAATTCTCAGATCGCTAATGTCACCGTACTGACCAGAGGCTTTGCTGATCATTACTAGCAGAACCATCCTACCTAGGGCCGACCCTATCGTGATATTTAGCTTCACAAGTATACTCCTTTCTTAGTTACTGCTCGCTTGTCATAGTCTGAAGTTTTTTCAGTTGCTCGCAGTAGAGATCGTAGTCCTCTTGCTCAAAGCAGCAAAAGATTACTCGTTCTGGCAATGAGTGACCTCGCAGCCAATCGGTCACCGCTTCTGTTGCAATCGCGCAGGCCTCCTTCTTGGGATAACCATAAATGCCTGTCGCAATGCAGGGGAATGCGAGGCTTCGCAGGCCATTTTCCTCAGCTAGCTTCAGCGCATTGATATAACACGAGCGCAACAAGTGAGGTTCACCCTGGGCACCGTCGCGATACACCGGTCCTACCGTGTGGATGACATACTTAGCGGGTAGTCGAAAGCCCGGTGTAATGCGCGCCTCGCCCACGGGACAACCTCCTAATCGTCGGCACGCTTCATCAAGCTCAGGTCCCGCCGATCGCCGAATTGCCCCATCCACGCCGCCACCCGGCGCTAACCGTTCATTCGCTGCGTTGACAATGGCATCCACTTGTAGTTTCGTGATATCCCCTCGCAAGATCTGTAGCCGATCGAGTATTGACAGTTGCATTTACGTACCTCCACAAAACTATCATGCTAATGGGGTTTCTCATGACAATATAATAATTGACAGCTACCTTGACTACACAGAAATAGGCTTGCCATGAGAAGCATTTATGACCTGACCACGGAAGAAGCCTGGCGCATTGTCAAAGAGCAGCTTCATAAGGATGTCCCGCCCCTAGAAGCCGTCCAAAACGAGGACTGGGGACGTGACTATATCTTGCAGGAACTACTAAAAGAGCCCCCGGAAACCCTCATTCACCTGGGATTGTTTATCCCCACGAGCGCAGAACTTCCTAACGGGGCACAGGAAGAATCTCATTCCCAACCATAGGAGCGAAAGCTATGCAGACTAGGGCACTGATCTTGGCAGGCTTCGCTGCCCTGACACTGGCATGGGCCCAATCAGATCAGTTGACCAAGCTCGTAAGTCCCCCTGCCCTCACCTCACCAAGAACAGACGTGAAACCATTTGAATATATGGAAGCTAAGGTACCCGTGTACCGTAGCGGCGGAAGGACTGAAATAATCACGAAAATACAAAAACCGCTCCAGCCAGAAGAGTCAATCAAACATTTCGTTCATCCTGAGCACTTAGAGATTCAACTCGTGGTTGCAGAGCCTGACTTAGGGGGTAAACCAATCGCCTTCAATTGGGATGAAAGGGGGCGCCTCTGGGTAGCAGTCACCGTTGATTACCCCAATAATCTCCAACCCCAAGGTCAGGGCCACGATCGCTTAGTTATTTGCGAGGATACAGATCAAGATGGACGCATTGACCGTGTCAAGACCTTCGCTGATAAGCTCAGTATCCCTACTTCATTTCTCTTTGCTTATGAAGGAGTCGTGGTCCATGCTCCTCCTCACACGTTATTCCTCCGTGATGTGGATAGCGACGATCGTGCCGATGAATGGCACACATTAATCTCAGGATGGGGCACGTACGATACTCATGCCGGACCTAGCAATTTGCTCTACGGCTTAGATAACTGGATTTACGGCACGGTCGGCTATGCTGGATTTCAGGGGCGGATCGCTGGTGAATATTACCGTTTTTCCCAGGGAATTTACCGCTTTCAGTTATACCGCGATCCGAAACAGCCGAAGGCTGCTCCACAAGTCGTGCGGTTCGAATTCTTGCGAAATACCAATAATAACACCTGGGGACTAGGCCTCAGTGAAGATGGGGAAATTTTCGCTTCGACTGCCAATGGCAATCCGAGTGTCCATCTCGATATCCCTAATAGGTACTATGAAAAAGTGCTTGGTTGGTCGCCGGGGCCTTTGCCAACAATTGCAGAAAGTGCGCGCTTCTATCCAATTACTAATAAAATTAGGCAAGTGGATTTCCATGGAAGTTTCACTGCAGCCTCTGGACATTTACTTTACACCGCGCGTACCTATCCACCAGTATATTGGAATCGTGCTGTCTTTGTTGCTGACCCAACCGGGCATTTAGTGGCCACCTTAGTGTTGGAGCGCCGCGGTAGTGGCTATAGAGCAAAGTACGGCTGGAATTTACTGGCAAGTGACGATGAATGGTGTGCGCCAATTGCTGCGGCAGTTGGTCCTGATGGCAATGTCTGGGTAATTGACTGGTATAGTTATATTGTTCAACATAACCCTACCCCACCCGGCTTTCGAACTGGTCGGGGGAATGCTTATGAAACTCCTCTAAGAGACACTAAACATGGTCGCATTTATAGGCTCGTTCAACGTCTCGGCAAGACACTGCCTTATCCTCGATTCCATCCACAGATGCCTCGCACCTACTTAGATGCTTTGTCCCATGAGAACCTCTTTTGGCGTTTACATGCTCAACGGATTATTACAGAGCGTCAGTATACAGAACTGATCCCGGACATCACTAGGCTGATCTATAGCGATAAGCTAGATGCGTGCCAGCTTAATGTTGGAGCGATACATGCTTTATGGACTCTGCACGGGTTAGGTCATTTTCATGGTGATCCCGTTGAGAAATCCTGGCCTCAGATCTTACAAGCCTTGCGGCATCCTTCGCCTGCGGTGAGGAAAAACGCCGTACTTGTTCTCCCAGCCAGTCGAGAGGGCTTGGATGCTTTGTTGATGTCAGGTATTCTTGAAGACCCCGATCCGGCGATTCAGAAAGCTCTACTACTGCGCATCAGTGAACTACCATCCGGGGATTGGATGATTGACTACCTGTCCAGGCATTTTGGCAATCCTGGTTGGTCGCAGGATCGCGGTCTTCTCCATGCTTATACTATAGCCGCAGCTACACATTTACCTGAGTGGCTTCGGGCTTTGACTCGCATAAACAAACCTAATTTAGATGCGGCTTGGAGTGCGGTGTTAGACAGAATTGCTCTTCACGCAGGTCGCGCACAGAACCAGGACACGATCCAGGTTTTACTTGAATCACTAGAGAAATTACCACCTGAAATCCAAGTGCGCCTACTCGACAGTTGGATGCGTGGAGCACCGACCAGAGGAAAATTTGAATTTGCACCAGTTATGGAAAAACGCTTACATAATCTAATAACACATCTACCTGACTCGTCCGCTCGACTCCTCATGATGTTGGCACTTCGGTGGAATAGTGATCTCGCGAAGTCGCAAGCTAAGGCCATTAGACAGCGGCTAGAACGAGAAGTGACTAATAATAGGTTGGACTTCGAACTAAGACTCCGTGCGGCCCAGCAACTAGCGGAGCTTTTCGAGGAAAATGACGAGGTGGCCCAGTTCTTGATTCAGCAGATTACACCTCAAGCAGACCCTGAATGGGTGGAAGGGATTGCCACAGCGCTGGTGAGAATGTCATCCCCTGCCATTCTTGATAAATGTATAGCAGCCAGCAGGCATTTGACCCCAGGAGGTAGGAAAGCATTACTTAATCAAATCCTAACGAAGGAGGCTTGGCTGCCTCAAATTTTGCAACACCTCGCCAAGGGTACTATATCCCCGACGGAGCTATCCCTCGAACAACGCCAAGCGTTGTTGCAACATCGGAATCCCGAGTTAGCTGCCTTAGCGAACAAGGTTCTATCAGCTACCGGAGTGTTGCCGAGCCCTGACCGGCAAAAAGTCATTGAACACTTGTCCATGGCAACGAAACGGAAGGGGAATGTCAATGCTGGGCGAAAAATCTTTCAAGCGCATTGTGCTAAATGTCACACCCATCAAGGCGAAGGCAACAAGATTGGTCCCGACTTAACTGGAATGGCAGTGCATTCGAAAGAGCATTTATTAGTGGAAATTCTTGACCCTAGTCGAAGTGTCGAAGGTAATTACCGCCAATATGTCGTGGCCACTAAATCGGGTCGAGTACTCAGTGGCTTATTAGTGGCCGAAAGCAAAACTACTGTGGAGTTATTGGATGCCGAAAATAAGACCCACGTGATTCCTCGCGAGGAAATTGAGGAGTTTCAGGCTTCAAATAAGTCACTTATGCCGGAGGGATTTGAGCAACAATTGAAGTTAGAGGAATTAGCTGACCTGTTGGAATTCCTAACCTATCGTCAAAAATATGTTCCCTTGCCCTTGGAGCGCGTGGCGACGGCCGTAAGCACCCGCGGTATGTTTTATCGGGCAGATGCAGAACAGGAGCGGCTGATATTTCCTGACTGGTTGCCTAAGACTTTTAGAGACGTGCCTTTCCATCTGGTCGATCCTCGCGGGACTCGCGTACCCAACGTCATACTTCTCTACAGCAGTCAGGGCACTTACCCGCCTAAGATGCCGAAATCAGTGACTTTGCCCTGTAACTTACCAGTAAATGCTATTCACCTGCTAAGTGGAGTAAGCGGCTGGGGTTACCCCCTCGGACGCAAGGGAAGCTTATCCTTGATAGTAAGGTTACACTATGCGGATGGGCAGAGAGAAGATCACTTGCTGCGCAACGGGGAGCATTTTGCTGATTATATCCGCCGAGTCGATGTTCCCGGCTCCGAATTCGCGTTCGCCCTAGGGCAGCAACAAATTCGATATCTAGTGATTAGGCCCATGCGTACCAGTCACGTGACTGAAAGGATAGAGTTTCTCAAGGGGACAGATGACACTGCCCCGATTATCATGGCAGTCACTGTAGAACTGGCAGAATCCCAAAACTAGCCCACGTACTCGTTACTCCTATACCAGCGGAATGTCTGGAGATAAATGCTATGCCCACTTACGGAATCTTTACGTTAGGATGTAAGGTGAATCAATACGAAACCCAGTATATTGAGGAGGCCTTACAAAATAATGGCTATACGCTTTCCGAGACTGAGGAGGCTGATTTATACATTGTAAATACTTGCGCAGTAACCCATGAGGCAGAAGCTAAAGCCCGCCGTCTGATTCGACGACTGGTAAGATATCGCCCTAGGCTCGGTATATTAGTAACGGGCTGCTATGCTAGTCGGGATCCTCGGGTATGGGAAAGTCTAGGCTCAAGTATTCGGGTATTGCCCGATAAATCGAGGTTGCCCGAATATTTAGCGGAGTATGGTGTTCTTCATTGGCCCGAAGGGATATCTAGGTTCCAAGGACATCACCGCGCCTTTGTGAAGGTTCAGGATGGTTGCCTACTAAATTGTACTTTTTGTATTATCCCCAAAGTGCGTCCACATTTTTTCAGCCGACCTATAGAAGCCATCATTACAGAGGCTCGCCGACTTATAGAAAACGGATATCGAGAAATAGTTCTCACGGGCGTACATTTAGGCCATTATGGCATAGATCTAAGCCGGGGGAAAGGAAAAGCGGAGTGGTCGCGTCTTTGGCACTTACTGGATCGCCTCGGGGAGTTGCCTGGAGAATTCCGCATTCGATTGAGCAGTCTTGAAGCTGCAGAGGTTCGAGGTGAACTTTTGGCAGCTTGTCAACGTAATCCGCGGATTTGTCCACACTTTCATGTATGCCTTCAAAGTGGCTCCGACCATATTCTGCAGGCGATGCGTCGGCGTTATCGAGTCAAAAGTTTCATCGAGAATTGCTTAGCTTTGCGGTCTGCCTTTGATAACCCGGCCATCTCGACGGACATCATCGTCGGATTTCCCGGTGAGACCGAGGAGGATTTTCAGGCAACGCTGGAAGTAGCAGAATTTGTATCGTTTGCATGGATTCATATATTTCCTTTCAGTCCGCGTCAGGGAACGCTCGCAGCGAGCATGCCGAACCAAGTGCCATCTCATATTATTTCGGAGAGAAAAAGGCGACTCGCGCAATTAGACCAAGAGTTACGAAAACGTTATCTGGAATCTTTAGTGGGCAGAACGCTCACTGTTCTGATTGAGAGGGCTGAGGAAAACCTGCCAGGTCATTATAGTGGAACGGCGTGCCGGGGAGTGCGAGTCGTACTGCCTGGCAGGCCTGAATGGATAGGTAACCTTGTTCCTGTGCGCATCATCGCTCGTCAGCAAAAGTGCGTGATAGGATATGCCGAGAGGCCCTTATATGCTGCTCGTTCAGGGATAGACGCTGATGTCTTAGGCAGGACTTCATGGGAAGCACAAGAACTCAAGCCTAGGCGAAAATTGCCATTGTCGCTTGTGGAGGCATAACCCCATTCGTTTTCCTTAAGTGATGTTGGGAATTCTGCCGACCGAATACCATAGGGGTGAAATGACAAAATCACGACTCAGAACTATCAGTGCCTTATGTCGAAGCTATATATCATATTTTGGGGATTCCCTGCTTATGCGTCAGTTACGTGGGTAAGTTTACTAATAATTCTAAGCCTATCTGGTTGTCAACAGATGCAAGGGACACGACTGCCGAGCAAGCCTAGCCGTAATCACAATGACCCATTTCTTAGCAGTCCCACCAGCAGAATCCCGCCCACACGACTCCCGAGCAACTCCGTTGGTGCGCCGATACTGCAAACGTCTGGTTGCCACGACGATTATAGCAGCGGTTCAGACTGGTTCGTGCCAGAGACCGGGCAAAAAATATCCCAGGAGAGAGGGTTGAGTCCAGGCTCCGGTTCAAAGGATAATAGTCATCGCGCGATAATTGGTGATCGCTGTTGGGAAGAAGCTTTACGCCGACTACGGTCTCGTGGCGTTCTGTGGCAAAAGTTGGAGATGCGAGAAGGTCAATGGCGATTCGAGTGTAGTGCACCCGATCCGACAAGGCCGGGTCACCTACGGGAATATCAAGCAGAAGCCGCGGACCCCCTCAGTGCTGTGCTTGCGGTTGTCGAGAAGATTCAAAAAACGGATCAATAAGCTATATTTAGGCTCTAGTTTCCGGACTCAGCTTCAGGAGCTACCCCTGTTCCGATTTGACGATTTCAATAACGGTGCCGCCGTTCTCATATAGACCATCAGCTACTTGGCATGTCCACAATATCCGAACACTAAATAAATGCGGTTCCTGGTCATGCATTTTGATAGATGCCAGGACTTTTTGACCCAGTAATGAACGGTTACTAAGGAAACGAATTCCTGACACTGAGATATCTCTAGTAAGTGCTCGGTGAATGGTACCATCTTCAAGAGTAAGGGTAACGGGCCAAACGACTTCAATGCGGTCTGCGGCACGTCGCTCCTCGTGAAGCTGGGACCGCCGATGCGTTTGCACCAAGCCTTGCAAGAGTGCACGGATGTGTAGTTGTCGTTCCTCTTCTCGAAGTCGAGGGGTTGGGGTAGCTGGAGTGTAATAATACTTTCCGTTATTATGGGTTAGGAATTTTTCCAACCGTGCAACGCAATTGCGCCAAAGGCGAGGGCTTACCCCTAAGGACTTCAGTTCCTCCTGAATCTCAGACGGCAGGAGAAAACCGCGTACAGTGGCACGACGAATCAATGCATCGGTAATCCTTGCCCAGTCTACGGTAGCACTGTCGTTCGTACGGCGAGATTGTAAGGCGCGGACTGTGGCCATAGTTCAATTCCTTGCGCAAAAGCCCATATTGTTCCTACAGCTAATTTAGCTCGCTAAAACTTGACATGCAAACATAGCTATCCAACTTTATCTGTAAGTTAGTACCAGACATGAATTATATGTTGAGGAAAGAACTCTATGCCTCTGGCAACGCAGCAATCAGCGTTCAAAGGGAAAACCGGTGCTTCAACGACCTTGGTCGGTTCTGTCGGCAGATCAGAAGGTGCTAAGTTTCACATCCATCACGCGTCTCATCTCAGGCAATATAGGCAATAAAGATTTGCCTTTTTATTAGTGTCGTGTCATGGGCTACCCCGCCTTCCTAGGTCATAATTCCCTAGCCATTCTTATTGGTGGCGGGGATTTAGGGGCATTGGTGTGACAAGATTTGGGGATGCTTGAGCAGGAAGTGGAACATCCTTGATATCGAAACGATTATTCAGAAAATCGTTAATGACCGCGCTGGCCCGCAATTCATTGAACAATAACGGGATTTCTGCCTCCACTTTACGTCGGAACACTTCTTTTCGTAAGGTCTCCCGGATATCTTCGAAGCGGATGCTGGTGTCCGCGGGGATCAACTTCTCGCGAAAGAGAATAACATAACCTTCTTGGACCTCAATGATTTCACTCATCTCCCCGTCCCGAAGGCTGAAAGCTGCCCGCTCTAATTCGGGCAGGGCGGAGTGTCGGTTGATGGGGCGGATTCTACCCCCGGTAGCAGCGAGATGGGAGGGCTGTTGGCTAGCCTCGCGAATAAACTCCTCGATCCCTTTACCTTTCAGCTTATCATAAATTTTGAGGGCGACGCCGAGACCATCCGAACGGGGGACTAAAATAATCCTACACTGTACCTTTTCGCCATAGTTGGCTTCGAAAGCCTTACGGAGATCTTCTTCGGTAACTTGAACACGTTTTTCCGCCATTTTCCGCATCAATATCGAAGGACGGAGAACGTCTTCCTTGTATTCATAGAGAGAGGTGTTGCGTTGTTTGAGTATAGTACTTTCAAATTCAGCGGCGTTTTTTAGTTTGAGAGAACGTATAACTTCCGCTAGTTCTTCCTCCACCTCTTTATCTGACGCAGTAACTCCCGCTTTAGCGGCGGCTTGTTCGATAATGCGGCGGTTGATTAGTAGCTCAAGAAATTGCTTCCCCTTACGTGCGATAAGTTCGTTTGCCAGTTCCTCGCGGGTAATTGGAACATTATTGACTAAAGCGACCACTTGAGTGCCTAGTCCCGCAGCGACGTCGGGCGAGGGGGAGGGAAATGAAGGCGGCGCCTGTTGTGGGTAGGCGGGAATAGTCAAATTCGTCATGAGAATGCTGAGAAATATTAGTCTGAACTTTAGAGGAGTTTTGATAGCGGTTGCATGCATATCGGTAACCCTCCTCTCGATGATATGTGACCTATAGTCAGCCTTGGGTTGGAGCACAATTCCAATTTTCTGAAGGCTCAACTAGGAGAAACTTGTCGATTATGCTACCAGGGAGACTCCAGCATGTTGACAATTTGTTCGGCTAAGTCTTCGACTAACTGTTGGCGAGCAGTAGCCGAGGATTGGCCTAATTCTGGGACAAAATTACGGCTTCGGACGATGGTAGTTTTAGACGAAGCTCGGTTGTCCTGGATTTGGTCTTGAGAATTGGTGTCTAAACATGCTAATGGAGGCGGAGAATGCGGCGCCCCTCGAAGGTCGGTGAAGGTGATTTCCACGGTGAAAATATATTCGCCCTCGCGGACTTCATTGAGAGGATTCACTAAGGGAACCCGTTTCTGGACCAGCTTGATAATGCCCGTAAGTTCGGCATCACAATATCCTTGTTGGACGACCTTCCAAGGGGTGCGTTGCTCGATTTTCTGGATCACAGCTTGCGTCAACTGGAATTCCAATCCGCGATAGAAAGTCTCGTTGCGGAACACGGGCACGCGAATGGTACGGATGCTCGGGTCAAATTGAGAGTCTGAAGTATACCCAAGAATCGACAGACCACCCGAAGCGGTACAGGAGCTGATTACTATTGCCCCTAAACATCCAATCAAACACCAAGCAAGTCCGCGGAGTACGATGATTCGCATAATACTCAGGAGTTATGGTGTTGATTTCTCGACCTGTTCGCGAAGTTGTTGAATGCGTTCCTCAGCTAATTGGGCCCAGCGCGTGCCACTATAGCGTCGGCGAACCAACTCATAGTAGAAATAGGCGGAGCCAGGCAAGCCCGTACGGCGATAAAATTCCGCAATGTTGAAGTCTTTCTGAGCTTGGCGGTCATGAATGACGGCCAAGGTAGCCTGGAAATATGCTTGCGATTCGGGATTTCGGAGTTCGGGATACTTACGCAATGCGGTATCAATGAGTTGTCGAGCCTCGGCGAGTTTGGTGTCGTCATATTCGGGGCCGGGGACGGAATTAATCTTGGCTTCGATAGCGCGTCGGAGCGCAGCCGAAGCCAGGGGGGAGCGCGGATGGTTTTCGGTAAGTAACGTGTAATATCGGTCTGCTTCTTCCCACTCTTGGCGCAGGAAACTAACGGCGGCGATACGGTCTAGGCAATGCGGTGCCAAGGGGCCAGTGGGGTCTTGCAGGTAGGCGTCTTGTAAGGTGCTGAGAGCACTGGATTCTGCACCGACTAGAGGTTTTTCTTTTTCGAAGTGAAAGATTTTAGGAAAATACCAACGACCCTCTTGCAAGGCACGCAGTTCCTCGCGGGTGTCTTCGAGCCAATTTTCCGCAATTTCCACCTCACGACGGATAACGTCGGAGCGATAACGCGAGTTCGGGAATTTGTCTAAGAGACGTTTATAGGTAGAGCGAGCGGCAGGAAATTTGCGTTGCGCGAATTGTGCTTCCCCGAGCCAGTAAAGTGCCTCTTCAAAAATACCAGGCTCTTTTTCCCGCTCCGCACGGTCTGCGATCCAGGAAAACACCTTCTCGGCGTCATCATATTGACCGCGTTGGAAGAGCACCCGGGCGGAAGCTAAGTCGCCCGCCAGGGTTCCGGGCGGCGGCGGAGGCTCCTCTTCCCAATGACCGGCTCGGAATACTTTCTCAGGCGGTGGGGGAGGGAGCTCGACCCGTGGCTTGGTCAGGTCAGACCACGTGAAGCTAGAAAATTGCTGGCACCCGGAGCAGTAAGCGATTAAGGCCCCGATAACTGTCCAATTCAGGACGCCTGCGAATTTACGGCGTCGAGAAAGGAAAATCATAGCCCCTTGGCAGTCCCCTAGTCTAGGAAGCTGTGGAAAGATAGCTAGCCAAACGTAGCGGTTGCTCTAAGCGATGCGACCAGTAATCATGGAGTAGGTCGATTAAATGCTGGCACGTAGCCTCTGGGAATTCAAAATCTTGTTGCTTAGCGATACAGCGCCAAGCGTGCCACAGTTCAGGCTGAAGCGTACGTTGACCTGAACGGGCCATGGCACAGCGAGCACACAACACTCCACCAGCGAGTGCATTCCAAGTTATCGGCTGAGAACTTGATGACACTTCGAGGAGCTTTTTGCATTGCACGCACTGATCGAGCATCGGGTGCATGCCAAGTTCTCGCAGAGCGATGATTTCCCAAGATAGCAGCGTCCTCAGGAGGTGTGGTGGCTGTAATTGCCGAAGGGTGCGGATAGTGGTGTCGAACCATTGGGGATGGGGATCATTTTCTTGAGCACAAGCGCAAAGGATCTCCAAGATAAAGCATGCGGCATAGTAAGCTTGAAGGGATTGTCGCAGCACGTTGAAGCGATCGACCAGATGAGCCTCGGTCAAAAGGTCAAGTTGGGCTGAAGTTTTGCGGATGAGGACAATATCGCACAGGTGGAGGACGTCAAGGGCAGATTGGAAACGACTACGAAGACGGCGGCCTCCTTTGGCCAAGGCACGCACTTTGCCGAACTCGCGAGTCCATAATGTAACCACACAACTGGTTTCTCTAAAGGCTGAGGTGCGCAGCACAAGGGCGTGGGCCTTCTCTAAGGGCATGGGGATGCGGAGAGGCTTGCTTAAATTGCCACCGAGTTTTGGAAAATCCTGAAAGCGATAGGCTCACAAGTTCCTAGCATGGCGGAATCACAGAGTCAGATCAGCCGTGGGGAGAAGCGGGCGGCGTTATCGTTACGGGAGCAAAGGAGGCTTGGCCGCCGAGCACAGTTTGAACCAAGTTACTGGTGCCCAGAGGATGGGGAAGCGCAAACATTTCGCCAAAGCGGAAGCCACAGCGGGTGCCAAGATGGCCATTATAACAGGTGAGAAAATGGCGTAACCGTTCGTAGCGCTGCTCGTCGAATTGGGAGTAATAGCAACGTACCGCTTCAAGTTTTTGCTCAAATGTCTCTGAGATGTCAACGATGAAGGTGGAGTGCCAATGACGAATCTCAGCATCTGCGGGCACGGGAGCATAAACCAAATGAGGTACGCGATACGGAGCAGTGCCGGCGAAACGGTCATCCCACTTCGTGAGTTGCGAGTAAAACCGGGCCGCTTCGGTCAGTAATTGAGCCTGGTAGTGATCTGGAGAAGCGGCAGGTGTGCGGCCAGCCATGGTGATGACAATCTGGGGACGCAGTCGGCGAAACCAAGTGGCCAGGGCAAAACGGTTCTCCGGGCAATCCATAAGTACGCGATTCGGCAGACCGACGCAAAGGCGGAGGTGCACGCCCAAGACCTGTCGGGCAGCCTCGGCTTCTTGCGCGCGAATTTCAGGACTCCCGCGGGGCGTCGGCTCACCATCCGTCAAGTCGAGCATCGCCACTCGGTAACCTTGCTTGACCAGGAGCGCCAGAGTGCCCCCGCAGGTAATCTCAAGGTCATCGGGGTGAGCCGCTACTGCCACCACATCCACTGGGTCGATCGGAGTTTCCGGTTTCATGGTAGACCAAAGTCGTCCGTGCTGAGTTACAACGTAGTTATAATGCTCCGAGATTGGGCTCAGAGTTTCAAGATGTGTACCTAACGGTAGATTCGACAAATTATAAAACCCTAGCGCTCAGGAGCACTCCTTGGGCATGCTGACACAAATAAGACTCTGTGCCGCGAGAAAAATAGCGTACGCTTATACACTTTCGCTCATCTGGGCATGGACCCTTGTTCCGCAAGAAGCAGGACATCCTGTGACCCTGCGTGAAGAATTGGCGGTGGGTCAGCAATACCAAGTACGTTGTCGAGTAAGTTTGCAAGGGACTTTGCGTTTACCTCCAGAGAAAGAGGGGGCACCGCCGACAGTCCTGCCTTTTACGGGGAAGAGTCAGATTGACTATGTGGAGCGGATTCTTGAACTGGGCTCTGGAAATGAAGTGCGTCGCACTTTTCGGGTTTACGAGCGGATGCATTTTCACCGCGTGTTAGGTAAGCAGGAACAGACAAGCGAGTTGCGTCCACTGGCACGGCGCATGGTACTAGTGAGACACCGGCATCTGGAAGTGCCGTTTTCTCCGGACGGACCACTTTTGTGGTCGGAAATCGATCGAGTACGCACGGACGTTTTCCCGCCAGCCCTGGTGGGTCTGCTGCCCAAAGCGGCGGTGAGGGTAGGAGACAAGTGGCAGGCGACATCTCAGGTTCTCTTTGAGCTTACTGACCTAGAGCAAATCATCCAAGGGCAGTTGGAATGTCGTTTCGAACGAATCGTGGTTCAAGCCAGTGCGCGACTGGCTCAGGTGAGCCTCGAAGGCACAATGACTGGCATGTCGGAAGACGGTCCGGCACGGCATCAGTTGAGTGGTTTCTACTATTTCGACCTGGACAATCGGCTGCTGACCTATATTTCCCTCGAAGGTAAGCAGAGTTTGTTGGATAGCGAAGGTAAATCTGTTAGTGAGCTACGTGGTCAGTTTGTGATGACGCGGCAACGTGTCCACGATCATCCGTGGGTCAGCGACCAAGCTCTTCGAGGGCTCAAACTGGTACCAGATGAGGAGAACACACGTTTGCTTTTCGAGGAGCCTGAGTTAGGACTTGGGTTCATATATCCGCGGCGCTGGACGGTAAGACGGGCAGACGCTCGTCAGGTTGCTCTGGCCGAACCGCAAGGTGCATCCATCCTGATCACGCTGGATTCATCGGGACAAGTCTGGACCGGAGCTAAATATCAGCAACACGTTGAGCAATGGTTGGCTCAGGAGAAGGCGTCGGTACATCGTCGGAGTGGCATTCGAGCTCTGGACCATCCCGCGGGGAAGTTAGAACATTTTCAATACGAAGTTACCCTGCGAGGTGAGCGAGTGATTCTGGATTATTATGCCTATCAACACTCAGCCGGCAGCATGACAGTAGCAGGCCGCGTTCCGAGCACCCAACCGAGTTTGGTCGAGGATATTAGCGTAGTTGCCCGCAGCCTGCGGCACCTTGGAGCACCACGCTAGTCGCACCCCTATTTTATGTTTAGACGCCATTGAAACTATACATGCTCAACCATGCTCACCACTCAGCAGCAGCTAAGGCTTCCTAGGGCCGAGAGCGGCGAGAAATCGAACCGACAACGGTTTTGGCTACTAAGCGAGTCCACATGAGCTAAGCCAACCCAAGACTCAGGCTCATAAAATAGATCAATCGGGGGTAACTTCATGACAAATCGGGGCCAGGCTATGGAGCGGGCGATGGTAAACATCCCGTCGCCTGGGCAAAAGCCTCGCGCCATGACTGTGCCGGAATTTGCGGCGGCGAAGGGGCGCGGTCAGCGGCTGGTGATGGTAACAGCCTACGATTATACCCAAGCACGGTTAGTGGACGAGGCGGGTGTCGACGGGGTGTTAGTCGGAGATTCGTTAGGCATGGTAGTGCAAGGCATGCCAGACGTGCTTGGAGTTACCCTCGAGGACGTTCTATATCACACCCGGTGTGTGGCGCGAGGACTGAAGCAAGCTTTGCTCGTTGCCGACATGCCTTTCTTGACGTACCAGGTTAGCATAGAGCAAGCGGTGCTCAACGCGGGGCGTCTGATCAAGGAGGGCGGTGCACATGCAGTCAAAGTAGAGGGAGGCGTTCGCAGTCGCGAAGTCATTGCAGCACTCGTGCGAGCAGATATTCCCGTTATGGGTCACATTGGTCTGACCCCGCAATCTTTGCGTCGCTTGGGGGGATTCCGCGTGCAGCGGGCTAAAGAACAATTGCTCCAAGATGCGCAAGCCGTAGCCGAGGCAGGAGCTTTTGCCTTGGTGATCGAATGCGTACCTGGGGAAATCGCCTCTGCCATTACCGCCAGTGTGCCTATTCCTACAATCGGAATTGGCGCGGGAGCGGCTTGCGACGGCCAAATTCTCGTGCTACACGATCTGCTGGGACTTTATACCGACTTACGTCCCCGCTTTGTCAAACGCTATGCCGAGCTCGGCCAACAGATCGTGAATGCGCTGCGGACTTACGCCGAGGAAGTGCGCCAAGGTTTATTTCCTACTGCAGAGCATGAGTTTCGTTAGACATCATGGGCACATCATGCGTATCAATAGGGGGATACAAGCTGAGGGATAAGTCGTCATGCGGATTGCCTTGGGAAGTGATCATCGCGGTTATGAAAAACGTGTCAAGATACTCGACTTTTTACGGAACCAGGGACATGAGGTCCTGGACATGGGCGTGTTTGTGCGAGAGGCGTGCGATTATCCGGACTTTGCTTTCCAAGTGGCCCTGGCAGTAAGTGAGGGACGTGCAGACCGTGGAATTCTCGTCTGTGGCACGGGCATCGGCATGTGCATAGCAGCCAATAAAGTAGCGGGCGTGCGGGCAGCCTTATGTTACGACGTTATCACCGCGGAGATGAGCCGACGCCATAATGATGCCAATGTGCTTTGCTTGTCCGGCGATCTACTTGGCGATGAGGTTGTTCAACGGATGGTCAAAGTATGGCTCGAAACGCAGTTTGAAGGGGGCCGGCATGCGCGACGATTAGAAAAAATTGCCCGCTTTGAGCAGGAACATTGCTGTAAGCAGGCAGCGCCCCAAGCACGCGCGGGTCAACTGCCGAACGGGCCAAGTTCCTCCGAACGTCATTCCCGCGAAAGCCTGTCCCCTTATATATCCGACTGAGCCTCGTTCCTTACCCCTGGGACCGAAGAAGTTTGCGGGATGAGGAGCTGATTATCGATTAACCGGGCAGAACCAAGGCGCACCGCTAAGGCTGCCAACGCAGGGCCGGTGATTTGCGCCACCGGTTGGAGTGTTTCTGGGTCAACTATCTCCGCATAGTCCAACGTTGCCCCCGGGGTGGCGGTAATGAGGTCCACCATACGTTGACGTATTCGCGAGGTGTCGCATTCACCTTGATTTACCAACTCCTGGGCTAGTTGAAGAGCGCGGTACAACACCGTGGCATGCTGACGTTCTTGCGGAGACAAATAGGCGTTGCGCGAGCTGAGAGCCAAACCATCTGCCTCGCGGACGATAGGGCATACGCGGATTTCGATCGGCACATTAAGGTCGTGCACTAGTTGCCGAATAATCCGTGCCTGCTGAGCGTCCTTCTGTCCGAAATAGGCAATATCAGGCTGCACGATGTTAAGGAGCTTGAGAACTACCGTAGCCACACCTCGGAAATGCCCAGGACGCGAACGCCCGCAGAGTACGTCTTGCAGACGTGTCACTTCCACCCAAGTGCAAAAACCCGGTGGATACATTTCTTCCACCGAGGGACTAAATACCAGGTCCACGCCTTCGCGACGACACAGAGCCCAGTCCGCTTCGGGTGTACGCGGGTAGCGCTGGTAATCTTCATTTGGCCCGAATTGCGTCGGGTTGACGAAGATGGAGACGACGACGAAATCGGTTTCCCGCCGAGCTGCCCGAATCAAACTGGCATGCCCCTCATGGAGCGCTCCCATCGTCGGAACGAAACCAATGCGTCGCCCTTCGTTACGAGCCTTTTGAATGATGCAGCGGGTTTCTGTTATGGTCGCAACTATCTGCATGCTCGCTTACACCTTCCTAATCACTCTGGCGATGGCTTACTCGGCTCGGTCGAAGGTTTGGACTGATCCTCGGCTGACTCGCGCCTAATTCGTAGATTCCAGCGAAAAGTCGGCGCTTGACTACGGTCGAAGCCCTTCAGATGTGCTGGGTCTGATCGACGACTCGGAGGAACATAGAGCCAATCATTCTGCCGAAACACCTCTTCCAATAACTTTGCCAGGGACTCATCATATCGTCGTAAAGTATCGCGATCGTTCACATGGTTGTGCTGACGATCATTGGTGCGGTTGCAATGGAACCAGACCTGAACACCCTCGGCCCAGTATTCACTGTGGTTCGTGGCCGCATAAGTGCCTTTCCAAAGGCCTGCTTTTATGGCGGCGTTATATGCTTCTCTTAGCCGCTTATCGAAGGTTTTATCTACCTCGCGCATGCCGATCTGATGAATCGTGTGGGCAAATTCATGAACCAAAATGTTTTCCCCGCGGTAAGGATCACCAAGATACTCAAGGAGATTCTCCTCTCCGCAGCTAATTGCGGGTCGGACGCGAGTGGCTCCCAAACCGCGAGCACGTCGGTCCCAATATTCGGCAGGCCTCAAGTCCGCGTGCTCTGGCACATCTGTGGTGCGCTCATTGTAAGCCATTACTACCACACGAATGTGGTTCTTTACTAAAGCTTGGCGAATATCGTCCCGACCTGCGAGCATGCGATCGACGATATAGGCAGCCTCCAGAAGGGCGTAGTCGTTGACGCGGCCCGATGCAAGGATTGGCAAACCATTTGCCAGGACACATTTTTCATAAAACTCGCTCAACCGCCAGTTCTCTCGTAAATCTCGGGGGACAGCAGTAACCCTTCTGTCCTTTGTTGGCGCTTGTGGTTGAGCTTGTGGAATCCAAGCGAAGAAGCATAAGAATGCACAAATGGGCAAGCAGACGGTATGCTTCAGCCGCATAGCTACTCTCGCCTCCAAACCGACGCTGCCACACAGACATTTTACTGGGGACGTCTATCTTCTGCGACCATCGCATATGGGCGTCAACTGACCGCGGCTAGTAACTGGAAGTTTGGGTTAATCCAGCAACGGAGTACTAGCCAGAATTGTTTGAATCATCAATTCCTGGGCTGACCATTAATCAAAGCCAGCTACCGCCGATACAAAGCGGCCAAATCGCGGCAAGTGGTCCAAGTCAGTGCCGTTAGCTATTATGAGCGCCAACGGCGCTTTATGCGGTTAGGATTCTGGGCAAACTGCAACGGCGTTATGGCTTGAGGCTGTCTTGTCGCGCGTAAAGGTGAATGACGGCGGGAAAGACCATGACCTGATCTTCGGTCGTTTGACCAGGTTGACCTGGTGCGAGCAGGCCACCACCAAAGAATCCGCCGCCCCCAAAAACTCCTCCCCCAGCGAGCTGGGGCTCGACGGTGATGAGAAACCGCCCCGTTTCGCCGCCAAGCTTACCCATGGTTTTCGGTACAAGGTTGCCCCCTAGGCGAAGCTGCAACGCAACGTCCCATTGGCCAAGATGCTTACCTGTTTTGGCATCCCATAAGCGCGGTGAAACTGGAAGCCCAGGCATGTGATAATCCCAGGTCACCAGACGCCCCGTAGGGGGATCAAAGAAGAGCACGGGTGTACTCGTGGTCATTTCCCAATAATCCTCACTGGTAATCAGGCCCACAGATCGCGGCATCGGGCCACCGATTGCGCCGCCAATGCCCCCGACGCCAATGCCCCCTCCCGCTGGTGGCTTGAGACCAGGCGGATTGCCTCCTTGAAGGAACCTGTCTTCTCCAACGTGAAATCTACTCAATACTTTTCCACCACGGAGTTCCATGACAACCACGTGGGCGTCCATCCGCATGGCCGCAATCATGCTGTCGTCGGTAGATAGTGCCACACGCTCATACACAGCTAACTGGGGCTGGAAAGGTGAAGATTTGCCCGTGGTTTCCCGGAACCAGCGGCGCTCTCCCTTCTCTAAATCGAATACAACTAAACTTGCACGAATTGGGGTCTCCAGACCTGGTATGTTACCAATGCCGCCTCCGATTCCGGCACCCGCTCCAGGAGGAGCAACGTTTTTCGGCACCGGAAACTGCCACAGCACGGTCACCGCCATGTATTTTCCTGAGGCCGACACTTGCAGGTCGCGAATCTCGCACAATTCCTTGCGCGGCAACAATGGCGCCCAATCACGCACTAATTTGCCGCTGGCCACGTCGTAGCTTGCCAAGACCCGCCCGAATCCACCCACCATAAGCTGCTTCCCGTCAGGAGTAAACACTACCCGACGCGGTTCGTGCTTTGCCTCCAGTTGGATTTGTTGATGCAACTTCCATTCATCTTTGTCGTCCTGCTGACGTTGAAGGGCAAAGATTTCCACACGTGGCGATTGGTTCCGGGCACCGCAGGCGACTGCAAGCAAGGTACCGCTCGTTGAAAATGCGACATCCCAAATCCGTTCCTCGCGAGAAACCACTTTGATAGGCACGTTCCCACCAAACAAGTTACCGCCGAAACCGCCCAGACCGCCAATGAATCCTCCGCCAGCACCCCCGGGAGGCACAGGCTGAACCATTTCGCGAGGTGCTTGCTTCGGCTCACGGATAGTCCGCGGCTTCTCTTCCTTGATACTGTAGAGCTTTACATAGCCGTAAGCGTCAGCGACGGCGAAATAATCCCCCGTCGGCGCCATGGCCACTGCCACGGGAACCTCCACGTTTTCCCATCGTCGTTGATGCGTCCAACGATCGAGACCTGCAGCATCCGCTTTAGCCTCCGCTTTTGCCGGTTTGGCGGGTTCAACCCGCGGCTGCGGGCCTTGAGCTAGCTGGTAACTTCCTTCTCTGTCGCCGGTAACATCATTGTCCTGTGAGTTAGCTTGCCTTTTGGATTGCACCTCTGGGCGAACTTCTGGCCTAGACGAATTCGGCTGATTCAGGTGGAAGTCGCTGGTGCGTTGTGGAGGCGGGGCGATTTGTTCTGGGTGGGGCTGGACTTCTTGGCCGCCGTGGGCCAGTAACTTCGTCCAGCCGAAGGCCGCGACGAGAGCACCCGTGAGCACTCCTATCGCTACGGTTGTCCACAAGCCCATGCGCATCATGGCCAGACTCCTTACGATACTTTGTGCCAATATGTAAGCTGTCGAACCCGCGTAGGGTGCGGTTTTTCCAGCCCAGATGGCACTTACCAAATTGAGCGTTGCGGAAATCAGTTGCGGTCGTACTTGCGCTAAGGCGTCCTGAATCGGCACAGCCAATAAACCTGCCGCTACAGGTAAGCCGATCTGACGCAATCGCCGGGCCAATAACGCCCGACCTCGCGCCAAGCGACTGGCCACCGTGCCCTCAGGAAGGCCTAATTGTTTGGCCGCTTCCTGGCGCGTGAGTCCTTGCAAGTCGCACAACAGCAGCACGGAGCGAAACTGCTGGGGCAATTTCGCCAACTCTCGGTGAACCAAGGCCTGTACCTCGGTATCTATTACCTCGGAAGGCCTTTGGTCGCCTGAGCTGCGTGCCACCTCTGCCTCACGCCGTTTCCGCCTTTGCCTCATGGTTTTCGCCTTCCACGAAATCCGCAACGCCACGCCATGGAGCCAGTCAACCAAATTTTCAGGTTTACGAATACGGCGCGCTTGAGTCGCCAAAACTGCAAACGTCGCTTGAAAAGCATCCTCGGCGTCCTGGTAATGTCCCAACACGCGGTAACACACGCGCCATACCAGCCGCGCGTACCTTTGCACCAATTGGGCAAACGCTAAGGTATCTGCTTGCTCCGTAAAACGCCTCAGTAATTCCGCATCCCCCGATGCAGACAATGTAAGTAGCTCGTCTTCTCGGCTCAACGTCTGCAAAGCTAGAGTTGAAGGGAGTTTCACCACGACTCGTTCTCACCCTATTACTAGCCGCAGGTTTTATTCTAGCGAAGCTGTTGGCTCTGCTAGTCAGGTTGGATAGCGCTATTCTTCCTCATGGCCCACAATAGCCCGCGGAAGGGCTTTAGGAACGGTTCAGCCAATCTCAGTTTCCAGAGTCCACCTTAACAGTGCCCGCCACACGGCATTTTGTTCCCAAGGACGATTGGAAGCCGATGACCCGCTAGATCTTGATATCCCCGAGGCAGCTCCTAACGGACTCGGTCAAAGACGAACCACGAGCACCCTGCCTTTACCAAGACCAAAATCGCCAAGACTAGCTAACTAAAGTGCGGGCAGCGGTGTTTCCTTCGTTTGAATTTCCTGGGCAGCCGCAATCACACGGTCGGCCAGTTGGTGATATACCTTAGCCACTTGCGAGCTTGGATGGCTGGCCACGATGGGCACTCCTAGGTCGCCTTGGATCGCCACGGTCGGATCGATGGGGATGGCGCCTAAAAACGGCACGCCCAATTCTTGAGCACAGCGCTGACCTCCGCCATGGCGGAAAATTTCATAGCGCTCGCCACACTTGGGGCAGATGAAGTAGCTCATGTTCTCTACGATGCCGAGTACGGGAACGCGAACTTCCTGAAACATCCTCAGCCCTTTGCGCGCGTCAATCAGACTCACGTCTTGCGGGGTGGTAACGATGATCGCGCCGGTCAGCGGCGCCGACTGCGTGAGAGTGAGCTGAGCGTCCCCTGTGCCCGGCGGTAAATCGACGACTAAGAAGTCCAATTCGCCCCAGTCGATATCGCTCAAGAATTGGGAAACCGCCTTGTGCACCATCGGCCCACGCCAAATCACCGCTCGCTCCGGCGGCACAAGAAAACCCATCGACATCACTTTCATACCAAACTTTTCAAGGGGAAACTTGGCTAGCCGAGGATCCACAGTACCCAAGCCGAGCATCATGGGCACGCTCGGCCCGTAAATGTCGGCGTCGAGCAAACCCACGCGGAAGCCTTTTTGCTGTAGCGCTACCGCCAAGTTCACGGCCACCGTGGATTTACCCACCCCGCCTTTGCCACTCGCCACCGCCAGCGTGTAGCGCACGCCTGGAAGCACTATCTTTTGCGGGGCAGCACCATGTATTGGCATGGACATGATATTCTCCTTGTGTCGGTTTGAATTGTGGGGTACATTGTCTTTCTTTTATAAAAAACGAAGCCCTGCGTTCGTATTGGGCTAAGCATCTCCTTGATTAGCCCATGCGGAGAGGCTCCGACAATCAGAACATTGGCACAATTGGCGCAATAGCTCAAAACTATAAATCCCAGTATCATGCCCGTCTGCCCAGACGATTTTGTAAGCATATCGGCCAACGGGGGTAACGCTCACCGCCTGATAGGGACTGCCCGCCACTTCGCCAGCATGAACTACCGCCAGCGAAATTTTTCCGCCCGATCCAGCCGTGGTAATACCCGACTGTTGCGCAGATGTTGTGGTCACTCGGTGCTCGCGGCAAGTAGCGCACGGACAGTTTTCCCGCAACCATCGCCAAGCGTATTCGCTACGATGACCGTCGCTCCACTGAATCAACAGTTTTGCTTCCCCAACACGTTGTAACGCGACGGGACGATAATCGCCTTGGATGACTGGGCCTTTAGACATCTGTCTGCTCCCCTGCCTCCAGCTTGAGCCTGCTCACAGCATTTTACTCGCATTCATTATGTCCGGAACGGTCGAGCCTCAGGGCCGCTAGTTTTACTGGCATCTAGCCGCGCACTTGGGGCTAGGCGATTCCTGGGCCACCTTTGCAGATCACCTCCGGAACACCTTAGCCGAAGCAAAAGAACACAGAAAGCAACAATGCGGCTCGAACGGACCGTACCCAATCAGGCCCGCCTTTGGAATAACGGACAGCGGCAGAGACGCAAGCGATGCAGCCAATATTTTCCAACGGTGGCTAAGGTGCCCAAACCATAGCGAACACTACGCCAAAAGTTGATGCTGCTCGCTTGGGGAAAATAGCGCACGGGCATGGGGATTTCCCCCAAACGAAATCCGAAATACACCGCTTGTACTAAAAATTGCGTGTCAAAGACGAAGTCGTCCGAGTTACGCTCAAATGGAATAGTTTCTAACACTGCCCGACGATAAACACGAAATCCGCTGTGAAAATCGCCCAAGTTCTGGCCCAAGGCAAGATTCTCCACCGCGGTCAGAAACCGATTCGCTAAGTATTTCCACCACGGCATACCGCCAGCCAAGGCTTCGCGCCGCGAACGAATGCGATTGCCGAGCACAATGTCGCAAATCCCGAGTTCCACAAATGCCACCGCGTGTGGAATGACCCGGCTGTCATACTGATAGTCTGGATGGATCATCACCACGATATCCGCCCCTAAACGCAGCGCTTCCCGATAACAGGTCTTCTGATTCGCGCCGTAGCCCTGATTCCGTTCATGAACTAACACACGCAGACCTAATTGTCGCGCTATTTCTACGGTTCGGTCTCGACTGGCGTCATCCACAAGAACAATCTCATCCACGCAACCCGGTGGCATGTCCGCCAAAGTCGCTGCTAGAGTCGCTTCAGCATTGTAAGCAGGCATGACCGCAACCACGCGTGAGCGCCGACGCGGCAACCGCTCCGGACTTGGGTGGGTGATGTCCCAGGCGCGAATGGTCGTGGCCTTAGCTGTATTCCCCCGGATATCCAGCATGCTGCACCTCGTGAAGTTGCCCGCTCAATTCAATTTGGTGGCCCCTGAATATAAGATCTGTACACTTCGATAAATATTCCAGCCTTCCCGTGCGCTTCAGTCGCCCAATGCGCACCAATACTGTTCTACTGGGCTAACTGGCCAGCTACCAATCATACGCACGGCCAGTAGTAGCGGTCTCGTTTATCAGACATAACGATATAATCTCACAACCCCTCAGCACTGACGAGAATCTTAAGTTGGACTCCTAAGGGATTTCCTATAAGTCAAACGCGACGAGACGGTGGATAATTGCCCTAAGGTGGCGGAGAGGACTTAGTGTTCCCCTGACCGACTATGTGCGATGCGAGATAGTAGTATACGCGAGGAAAAATCCCGTCCCAGAGAAGAAGACCAGAGCATATTGGCTCTAATAAGCACCTTGAGGAAATGGACAACGCTTCTAGGCAGCAAGATATCATCGATGCCATCCGCAATGCTTAGGGACCTAACTTATGCCGCTCTTGCCTGCAGACCATCCCGAAATTGCGCACGAGGAAATGCAAGCCCGTCAAACTTGGCGGCAATTTATCGTTGATATACGAAGTAAATATAGGTGGTATCTTTGAATGACGCACTCAAGATCGCATTGCCATGAGCTATTTGACTAACTGCCTTTACTAGGACGGGAACAATGAAATGGTCAGCGGCTATACAATTCGGATCCTAGCCGAGTTGACTAAGCACTCATGGCTAAGCGATGAAGGTTCTTAAAACGCTGCAAGGAGGAAAGGCATGCAATTTGTCTATTTCACCAAATCTTTACAAGGCTTAGACGTGGCAGCAATACTCAACTTTTTGCAAAAAGCAGGACTTCACGGAGCCGACTTAGCAGTTCGTCCTGGGTACCAAGTCACCCCGGATAATGCCGAGTCTGAACTGCCTCGAGTAGTCCGTCAATTTCGGGACGCAGGACTGTCCGTACCATTAGTTACCGCTCCGACTAACATGGTGGACGCAAACAGTCGCGAAGCCCGGCGTATCTTTGCCGCGTGCCAGAGGGCAGGCGTTGGGATGGTCAAGATTGGTTACTTTGTCTTTCGTGGTCAATGGGAGCAGGAACTTAGTCAAGCGAAAAAAGCTCTGGAGGCCTTTGCCAAACTGGCGGAACAAACTCAGGTGCGCGCCTGCTACCATACCCATTCCGGGAATTATCTGGGTAATAATGCCGCTAGTTTACGCTGGTTACTAAGTGACTGCGACCCACACTATATCGGAGCCTTTCTCGACACAGGACACTTAGCGATTAACGGGGGACCCTTCCGTTACGAAGTGGCACTCGTCCGCTCCTGGTTTTGTTTGCTGGCCATAAAAGACATGCTTTGGAAGAAAGACGAAAAGCGCGGCTGGCATGCAGAGGTCGTTCCCGCGGGTCAAGGCATCGTACGCTGGTCGGATGTCGCAGCCGCTATTAAGGATGTCCGTTATAATGGCGTTATCAGCCTCCATGCCGAGTATGAAACTCCTGATTTGTCCGCCCGGCTCGAATCTGCTCGGCAGGAACTGACTTTCTTGCGGCAAACGCTCCTGAACACTCAGTGATCACTAGAGTCCTGAAGCGATGTCGGTGCCGCAATTATATTTTGAGATTGGGACAGTAAAGCTTTACTGTGATGATTTCCCTCCAGGCCAGCTATTTGCCGCCCGTAGATCTGATCGTGACCTCGCCCCCGTACAATGTGGATATTGCCTATGAAACCTACCATGATGTCATGCCTTATGAAAAGTATCTCAATTTTACTGAGCAGTGGCTGTCCAGGTGTTTGGACTTAGCGAAAGATGATGGAAGAATGTGTATCAACATCCCCCTTGACAAAAATAAGGGCGGACATCAGAGTGTAGATGCGGACATTACCATGATAGCTCAACGGGTGAGTTGGATATATCGTAGCACGATTATCTAGAACTAGCAAAGTGCCTCGTTAAGGAATGCCTGAAGGTCCTGGTGCAGTGCGCGTGCCGCGTTTGCCATTGCGCCCGTAGAAATGATCGTTGTGTTTTACAAGAAGCAATGGCGTAAGCTACGCCACGGCACCTCGGACATAAGTCGTGAAGAATTCAAGGAGTGGGCAAACGGCGTCTGGACGTTTCCGGGCGAGAACCGCAAACGCTTATGACATCCCGCACCATTTCCGTTGGAATTACCCAAACGCTGTATTAAGCTATTCAGTAATTGTGCAGGATGTTGTCCTTGATCCGTTTGTCGGCAGCGGCACAACTCTCCTTACATGCTTAGAGCTAAAGTACGCCGGCATATGGGTGGAAATTAATCCCAATTACTGTTATGTTACTAAGAACAGAATCAGGAAAAGAACGACCTATCAAATGGAATTAGTAACGCTATAAGGTGTTCCAAGGCTTAGACCTGCAGTCAGTAAATTTGGACGGTTCACCAGTCAAAACCCGCGCCTGATTTGATGGTTGTTTCTTTTTCGACCCCCCTGCAATGGCTACGTTCACACGCCCCGACGATCTTGCATCCGCTGCTAGGGAAACATTCTTAGGATTATTGGCCCATCAACAGATGGGCGTCTAAATCAAATCAGATAAGGTAACTTATAAGGCGTTGGTCACAGTTGAATAACAACATAACGAAGTATGGCAACTACCTAGCTGGTGTTAGTGGAAACGAGGCTATGATCAGAGTGCGGATTAGCAATCAAGCAATCTAGCCATACTATCAAAGGCCCCTCCGGGATTCGAACCCGGGAATGGCGGTTTTGCAAACCGCTGCCTTAGGCCGCTTGGCTAAGGGGCCTGGCTAAGTCAGCAAGACACATTCTCGCGACGCCTCGAGGCCCACGATTTCGGCCCCGACGGAGTCGCGAAAATATTGGCGTTCATCTAGGCATATTATTTTATGCTCGTCGCGCCGAGTTGCTAGGCCAGTTTGTATCATCTTTGGTTGAGCTAAAAGGCCTTCGAGAATCCTTGGAACATGGCCGCTGTGGAAAGCTCCTCGCAACCCTTCGCCTTTGGAAAAGTGCTCGAAATTAGGCTGCTTGTGCCCGCGTGGAAAGGTAAGAGAGAATCATGGCGGCAGCGCGAGCGCTGGCGCCGGGTTGGAAGAACTGCTGGCGCAGTTGCAGTAGTTGATCGTGGCAACGTTGCCACGCGCTGGCATCATTTATCCAAGTAAGCAAGGAGTGGGCCAACTGGTCGGCAGGACAAGTCACGGTCACAAACTCGGGGAAAATCTCCTGGTCCGCTAACAGATTGACCAACGTGATGTAGCGACACTTCAGGAGCAACGGCTTGAGGCACCTTGCGAGTGGGCTTATACGATAGAGGACAACGCTGGGCCGAGCATGATAGAGAAGTTCCAAGGTTACTGAACCCGAAACGGCGGCACACACGCGAGCTAATTGGATAATCTCTGCGGTTCTGCCCACGTGGATTTCAAAGGGGAAACGCAAGTGGCCTGCACCAGAAACGTAATCAGCGATCCAGCGGACGTGTTGTTCCTGGTAACACGCCACTAGGAAGCGGAGGTCGGGGCGATGTTGTGCGAGAATGTCGGCCAAGCGGAGAAGTGTGGGGAAGTTCTGACTCACTTCATGCTGGCGCGAACCGGGTAAGAGTCCGACCACGATGCCACCCCGCTCGCGCTGGTGCTCGAGGAAGCAAACATCCTGGCTCTGGGCTTGCAGGGCATCGCAATAGGGATGGCCGATATACTCAGCGCGTATGCCACGGCGACGATACCACGCGGCCTCGAAAGGTAAACCGCTGAGCACGCGTTGGACCAGTCGGCGCATTTTGCGAATACGCCAAGCGCCCCAGGCCCACAATTGCGGTGGGATGTAGTACCAAATGGGGATGCCTTGCTTTCTCGCCAATCGGGCGACGTGCCAGTTGAATCCTGGATTATCGATGAGAATAACCAAGTCAGGGCGTTGGCGGCGTAACCAATCATCCACCAGTTTCAGAATGCGCACGAAGAAGGGCAAGTTCCTGATGGCGGGCCATATTCCCATGATAGCGTGATCAGCTAACGGAAATAGGACTTCACAGTTCGTTGCCGCTAATCGCTTTCCGCCCAAACCGCTTAGACGAACGGTCGGCTCCTGATTCTGCAACGCCAGGGCAAGATGGCTGGCATGCAGGTCGCCACTCGGTTCACCAGCGCTGAGAAAGATATGCACCGCCGATCCTTGGCTAGTTAGCTAGCTCCTGTTCCGATTTGCTACAGTCGGGGCGACAGGATTTGAACCTGCGACCTCCAGAACCCCATTCTGGCGCTCTAATCCAAGCTGAGCTACGCCCCGCCAGCGTCGGTGTCAGCCCTCACGGTAGCTTCCACCGATCGCCGTAGTTAATATATCGGTAAACGTCGAGATTTTCCATATCAACTTGAGAGCGAAGAAATCCGCGGGTGAACCAAGATCAGCCCATGGCGAGAAATGAACGATGGCTCGTAAAATGGTTCGCAGTGACGTTGCTGCTGTGTGGCGGCTGTGGCGACCAGACGACTGCCCCGCAGGTGTTGGTGTTCATCTCGCCGCATCGGGATGAAATCCGTTACGAGGCCGAGCAAGGTTTTCGGCGCTGGCTGCGTCAGCAGTCGGGTTGGGAGCAGACGGAGGTACAATTCGTCTGGCGCGACATTGGCGGCGGCACCTCGCAGATTATTCGGTACCTCGACGCGCAATACCAGCTGAACCCTGCCAGTTGCGGCATTGACATATTCTGGGGCGGAGGCACCGATGTTTACATCGATTTGAAACGGAAGGGTTTATTGGAACACTGTCCACTACCCGAGGACGTCTTAGCGTTCCTTGGCCCTGGAGACGTGATGGGAATCGAGCTTCGCGATCCCGAAGGTTATTGGTACGGCAGTATGCTGACCACTTTGGGGATTTTCTACCATGAAGGCGTTTTGCAGCGTTTAGGAATTCATGACTGGCAACCGAAGCGATGGTGGGACCTGACTGATGAACGTTTAGCAGGACACATCTCCGCGGGCGACCCTCGGATGAGCGGAAGCGTGCACTTGCTGTATGAATGGTTGCTCCAGGTGTACGGTTGGGATAAGGGCATGGAACTGTTGCTCCGCTTAGCTGCAAATGCCCGGTCGTTTGCCCGTTCCAGCGACAGCGTGAGCCGGGATGTTGTCCTCGGCAAAGCCGCTTGCGCGGGTACGTTGGATTTCTTCGCATTAACCGCCATGGCCCGCGAGCAAGAACAGGTACGGCGCGGTTGGGCCAGGGAAACGCAACTCCGCTTGGTCTTCCCCCCTGGCGAAACGATTCTCAACCCCGACTCGATTGCAATCCTGAAAGGTGCTCCTCATTACGAGCTGGCGCGAATGTTCGTGATTTGGTGCCTGAGTGAAGTCGGTCAGCAGACTTGGATGTTGGAACCCTTGCCCGAACAGTCCGAGTCTCCTATTGATCCTGAACCCACCCACGCACGTTCGTCGTCGCACATAGACTCAGAGCATCTACGGCAACGCTTCCCCGGAGCGCCCCGTCGTTATCGGATTTGTCGTCTGAGTGTCGCCGAGAGGCTTTATGATCCTGAGCGCTATCCCCTCGAAGTGCGTTCCGTGCACATCAATCCGTTCGAGATGGTTCGCCGCACCGAGCCTGGTAACCTGCGACGTTATGACAATCGCCTGGCCGAATCCCGGCGTCGTGCTTTAGACGATTTACTCGGCGCCTGGATGCTGGATACCCACGGGGACTTACGGGCCGCTTGGGACGCTGTGCGCCGACTGCCCCCCGCTGAACGAACCGCTCTGGAGCAACAACTCTTCGCACCTCCCTGTAGTGAACAGGAATTGATGGAGGCACGCGCTGCGCTTTCCGATCCCCGCCAACGTATAAGGCTGGTCGCGGACTGGATCGAGAAAGCCCAGCAACGTTACCGAACTATTCAAACCCTGGCCGAGGCTCGTTTCAGATTTCACTAAAGCTGCTTCATTCCAACGTCGCTTCTATCTGTGGTTCTCGTTGGCAATCGTTGACAATACTACATCCAGGGCTTTAAGTAATTTTTAGCGCGTATATTCGATCAACATTTATATACCGCTAATAGGCTAAGCTCACATTATAGATGGTAGCGGCAACATTACTATCCGCAGCCTTATAAGTAGTATCTTGGGTCATAAGCTTGTTTCGTAAAAAGGCCCACATGCTCCCTAGCCATCAACGGCGTGTCGGCTAAAGCATGTCGCTAGCTTTCTCATAAGCATTGGGGCATGTTTTGCCATTCGCGGAACTAGTATTACTTAGAGAATTCACGAAGCGCATCCCGCAAATCCTCATAACGCCAATCAGTAATGACGTCGCCATCTTCAGGCCAGCGGCCGAGCAATTTCTCTAGTACGTAAAACGGATCTTTGATTCTAAAAATTACTTCTGGCTCCAAAGCCTTCCCATGCACCTCCAGATCTACCGTATATCCCTCCTCCTTATGCCGATATACGGTGAAATCAGTGCAGGGGAATCTCCTGGGTTCGCGTGCTTCTGGATCATCATCCTCGATAGGTTCGTACTCATAAAGATACTGCCCGACGAAGTAAATGATAGAACCATCCTGCAATTCGATAAAGTAATGAGGTCCTTCGTCATTATAATCCTCGATACCAAATGCACGTAACCCATGATAGGAGACAGCGCTGAGCAAATCTGCGAGCTCGAGTTCTTCTCGCGTCGGGATGTGTGGTCGAAACAGATAATAACTGCGCCATAATGCAAAAGGAATAAATATGCGCCAAGCTAGGACAGTTAGCAGGGTAAGCCGTTCCCTGCAGATAACTACAGCGAAAAGCATAATACTCGCGTAAAAAGTTATAGCGGCTAAGAAAAGGCGCATGACAGCTTGCCCCGCGCAGAAAGGCGTGCAGACCTGCTCAGCCGTATTATATCCACCAATCGAAGTCCTGCTGCATATCTGGATCACATGATCTAGTAACCTAGTGGGTGCGAGTTCCTTGGTTTGCAAGCTCGAAGCGTCAAGGACTTGGCGCGTTTGGCTTAGTGTAACCAAGCGTGATGACGGCTGACATTTGCCCTAATCGAATATGCGTTCCCCGCAGAGTCCAGCCTAGCAAATTTCTTCTCTGAAAAATCGAACCAGGATCTTAGCCAACCCGTTTGTACCCGAGTCATGTTAACACGAGGGGCTTGGGCTCAGCGTGGGACACTAAGTATCATCCCGTCAGCGACGTAGAACCGCCGCCAGCATGGAGTCCGATGCGTCTTCGGATGCTCCTCTACACGCGGTGCTAATGGCTGCTCCGACAGCTAATCCAGGGATGACTGAAGTGTTCGCCTCTCTAAAGGCTATCGCGCCAAGATAATTGATTGTTACAGCATAGCCACCGTCGGATGCTAATAAATTCCAGCTGAACTCAAATGCCATGCATTCGCCCCAGCTGCTTAGAACTGAGTCGTTACTTTACATCATATCGAACGACATTTACCATTGCCGAGTGATCGACAGAACTCCTGGTCGGCACCTCCTCTTGGTAGTGAGCAAATCTACATTCTAGATCTCTGTGTGTACTAACGCCGAGAAACAGTGTTGCACTCCGACCAGACGCACTTTAGTTTAGAGACGTAAAGTTACCATTCCGAAGTTGGGGAACTTTATTATGCGCTTTTTTAGGTAGATTACGCCTTGTATCAATATGAAACATGCCTAGCGGAAGTCAAAAAACGGACTGTCCTAATAATCCGCCTATAATGGCAGCTAAGGGGCTCTGTAAGTAGAACCGCAACGTTCACTAGTGGTTGAGGAAGAATTCGTTGCTGTTGAGTAGTGCCCAGAGAATGTCCTGATAAGCGACTTCGAGCGATTTACTAGCTTGCAAGGCATGGTCCATGATCTGCTTAGCTAACTGACGTTCTTTCGCGTTGGGAGGTCGGCTCAGAGCGGCCAGGAAGACGTAATCCAAGCCCTTGTAGCCCATGCGCGCCGCAGTCCAGGTGGTATTGCCTTGGCTGGCGCGGACGGCATCGTTGATACGATTACCGTTGAGGAGCATCAGGGCCTGCACGATGGTGCCATTGAACGTAGCCTCGTTGCCTTCGTCATCGCCGAACCGCACGGTGAACTCGCGGAGCCAGTCCTCATACATTTTGCGACGTTCTTCGGGCTTTCTGGGCGTCTTGTCCGCGCCCGTGGCGATGAAGATGGAATCCACCAGTTGTTCGGGCGACATCGCCTTGAGCTGCATCTTGGCAAAGAAAGGTGCGGCGTCCTGGGAGCGGTTGGTTTTGTTGCTGATACTCGAGAGCGAATATGGTCGGGAAAGTGTAATCCATGTGATAAGCCGACGCAGGTCATAGTTGGCCGCGACGAAGGCGTCGGCCAGCTTGTCGAGCAGTTCTGGATGGGCCAACTCGTTATGTTCGCCGAAATCGTCAAATGGATGACAAAAGCCGCGCCCGAAGAAGTGTGCCCAGTAGCGATTGACCAAGGCTTTGGCAAACATGGGATCCTGGATAATCAGGTCCGCGAGCATTTCCCGACGCTTGCCGGGTTCCATTTTGGGGCGAGTGCCGTCCAGATAAGCTGCTGATACATTGAGCACCAAACCATTACGCTGTTCGTAGAACACGGCGCCACTGGGATTGACGTTTGGATCTTCCTCAATGGTGTAAAAGCGGGCTACAGTTTTATTGTTGCCCTGAATAACAGCAGGTTCACGCCGCACTTGGCGCAAGAAAGCGTTGAATTTCCAGAATTGATCCTGTTTGCGCGAATCAATGAAGGGGTGATTGTGGCACTGAGTACAGTGAATCTGCGTGCCGACGAACACTTTGGTAATGCGCGAAGTCAGGGGCACCATGTCGAAGTACCCATCGCGTTGACGAAACTCTCCTGGTATCGGTTCGCCCACCCAAGCAGCAATGAAATTGGCCGGTCCGTTCTCCTCGCACTTGCCACGGGCTGTGATTAGTTCTTTGGCAAGAATGTTGTAAGGCTTGTTGGTGGCAAAACTTTCCGCCAGCCATTCGTGGAGCTTAGTGCGGCTAACTCCTGGCGGGCTTGTACGCGTGATCAACCAGATGGTCCAGATGGTAGCCCAACTGTCGGCATATTCATCGCTGCGCAACAAGGTCTGGATCAATTGTTTCCGGCGCGTGGCGGTGGGCATGTTCATGTAAGAGTTGATCTCGGCAACGGTAGGGATACGGCCGATAACATCGAGGTAAACACGGCGCAGCCACTCATGCTCCGTTGCGGGCTTGGAAGGCTCAATCCCATTGTCTGCCCAGGCTTTCTCCAAGGTGGTGTTGATGTAACGGATAATATCATCATCTATGACGGAACCACTAGATTGAGAGGGGACTTGGCCACCATAAGAAGTCGGCTGACCCAGTAACAGAGCCAGGCCTAACGCTGCTAACATGCTCAACCACACCGATTGTCGAGGTTGGTTCGGATAGGCCCGCTGCATAGGTTTTCCTCCCAAGCCGCGATGGTTCACTTCGTCCCGCCTTTGGCCTGAATGTCCCAATGTTTATCGTATAGACGGCCACTGCGCCACGACCAGTTCATTCCAGGATATTAGACCGTGCTGCGGCGCACAAAGTTCCCAGGGCGAAAAATTAGTGGCGGTCGACCTTCTAAACGTTAACCAGCGTTGCCATAGGGTAGACAAGTCGATAAACTATTTAATGGACCTGCCAAAGTGCCCCGCCTGCTGACAGTTGGTGAGGAAGTGTGCTATGAGAAAAGTCGCGGTCGTTGGGCTCTTAGGATGGAGCGTATCGCTGGCCTTGGTCCAGGCGCAAGCACCGCGTCTAGAGCCATCGAAAGCTCCTCTTCCTAGCGTAACGACTGTGGATTTTGTGCGCGATATTCAGCCAATCCTGAGTAAACATTGCATTGCGTGCCACGGGCCGCGTAAGGCTCAAGGCGGGTTACGCCTCGACCATCCTGACTTGGCATTTCGAGGTGGTAATTCGGGGCCGGTGATCGTTCCTGGCAAGAGTCGGGAGAGTCGTTTGGTGCGCGTGGTGGATGGAAGTGATCCCGAGTTGAAGATGCCTGAAGGTGGCCGGCCTCTGTCTGCTGAGGAAATCGCCAAGCTGCGTACTTGGATCGACCAGGGAGCGTCTTGGCCGAAACCGGAGTCGGGGCCAGTCGCTCTGCGCTCCGACCATTGGGCGTACCAGCCCATTCGACGCCCGCCCGTTCCGTTAGTGAAAAACTCCGCTTGGGTGCGTAATCCCATTGATGCGTTTGTCCTGGAACGCTTGGAACAGGAGGGTATCCAGCCCGCGCCGGAAGCAGATAAACTCACGTTGCTGAGGCGGGTGAGCCTCGATTTGACCGGCCTGCCTCCTACGTTAGACGAGATTGAAGCGTACCTGGGAGATACTCGCCCTGATGCTTACGAGCGGGCGGTGGAGCGCTTGCTGAATTCCCCGCATTACGGCGAGCGCTGGGCGCGGCATTGGCTCGACTTGGCTCGCTATGCTGACACCGATGGTTACGAGAAGGACCTGGGTCGGCCTTGGGCCTGGCGCTGGCGCAATTGGGTCATTGCTGCACTCAATGAGGATAAGCCTTTCGACCAATTTGTGATCGAACAGCTAGCGGGTGATTTGCTGCCTAATGCGACTATAGAGCAAAAAGTGGCTACGGGCTTTCATCGCAACACGCTAACCAACCGTGAGGGGGGTGTGGACCAGGAACAGTTCCGCGTTGAGGCAGTCGTGGATCGGGTCAATACAACGTTCGCGGTGTTTTTCGGTACGACCATGAATTGCTGTCAATGTCATGATCACAAATATGATCCGTTTACTCAGCGTGAGTTTTATCAGTTGTTTGCGTTTTTCAACAGCGACGACGAGGTGGACATACCGGCGCCGCTGCCTGGAGAAGAAGAGGTGGTGCTGCCGAAAATCACCGAACACGAACGCCAGCGTCAGCAACTGGTTCAGGCCATTGAAAAACGGCGACAGGAGCTGCGTGAGCAATTGCCCAACTGGGAGGCGAAACTGACCGAATCCGAGCGTGCTAAACTCCCTGCGCCCGTACAGGCGGTGCTGAACATTCCCGCGGCATCCCGCAAGCCCGACCAGTTGAAGGTCTTGTTGGATCACCTAGCCCATAGCGATGCCATGCTTTCGGAGCTGAATCGCAAGCTCCAGGCGCATGATCGGGCTAAGCCGACACTTACCCACGCGCAGACATTGCGCCTCGGGCCGCTGCGGAAAACCCATGTGTTGATTCGAGGCGATTTCCTTCGACCTGGCGCGGAAGTGCAACCCGGTACGCCCGCGGTGCTGCATCCGTTCCGTCCGCGGCACAACCCGCCCAACCGCTTAGACCTCGCCGAGTGGATCGTGGACCCGGCCAACCCGCTCACGCCGCGTGTCACGGTCAATTGGATTTGGCAACGTTATTTCGGTCGCGGCATCGTTGCTACGGTCAATGATTTCGGTACCCAGGGTGAAAAACCCTCGCACCCCGAACTACTCGATTGGTTGGCCAGCGAGTTTGTCCGTCAGGGATGGAGCTTGAAGAAACTACACCGGCTGATTGTAACCTCGGCCACATATCGGCAATCCTCGGCATATCGTCCTGAATTGGAACAACGCGATCCATATAACACGTTGCTGGCTCGGCAAAACCGCCTGCGTTTGGAAGCTGAAGTGATTCGCGATAACGCCTTGGCGGTCAGCGGCCTGCTAGTACGGCGCATCGGCGGACCGAGTGTGCGTCCCCCGCAACCGCCGGGCATTTCAGAGCTGACCTATGCGGGAAGCGCTCGCTGGATTGAGAGTACGGGACCGGATCGTTATCGCCGGGGATTATACATTTGGTTCCAGCGTACCAGTCCGTATCCGACCTTGGTCATGTTCGACGCCCCAGATTCAAACACATGCTGCATGAAACGTGAACGCTCCAATACGCCTTTGCAATCGCTCACCTTGCTCAACGACGTGGTCTTTGTCGAGTGCGCCCAAGCCTTGGGGAAACGGCTGGCCGAGTCCCCCGGCGACTTACGGCAGCGCATTCGCCTGGCATTTCGCACCGCCCTGACACGCGAACCCACTGTCGCCGAATTGAGCCGACTGGAACTGCTTTGGCATGAATTGCACACTGAGGCCCAACACAATGTAAAGCAAGCCGAGGGGTTGTTGGGTTCCTATATGCCCGAGCGGGTACCCATACCCGAAGCTGTGGCTTGGGTGGGGCTGGCGCGAGTCCTGCTGAACCTCGACGAATTTATTACACGTGAATAGATATGGACCCTTTGCCCAAAAGGGCACCAGCAGATAAAGAAAGCATAAGAACACTGCCGCCTGACGGAGGAGCATCCACCATGACGCCGTGGGAAGAATTTGTCCTGCAAAGCCGGCGGTCGTTTTTAACCTCAACGGCGGGCGGAATCGGTTTGTTGGCACTGGCCAGTATGCTCCGCGATGATCGGTTGCTGGCTGAAGAGGCTTATCTGGATCGCCGCATCAATCCCCTGGCACCCCGACCTGGTCACTTCCCCGGCAAGGCGAAAAACTGTATCTGCATCTATCTTGAGGGAGCGCCGAGCCAGCTTGATTTGTTCGATCCTAAACCGAAACTGAACGAGCTGCACGGGCAGAAGCTCCCGGAGTCGCTAATCAAAAACGTCCGCTTTGCATTCATCCAGAAAGACACAGCCACGTTGATGGGCAGCCCGCGGAAGTTCCAGAAACATGGTCAATGCGGCATGGAGCTTTCCGATTTTCTGCCCCATTTGGCCACGTGCGTGGACGATATTTGCCTGATTCGCTCGATGTACACCGAGGCGTTCAACCACCATCCTGGTCAGTTACTGATGAATACAGGTTCGACTCAGTTTGGCCGACCGAGTATAGGCTCTTGGCTCGTCTATGGGCTGGGCAGCGAATCCCGGAACTTGCCAGGTTACGTCGTGCTAACTGCGGGACGGGGTACCAGTGGCGGTACCTCGAACTGGTCGAGCGGATTCCTCCCCACGACTTACGCAGGCGTGCTCTTCCGCAATCAGGGAGAGCCCGTCTTGAACCTCAACAACCCGCCCGGGGTTACGCGGAGCATGCAGGAAAAAACCATCGCCGCGCTGCGCGACTTGAACCAGCTACATGGCCAAGTTGCCCGGGATCCTGAAATCCAAAGTCGCATTGCCGCGTATGAACTTGCTTTCCGCATGCAGGCCGCCGCCCCGGAGTTACTCGATTTCAGCAATGAAACCAAGGAAACCCTCGAAATGTACGGGCTATTCCGTAACGATGACGGCACCAGCTCCCGGGGCGGTGGTCGGGGCGTTTTCCACGCCTTCGCACTAAACTGTCTGTTGGCCCGTCGGCTTATTGAGCGAGGTGTCCGTTTCGTTTCCATTTTCCACGCTTCTTGGGATCATCACAGCAATTTAGACAAGGAATTGGCCTTCAACTGCAAGATGGCCGACCAGCCGATTGCTGCCCTCCTGAAGGACCTGAAACGTCGCGGCCTGCTCGATTCCACACTGGTCATGTGGCTATCAGAATTTGGGCGCACGCCTTTAGGCGAAAACCGCCCAGGATTCACCAGCGTCTCAGGACGCGATCATCATCCGTTCGCTTTTTCGATCTGGCTTGCCGGCGGCGGCATCAAAGGCGGGCAAGTCATCGGCAAGACCGACGAGATCGGATGGGGCATCGTTGAAGACCCAATCCATATTCACGACCTGCACGCCACTATCCTATACCTGTTTGGTTTCGACCACACCAAGCTTACCTATCGCTTCCAGGGCCGAGACTTCCGTCTCACCGATATCGGCGGCAAGGTCATTACCAAGATGCTCGCCTGATAGGCTGACCGCATCTCTCTAATCTGGGCAAGCGCACATTCGATCCGTGCACGGTCTTTAACCTCTGGCATGCCCCATTGCGCCCTTCTCTATTTCTGAGTCTCCTTGGGTAAGCCGCAGTTAGTTGCTTCCAGCCCCATAATTAACGGCCAAGAAAGCATTTAACCTCCACGGAACCGTTCCCTTAGCAACCCGCAGACAATGCAGATTTGCGCAGATGGCGCTCCGAGCCAGCTGTCGTCTGATCTCACGCTGCATTTCTGTGCACAAGTCTTAGAGCTATGCGCCAGCCGTTCGTTCACCAACCTATGGAATCAACTGCATAACAATTGGTGTTCCCGCTTGATATCGAGACTTAGGCTTGCCCGCTAAGTTTGGCCGCAATCGAGTTAGTCTTGTATAGCGGTTCACGCCCGCCTAAGCCGAAAGTTAAACCCCTCTCACGATTAGCTCATTCCCCGACAAGGCTGGGATCTTTGGGTATTTTCTGATGCCGCCCGACTGGAAAATGACCTGGGCGGCGCTCATACATGGAAAACCAAGTATCCCTCTCTTGAGCCTGATTTTCAAACTTGGCCGCAATCGGAATCCTAAGCTCAGATGTAGCCTTCATCTTGTCTAAAAGCGGCTTAGCTTTCTTCCGCTGTCTCGAGCGGTTGCAATTAGTTAGGCTCGGAAGTGCGAGTCCAAGAGCTTTACGTTACTAGACAACTCAGTAGTCGTATCAGCCCCGGCGACACAGAAGAGTTTCTATCCAATTTCCACGAGACAACCTTAGTGCTTTTACGAAAACCTTCGGTTATGAGGAGGCCCCCGAAATGTGTCGCTTCCTTAGCGTAATAACTCGGCAACGTCCCAAATCAGAATGGAGCAATCTTCGCTTCCAGTAGCTAAGTGCTGCCTGTCGCGTGAAAGAGCGATAGCCGACACGGGCAAGCTATGGCCAGCTCGGCGGGAGAGCAGTTTCCCTGTGGCTGCGTCGAGCACGACAATTTGGCCATCCGGCGCTCCTGCGAGGAACACCTCGGTGCCTGGGAGGAAGACGCCTCGGAAGGGGGCCGCGACAATCCCTGGTCGGTAGGGCGGACGATAGAAGGCTTGCCCCACCACGGACTTCTCCTTAGCGAAAGGTCGGTAAAAGTACACTGTTTCAAACGTGCCAGCAGCCAGACGCTGACCATCGAATGACCACGCCAGCGAGCAAACGCTGAAGGTTCGTCGCGGGTCTCCCGGGTCCTGCGAGCTATCCCACACGAGCGCGCCATCGCTGAGCTGGTAAACGTGGATTCCCTGAGGTGTGGCAAGGGCGACATATTTGCCGCTGGGGTGGAGGGCGATATCAAGCACCGTAAGGCTGTTGGCGCGGAAGTTCGGAATATCTACTCGGCAACGGGCTACCTCCACACGAGTGATTAAGTCGAGGACGACTACCACCGGCTGGGCCAATTCGACATATGTAGCAAAACGTCCATCCGAGGATAAACAAGTGCGCTGTACGGTTCTTGGCGGCAATTCCACACGGGAAATGTCCTTGGTCTCCTTCCAGTTGAACAGACGGAAAGGAGGGGCTTCTTTCAGAGGTACTCCACCAATCGTATATGAGAGACGTCTGAACTCCGTGAGGGCAATCGCCAACGTATCGGGAGCGGCAACGAAATCCAGGCTGGCCACAGGCGCTCCGCGAGTCGCGGCCCGAGCCACCAACCTCGGCTCCGGTTGCAGCTGCCAAATTAGGATTTTGCCCTCCGCGTCGCCGCTGGCCAGATAAGCTCCGTCTCGGGAAAAGGCTAAGGCGGTAATCGCAATACCATGTTCGTTGGCGTCGGTGGTCGGCGCCGCGGTGAGAGGTTTGCCGGTACGCGAATCCGCCAGAATCCATTCTTGGCTCTGTACCCAGCTCCGCAGGGCAAAGTGGTTGCCATCGGGGGAGATGAGTAAGCCGGAGGTGAAGTTGCCTCCCCGCGGGAAAGTGAGACCGTCTAATCCCTCGGCCATCTCGGGAATGGTGAAATGCCGAATGCGACGCAGGGGATCAAGGTCCCACAAGGATACCTCGCCCTTGGTGGTGACCATCAGCACTTGTCGGGAATTGACGAAACCGATGCCGCTAATTTGCTGGCCTTCCACTTCCAGGGGTAGAATCTGCGAGGAATTGACCCGGAGATTCCACCGGCGCACCGTGCCATCTTGAGCAACGGTGCGAACCTCGTTGGCCGCGGTGAAGATGACGTCGGCCAGCACGCCCTCGTGGCCTCGCAACTGCGTACGCATTTCTCCCGTGCTGACCTCCCAGATGCACACGGTTTGGTCAACCGACCCGGAGGCGAGCAATTCCCCTTCGGGAGAGAAGCGCAGGCAGTTTACATCTTGACGATGTCCATCCAGATAGCGAATGAACGCGCCGGTGCGTGTGTCCCACAGACCGATGATTCTCGGGTCCGGCCGCGGAGTGACTGTGCCGCCACCAGGAAGCGGTGGAGGCAGAGGTTGCGGATCAACCGCGGCGGCTAACGTCAGGCCATCGGGGGAAAACGTCATGCACCCTGCCGCGGAGATATTAGTCGCCAAGCCCAGGCCCGTGATGTTCTCGCCTTTCAAATTCCATAAGGTTATTGCCGTTTGAATAGGGTGTCCGCGACATCTTCCGTCTCTGTGAATGTAGTATCTTCCTCATTAGGGTTTGAGTCTTCCGGGCAGCAGATGGCAAGTATTCACCATACAAATTGAGGGATTTACGGTCGAGCCACTTCCGAGAGCTTAGATAAGTTCAAAACCTTGTAATTTTGTTTGCTCTTGAGCACTTACCACTGAATCCACATCGGGCCGGTATATCTATTTCGCCCATCCCATGAAATTGCAAATAAAAATAATTAACGCTAGTAGTCCCGCCGGATACCCACAATTCTCCAGGCTTCCTGCCCTCGATCAGTTCCTGACAACAAGATTTAAAACAAGCTTAGCAAACTAGAAATGGAGGAACCCTAATGTCTGAGGCGCACTCAAGCACGGATTCTTTCGGGGCCAGTGTCCCGCCGCGGCGAAGCTTTCGTGCTGTAGATTGGCTCATCGTCATCATTGCGGCCATGGGGTTCGCTTTCGACATCTATGAACTCCTCATGATGCCGCTCATCGCACGTCCCGCCTTGGCTGAATTGCTCGGTGTTGACCCCTATACCACCTCAGGCAACGCTGCAATCCTGAGGTGGACCGGCTATATCATGTGGGGCAGCGCTATATCCGGGGGCCTGTTCGGATTATTAGGAGGTTACCTGACTGACTTATTGGGGCGACGGCGCGTGTTAGTCTGGAGCATTCTGTTGTACGCCTTCTCAGCTTGCGCTGCTGGCTTTAGTACCTCGGTAGAGATGCTGCTCCTATTGCGTTGCACTACGTTCATCGGCGTTTGCGTCGAGTTTGTGGCCGCTGTGGCTTGGTTGGCAGAACTTTTTCCCAATCCACGCCAACGCGAAGCGGTGCTGGGATATACGCAGGCGTTTTCTTCCGTAGGTGGATTGTTGGTAACCGTGGCTTATTACCTCTGTGTCCAACTGGCTCCTCATCTACCGCCCATCTACGGTGAACATGCACCGTGGCGTTACACCCTAATCTCAGGGGTAATCCCCGCACTCCCTCTGATCGTGATCCGCCCCTTCCTTCCCGAATCTCCGGTCTGGGAGACGAAACGCCGCTTGGGTCAACTCAAGCGTCCCAGTATCGCGGAGCTTTTCTCCCCGGCGTTTCGCCGCACCACGTTAGTGACCACCATTTTATTTGCCTGCAGCTACGGCGCCGCCTTCGGCGCCATCCAACTCACGCCGCAAATGGTACCCGGCTTGATTCCGGAACTCCGGCCGTTGGCTAAGCTCCGCTTGGAATTGGACGAGGCCCTTCGTGATCAAGACCGCACACGCATAGAACAAATCCGCCGAGAAATGCGGCCATTACTACAGCGGCAGGAGCAAGCGGTTAGCCGCGTCCAATTGGCCCAGGAAATCGGGGGTCTGTGTGGGCGCTTTATCCTGGCTTGGCTCGTGGTTCGAATTGTGAGCCGACGCTTGCTTCTGCGTCTGTTTGTTCTTCCCGCGATGATCGTACTGCCTTTGCTTTATGCCTTCCCCGCCGCAGGACGACTCCCGGCCTATAACTTGGAAATTCTCACCGTAGGCATTTTTTTCGCGGGCGTCCTCATCGTGGGACAATTCAGCTTTTGGGGCAACTATCTACCTCGCGTTTATCCAGTCTACTTACGCGGTACGGGAGAAAGTTTCGCCGCTAACGTAGGCGGCCGTATGATCGGCACCGCGGCCAACCCCTTAAGCACAATTATCTTCGCTCCGCTCTGGCAAAGCCTCATTACTGAGCTGCGACCATTTCAAACCATCGCCCAAGCCGCCGCTACTACTAGTTTGTTAGTCCTTAGTTTGGCGCTGGTGCTCAGTTTCTTCTTACCTGAGCCCCGCCAAGCAGCTGATGAATAATCTAGTTGCGAAAATCCAGAGACACAGGAGTGCGAGAGTCAGTGCATTTACTTTTTCGGCTTGCAATAGCTTAGAGCCAGCAAGGCATAAGCGGTCACTAAGTTCGGATCGCCCTCCATCCAACGGTCGGCCGCATTCACCCAGCTACCGTCAGGACGTTGCCGCTTGGCTAGCGCTTCCGTCAAGTCCTTACGCCAGTCATGCTTAACCCCTTTAGCATCTTCCACATAATCCACACCCAAGGCATCTAAACACTTCGCCATCGTGTGGTAATAGTAATAGAGGCCCATCTGATCTCGACCCGGCGGGAAACCAGGATTGCGCTCCACCGTATAGTTCTTGCGAATCCAGTCCCATGCCGCTTGCACACGTTTATCGTCTTTGCTGACACCGGCATAAATAAGACTCTTTAGTCCCGCATAAGTCATGCTGCCATAGCTACGTAAATCCTCCCCCGCCTTACTCTCAGGATCGCCCGCACAAGTATAGATAAAACCCCCATCATTCACTTTGCCCGCCCAAGGCTGATCGTTGTACTCGCTCTTAAGGTTTTGACAGCGGCTCACGAAAATAACCACCTTCTTGTAAGCTTCGTCGTCCTGAGGCACACCGGCAGCCCGCAAGGCATCTACAAAAAATTGCGTATTAGATAAATCCGGACGCGATTTACTGTCATAGCCTGCTCCGCCGTAAAAGTTATTGCTTCGTAAAACTTCCTCTCCCTCGTCCCACTGCAACATCTTTAGGTAACGCGCTCCGTCCTGAACAATCTTGTTGTAACGCCCATCTTTGTTGGCCTCTGCAAACGCCATAACGTTCACCGAGGTTACATAATTTTTTAGCTGATCCCGCGGATCCTCCCCAGCAATATGCCCTTCACGGGGATTGACTAATGATTCTAAAAACCCTAGCCCTCGTGTAATAGTCGGATCGTTATTAGGGAGTTTGCCACTGCGTAATAACGCCGTCATCACTACCCCACTAATACCTAAACTTCGCTCTTTACTCCAGCTCCCATCCGCGGCTTGCGTGCCACGCAGGTAGGCCACGCCCTTAGTTACTAAATCGTCCCACATTTTAGGGTCAGGGCCGATGGCCTGAAGTTGCGCAATCGTCATTCCCAGAACTAATAAGCCCAGGAGCACGCCCGTTCCCCACTTTGTTCCTGGCATCGCTTTCTCCTCTCGACTTTATCCTGATAAAAGGCTTGCGCGTCTAGCTTTCCCAATCATTCTACGAGCTTGACGACCGTTTGGCTTACGCCTAACAAATCCTCACAGAATGACAATGTCTAAACGACTCTCAACGCAGTAAGCCGACAATGATTTACCTTCGCCTGCGGATAGAAGGAGATTCGGCTCATGATCCTGAGATGGTCCTTGGTGTCACTCTGGCTTCTACTGCCAGCGCTAGGGTTTGCCGGTTCGTCGAATAGTCTCATGGATGTGCGACCCGATGGTCGCATGTTGCTGGTCGCGAACACTGATAGCGGCACCGTGAGCATCGTGGACCTATCAACCCGACAACTCATAACGGAGATACCTGTAGGAGAGAAACCTGAAGGCGTCACATGGATTGGCAACGGCCCTTTGGCGGCGGTGACAATTTACTGGACCGACGAACTTGTATTTCTCGACACGGAGCAACGCCACATTCTCGCGCGAATCAAAGTATCAAATGAACCCTACGGCATCGTCGCTTCGCGCGATGGCCGACGCCTATGGGTCACTCATGATTATTGGGGCACGGTCAGCGAGATAGACGTAGCAGCGCGTAAGGTCATCCGCGAATTTCCCGTTGCTCGATTTATTCGCGGCATTGCTCTTAGCTCTGATGAAACTAAACTATATATCACCGGCTATTATAGCGCCGATCTATACGTTCTCGATATTGCCACGGGCAAGGTAATCGACCATTTTCCTGGCCACGAACAATATAACCTCGCTCGTCAAGTTATAGTGCATCCTCATCGGGCCAAAGCATATATCCCGCACATTCGCAGCCGCACGCATATTGCGGATAGTGCAGGCTCGATCTTCCCCGAACTCAGTATCATATACTTAGACAGACCCAAAGATGCTAAACGACGAACGCGCCTGGCCATGGATACGTTCAACAATTTGGCCGTGCCCACGAATCCTTGGGAATGCGCGCTCTCTCCTGATGGGAAAACGTTCTATTTGATCTATGCAGGCACCGACGACATGAATTTATGTAACGTTCTTGATGATGATTATCAGGAGATAGAAAGGCGCGGCAACACCGCTCTCATACCCGTGGGAACGCATCCACGCGCTATACGTGTTAATCCTGACGGCAAAGAGGTCTATATTTATAACACCATGGATTTTGAGGTGGGCGTCTACGACGCGCAAAATATGCGGCTTCTGGCGCGCATCAGGGTAACCCAGCCGCCCAAGAGTCCAGAATGGGTACGCGGCAAAGTCTTATTCAACACCGCCAAGCCCCCCTTGACCAGCCGACGTTGGGTCGCCTGTGCTTCCTGTCATCCAGATGGTCACCACGACGCTCGCACCTGGCAAAACCCTGAAGGACTACGCCGCACGCCTCAGTTATTCGGCTTGGCCCATACCCATCCGCTGCACTGGTCAGCCGACCGCGATGAAGTGCAGGACTTCGAATACACCATTCGGGGACGCTTAATGTTAGGTCGGGGCCTTATCACAGGTCCGATTCGACCAAAACTCGGTTTCGAACCCGTAGAGCTCGAGGAAAAACTGTCAGGACGTTCGAAGGACTTAGATGCTCTGGCCATCTATACGAACTCGTTCACCTTTCGGCTTAGTCCACATATCCTGGCCCCAGGCAAGTTAACACCCGCGGCACAGCGGGGTAAAGCTGTGTTCTTCAGTAAAGAAACAGGATGTGCGAATTGTCATGCCGGTCCTTACTACACTGATAGTACTTTGCAGCGTCCCTTCCGCGTCCATGATGTCGGCACAGGACAGGACGATCCTACGGAGAAGCTAGGACCAAAATATGACACTCCCACGCTCTTGGGCATTTATAGGAATGCGGCCTTTCTACACCACGGTAAGGCGAAAACGCTTCACGAGGTGCTAACTACCTATAACCGGGAGGATAAGCACGGAAAGACGAGTCACTTGTCAAAACAGGAACTTGACGACTTAGTGGCTTTTCTGCTGTCGCTACCCTACGAATATCCGCCCGACGAAACTCCCAATACGGTACCGTATCGCTTCGTGCCCCGAAACAGCAAATCTCCGTAAACTCTTAGTTGATTTGTTCGCGATACAATCTCCGTACGGCCTCAAGTTCTTCATGCCTCTTCTGAATTTGCTGTAGCCAGCATCTGGCCGATTCGAGAATTTCGCGTAAACACCGCAACTCTTCCCACAATTGGCTAAATAATTGATCTAAAACCTCCCTGTAGAGGCGAGTGAAATGCTCACGTGCTCGTTGGCGCACGCGCTGACCCACTATAGAAGCCAACGCCCGCCAATCGCGCGGCGATAAGTAGTAAACTAATGAATAACTCAAAATTTCTGCCAGCAGGAAGGGTAGAAAGAAATATAACACGTCCCCAAGGCTTGGAGAATAAGGCATCGTTGCATCGAACATGCGATAGGTTAACACGCTTATCCCAGCCAACCCCGCTAACCAGCAGAGTCTTCCCGGAAGCAACTCAGCATAGGCGCGTAGTCGGCCCTTCCATCCTGTGGCTTGCCAAGAGCTTTCCATAGCTTCCTTCAACCCACTCTGAACCTGCTCCTTCCAGAATAGCAACCAGTCTTTGCTGGCAATCTTCTGTAAGGGAACTTCTAATGCAATTGCAGGCATGCCTAGTGCAGTTGCCGATACTAATAGCCGATTCGTCAAGTCCATACCATAATGTCGCATATAGCTGTTACCCAACGCCTGAATTAAGTCGCTGATTAAGTCCATAAGATACGTGCTGAGATATAAATCCTTGTCTTGATGCATCGGGCGAGCTATCCAGGACCACCAACCTCGCAATATCTCTATAGTCCTGGCCAGCCAACCTGGAATTCGACGATTACTCTCCAGCCGCAAAAACTTCTCGAGCCGTTCGCTCTGCTCGGTGAGAAATCGTTCACTCCGTATGAGAAAGAGTTCGATTTCACCCTCCAAAATCGCAGACCAAGCTGACCATATATCATCCCGAGAAACCGTTACTGAATCTGCAAGAGTTGCTCCAACTGTAACAAGATCTGTGATCAATCCGTCTAAGTTTCGATGATGGATGGTCACTAATTCCTTAGCGCCTAACTCTACTTCTAACCACTTGCGCAACTCTTCAAATTGTTCCCCTGGAGGCTTATCCTCGCCGCGCTTTTCCATCCACACCCAGGCGCTGGTGCGAAACAATAAAGGCTTCCGGTATCCCTCCCGTGCTAAGTCCTCTAACCAATCAAGATCTGGGGACTTTCCGGTTTTCTCGCGGTCGGCACATTCGTCCCATCGGTTGAGAACAAACGCGAAGGCTTTATATCGGCTGTACTCACGAAACAATTCCCAACCGATCTGATCGTGGTATTTTTCAGGCGAACCCACGTAGAGAATAATATCCGCGTCAGGCAGAATCTCCCGTAGCCGACGATAGTTATCCGTCTCTCGACTATCTATATCGGGCGCATCCACCAGGATTTTGTACCTCAGCCCATCGTTACGGTGAACCACGACCGTCTCTAATATGCTGGGTGGTAAAGCAGTGGCAGGGATATCTGCATGCACATAGGACATAACATGACGGGTGGTGGGACGTACGGCACTGACAAAAGCAATCTTTTCCCCTGCCAGGGCATTCAACAGGCTCGACTTGCCAACTCCAGTCCCTCCCATCAGTACGATAATCCCATACACCGGTGATGTAGCAAGTTTAGGTATTTCACGCCGAAGATGTTGGCTTAGCTGCCGTAACTGGTGCAGCGTCTGCTCCGGATAGGGCCAAATCTGCTTGCGATTTAACCACTGATCTAACCTTTCTAAGACCAAACTTAGGCCGCCTGCTAGTTCCTTAAGAAAGCTATTTGGCTCGTTAGAGTTCATGAGTGGCATCACCAGTCTAAGTCAATTCCGCGAAGGGCGAGAAAATGCCTGGGATAGCTGCTTCCTTAAATTCGATAACTCCGCAAATATTAGATTCAGCTGACGCCATTCGGCAATAGCATCTACGTTTTGGACCAGGCTGAAAATAGGCTGCACCACTTTCTTATCCACGAGCGCTAACTGCGTTTGGCGGGCTCCCTCGCGCTGTGTTTCGACATATTGGCTACCCAGGAATTCGGTAAGGCCTTGAATCATCGAAGTGGCTAAAGGTATGAGAACAGCATCATAAACGTTAATGCCCGCGCTGACAAGAATAGACGCGATGCTACCGACTTCGATAGTCAGCTTAATTCCTCTAAGAGCATTTAGTATGGTCGGACGAGCCTGTAAATTGCTATAGATATTGCATGCAATAGTCTCTATGAGATGCTTGCGTTCGATTTCATATTCACTAAAGTATTTTTCTAACATGCTAAGCATTTTAGTCTGCCATTGGGCACCTGGGTCGAGCGCCATAGTGAGCCGTTGCCAAAATAAAGATCGCTCCCTACGGGACTGAACTTCACGCCAGAGTTGGCCGAGAGCCGTTTCTAAAGCCTTACTGAGTGTTTCGCGTTCGCTTTGCAGAGGTCCCGCATGCTCGGGCTCGCCACTAAGTAAGTGCCAAAGTGCTTTGGCGCCCCGCCAGGGTAAGCGCAGAACGTTGAGCGCTAGGCTCATCCAACGACCGACGCCGGGAATCTCTAGCAGCTCGATCAGCCGAAGCATTGCCTCGTCGAAAATGGCTAAACGCTCTTGTGCCAGAAACTCATCACGATAACGTGATAAAATCATCTGGCGCTGCGCTTCAATGACTCGTTGCCATTCCTCGAATGCCTCTAGTTCTGGTCGAATTATCTCCAGCCATTGGTGCTCCTTTGCTTCTAAGTATGTAAGGATCTCCAAATATGTGCGCTTTCGAAGTTCCTGTCTGTTATGGAACCAGGGCAATATAGTATCTAACAACTCACGACGATAGGATTCCGTGGCAGAGGGATTGGCGAGCTGTTGCACAGGTTGATATGGAATAATCACACAGGGGATATTTATCTGCTGAGTGAGAGGTCGAAGAACCTCATGACGAAAATGAGAGACGACGATGTTTACCTGATCAGGGGGAACCTTAGTTAGACAGGTAACTATAGGCTTGCCTGATTTCGCCAGTATGGCGACGTATTCCGAGGGGACTCGGTCATTATAGCGCTGTGCCGAGGCGACATAAATCACAGCGTCAGCCAGACCTAAAACTTCCAGCACTCGGTGGGCGTAATGGGCCGCATGAATAGTGGTAACGTCGGAGTTATCCCACACGATCACTTCGTTAGGCAAGATGTTCCGAGTCCGTAGCCGAATATCATAAATGTCTTCGTCGATGTTTCCTGGCACAAAAGCAGAAACTGCCCGTAATGTCGAGGGAAAAAACGAATCAGCTGGGGGAGTACTGCAAAACGCCGTGGGATGACGAGTGTAGCCTGCTTGCGGATTAGTTTCGGCTAGGTTTTCCCCTAGTAAAATATTTACCACACTACTTTTGCCCGCGCCACCCCCACCGATGACCGCGAGGTGCCAGTTGTCTGAGTGCCGCCGTTCTAAATGCCGTGCGATATAGTTACGAACTAAAGCCTGGGCATAAACTAGTTCTTCCGCCGCCATTTCAGGCAGGGGTAATTGTTTGAGAAATCTGCCGAGTCGTTCCAGATGATCTAAGTATTGTTGAGCAACATTATTCAGGGGCGTAACTGCCAAATCCATAAATTTGCCTTTATTCTGGGTTGGCCCGTTACTAGAGGCCAGTCAGAAGTCCCAGGTCTTAGGTCGCCAACCGCTCGATGCGGAAAGGCTCCAGGGGGACACTCGGGACTAACCCCAGGATCAGTTCACTGACCAATAAGGCAGTACCCGGCGATAAGGTGATCCCAGAACGGAAATGGCCCGCGGCGATATAAAGGTTATCGTAGCCAGGAACGCGACCAATAAAGGGACGGCTATCTGGACTACCCGGCCGTAGGCCCGCCCAAGCGCGAACAAGTTCTGCTTCCCGAAGTGCGGGCACCCATTGGATGGCCGTCTCGAGAAGGTGCGCGATGGCTCGGGCCGTAGTTCGTTTGTCAAAGCCAACGTCTTCTACTGTAGAGCCGATTAAGATGTGTCCATCACGTCTGGGCACCAGGTATTCCTCACCGCCCATGATAATATGGTGCAGGATAAGCTTAGAGGTGCGCAATAAGGCAATCTGCCCGCGCATGGGGCGTATGCCGAGACTAAGTCCTAAGTTCTGAAGAAGGCGGTCGGCCCAAGCTCCTGCGCAAATCACGTACTTATCAGCGATAAGCCGCTCTTGAGGTGTCCAGGCGGCGGTAATGCAGTGCTTGTCAGTCACGAGATCCGACACGGGACTATAAGCTCTAAGCTCGACGTGCAGTTGATTGCACGCGGCGATCAGGGCGCGGATGTGCCAAGGGTTACGGATTTGCGCCATTTCGGGAAAGTAAATGGCGCCAGGTAAAGTCTCTGCCAGAGCGGGTTCTTTGTGGCGTAGCTGCTCGCCCTCTAACAGTTCACAAGTGGCGCCTTCGCCTTGCTCCTCGCGCAAGATCGTTTCGATGCGGGCCCTTTCTAAAGCATCGTGGGAGCGGCGCAGTTCAAGGCCGCCACAGGGCCAGTAACCATTGTCCAGACCGGTTTGTTCACGAAGTTCGGCCGAGAGTTCGGCAAACATACTGGCACTGAGTGCGCGTAAGCGTCCCAGGGGGGACCTGGCGCGGCGTGGATGACCCGGCGAAATGATGCCTGCGCCTGCCCAGGAGGATTCCTGGCCAAACTCGCCGGCCTCGACTACAGTGACCCTTAGGCCCCGTTTGGCCAGAAAATACGCGCTGGTCAGACCGATGACTCCGCCGCCGATTATGAGCACATCCCTGACGCTAGCCATGTGCCTTGCTCAAACGATGCTTGCTTTGCCCGTTCGGATGGTTGAGCTTGCGATAATTATTACATTTGCATCTATCTTTTCACGTACTTAGTAGTCAGCTATATCCCTTTAGTGACAAGTTGAGCCGACCTCTGATCAAGTCCGCTCCCTAAGCTCCAGCCGCATGTCAGATTCATTGGTCGCGTAGGCTCAATATGGATGACTAAGGTAGGCGCGCCGCATTGTGATGAGGTCTCGCGGGAGTTTTAATCCCGCACTAAGATGATCGTCGGGGCCAAGCTTTGAAATTTTTTCACCGCTTCATCGGGTATCTTGCACCCTTGAATATAGAGTCCCTTCAATCCACGTATTTCTGCCGCTTGGAAAAGACCAGCGATTGTCAAAGGTGTTCTTTCGAGATGTAGTTCTTCCAAGTATTCTAAATCCGCAAGAGCTTTCAGTTCACTGCCAGTGATCTTAGTGCCTGCTAAGTTTAATCGTTTGAGCGAGGTGAGTTTGGCCAGGTGTTTTAGGCCTGGATCGGTAATGCCGGTAAAAGATAGGTCGAGCTGTTGCAATCGGGCATAATTGCTAATGTGTTCCAAAGCAGAAGAGTTGACGGGAGCGAAGGATAAATTGAGAGATTCCAAACTACTCGCGGCCTGTAGGTGAGCTAAGCCGTCGCCTTTGATTTGCGTGGCTGCCAGCCCCAGATGTTTCAAGCTTTTCATGCCATTCAGATGTCGCAATCCTTGATCGCTGATTTTACAACCACTAAGTTCCAGGATCTCTAAATCGGTAAGTGGTGCTAGATGGGCCAATCCCTTATCGGTGATACGTGTCTTGTGTAGAAACAATGTTCGCAGATTTTTCTTATCACTAAGTGCTTGGGCCGTCGTATCTGTGATGCTAGTATAGCCCAAACTCAGCTGTTTGAGTTCGGACATAGGCTTTAAGATGGCGGCTCCCGTATCGGTTACTTTAGGGAGTCCCTCTAACCAGAGACCTTCGAGCCGAGTTAGAGTTGCAAGTGTACGAACGCCAGTGTCGGTAAACTTAGTGCCGGCTAAATCGAGCTCTTTTAACCCCTTGAGAGCCGCGATTGCTTTAGCGCATTTGTCCGAAATTGAAGTTTCGCCTAGGTAAAGAGCCTCTAGCTCGGGCCACCATTGGGGGAATTGCACAACTAAGTCATCGTCTATACGTGTCTTACGTAGCATAAGCCGCTTGATTGTTTTGGTTTCCTTCAGTTCGGCAACGCCCTTGGAAGTGATTTGTGTATTAGCGGCAAAAAGGGTATGAAGTTCCTTGTGGCTCTTAAGATGGCTGATTCCTAGGTCTTCCAGCGGATTATCATTGAGGTTGATGGCTTGGAGGTGAGGCGCATTTTTCAGAAACCTGAGTCCTGGGCCTCGTATTGAGCAATGTGCCAGGTCTGCCATGTGCAGCAACGGAAATGCGGCGAGAAGTTTAAGGTCGTCATCGCGAACTGTGGATTTGTTGAGAACGATGCCAACTACTGGTTGCTCCGGCAGGTGTTCGGCGTGGATTATGTTAGCCCCGAATTCTTTCAGCTTTCGGATAGCCTCCTCGGGATCAGGAGATTTGTCGTCCCCAGATGCGGAGGTGAAAGCTAACAATAGAAGGTGGAGCAAGCCTATCCATGGAACCAGACTTCTGCGGGCAGCCAATGTGAGTCTCCCGTAGTTGGCGACTGAGGATACGGCAATCTCGTATTATCATTCTAGTCGGTACCCGATACTTGTCGAACATGGATCGTGCCTGAGAGCAGTGATTTCCCGGTCTAGGTCGGATGAACAATAAGGATTGGTGGGGGGCGGGCTGGTTTTTTGCGACAGCTTTCGCAAGCGGGTGGGCGTCGGCAGTGCTCGCAACCCGCGGGGAGTTAATTGATTTCGATGGCTTGGCGGGTGGCTTAGCCCTGCTGAGTGCAGCATATGGTCTGGTATTGGCAGGGCCATTCTCGGGGCGGAGCGTTCGACGTTGGGCGTTATGCGTCTTGGCATTGTTGCAAGCTGCTATGGTGGCTTTGCTGGCCTGGGGTGCGTTTACTGAATGGATGCTAGGCAGCGCCGTGCTCGGTTTCTGGATAGCCGAGTGGTTGTGCTGGCTAGTGCGATTGATGCGCAGCGGGGCATTGGCCCGAGAATTGGACGTGTATCCAGGGTTGGTTGTCGCCATGAGTGCGTTGGCTTGGTTAGCTGGCTGGTACTTGGTAACGTTGGTTCCGATGGCCAATTTCTTATTTGCGGTGTTGGTCCTGTTGTTGAGTTCACTTCTGGGAACTCGGCTCGATCTTCGTTTCGAGAAAGAAGGTCCAGAGGCCCTGTCGGGCGAAACGAACCGATTGTGGTTCATCATACCTGATATGAGGTTGAGTTCGTGGCAGGATACGCGTGAGGCTTTCGCGTTGGTGCTGGGGACTGCGGCGTATGGTGTGGTTAGCGGAATGAACTGGCAGGATTACCAGCAAACTTTTCTGTTCGGCCGGGCGGAACAGGGTGAAGTGTATGCGGCGCTTCGTATGTTTGCCCTGCCGCTGCTGGCGGGCCTGATCCCGCTATTCGTCGCGAATCATCCTGTGCGAGTGAGCGGCTGGCTGCCTTATTTGGCCTGGCTGGTTCTAGTCGCAGTGAGCGTGCCAGCTAAAGATGCGTCAGTAACCCGTGGGTGGGCCAGCTTATTTGTTCAGTCCAGCTGCTGGTGCGCAGTGTTAGCGAGTGGGGCGCGACTTATTGCGTTGTGCCCTCCGTCGGCGCTTGCCGGCTGGCTCGCGTTGGCCCAGGTGGCCACGTGGGGCGCTATGTATTTGGGATATTGGTTAGACCAACAATACCAGGTGTCGCCTTGGGCTAAGAGTTTTCTGGTTGCGGGAGGCGCGTTGGTAATCCAACTCTATTGGCTGCGGGAATGGATGGAGTTGACGGCCGCACCGTTGGCTTGGCTCATCTATCGCATCCGCCATGTTGGGCCGGGACATCAATTCGTGCCTTGGCGGGGGCCTTTGGTTGTTATTGCCAATCACGCCGCTTGGTTCGATCCGCTTTGGCTTGGTAAGGTGATCCCGCGACGCCTGACGCCGATGATGACGAGTGAGTTTTACGACCGCCCCGGACTTTACTGGCTGATGCGCTATGTGTTGCGGGTTATTCGCGTACAAGCGTCGGCAGCGCGGCAGGAGGTTCCCGAACTGGACGAGGCGATATCCCGACTCGACCAAGGAGAATGTCTGCTCATTTTTCCCGAAGGTCGCCTGCGCCGCGACGAGCAGCGCTTCCTGGCTCCATTCCAACGTGGCATCTGGTTGCTGTTACAAAAGCGGCCCAATATGCCGGTAGTCCCTTGCTGGATTGAGGGGAACTGGGGGAGCTTTTTCTCGTGGCGCGGAGGCCCACCGATGCAGGGTAAGCCGTTCGATTGGGGCCGCGTTATCACCATTGCCATCGGCCAACCGCTGCTGATTCCGCCCGATGTGTTGGCTGACCACCGCACTACACGTCGTTACCTGGAAGGAGTCGTGCTCAAGCTTCGTGAGCATATCGTCGTACATTCACCAAACGCGTCAGTGTCAACGCACGAGCATGCAGCCTCGGCAGCGGAGTCGCGGTCGTTGCCATCGCAGTTACCTGAGATCGGGCGTTCGTCAGAAGGAGCGAACCACTCGACTTAGCGGAATAACAAGTGAGCTAGTCGCGCAGTGGGTAGGGCGGGGTAATGAGTAGTAATTTCCCGGCTGACAGAGATTATGCTGCTAGGCTACTTACCTCAACAGCTGAGGAGTAGGCCGTCGAAACGTGCCAAGCTTCGTTACTTGCGCTGTGGTTCCATTTCGCAGGGGGTCGGCTCTGCGGGCCTTACATGAATTCCACCAGCGACTGAAGAGTGAGTTCGGTGAAGCGTATAGGGACGGCCCTTTCCCAAACGGAGGAGCCTGGTTATAATCACGAAGCCGAGCGATCCGGCGAGGCTTGCCAGACGGCCAGAAAGATAACTTAGGATCGGCCTGATGGCTAGTAGAAAAATTGTGACAGGGTGAGCGGCCGCAGATTTCGCCCCGAGGAGGTCCTGGCCCTGAGATATAGCATGGAATCCTAGGCCCGAAACCACGCTGCCCGGTGGTGTAAATGGTAGCACAAGGGATTTTGGTTCCCTTTGTCCAGGTTCGAATCCTGGCCGGGCAGCTTCGCACGAGCGCCACCCGATCGCTCAGAAAAACTAGTATTTTCCGAGCTGGCCTCCTGTTGCCAATTTCTCCAAGCGCAAACTTATATTGGTTCATTCTTGTCCACTAAGTGTCGTTTTTGGGCGTATATTTTGTGCACGCCGACGCGTGCCACCTCTGTGCCCATCTCAGTAGCAGGCTCCACTTCAGTCAAGGGCACGTATTCACGCATGGCCTTGCCTCTGCGAACTCAACACGGGCCGTATACTCGCATGCGTAAAGACCTACGGAAATAAGTGAAGTACGATTTACCATAATGTGCCTAACTTAGGCAAAAAGGTGAGGCGGCACGCCGTAAGGGCACGGTATCAGAACGGTTGGGGCGGTCGTGAGGTGCAGCGCTCGCCGTAATACTCGCCAACGCCTGTTACTCAGCAATTAATCCTTCGCCCCTCTCGCCCACTCAAGATTGCCATTGAGGCTACTTCGCATCGTAAGGGGGCAGTAGTGTGTCTTTGAGGATTTGAGCGCCGATTTGCCGTAAGGTCTCGCGAACTGTGCGCTCAAGCGTTGCCGGGTTGATACCCTCTTCACTCCGAGCGGTCAAAGCAATGCGAATCGCCACCTCGGCACCGCCCTCATGCAGCGGTTTCACCACACCTCGGACGAAATCCGAAATCTTGTCCCAAGGAAGGTTCACTTCCAGATTGTATTCTGTAGCTACCCCAGCGGAAGCAGGAGGAGCCTGGACAGGGGGTCCCCCAACTTTATGAGGAGGCATCTGGGTCGGCACGAACTCCTTCAGTTGAACTGGCCGTTGTGGCGCGACTTCCGCCTCTCTTAGGACGACCGCGTCCGACTTCAGTTCGGATGGAGGCAACTCCTCGCCGGAAACAATGCGGTCGTCCATCTGCACCTGAAGGATCCCCTCGCGAACTCCCTGCGCAAGGGCGTCAAGTAAGACTTGTTTACTGGCAAGCACCGGCAAACTGGGATAGCGTAAAAACGCCTCGTAGATCTCATCCACCCGTTTCTGCGTTTCGTGGGGAGCCATGGCCTTTTCCAAGATATACCGCGGGGAAATCTTATTGAGCAGGATGTCTTCGTTCTGCAAATATTCCCGCACCCGCCGTGCCAGCGAATAATCTTTTTCCCTCGTAGGCAAACCCAGGTCGAGCCAAACAATCTCACTCTCATGAGCCTTGGCCAGGTGGCGGTAGGCACTCATTAGTGGATGGGCAATGCTGTCGTCGGCGTCTCGGATCTTCGTTTCTAGAGTTTGTTGGTTCGCTTCCGAAAGCTGACGCCACAGAGTCTTGTCCTCGCGGATGCCTCGATACGCCAGATAACGTTTGACCTTCTGCCGGGCCGAGGCCCACTCGCTCTCGTCCGCGGCGAGCACGAACAAAGTATTGCGATAGGTGCGGAAACTTTGCCCACACTTGTTAAACAACTCGCGGACAAAGGCCTTGGTTTCCTCCGAGGGAAACGTGTACTCCGGTCCCAGGAGCACCAGTTTTAACTCGGTATCGTCCGGGATATCCTGCCATTCTCGTGGCCAAAGGAATACTCGAAACTCCTTGCCCGCCAATTTGTCCAGGCGTTTTTGGATCTCCAGGGTGATATCCTCCGGTCTGATGGCCTCCTCTTTTTCTACGATGACGCGATTCAGGTTCGGTTGGCTGGAGAACAAATAGACGCCTCCCTCCACATGTAGGTACCACAACTCCTCTTCCAATCGCCGCAAGGCGTCGCTGACGATGGCCGGGGGCAGCCCCGGTTGGAGCAAGGACAAACGCAAGCGCTGAATGCCCACGCCTCGCCGTTCACCCCCGCTAAAGGAGGCAAAAAAGATGGCCCGCGCCAAACCCCGAGCCACGTTATAGCTCGCATATTCCGAGCCCATTTCCTGGTCAATTCGTTCTGACTTGGCCTGGCCATTATCCGAGATGTCCGAGGCGATGACCCCTTGATACTCGTTCCCCACGTGCCGCAAAAATTCCCCCCGAATCGCCGAATCCGCCAGATTCAGGTGAGCCGGCAGGATCAACGGAGCCTGATGGTGGCTGCGATACAGATCGCTCACCACCAGTGCCAACAAACGCAACACGCCGCGGGTGCGCTGAAACGACGGATAGGTGCTCCAACGCTCGAACAGCACTTCGATCAACTCCGGATGGAACGGATAGGCGCGGCGAATGCGATCGCGGTAAGGACGCTCGCGCACCTCTTTCGGCACATCCTCGCCCAGCTCCTGATACATCTGGAAGAACTCATCCGCGGTGCGGCGGATTTCCTGAGCGTCCCCGCTATCTTCAAACAGCCGCCGACGGATGACCTCGTAGATTTCCTCTCCCTCCACGGGCGTTTGGATGTTTTCGACACGCCCGAATACCTTTTGCAATTCATGCAGGGCACGCTCGCCCTCTTCCCCATACGGCGCACTGGAAGGCAACGTGACGACGAGCACACAGTGCGACAAGACTTTCACCGTCTCGGTCAGCTCCTGGCAAAACGCCACCAACTGATCGCGAAAGTCGCGGGCTTTGACCGCATACTCGGCGATTTCGTCCATCAGGATCAGCGTCGGCTGGGTACCGAGCAACTGGAACAACAGGTTTTTCCCCGGTGCGCGGCGCTTCTGATCGTGTTCTCGAAGGACGTCATAGCGTCCCAATTGCCAAGCTAATTCGCCCCAGGGCGTCCTTCCCCCGAGGGCATCGGCCGCGGTGCCCACAAAGGTCACCACCTGGGCCTGCGGCACCGCGGTCAGCCCCGCTTTGGCAAGAATCTCCCGACTCACATCCCCCAGTTCGTTGCCCGAGCGGATCATGTGATACAACGCGATCAAACTGTGGGTTTTACCGCCGCCGAACGGGGTCTGAATCTGAATGACGGCTTCCCCCGCATTCTGCCCCGCCAGCCGACCCAGGACCAGCGACAACAACTTGACCAAACCCTGGGTCAGATACGTCTTACGGAAAAAACTCTGAGGGTCGCGATACTCCAGCGGGCCACGGTCGCCCACCACGTCCGACAAATCGGCAGCATATACCCCTTCGTCGAGTCGGCCCGTGCGAATGTCTTTGTGAGGCGTTATCACTTGAATCCAAGGCTTCATCCCCGCGCCTCCTTAAAGAGCGGTTGTTGGCCGAAGCTGTGAGTTTTGCGGCTATACAGTAACCCTTGGAGTACCTGCTTTTCTTTGTCGCCCTCCGGTAGCACCTCGCTCACCGCCTGGGCCACTTGCCAAAAGGTTTCATTCGCCCCGTAGGTCTGCTCCAGATGCTCCCGCAGTTCCTTGGGACGACTCTCCTCCCACAGCATACACGCCCGATGCAACGCATCCACCATGGTCTCGAAACGCTCTTGCTTTTGGAAGCGGCTATCCTTGGCGCGTTCCTGAGGGCCGAGCACACGAACGTATTCCTTGTCCTTTTTGACCAATCCGCCCGGCAGCCAATGCTCCGTCAGTTCCACGCCCACCCCCGCAGCCAGCTTCCGCGCTTCGTCAAACGGCACCCGTGCATGATTGTAGGTCCAACGCCAGAGCAAGTAAAAGCGGGTCAACGCATCCACCCCGCCCAGTTGCGCCTTGTGCAATATGCGACGTAGGGCAAA